>NZ_KB912506.1:126942-138910 GCF_000383775.1 Saccharomonospora halophila 8
GCCACGGGCCCGGAGCGCGCGCACGAGCCGGACCGTGGCGGGCAACGCCGGTTCCCGGTA
This sequence comes from Saccharomonospora halophila 8, assembly GCF_000383775.1. Classification (GTDB taxonomy): domain Bacteria; phylum Actinomycetota; class Actinomycetes; order Mycobacteriales; family Pseudonocardiaceae; genus Saccharomonospora; species Saccharomonospora halophila. Next base: position 127,003 of record NZ_KB912506.1, read on the forward strand.
GTCCTGGTGCAAGCGGTCCTGCGTGGCCACCGACAGCAGGTCCGGGCGCGTGGTGATCGCGTGCACGGCGAGCGCGCTGCGGCTCGCGGTGAACGCGGCGTCCGCGTGCGGGACGGTCTCCGGCAGCAACCCCCGCGTCCGCCCCGTGGAAGAGCGGTCGTCCGGGACCGCCACCACCGGCCTCAGGGACGGGTGCGGTGTCAGCCGCTGGGCGTGGAACGCCCCCTCGTCCTGCCAGGCCACCACGAACCCGCCCAGCAGACTCGCGGCGGCGTTGTCGGCGTGCCCCTCGAACTCGGCGGCCAGTTGCAGCGCCGTGTCGTCGAGATCCTTGCCCGCCAGGGCGTATCCCGCGGCCACCCCCGCCACGGCGGCCGCGGCCGACGACCCGAGGCCCCGGGAGTGCGGGACGGCGTTGTGGCAGCGCAGCCACAGCCCCGGCACGTCCACCCCCAGATAGGTGCAGGCCCGGCGCAACGCGCGCACGACCAGGTGGGTGTCGTCCGTGGGAACCTCCGCCATGTCCCCCGCCCCGGCGTCGCGGATCTCGATCGCGAGACCGGACCCGGTGACGGCGACCTCGACGACGTCGTACAGCCCCAGCGCCATACCGAAGGTGTCGAAGCCGGGGCCGAGGTTCGCCGTCGACCCCGGCACGGTGATCGTGTATCTCACGCGGTCCCTCTCCCCACTCGGCCGTGCGGTCCTCACGTGTTCCCGTCCTCCGGGTCCCGGAACGCCGGGTCCCGGAACACCGGGTCCCGGAATGACGAGGCCCGGCCGGGACGTGGTGTCACGACAGTTCCAGCGCGGCGGCCACGGCGCGCGGGTCCACGGCGAGCGGTTCCACCTCCACGCTGTTCTCCAACGCGGTGGCCGGATCCTTCAGTCCGTGCCCGGTCACCGTGCACACGACGGTCGCCCCGCGGGGGAGCCTGCCGTCCGCCGCGGTCTTCAACAGACCTGCCACCCCGGTCGCCGAGGACGGTTCCACGAACACACCCTCCCGGCCGGCCAGCAACCGGTACGCCTCCAGGATCCGCTCGTCGGTGACCGCGTCGAACAGGCCGCCGCTGGCGGTCTGCGCCTCCACGGCGGAGTCCCACGACGCGGGACTGCCGACGCGGATCGCGGTGGCGACCGTCTCCGGGTCGGCGACCGGTTCGCCGCTGACCATCGGGGCGGCCCCGGCCGCCTGGAACCCGAACATCCGGGGCACCCGGTCCGTCAGTCCGTCCGCCGCGTACTCGCGGTAGCCGCGCCAGTAGGCCGTGATGTTGCCGGCGTTGCCCACCGGCAGACAGTGGATGTCCGGCGCGTGGCCGAGCACGTCGCAGATCTCCCACGCCGCACTCTTCTGTCCCACCAGCCGTACCGGGTTGACCGAGTTGACCAGGGTCACCGGGTAGTCCGTCGCCGTCTTGCGGGCGAGTTCGAGGCAGTCGTCGAAATTGCCCTCGATCTGCAGGATGCGCGCGCCGTGCAGGACGGCCTGCGCCATCTTCCCCATCGCGATCTTGCCCTGGGGCACCAGGACCGCGGTGGTCAGTCCGGCGCGCGTGGCGTAGGCCGCGGCCGAGGCGGAGGTGTTCCCGGTCGAGGCGCAGATGACCGCCCGCAGTCCGCTCGCCTTCGCGTGCGTGATCGCCAGCGTCATCCCGCGATCCTTGAACGACCCGGTCGGGTTGGCCCCTTCGACCTTCAGGTACACCTCGCACCCGGTCAGCTCGGACAGGTGCGGAGCGGACAGCAACGGCGTGTTGCCCTCCCCGAGGGTGACGATCTCGGCGCCCTCGGGGATCGGGATCCGCGCGGAGTAGGCGGCCAGGACACCGGGCCAGCCCGGCCGGGCCCCGCGTCCACGGTCCTGCGCGGCGGTGTCGTCCGCGCCGCTCTCGCCGGGATTGTTCACGATTCCTCGCCTTCCACCCGCATCACACTGACCACTTCCCGGACGACATCGAGCTTGCCGATCTCGTTGACCGTGGCCCGCAGGGCCGCGTCCGGGGCCGAGTGCGTCACCACGACCAGGCTCGCGGTCGAGTGCTTGTCGCGCTGCCGCACCGCCGCGATGCTCACGTCGTGCACCGAGAAGACCTGGGCGATCTGCGCCAGCACACCCGGCCGGTCCGCGACGTCCAGGCTGATGTGGTACCGAGTGGGGGTCTGCCCCATCGGACGCACCGGCAGCGCCGCGTGGGCGGATTCCCGGGGACCACGGCCGCCCGCGACCCGGTTCCGGGCGGCGGACACGAGGTCACCGAGCACGGCGCTGGCCGTCGGCGCACCCCCCGCACCCTGACCGTAGAACATCAGCTCGCCCGCGGCCGCCGCCTCCACGTAGACGGCGTTCATCGCACCGCCGACGCCCGCCAGCTGATGTCCGCGCGGGATCATCACCGGATGCACACGGGCCGAGACCGACTCGGAGCCGTCCTCGTTCTCGACCCGCTCGCAGATCGAGAGCAGCTTGACCGTCCGGCCCAGCCGCCGCGCCGCCGCGATGTCCGACGAGTTGATCCCCGAGATGCCCTCGCGATGCACGTCGGCGGCCGTGACCCGGGTGTGGAAGGCCAGCGACGCCAGGATCGCGGCCTTGGACGCGGCGTCGTACCCGTCGACGTCCGCGCTCGGGTCCGCCTCGGCGTAGCCGAGCCGGGTCGCCTCGTCCAGTGTCTCGCCGTAGCTGGCGCCCGTGGAGTCCATGGCGGACAGGATGAAGTTGGTCGTCCCGTTCACGATCCCCATCACACGGGTGATCCGGTCCCCCGCCAGGGACTCCCGCAGCGGGCGCAGCAGCGGGATGGCACCCGCCACCGCGGCCTCGTAGTAGAGGTCCGCTCCGGACTCGTTCGCCGCGGCGGAGAGTTCCGCGCCGTGTTCGGCCAGCAGCGCCTTGTTGCCGGTCACCACGGACTTCCCCTTGCGCAGCGCCGTCAACAGCCAGCCGCGCACCGGCTCGATCCCGCCGATCAGTTCGACCACGAGGTCCACATCGGACTCCACGAGCGCGCCCGCGTCCGAGGTCAGCAGGTGCTGCGGCAGTTCCGGATGCTTGTCCGGGCGGCGCACCGCGATACCGGCCAGCTCGACGGGGCCACCGATCCGCGCCGCGAGCTCGTCGGCGTGTTCGAGCAGGGTCCGCGTCACCTCACCGCCGACCGTGCCGCAGCCGAGCAGCGCGACCTTCACGGGCGCCTCGCGATCGTCGCTCACGACACCTCCAGTGCTCTGCGGGACACCCTCCCCTACTGCGGCCGATGATTGTGCCGCAGCGGGGGCCCATCCCGGTCGGCTTTCGTGAGCGCCCCGAACATCGTCGCTCACGACACCTCCAGTGCTCTGCGGGACACCCGCACCCGGTCGGCTTTCGTGAGCGCCCCGAACATCGTCGCTCACGACACCTCCAGTCGAAGCATGTCCTCGTTCGTCTCCCGCCTCAGCAGCAGCCGGTCGTTGCCGTTGCGCACCGCGACCACCGGGGGGCGTGGCTGCCGGTTGTAGTTGCTCGCCATCGAGTAGCAGTACGCGCCGGTGGCCGCCACCGCGACGAGATCGCCAGGGGCCAGGGTGTCCGGTAGCCAGCAGTCACGGACGACGATGTCACCGGACTCACAGTGCTTTCCCACCACGCGGGACAGCGCGGCGGCGACGGTCCCCGGCCGCCCCTCGTCGCTGGACCGGGAGACGAGCCGACAGTCGTAGGCCGCGTCGTAGAGCGCGGTCCGGATGTTGTCGCTCATACCACCGTCGACGCTGACGAACCGGCGCACCGCCTCGTCGCCGAGCGCGACGTCCTTGATGGTGCCCACCTCGTACAGCGTCACGGTGCCCGGACCGGCGATCGCCCGGCCCGGCTCCCCCGCGATCCTCGGCACCGGCAGGTCGGCGAAGGAGCACTCCTTGTGCACGATCTCCCGGATCTGGGTGACCATCTGCGCGGGCGGCGGCGGGTTGTCCCGGTCGGTGTAGGCGATCCCGAACCCACCCCCGAGATCGATGAGATCGAGCTGGTCCAGCAGCTCCGGGCCGTGTTCCTTGCGCAGATCCGCCAGCAGGCCGACCACCCGCCGTGCGGCGACCTCGAAACCGTCGGTGTCGAAGATCTGCGAGCCGATGTGGCTGTGCAGCCCCGACAACCGCAGCGACGACGTGTTGAACACCCGGCGCACCGCCTCGTGCGCCTCACCCGTGGCGAGCGAGAAGCCGAACTTCTGGTCCTCGTGCGCGGTGGCGATGAACTCGTGGGTGTGCGCCTCGACACCGACGGTGACCCGCACGAGCACCGACTGGGTCACCCCGTGCCGTTCCGCGATGTCGGCCAGCCGGGCGATCTCGTGGTACGAGTCCAGCACCACCGTGCCGACCCCGGCCCCGACCGCGGCGTCCAGCTCGGCGCTCGACTTGTTGTTGCCGTGGAAGGTGATGCGTTCCGGCGGGAACTCGGCGCGCTCCGCGATCGCCAGTTCCCCGCCGCTGCACACGTCCAGGCTCAGCCCCTGCGCCGCCACCCACCGGGCGATCTCGGTGGACAGGAACGCCTTGCCCGCGTAGTGCACCAGCGCGGGGTCGTCGAACGCCTCGGCGTACTCGGCGCAGCGCGACTTGAAGTCGGCCTCGTCGATGACGAACAGCGGCGTGCCGTAGATGCGGGCGAGCTCGCGGACGTCCACGCCCGCGATCCGCACGACACCGTCGGGCGCGCGGTAGGTGTTGCGGGGCCAGACCTTCGGATACAGCCGGTCCAGTTCCTCCGGTGTGGACGGCGGGAACCCGGCCTGGTCCACGTGCGGGTGGACCTCCGCGTGCCGGGGCCCCGCGGGGTGTGCGCACATTGCTTGTTCCTTCTACGGCGAACGCGCGCGGCGCGCGCACGCGCCACGCGATGCTACGGACTCGGCCACGGTGTCGACGCTACGCCGCCGTGCCCGCCCGGTACCGGGCCTCGCCCCGGCCGTCGGCTACATCCGCTCCGGTGCGGACACGCCGAGCAGTCCGAGACCGTTGGCCAGGACCTGACGCGCGGCCTCACACAGGGCGAGACGGGCGTCGGTGAGCGGGGTCGGCTCCTCGTCGCCCTGGGGCAGCACCCGTGCCACGTCGTAGAACTTGTGGTAGGCCGACGCGAGCGATTCCAGGTACCGGGCGACACGGTGCGGTTCGCGCAACTCGGCCGCCTTTGTCAATACATCGGGGAACTCCCCGATCGTGCGGATCAGATCCCCTTCTCTGGGGTGGGTCAGCAGCCCGACGTCGGCGTCGGGACGCCGGGCGAGCCCCAGCTCGGCGGCGTTGCGCTGCAACGAGGCCAGCCGGGCGTGCGCGTACTGCACGTAGAACACGGGGTTCTCGTTGGTGTGCCTGCGCAGGAGGTCGAGGTCGATGTCGATCGTCGAGTCGACGGAGTAGCGGCCCAGCTCGTAACGGGCGGCGTCCACGCCGACGGCCTCGACCAGATCCTCCAGCGTCACGACGGTACCCGCGCGCTTGCTCATCCGCACCGGTTCGCCCCCGCTGACGAGGTTGACCATCTGCCCGATCATCACCTCGACGGTGTCCGGGCTGTGCCCCATCGCGGCGGCGGCCGCCTTGAGGCGGGCGACGTAGCCGTGGTGGTCGGCCCCGAGCATGTAGAGGCAGAGGTCGAACCCCCTGTTGATCTTGTCCCGGAGGTAGGCCAGGTCCCCGGCGATGTAGGCCGGGTCGCCGTCGGACTTGATGACCACACGGTCCTTGTCGTCCCCGTGCTCGGTGGAGCGCAGCCACCACGCCTCGTCGGCGAAGTACAGGCTGCCCGCCCGCTTCAGCTCCCCGACCACGTCACTCACCGCACCGGAGGAGTGCAGTGAGTCCTCGTGGAAGAACACGTCGAAGTCCGTGCCGAACTCGTGCAGGCTGCGCTTGATCTCGTCGAACATCAGGCCGACGCCGAGCCTGCGGAAGACCTCGTCCCGCTCGGGCCCGGGCAGGGCGAGCACGTCCGGCTCCTTGCGCACGACCTCGGCGGCGAGGTCGTCGACGTAGGCACCCGCGTACCCGTCCTCGGGGACGTCCTCGCCGCGGGCCGCGGCCGTCAGCGACCGCACGAACCGGTCGATCTGCGCGCCGGCGTCGTTGAAGTAGTACTCCCGGGTGACCTCGGCGCCCTGCGCGGCCAGCACCCGGCCGAGCGCGTCGCCCACCGCGGCCCACCGGGTGCCGCCGAGGTGGATCGGGCCGGTCGGGTTGGCGGAGACGAACTCCAGGTTGATGCGGTGCCCGGCCAGCGTCGTGCCGTGGCCGTACGCGGCACCCGCCTCCAGCACGCGACGCACGATCTCCCCCTGGGCGTCCGCGGCCAGCCGCAGGTTGAGGAAGCCCGGACCGGCCACCTCGGCGGACTCCACCCCGTCTGTGTTCGAGATCACATCAGCGAGCGCCTCGGCCAGTTCACGCGGCGCCAACCCGACCTTCTTGGCCACCTGCAGGGCCAGGTTCGTGGCGTAATCCCCGTGCTCGGGGTTGCGTGGTCGCTCGACCGTGACACGCTCGGGCAGCGCACTGTGGTCGAGGCCACGGTCGGCCAGGACACGTACGGCGGACGAACGGACGAGGTCGGCGAGAGCGGCAGGGGTCACCAGGCGAGTGTAAGTCCGTCCGCCGCGTCCGATGACACCGACCGTCGGGAGCATCACTACACTGCACGAGCGGGGACGACGTCGCCGTGCGCGACGGCAGCCGAACGGAGACGACAGGAGCCATGGCCAGCGGTAGCAGGAAGAAGGGCGCCCCGAAGAGCGCCGTCTCGGCGGCCCGGGGATCGGTGGCGGCCAAGAAGCAGGTCCCGTGGGGCACGATCAGCGCGGTCGCGGCCATCGTCCTGCTGGCCGCCACGGTGTTCGGCTACTACTACGTGGCCTCCGGGGACCAGCGGGCCCAGCGGGAACGGGAGGACTCGGCCGAGGCGTCGTTCGCCCCGTCGCGGGACAACCCGGACCCCTCCACCGACATCGAGGGTGTGGTCACGGAGACCTATGAGGGCGGTGCGCACGTGCTGCCGACCGAACGTGTGGCCTACGACCGGACACCCCCGTTCGGCGGCCCGCACGACGGTGTCTGGGCGGCCTGCATCGGCACCGTCTACGAGCAGGGTGTGCGGACCGAGAACATGGTGCACTCGCTCGAGCACGGCGCCGTCTGGATCGCCTACAACCCGGAGAAGGTCACCGGTGAGGACCTGGAGACCCTGAAACTGCGGGTGGAGGGCAAGCCCTACACCATGATGTCGCCCTACCCCGGCCTGGACTCCCCGATCTCGCTGCAGTCCTGGGGCCACCAGTTGAAGGTCGACAGCGTCACCGACGAACGCATCGACCAGTTCATCGCCGCACTGCGCCGCAACCCGAACACCTACCCCGAGGTGGGTGCCTCCTGCGACGCGCTCGGGCCGGGCCAGTTCGACCCGGACAACCCGCCGCCGTTCAACGCGGAGCCGCCGGGGCCGGACGCCAAGCCGATGGACTACGACGGCTCGGACGCCGCCCGGCAGATGGGCCGCGGGCAGCAGCCCGGCGGGACCACGGAAGGCTGACCGGTGACCGGACAGGAGGAGCCGGACGACACCCGGCACGGCCTCGGGACGGAGTCGGACGAGGCGGCGCACCCGGAGACGGCGGAGTCGGAGACGGCGGAGTCGGAGACGGCGGAGTCGGAGACGGCCCGATCGGACGAGACGGCGGAGTCCGGACATTCCGGGACGGCACGTTCCGGTGTGGCGGGCGCACCGACCTGGTCGCGCGTGGTGATCGCCGGAGCGTTGGCGGTCGCCCTCCTGCTGGTCGGCGCGACCGGCGGGATGTTGCTCGCCGAGAACCGGGACGGGGCCGACACGGCGGCGTCCGGCACGGCGAGGGCCGACCCCGTCTCGGTGGGCTTCGCCCAGGACATGGCGGCGCACCACGTGCAGGCCGTGACGATGTCGAACTGGATACGCGACCGCAGTGAGGACCGGGCCGTCCTCCAGCTCGCGTTCGACATCGGGAGCACACAGCAGGAGCAGATCGGCCGGATGAAGGGTTGGCTCATGCTGTGGGGCGAACCGGAGCAGGCCGTCGGTGAACCGATGACGTGGATGTCCGGCCAAGGTGGCGGTGCCCACGGCGACGGCGGTGCCCACGGCGACGGCGGTGCCCACGGCGATGGCGATACGCACGGCGATGGCGATACGCACGGCGATGGCGATACGCACGGCGATGGCGGGGCGCACGGGGACGGGCACGCACCGAGGTCCGCAGGAGATCCCCTGATGCCGGGGATGGCGACCGAGGACGAGCTGGCCCGGATGCGGTCGCTGTCCGGCGAGGAGCTGGACGTCTACTTCCTCCAGCTGATGCTGCGGCACCACCAGGGTGGCGTCGACATGGCGCGGTACGCCGTCGAGCACGCCGAGGTGCGGGCGGTGCGCATGCTCGCGCAGAGCATGCTCGACGTTCAGGGCGCCGAGGTCGACCTCATGCACACGATGCTCACCGAGCGCGGCGCCGAGCCGCTGCCGTTCCCCTGACCGGCCGCCCGTTGCCTGGGACGACCACGCCGACCGAGTGTCGCCGCGCGCCCGGTCACCAGGGCAACTCGGCACAGCGCTCGGCCGACTCGCGTGGCTCCACCTGCAGCGTGGCGTGCTCGATCGCGTAGCGCGAGGACAACAACTGCTGGGCCCGCCGGAGCACCGGCTCCGTCTCGGTGCCGGGGCCGACCGTGAGATGGGCCGAGGCCACCTCCATCCCCGAGGTGAGCGTCCACACGTGCAGGTCGTGCACGTCCTCCACGCCGGGCAGCGCGTGCAGTGCGGTGTTCAGTCCGGCGACGTCGATGCCGCGCGGCGCGTGCTGGAAGAGAATCCGCAACGCACGCCGGGCCAGCACCGCCGTCCTCGGGAGCACGAACAGCCCGATCGCCACACCCGCGATCGGGTCGGCGTAACGCCACCCGGTGAGCAGGGTGATCGCCCCGCTCGCCAGCACGGCCAGCGACCCGATCAGATCTGCCAGGACCTCCAGATAGGCGCCGCGCACGTTGAGGCTCTCCTCCGCCCCTCTGCGCAGCAGCAGGAACGCCACCACATTGGCGACGAGTCCCCCCGCCGCGGCGAGCAGCACGGGCAGGCCCGGGACCTCGGGAGGATCGACGACCCGGGACACGGCCTCGTAGAGGACGTACCCGGCGACCCCGAACAGCAGCACCGCGTTCACCAGCGCGGCGAACACCTCCCCCCGGTAGAGGCCGAAGGTGCGGGTGAACGTCGGCCCACTCCGCCCGGCGAGGACAACCGCGGCCAGCGCCATCCCCACGCCGAGAACGTCGGTGAACATGTGCGCGGCATCGGAGAGCAGCGCCAGCGACGACGTCGCCAACCCCACCGCGAGTTCGACGACCAGGAACACGACACCGACGGCGAGCGCCCCTGCCAGGTTCCGCACGTACTTGCCGGACGCGCTGTCGGACCGCGGGACCGCGACATGGTCGTGGCCGTGCCCCATGCCCGTGCCTCCTTCCTTCGCCCCGTCGCGAACATATAGCGACATGCGCATGATTGCAATACATCGCGAGGTGAGGTGAGGCTCCCCTGACTCACGCCACGCGCCCACCGTACGACCTGCTTCCCGCGGACACCGTTCGGTAAACGCAACGTACCCGCTCGGTCACTCGGAGTGTCGAACCGGCGGAGCGCGGAGCACACGGACCACCCACCCGCGGGAGCGGCCGGACCGACCCCCGCCCGCACCCCCCGCCCGGGCCGTGCGGTACGCTTCTCGTGTCGCACGGCGATGGGCCCTCGTAGCTCAGTGGATAGAGCACTGCCCTCCGGAGGCAGGTGTCGCAGGTTCGAATCCTGCCGAGGGCGCCCGATGCTGACCATAGAGAACGAGCCCTGACCAGCGGACACGCAGGTCAGGGCTCGTTTCTTCGGTGTCCGATTGTGTCCGGTCAACTCCCGTACTCTACGGCTGGCTCCGGCCAATGCCCGGCCACACTGCCCCGCAGGACAGAGAGCCGGCTCTCACCTCGGCCCGGTCCCCAGTACCGCCTCGATGCGCTGACGCGCAGCCGACTCGCCACCGTCGAGAAACGAGGCGTAGATCTCGTACAGCACCGAGACCGAGTGCCCCGCCCAGCTCGCGACCCTCGCAGGATCCACCCCAGCGGCAAGCCACGTGCTCACAGCGGCGTGTCTGAGGTCGTACGGTCGACGCGCCAGCGGCGTCGTCTGCGCCTCCGCAGTCAGTGCCCGTTCACGGGCAGCACGCCACACTCGGGTGTACGTGATCATGGGAATCTCGCCTCCACGCTCTCCGTGGAACACGAGGCCGCCCTCCCCGAAGCCGTAGGTGTCGATGTGCTCCCACAGCAGTGCTGTGAGAGGCGGGGGACACGGCACTGCACGGCCCTCCCCTGCCGCCCGGGATTTGAGGTGCCGCTGGTCCCGCGGGCGTCCGGAGTCGGTCCAGCGCGCACCCACGTGCGGATTCGCATCGCCGAGATGCAGTTCTCCCCAGCCGTACTCACGTTGTCCCGCCTCGCTGTTGAACCTCGGCTCAGGGAGCGAGAGATTCCGCTTCGTCAGCGCTGCGACCTCCTCCGGGCGGAGGGCGGCGTAGTACATCGCCCCGAAGAACGCCACCAGCCTCGGACCACTGCGGAGCGTCTCGCCAACGGCGGCCAGAAGTGCCCGTGCCTGCATCGGATTCGGTACCGCACGCCTGTCGACCTTCCTCCTGCCCTTCGGCATCGCCGTCCACTTCACGGTGGCCAACGGGTTGGTGTCGATGAGATTCCGCTCCACGGCATAGTCGAGGGCGTTCCACAGCACTGAACGTGTCTTGCGTGCGACGGTCGGGGCGTACGGTTTCCCGTCCAGACGCCGGGTGACAGCGCGTTGCAGCTCTCGGAGGACATCGGGGGACTGCACCGTGCGGACCGACGTTGTATTGCGTGAGCACCATCGAAGGATCGCTTGTACGTCCGCGGGAATCTCTTCCGACTGTCGAAGCCCGGTGTTGTATCCCCACTGTCGGAGTGCTGACCGAACCTCGTGCGGCTCCGGCGCGTTCCGACCCGCTGGGGTGAAGACGGGCATCACTCTGATCAATGACTCGGCCACCGTCTGTCGAGCCGTCGCTGCGAGGTCGGGCCACTTCATGTCCACGTACTCGCGTGTGAAGTCGAACCAGGACATGTCCTCTGCCGTCCGGCCCGCCGAGGACGGTAGGCCGGACGGCAGATCGAACGACTCTCCACGCCGTTGGGCGGAGACGAGGTCCGCACGGAAGCTGTCCGCCTGGGCGCGGGTCTTGAAGGACTCGGCGAACTCCGTACCGCCTACTTGCCAGCGGACTCGGTAGCTCGTGATCCTGCCGTTGCTGTTCTTCCGCGTTTGCAAACTCCAGATTCGGACGCGGTAGGAGTGTGCCACTTAGACGGCCTCCTCGTAGAGGTCTTCGACCCAGGTGTCGAGGTCACCACGGCGGATACGGATCTCGCCGTTGGGCAGCTTGATGCAGCGGGGCGCGCGGCCTTTGGCGCGCCATTCGTAGAAGGTCGATCGGGCGATGCCGAGTTCCTCGCAGACGGCGGTCACGGTCAGGTGCGTGTGCGTGCTGTTCATGCGGGGCGTGCTCCCTGCGCGGTGTGGTCACAGCGGACGGCGGCGGCGATGAACATGGCGACTCCCTTCGGAACCGGGTGAGAGCGTGGCGAAGGAAACGAACTAACGAAGGAATGCTGTGACCTGCGGATTCGCCGGGTGTCGGCGGTTCATTAGTTCGTGGGCTACGAACTAATGCGGCCTGCTGCGGCGGTGTTTGTGCTGGTCAGTGGGTTTGTTCGTTAGTTCGTTTGGTTCGTGGTGTTGGGTGTGCGGGCGGTGTAG
>NZ_KB912506.1:139010-143107 GCF_000383775.1 Saccharomonospora halophila 8
AGCCGGTAGGCCGTCCCGGGACAGCACCTCGTTGTGCCGCCCCGCCGGCGCGGCGCGGACCTCGTCGCACTCCCCCTGCACCGCGCTCGCGGCATACGCGCTCGCCTGCCGCACCGGCATGTCCCGCGGCGGCGCGGTGGTCGTCGGTGGGCGTTCGCACAGGGCCTGCAACAGCCATCCGGGCAGCGGCGCGGGGTCGGTGTCGTCGAGCAGCTCGTACCCGCCCTCGGCGACCACCGAGCCGGGCGCGACCACGTAGCCCCCGCCGCTGCGGGTATCCACCCGCGGGGCAAGCAGGCCGGCGGTGTTGCGCAGCCTCACTCCGTCCGGCAGGGCGAAGTACAGATGCCGCCCACCCGAGGGCGTGGCCACCGTGTAGGTCTCCGGCAGCGCCACACCCCGCCCGGCCGCGAACTCGGCCAAAGCGGTCACGCCGTCGTGCTCGCCCGGCTGCTTGGCGGTGTCGAGGTCGACCACCAGCAGCCGCGACGGCCCGGTCGCTACCCCGATGTTGTAGGTACCGGCCTCCCAGCAACGGGCGATCCGATCGCGGTCAACGGTGGCGCGCTGCTCCCACCCACGGATCGCGGGCCGCTTCGAGGCAGATACGAGAGGGAACACGGGCCACCCCATCGCGGCGCAGTACAGCGCCCACTCACGCAGGATGTCGGCGTTCGTCATGCGACACGCTCCTTCGGCGCGGTTACGTTGCGTAGCAGTGATTGGGTAGGGGTGTGGTGGTGGCTTCCTGGGGAGGGAGCCACCCCGGTGGTGTGTGGAGGGCGTTCTGGAGGTGTGGAGGCGGCTGTTGAGTGCTGCCTCCCTCGGGTCCCTCGCGGGGTGTTGTGCCTGGTGATGCAGAGGGAGGCGGGTGAGGGAGGCAGTGAGGGAAAACTCCCTCGATCCCTGGGCCTCCCTTAGTCGTCGCCCTCGGTGGGTTCGGTGTCGCCGTCGTGGTCGCGGTCACGTTCGGTGAGTGCTTCGTGGACGCGAGCGGCGGAGACCTGCATGGCGCCTTCGGTCTTGTAAGGGGCGGCGTCGTAGTCGTCGAGGTAGGACGTCAGTCGCTGCGGAGTCCAGTCGCCGTAGACCGTGCGGTTGCGCTCAGTCAGGTGTTGCAGCACCTCGCGGGTCTTCATCCTCGGTTGCTGGCCGAGCACCGCGGCGATGTCGGCCAACGGATCAACCTCGGCAGCCGGCTCGACCACGGCCGGGGCCGGGCCGGTGGTGAGTCCGGCTTGTTCGCGGAGGGCCACGGCCCGCTCGACCACGGGCGTGATCTCGTCCACGCCCTTCTCCTTGCGCACGTAGTGCGACCGGATCAGACCGGGGACCTTGGCGAAGCCGGCGGCCATGGCGGTGCCGACGTCCTCCCCGGCGACGAGGGTGGTGGCGGAGTAGCCGCGCTTGTGCATGCCGGTGCCGAGGATCGCGTCGTTGCCCTGGTGGTCGTTGATGGCGAAGGCCACCCGGTTGGAGGCGGTCTTGGAGATGCCGCGGGGGAGGCTGGTGGCGTCGGCGTCGGGGGTGACCCACAGCAGCGTGATCGCGGTCTTGCGGGCCTTCTTGGTCACCTTCAACGCGAGTTCTTTGGCTTCCTCGGCCCTCTGGCGTTCGTCTTTGCTGTTGTTGCGGGGGGTGAACAGCTCCTGCACCTCGTCGAAGACCACCACGGTGGGCCGCAGCCGGGTGTCTGCCTCGGCCAGCTCGCGGGTCACCTTGGCTTCCTCCCCGCCGAGGGCTTCGAGGATGCGGCCCCGTTCGCTGACCTCGCTGGCCAGCTCCCGCAGCCTGGTCATGGCGGCCTCGATGTGTTCCTCGTCGTCGCCCTTGACCAGGCTCCGCAGCCGCGGGGTCATGGGGTCGTAGTCGACGTTGTAGGCCAGCACGTGCACGTCGATGTCCACCAGCGGGTCCAGCATCGCCCCGAGCAGCAGACAGATCACCAGGCTGGACTTGCCCGAGCCCATGATCCCGGCGACGAGGTAGTTGCGGGCCATGAGCTGACCGGTGACCTGCTCGCCCCGCACGTCCACGGCCACGGGCACGCCCTTGAAGTAGTCCGTCGTGCCCTCATGCAGCAGCGGCCACGGGTCCACCGGGCCGGTCAGGATGCCCTGATCGGCCACCCACAGATCGAGCACTCCCGGTTGGTCCTTGGGTTCGGTGGGCCAGACCTCGATCGGTTTGCGCAGCAGGTTGTGCGCGAGCACGTGCTTACGCTTGGCGATCTCCTCCACGGGCACCTGCCGGGGAAGCAGCAACTGGGTGTGCCAGCCGCGGCCCACCCGTGTAGTCGGCGAGACCCACCGGGGTTGCCAGCCTTCCTTGAACGCCCGCGTCAACGGTGCGTAGCCCAGCTCCCGCAGCGCGGACACGATCGCTCCCTCGTCCGGCACCAGGTCCCGCTCCTCCGGGTTAGCCTGCACCGGGGCGGCCCACCGCGGCTGCCAGGTGGAGTGCTTGCGGCCCTGGTCCCACAGGTACAGCCCACCCAACCCGAGGCTGCCGGTCAGCAGGAGCGCGCCGTAGGCGGTGCCGAACCACCACAGCCACCGCACCGTGTCGATGGCCGCGCCGATCGGCTCCAACACCATCCCCGCGTTGCCGTCGGCCACCGCGAGCACAACCCCCAGCGCGAGCAGCAGGCCGATCCCAGCGGCTGACGAGATCGCCACCGCCTTCGCGAGGTGGGTGGGGGCCTTGAGCCAGTCCATGCGGCGTTGATGCCGCTCCCGCTTCGCCCGGGCCTCGCGCTCTTCCCACTCCGCGGCCTTGTCCCAGTCCCCGGCCACCTCGGCGGCCTGCAACATCCGCTCGTACCTGCTCACGCCACGGGTGTCGCGGACCCGCTTGGCGACCACCGCCGCACCGGCCGGCACGTACAGGGCGTGCCGCACGACCGTCTTCGTGCCGGTCTGCACATACGGCGCCGAAGTACGGCGCAACTCCACCGCGCCCTCGGCCAGCCGCAGCCGGGTTTCCTCGCTGATGTGCGGCACCGGCAGACGCCGGGTACCGAACGTCGGCCGAGGCTCCTCGGCCACCACCTCGGCATCCACCACGTCGTCGGTGGCGGTGTGGGCTGTCGGGCGCAGCGGTACGACGGTGCGGTCGGTGTCGTGGTGTTCGGTGTGATCGTGGGTCGTCACTTGCTCCCCCTCGTGTCGTGGGTCCACCCGGCCGCGCGCATGCACGCGGCGCACATCGGGGCGGTCTCGGGTGCGCCTTCACCGCGGGCGAGGACCGTGCCGCAGTAGGTCCGCACCCGGCCCTGCGGCGAGCGCAGAAGCTTCGGCTTGACGATGTGCATGGTCTGAGCCATCACTGCTCACCCCCGGTGCGGTACTCGGCGAGCAGGGTCTTGGCGGTCTCCGGGCGGCACCGCAGGCGGTTCTTCACCGCATTCACCGACACCGTGTGCGGGTCGATCTCCCCGGAGCCGACGAGCCGCTGCAGCGTCGCCCGGTGCGTGGCGAACGAGCCTTTCCGCGAGGGCTCCGGAATGGTCGGGGCGGTGGTATCCCGGTCGGTGCTTCCGGCCTTGTTCCGATGCAGGTCAGACGCCACGGGGGACGCCTCGTCGCGAGCCTGTTCGCGGAGTCGGTTCTCGGCGGCGACGAACTTGGCGGTGAGGTCGGCCCGCAGTTTCGGGACAAGCCACATGGACAGGGCGAGTCCGATGGGGACCACAAGCCACACCAACGCCCCGTCCGGTGTGGCCCGGCGGTCGGGGGTGGGGCCGTCAACGTAGTGCAGTCCCACCGCCAGTACGCCGGTGAGGAGGAACAGCACGACCTCGGCGAGGACGTAGCCGTCCCGCAGGGCGTCCCGCGCGGTGGCCACGGCCGGGGCCATGCCGACCATCTGCGCGAGCATGATGGCCACGATCAGCGTGGTCAGGATCGGCTCGACCACCCACGGGATCACCGGGGTGTGCGGGAACAACCGGGACAGCTCCGCACCGACGTTGACCGCCCCGGCCGCGATCGCGCCGAGTGCCGGCACACCGGCCATCACCGGCACCCACCGTCGTGCCCGGTCCAGCCGCACCAGATCCCCGGCGGTGTCGGTCACCTCGGCCGCGCGGCGGCGGG
>NZ_KB912506.1:143207-154585 GCF_000383775.1 Saccharomonospora halophila 8
GCCACGGCCGCCACGGCCGGGTGCCACAGCACGGCTCCGAGGCCGCCGAGAGTGGTCGCGGCGGCCAACTCCGGGCTGTAGTAGCCGAGCGTGGAGCTGACCCGGTCGGCGCGGCTGCGGTGGGCCGAGTCGGCACGCCGGGCCAACTCGCCCTGCATGGTGGTGTCGACCTCGGTCGTGGTGGTGTCAGGCATGGCTACTCCCTCCGGCACGAGTCACAGGCGGGGTGAGTGCGGCCGATAGGCGGGTGTCGAGTCCGCGCAGCAGCCCGGCCAACAGGCGGGCAACGGCCACGAACGGCAGGCGCGCGGCGTGGATGAGCAGGTACAGCAGCACCGCCGCGGCGAACAGCGCCAGCCGCCAGCCGCCGTGGGTGGCGAGGATGTCGGCCATGCTCACGAGTCCTCACCCCCGTCGGCGGTCTGCGGGGCGTAGAGGAAGCCGAACAGGGCCTGTCGCAAGTTGGCGAGGTCGTGGCCGGTGGCCTGGTCCGCCGGGTAGCCGTGCCGGGCCAGTACCTGCGTGACGTCGAGCAGCAGCCCGACCGTGAACCGCGGGTCGGCCTCCGGGCGGGGCAGCGGGAACACCCGCTCGGGCCCTGCCTGCGGGGTGTTGGGCTCGTCTACCATCAGTCCTCTTCCCTTCGAGTCCGTTGCTGTCTGGTGGGGGAGCCCCGGGCCGGTTGTGTTCTTGGCGGAATGGGCCGGTCCGGGGTCAGCGGTGGTGTGCCAGCGCAGGGCCATCACGCGCCTCCTTCTCGGGCTTCACAGGCGGGCGGCGTAGGTGGACAGGGCCTCGCTGGCGTGGCCGAGGGCCTGGCGTGGGATCTGGAGCTGCTCGTCGAGGTGGGCGATCGCGGCCAACGCCTGCTCGGCCTCGGCCGAGCCGCTGCCCTGCAGCGCCTCCGTGAGCAGCGCGCGGATCTCGGCGGCCTCGGCGGCGGCCTGGCTGAGGGCGGCCTGGATGGTCTCGGCCTTGTCGGTGGACAGGCTGATCGCGTGGCGAACCTGCTCGATCATCGGTGCTCCCATCGGGGTGGTCGTGCTGCTGGCCGGAATGGCGGACGGAACGGACGAGGAGGGCGTGGCGGGCGGATCAGTCCGGGCCGCCCCGAGGTCGGGGCGGGGCAGGCAGTCGCAGTCGCTGGTGATGCTGAGCGCCTCGCGCACGATGTCGGACCACAGGCGCTGGGCGACGCCGGTGGCGGAGTGGAACGCGCGGGACACGGCCTCGGTCACCTCGCCCTCGAAGCCGGCGGCGGCGAGATAGGGCCGGGCGGTGTCGACATCATCCGGGCCCACCCAGTTGGTTTCCGCCGTGCTGGTGCCCCACCGGCGAGCCAGGCCCTCAAGCCACAGCGTTTGCGCCGCAGGGCCGATCATCGCGACCCGGACCCGCTCGACCGGCGACGTGCGCTCAGTCGGGAACCACCGCACCATGCCCACGTGCTGCCCCTCCGGATGCAGCCGTACCGTCCGCTCCCGCACCTCGTGGCCCAGGAACCGGGCACAGGCCGCGTGCGCGCCCTCGTGGATCAGTGTGGCCACATGCGCCACCGCAGACCCGTCCGACAACGCCCGCTCGCGGGTGAGCCCGAACGCCTCCGGCGCCACATCCACCGTGCTCATCACGCCACCCCCACCGAGGTGACCAGCGCCGCGGCGAACAACCACGCCCAATGCCACGACTGATCCAGCTGGTAGGCCCCCGTGCCCAGACTCGGGTTGTCATCCCGCCCCGGACGGGGAGCGCCCAGGCGGTAGAACCCCTCAAGCCGCAGCAGCGCGGCAAGCCGCGCCAACGTCGTGCGCCGGTCCGCCCAGTAATGCGTCACCGCCGACACCGCCTGGCCCGCGACGAACCCGGCCGGGGTGATCGACAGCCCCAGCACTGCCCACACCACACCGACCGCCACCGCGGTCACCACGGTGTAGCTGGCCACATGCTTGGCGCAGTTCCACCGGCCCACCCAGCCCGCACGACCCTTCCGGGCCGACTGGTGACTGGTCTGCACCCAGTGATCCGCCACCTGATGCGCCACCAACAACGACGGCAACACCACCGCGAACGTCACCGCCTCCACAGACGCCGCCATCACGCCACCTCCCCCGCCGAGTCGGCCACGTCCCACCGCGACGGCAACGCCCGCAACACCGCGCGCTCACCCCGCCGCACCGCACGCCACGCCCGACGCGCATCGAGAAACGACCGATCAAGCCGCACCGCCGCGGTCCGCTCCTCCTCGGCCAACTCCCGATCAACCTCATCGAGCAACCGCTCGATCTCCTCCCGCTCCACGTGCGCGTCCCCCTCCCGCTGCGCAGCGCAAACATCGATGTCCGTCGCCACAGCCACGACCTCGCGGGCCCGGCGACTTGTGATCCGTGCGGTCTTCATGTGCTTCCTTCCTGTCGATTGCACCGCTGACAGTAGCGCTATTAATAGCGCTTACGCAAGCGGCATAGCGAAGGGAACGTGTCGTTGTGTTGGCGAGTTGACCCTGTGTCGGGTCTTGTAGCGCTATCGTTGGCGCTGGTAGAAGCGCGTGTAGGAGGTCTTAGTGGGCAAGGACTGGAACGCGGTCGCCGAGGCCATCAACACTCGATTGGCCGAACTCGGGATGACGCAGGCGGAACTCGCGAGCAAGTCGCGGGTGAGTCCGGCGACCCTGCGACAGATGCAGCACGGCGTCGCCAAGCGGCGCACACCGCACACGCTGGCGGCGATCTCGGAAGCGTTGGGGTGGCCGTCGCGGCACCTTGAGCAGGTGTCCGAGGGCGAGTCCGTCGCTCCCGACCCAGACCGCGTCGCTCGACTCGAGAACGCTCTGGCTGACCTCGAACAGCGCGTGCGGAGGATCGAGGATGCGTCCGCGTCCTAACCCGCGAGCTGCTGGAAGAACGCGGCCACGCCGTCCGCTGCACCGCCTACCCAGGTCCCCAGGGTCTGCACCCACGTCGCTGCGTCGGCCGGGTGCTTCACCACCACGACCAATGCACCGAGCAGCAGCAGCGTGCCGAGCAGCTTCGGCAACACGCTGCTGCCACCGCCGGCGGCCGGCAGGACGGTCTGATTCTTCTTCGGCATGGCTTCCTCCCAGTCGATCCGTCACCGCGGATACGCCGGGGGTGAGCCCGGTGCGACCTTCGCGCGGTGTGCTGTGTTCCATGCCTTTCATTCAAGGCGGTGAACCGCTGACCAGCGATGAACCGACAGTGCACCCGCGATGCACTCGGCTGACAGTCGCCGAGGAACACGGGAAGGGAGCGTCGCCGTGGACGTGATCGATGTCTGGACCGGTCACCGGGCGAGTGCCCTGCAGAAGGCTCTCCGGCTGACCAACGAACGCTTCGCCGAACGCCTCGGCACGGCGGTGCGCACCGTGGCGAAGTGGAACGCCAACCCACAGGCGCAGCTCACCACCGAGATGCAGGAAGCGCTCGACACGGTGCTCTACGAAGCGCCTGAGCCCGCGCAGGCACGGTTCGGGCTGATGATCACGGCCGAGACCACTCCAGCGGACTCACCGAGCAACGCGGACCTGACGGAGGCGGAGAAGCGTCTCAACGCTGACCCGAACATCGGTGCCGGGCTCGCGTGGCTCGATCGGGTAGCCGAGTGGACACCCGGCACCGCCCGTCAGCGCGTGGCCGCCACCGTGGTCGAGCTCGATCCGATGGAGCTGCAAGACCGGGGCCAACGACGCAGCCGCATCGAACGTGAGGACATCGCCTCAGCACTCCACGCCTTCTACGCCGACATGCCGCCCGGCTACGGCACCTACAGCGCCCGCTACGGCGACGGTCAGCGGGTACGGACAAGCGTGCTCACCCGAGCCGACTGGCTTGATCTCGACTGCCCGCTCACCCCGGAACACGACCGGGCAGCCCTCGTCAGCACCCCGACACCACAGCCGACGGGCGATCCGCAGGCGATCGAGGGCGCGGTGCGGCGTGTGGCGGAAACGCTGGAGACGAACACGCGCATGGTCGACGCCACGCTGTACCGGCTCGCCGAGATCGACGTCAGCCGCGGGAAGCTGGCGGGAGCCTTCGGCATGAGCTCGTTCGTCGAGTACGCGCTCACCATGGACCTGCTCGAAGGCGAACTCGTGGACGTACTCGCCGGCGGCCAGGAGCCCACCGCCGAGACGCTCCCGCTACGGCAGCATTACCTCCCCGATGCCGCGACCGTGATCGACGTCAGCAACCGCCTGTGCGCGGGCGGAGCCCTGGCGCTGTGCGCCATCGCCCGCCCAGCCGGGCCACGCCGCGCCGAACCCGACTACCTGCTGTTGGTCCAGGAACGCGGCGGGCGTGTACTCAACGCCGCACGGCGGCTGGCGGTCATCCCGAAATGCTTCCACGAGCCCCTGACCGACTACCGCGACGACACCCAGATCGGAGCCACACTGCGGCGCGAGATGGAGGAGGAGCTGTTCGGCCGGGACGACGTCGACGGCACCCTCAGCGCCCAACGCAGGGCCGACCCGATGCACCCGAGCCGGCTCTCCGAGCCGATGCGCTGGCTCACCGACCACCCAGACGCCTGGCAGATGGAGTGCACCGGATTCGGCCTCAACCTCGTCAGCGGGAACTACGAGTACGCCAGCCTCGTCGTCATCCAGGACGAGACCTTCTGGAACACCTACGGCGGACACATCGAAGCCAACTGGGAATCCGACAGCCTCAAGCAGTACTCCAGCACCGACCACGACCTCCTCACCGACCTCATCGGTGACACCGGCTGGAGCAACGAAGGTGTCTTCGCCTTCCTCCAAGCACTCCGCCGCCTCAACGATCTCGGCGGTGACCGCGTCCACCTACCGACCGTTGGATGGGAGCTCGAATGACCCAGCGCGCCTGGTACAGCGGCAATGCAGCCGACGACGGGGCCGAGCACCGCGGCTGGATCCTCGGACACTTCCTCGACCCCTCAGCAGGAGAGCGGTCGACCGATACGCTCGAAGTCAAGTGGGGCGTGCACGAGGCAGGCGAGGAACGACCCGAGTGGGTCACCGGAGACAAGCGCACCACACTCGTGCTGCTCGTCCAGGGACACTTCCGTGTCCAGTTCCGCGACGGCGATGCGATCCTCTCGAGCCAAGGGGACTACCTTGTGTGGGGACCGGGCACGGATCACTCATGGCGAGCAATACAGAACTCCGTAGTGGTGACTGTCCGATGGCCATCATCATCAGGTAGTGATTGATCCGGAAGCGCCGAGCCTCAACTTCGCCCGCACGCTTTTAATACTTTGCCTCAAGTGATCTTTATACCAGATCATCCGATGCGAGCCACTCTTCCTGTCAAGAACTGAACTATCTACCCCAGACTCAAGCAGCATACATACTCGAACCACTGAGTATACGGACTCAGATAGCCAGTTCAACTCTTCCCCGGAGAAACGATGAGATTCTTCGCTCAAATGAGTTAGATGGTTCCTCACTTGCGCTAACGTGTAGGCCCACTTCCCCCTCTCTCCAATCAGCCCCCTAACGCTACTACCGCAAGATTGCGCCAACCCCTGAAGCCGCTTGTTGAGCGAAGGCTCGTTCGCATATCGCAACCGATTGATCAGCCACTCGTGATGTTCCTCTGGGGTCACTTCAAGCCACCTATCCATCTGGGCGTTATATGACCCTTCTTCCATCTCTTTTCCTCCATAGACAGCCCTATGGAAGGCTTCCGCAGCGTAAGTTACGTTAAGGAACCGATTTTCGGCGAATATCTTATCTGCGTGCCTTACGCTCATGAATGACTCAAGCGAACGCCTAAAACGCCGATGCGAGTCGATCCATCGCGCGACCCCGTCGATACCACCGAGTTCTTCAAAGCTTAGCAACATATCATGATAATATCGTGGTTTCCGCTCTTGAGGGGGTGTATAACGGATAGGTAGGTCAAGCAACTCGATAGCCTGCGGGCCGAGATTTCCTCCTGCCAAATCTTGTTTACGGAGGGACGTCGACTCCAAAATGCACCTGTCGACCGCGACATGACCGTCCATGCAAAGGATCAACAGGTCATGCACCGCACCGACATCTTGCCAGATAGAGCTCAGCGGTTGGTCTGTAGCGTATTCAATAGTGATCGTCGGCCACTCCTCGAGATGAATTTCCCGCCTCCGGAGCGGACAATGCCGTCGGTAGGATAATATGATCTTCCCTCGATCGAACCAGCTGAGCTCTTTTTCGGGAACTACGTAACTGGCACTGAATACCTCGTCCTGCACATCGCTCGCCCTACCGGAGTCCATCTTATACACGATGCCGGACTTGCTAGCCCAATTACCAAGGTCGCTGAAGCTGAGCGTCACAGCTTTGAACGACGAGTCATCGACTTCAATGTGCGCACCTAGGAAGATTCGATTTCCAATAATGCTGGTACTATTGACTCCGGGGCTGGATACCTTCGAAGAAGAGGTGAAGCATCGGTCGACTGTCACTTTCTTTTTCCCGACCCATCCAAATATTCGCTCAACATCGCGCATTCCCATTGAATCGGCATCACTGAAAGAGCCGACGAGCAGCAAGGAGATTTCAGATTCCTTGGGATTGAAGATTAATCTTCCAGAAAGCTTATCGTCCTCCCTCCCAGGGATCCAGAATGTTCCTAGCTCATCGAGAGACTCCAACATGGCGTCCTCCATCCATGGCCTTACTGTGAGCGCGCGATCATACTCCGACCGACCCGACCGGAGGTTGTAGACCGTTACGTCTCCGGGCGTCCGCTGATCGAGTCCGGCCAATATCTGGCCACAGCGCCGCTACCTCGTGTCTGCTTGTGTGGGTTTCCGCAGTTCAGCAGCGTCAGAGTGCCCTATGGCGCCCAACCCTCCGGAGGCAGGTGTCGCAGGTTCGAATCCTGCCGAGGGCGCCCAAATCAGAAGGTCGCGAACGCATCGGGACCGTGTTCTCCGGGCCGTAGGCGAGATACGCCCCGCGACGGTTCGTCCTGAATCACATTCCGGATGAACTCGGCATCGTGTCCGATTCCGTCGCGTTGTACCGCCGCCGCAGCACCGAGGCGGTGTGCGTGTCCGCGGGGAAGAAGGACTCGATCGCGAGTTCGGCGACGGTCACGTCGAGCGGGGCGCCGAAGGTGGCCACGGTACTCACGAAGGCGAGGTCGCCCTCGCTGTGCCGGACACGCAGCGGTGTCACCACGTCGCCCTGGCCCGGCGTCTCGACGACGGGTTCCGACTGGTCGCACGGGTAGGCGCACAGCTCGTCGTAGAGGGCGGCCAGCTCAGGGTCGGCGGTGCCGGTGATCTGCCGGTGCAGGCGGGTGAGCAGATGCGCACGCCACTCGCCGAGATTGACGATGCGCGGAGCCATACCGTCCGGGTGCAGGCTGGCGCGCAGCACGTTGACCGGTGCGGTCAGCAACGCTTCGGCGAGCCCGTCGGTGAACAGCGTGACACTCGCGTTCGCATCCACGAGGTTCCACGCACGGTCGACGACGACAGCCGGATAGGGCTCGTGGCCGGTCACCACCCGACGCACGGCGGCACGCACGGCCGACATGGCAGGCTGTGCCAACGGTGTTTCGCCGTAGCACGGTGCGTGGCCCGCGGCGAGCAGCAGTTGGTTGCGCTCGCGCAGTGGCACGGTGAGGTGTTCGGCGAGGCGCAGCAGAACGTCGCGACCCGGCCGAGCCCGCCCCGTCTCCACGAAACTCAGGTGCCGAGTCGAGATGTCGGCCTGCGTTGCCAGTTCGAGTTGGCTCAGCCTGCGATGTCGGCGCCATCGACGCAGGAGCTCACCGGCGGTCGGCCGGTCGTGCCTGGTCCGGGTCATCGGGTACTCACCGTGACAACGGTATGGGCGGTGTTGTGCGGATGCCATTACCTCTCGGGTAATCGACACGAACGTCCGCGACGGCGACCGTGGTCCTGTTCGCCCACCCGGAGGAAGAACGATGACCACGACGAATCCGCACCGGACGGCCCGGACGCTGCACACGCTCGTACCCGCGGCGCACACCCTGGGCATCGACGTGCTCAGCTGGACCCCGGCGGAGACCCGACTCCGGCTCGCATGGGCCCGGGAGCTCTGCACAGCCGAAGGTGTCCTGCACGGTGGCGTACTCATGACACTGGCGGACACTGCCGGAGCCGCGTGCGCGTATGTCGGCCTTCCGGACGGCGCCACCACGACGACGATCGAGTCGAAGACCAACTTCTTCCGAAGTGTCGGGCACGGCGACGTCGTCGCGTTCGCCCGCCCCCTGCATCGGGGCCGAAACATCATCGTGGTCGGCACCGACCTCACCGACTCCGCGGATCGCCCCGTCGCTCACGTCGTGCAGAGTCAGACCGTGAGCACCGGCTGACGACTCACGGCACCGGTGACGTCGGCCCCCGGCCCGAGGTCACCGCCCGGCCGTACCTGTGCAGGCTCGTCGACGACCCGCCGACCGCGGCGTCGCAGGACCGCGAAGTCGCGATCATTCCGTCGCGCCGCACCTCGGGCACCTGGCCGTCAGAGCGGGTCGAGGCGGGCCTTCAGCAGGCAGAACGCATTGCCCTCGGGGTCGGCGAGAATGTGCCAGGGCTCCTCGCCGGTCTGGCCGATGTCGGCCGGGCGGGCCCCGAGCGCCAGGAGACGTTCGAGTTCGGCGTCCATATCGCGGTCGGTGGCGTTGACGTCGATGTGCAGCGGCAGCGTTCCGGCCTTCGGTTCGGTGCTGGGACGAAAGATCAGAGTCGGCTGCGGTCCGCCGAAGCCCTCCCGCGGTCCGATCTCGATCGCACCGTGGTCGTCGGGGTCGAGCACGACGAAGTCCAGAACGTCGCACCAGAATCGCGCCAGCCACTCGGGATCGTGGCAGTTGAGCACGAGCTCACTGATACGACACGCCATTGACCGCACCTACTCTCAGCGGGGAAACCAGGCCGCGGGTGGGTTCCTGGACTTCCCCCCCCAGCGCGACCACCCGGAACGTACCAGGACGAAGCGAGCGGTCACGAAGAGTTTTGATCGCGGAGGCGCCCGGCCACACATGCGACGCGGGAGGCGGCCGACTCCACACCACTGCCTCGGAGTTCGCTTCCGGTCCGGGGACCCGCGCCCATGGCCGGGAGCGCGGTCGACGCTGCACGGCCGTCAACTCGCGGCCGTGCAGCGTCAATTCGCAGTCGTGCAGCGTCAATTCGCAGTTTTGGGGTGTCGACTCGCGGGGTCGGGGTCAGCAGTTCGGGGCGCGCCAGAAGCGGGTGGACTTGTTGCCGACGTGCACGTGGTCGTTGTGACCCGGATAGCCCGGGCCGAGGATCTCCTCGAAGCCCGCCGAGCGCGCCGAGGACCACATCTGACACTGTGTCGGGCCGCTCGCCAGTCCGAGGTCGGCCGCCCGGCCGTACATGTGCAGGCTGGTCGAGGATCCGCCGACCGCGGCGTTGCACGATTCGCTGCGGAAGCCGGAAGTGATCACGAGCGGGCGGTCGCCGAGCTCGTGCCGCAGCGCCTCCAGTTGCCACATGACCCGGCGGATGTTCTCCCGCGCGGTCGCCGCGGACACCTTGCCGCCGTAGTAGTTGTTCGCCCCGCAGTTGTCGTTGAACTCGGAATGGCTGAAGTGGATCGGCGTGCAGTCGGCGTCCTGCAACGCGTAGATCTGGTCGTAGGTCTGTGGCCCGGCCACCCCGTCGACCGCCAGTCCGTACCCGCTCTGGAATCGCTGCACGGCGGCCTCGGTCGCGGGGCCGTACTGCCCGTCGATGGCGAGTGTCTCGCCGTAGCTCACCCAGCCGGCCACCCGAATCTGCAACTGCGCGACATCACTGCCGCTCGCGCCGCGTTGCAGGGTGCGGTCCCAGGTGTAGCAGGAATCGGCCGACGCCGTCGGTGGCGCGGTGACCGCGACACCCGCCAGACCTCCGACCGCCAACGCCAACGCGGCGAACAGAGTCGCGGCACGTCTGAACATTTCGCCTCCTCGGGACCGGTTCGGACCTCGTCGGGGCGTCATGCTCATCGTCCGTGCCACACCGGGACAACACGCGCCGGTGATCTCCAGCCGAACGGGCGCCGCCGGTCGTCGTGGGCCGGACGCCGTAGCCTGGCCCCCGCGATGACCGGCGGGGCCGAATTCGCCGTGACGGGTTCTCTCGTCGCCCGGTGGAGAGGAGCCGCTCGGGGTGCGGGTCAGCCGTCCGGTGTCGGCTCCGACGTGCCGTGTTCGCGTTCGTGGTACTCGGTGACGGCGGCGAAGGCCCGGGCCCCGTACACGGTGGCGGGGCCGCCGTCCATCATGAAGTTCACCCCGATCGCCTCGGCCGCCTCACCCGGGGTCGCGCCGTTGCGGACCGCGCCCTGGGCGTGGGCGGCGATGCACCCGTCGCACTGCCTGCTCACCGAGACGGCGAGCGCGATGAGCTCCTTGGTCTTCGCGTCGAGCTCCCCCGCGGACATGACGGCGTCGTGGAGCTGTTTGTACCCCTCGTACGCGCCGGGGATCCACCGGCGCAGCTCCCGGGTGGGAGCCCCCAGTTCGTGTCGCACCGCCCTGCCGTAGCTCGTCATCGACGCCTCCGTGTCACTCACCCGTCCGAGGATGTCCGGACCATGCACGGATGCCCCGCATACGGCACGGCCACACCCTCCGATGATCACGGTACGCGGGATCGGGCGCACCACGGAACCGGAACGTGGCCCGACAGGCGTGGGGCCCGGTCCCTTCCCACCGGAAGCGACCGGGCCCCACCCGAGGAACAACCAGCCCCGCAGGAGGCGTCCGGGCCCCTCAGTAGCCCTGGTAGCCGCCCCCCTCGGCCATCGAGGCCAGACCGGGGTGCTCGGCGAAGCCGCCGTAGCGGTCGAAGGTGTAGCGCACACCCGCGATGATGTTGTCGACCGGGTCGTAGATCTCACCGTGGCCCGGCAGCTTGTAGGCGTCGAACGTCGGGTCGATGGTCTGCATCAGGCCCTTGGACGGGGTTCCACGCTTGGCGTTGATGTCCCAGTTGTTGATGGCCCTGGGGTCCCCGCTCGACTCCTTCTCGATGATGGTCCGGATCTCGTCGACGTGCTCGGTGGAGACCGGGGTGCCGTTGTCCTGCAGGATGCCGATGGCGGTGCGGATCCAGCCGTCGAGTTCGTCGACCGGCTCCACCGCCGCGGGAGCGGGCGCGGGTGCCGCACCACCGCCCTTGCCCTCGGCGCCGGCCGGCTCGGCCGGCTGGGGCTCGCCCTTCTTCGCAGCGGGGTCACCACCGTCGTCCTTGTCCGCGTCCGCGGGGGTGTTCTCCCCCTTCGGGTCGCCGCTCTTCGGAGCGGGCTGCCCACCGCCTGCGGGTTCACCGCCGCCGTCGCCGCCCTTGGCCTCGGCACGGTCACCGGCGTCGTCCGAGCCGGCGTCGGGGGAGCCGGCGCC
>NZ_KB912506.1:154685-156889 GCF_000383775.1 Saccharomonospora halophila 8
CGCCGGCATCCGGCGCCGCCGGATCACGGTGCAGGAGATCGGCGGGAATCCCGACGTAGACGGGCCCGCTCTGCGGACGCTGCGCCGCACGGGCCGCCCGGCGCAGTGTCGCGGCGATCGCGGCGGGGTGGTCGACACCGAACGCCGCCTTCGTGACCGGGCGGAACAGCGCCCGCTGGTCGGCCATCTCGTGCAGGCTTCCCCGCACCGTGCCCGGGGTTCGCAGGTCGGTCGGTACCTCGGTGGCGATCAGCAGCACCGGCGACGCCGACGCCAGGGCCTCCCCGAGCGCCGTGACGGTGTTCGCGGCGCCGGGGCCGGTCGTCACCAGGGCGACGCCGAGGTCACCGGTGGCACGGGCGAAACCGTCGGCGGCGTGCCCGGCCGCCTGTTCGTGCCGCACCCCCACGACGGCGACGTCGGACTCCCCCAGCGCGTCCCACAGCGGGAGCGTGTGCACACCGGGCAGCCCGAACGTGACCTCGACCCCGAGCTCGGACAGGGTCGCCACAACGCTGCGCGCACCGGTCGACGACACCGGGCGAGGATACGATCTTGCTCAGGGCCCGGTCACCACTGCCTCTCCCGGACGCTCGGACTCCGGCGGCGGCCCGGGCGGGGTCCCGTCCCCGAACGGTCTGCCGCCCAGTTCCTCCCGGCCGTGCGGGCTCGTCCAGCCGGTGAGGTCGGGTCCCTTCGGCACGATCCGCGTCGGGTTGATCTGCTCGTGCACCTGGTAGTAGTGCCGCTTGATGTGGTCGAAGTCGACCGTGTCGCCGAAGCCGGGGGTCTGGAACAGGTCACGGGCGTAGGCCCACAGCACCGGCAGCTCGGTGAGCTTGTGCCGGTTGCACTTGAAGTGGCCGTGGTAGACGGCGTCGAAACGCACGAGCGTGGTGAACAGGCGGATGTCGGCCTCGGTGAGGCTGTCACCGACGAGGTAGCGGCGGTGCGCCAGCCGGTCGGAGAGCTCGTCCAGGCACGCGAACAGCCGGTCGTAGGCGTCGGTGTAGGCGGCCCGGGTCGTGGCGAAGCCCGCTTCGTACACGGCGGCGTTGACGTCCGCGTGCACCCGCCCGTTGATCGCGTCGATCTCGTCGCGCAGCGGTTCCGGATACAGGTCGGGGGCTCCCGGCCGGTGGTGCGCGGTCCACTCCGTCGACAGATCGAGTGTGATCCGCGGGTAGTCGTTGGTCACCAGCCTGCCACTGGGTACGTCGACGATCGCGGGCACGCTGATTCCGCCGTCGTAGTCCGGTTCGGCCGCGTGGTACGCCTCGGCGAGGTACCGGATGCCGAGAACCGGGTCGCGGCCGTCCGGGTCGAGAGTGAACCGCCAGCTCTTCTCGTCCTGGATCGGGTCGGCCACGGCGACGGACAGCGCGTCCTCCAACCCGAGCAACCGGCGCACCACCAGCCCGCGGCTCGCCCACGGGCACGCACGGCTGACCACGAGGCGGTAGCGGCCCGGTTCGACCGGCCAACCGTCCCGGCCGTCGGCGGTGATGCGGGCGGTGAAGTGGTTCGGAGCGCGATGGAACTCGCCGGTGTCCGGATCGGTGGGAATCGTCGTCATGGACCCACCGTAGTTACGTAGACTCGCCACCACGACGTGGTCGCCACGTCGTCGGGGCGGCGGAATGAGGCGCGATGACGTTGATGCCGATCACCGACTCGGTGTTCCTCGCGATCGAGACCCGCGAACACCCGATGCACGTCGGGGGCCTCGAACTGTTCACCCCGCCCGCCGACGCCGCACCCGACCATCTGCGCGAGGTGCGTGCCGGGCTGCTCCGGCACACCCGCACGCGCCGGGTGTTCCGGCGGCGACCCGCGAACCCGGTGAGCACCCGCGGATACCTGTCCTGGGCCGAGGATTCCGAACTCGACCTCGACTACCACTTCCGGCACTCCGCACTGCCCGGTCCCGGCCGGGTCCGGGAGCTGCTGGAACTGACCTCCCGGCTGCACAGCACACCGCTGGACCGGCACCGGCCGCTGTGGGAGATCCACCTGATCGAAGGCCTCGAGGACGGTCGGTTCGCGCTCTACAGCAAGATCCACCACGCGCTGATGGACGGCGTGTCGGCGCTGCGCCACCTCCGCAGCGTCCTCAGCGACGACCCCTCCGCCCGGGACTGTCCGCCACCGTGGAGCGCCCCGCCCCCGACCGGCGGGGGTGGTCGCGGCGGCGCCCCACGGAC
>NZ_KB912507.1:0-2619 GCF_000383775.1 Saccharomonospora halophila 8
GACCCGCGCACGGCTCGCGGTCGGCACGGTGCCGACGACGTCGCCGTCCACGGGGCTGCGGATCGTCAGCGACCGCGTGTCCGCGGTCGCCGGGGCGTCGGGATCCAGGACCGTATCGGTCATCGGGCCATCCCCTCGGGTCGGCCGGGCCGGGAACCCGGCGGGAGCAGGTGCCGCGGCGGGGACCGTGCCCGCGACCGGTCAGCGGTCAGCTCTTCGAGAACTCCGCGCTGACCGCGTTCGGGCCGTCGTAGGTGCGGTCCGGGATGGTGCGCAGGTGATCCAGCACCTCGTCGTCGGCGCCCTCGTCCTGTGCGTGCCGCACCAGATCGTCACGGCCGGCCGGGTAGTCCACCCCGGAGAGGTACTTCTGCATCCGGATCGGATCGGGCTGGGACATAATCTCTCACCTCCGGGCAGCCGCATACCCTCGAACGGATCCGGGTAACCGGCCGATGTGCCGGTCGACCGAGATCAGCTACTGCGAACCACCGTTCGAGTGTCCAACACCCTGCGGTCCGAGGGTGTGCGATTCGCGCTCGCGGGAGGGTGTGCGGTATTCGCGCACGGTGGCCCGGTCGGCGATCACGATCTGGACGTGTACGTGACCGAACAGGACGCACCCGTGGCGCGCAAGGCTCTCAGCGCGGTGGGCATGCGCCCGGTCGACCCGCCCGAGGACTGGCTGACCAAGGTCTACGACGGGGACTTCCTCGTCGACGTGATCTTCCGGCCGAACGGCAGGCCGGTCACCCCGGAGTTGCTCGACCGTGCCGGGGAGAGGCGCGTGGGCGCCACCGTGGCACCTGTGCTGCCCGCCACCGAGCTCCTGGTGGACAAGCTGCTCGTGCTCTGCGAGCACCGGTGCGACTTCACCGGTCTTCTGCCGATCGCCCGTGCGGTGCGAGAGCAGGTGGACTGGCGCAGAGTGGCGAGCGAGACCGAACCGTCCCCGTACGCGCGGGCGTTCCTGGTGCTGCTCGTCGACCTCGACATCGTCGCCGCGGACGACGTCGCGCCCGTACCGATGGCAGCTCCGGGGGTCGGCCGCGGGGAGAGGAGGATTCCATGACCCACCCCGACGACGACGGACGCCCCGCCGGTCCGCACCGTCCGGAGGCCCCCGAGTACCGGGCCGCACGGCTGCGCCGGGCGCTGGCCGAGGACCACCGCACCGCCGAACTCGGCATCCAGGTGCGTGTGCGCGGCGCGGAGGCCTGGCTCAGCGGGTCGGTGTCGTCGGCCCGGTGCCGGGTTCACCTCGACACCGTGCTGCACGAACTCGACCCTGCCCTGACCGTGCACAACGACGTCCGGGTGGTGGAGGTGGGCCAACCCGGTGAACCCGAGGTGCTGCGATGATCCGCATCGCGGCGGTCGGCGACGTGCATCTCGGCCGGGACGCGCGGGGACGGTTACGGCCCGCGCTCGCGCACCTGCCTGAGCGTGCCGACGTGCTGCTGCTGGCCGGCGACCTCACCCGGCACGGCACGCCCGACGAGGCCCGGATCGTGGCCCGGGAGTTCGCCGGACTGGATGTGCCCGTCCTGGCAGTGCTGGGCAACCACGACCATCACGACGACGCCGTGCCCGGCGTGGTCTCGGTGCTGGAGGAGGAGGGCGGGATGCGCGTGCTGGAGGGTGACGGCACGGTGCTCACCGTGGACGGCACCCGGCTTGGGGTGGCCGGGGTGAAGGGGTTCGGCGGCGGCTTCGAGGGCCGCTGCGCCACCGCGTTCGGGGAACCGGAGATGAAGGCCTTCGTCGGCCACACCCGCGACATCGCCGACCGGCTCCGCGCCGCGCTGGGCGCACTCGACTGCGACGTGCGGGTGGCGCTGACCCATTACGCGCCCGTGCCGGAAACCCTGCACGGGGAACCACCGGAGATCCACCCCTTCCTCGGTGCCTACCAGCTCGGCGAAGCGGTGGACGCCACCGGCACCGACCTCGCGCTACACGGGCACGCGCACAACGGGTCCGAACACGGCCTCACGCCGGGCGGTGTCCGGGTCCGCAACGTGGCACAACCGGTCATCCGCGCCGCCTACACCGTGTACTGCCTGGGCGGGGACGACGGGCACGCGCCGGTGCCGGACGCCGGACTCGTCGGGGAGGAGGGGCGGCACGCCTGACCGCCGTCCCTCCGGGTCGGCGGTCGGTCGGCGGTCGGACCTAGCCCGAGCCGACCCGTTCATCGTCGTCGATCAGCGCGTGCCCGTCGCGGGTGGTCATGTACAGGCGGTACACCTCCCGGGACGGCTTCCGGTCCGGGAGGGAGAATTCGAGCTCGACCCGCACGACACCGTCGCGCACGAG
Organism: Saccharomonospora halophila 8; assembly: GCF_000383775.1. Classification (GTDB taxonomy): domain Bacteria; phylum Actinomycetota; class Actinomycetes; order Mycobacteriales; family Pseudonocardiaceae; genus Saccharomonospora; species Saccharomonospora halophila. The sequence goes on from NZ_KB912507.1 coordinate 2,320, forward strand.
TTCCGGGGGGGCCACGATCTCGACCGAGTCGACGCCCGACCAGAACTCCTCGTAGCTCTCCCGGCCGGTCTGCCGGAGGGTGGGGCCGAGCCGTTGCCATGCGGCGTCGGTGTCGGCGGGCAGCAGGGCGTAGTACTCGACGACGGCCTGCACCGGGTCGGCCGGGGCGGACAGTTCCGGCCGGGGCTCCGACGAGGGGGCCGCCGTGCCCGACGTCGTCCGGTCGGAATTCCGCGTGCTCGCGGCGGTCTCCTCCGTCGGTGCGGTGGCGGCGGGCGGTCCGGAGGGCTCCGGCCCCGC
>NZ_KB912507.1:2719-9053 GCF_000383775.1 Saccharomonospora halophila 8
GCCGTCGGCCACCCGGCGCAACAGCACCTCCACGTCGGCCATGCGCGGGCGTGTCCCGGGCTCGACCCGCAGCATCGCCCGCAGCGTCGGGGTCAACGCCCCCGCGTGGCGGGGCGGGACCACATGGCCCGAGGCGACGGCGTGCAGCATGGCGATCTCGTTGCCCGGATCGTCGTACGGCGGGCCGCCCTCGACGGCGGCGTACAGGGTCGCGCCGAGGGAGAACACGTCCGCCGCCGCGTCCGGGTCGGCACCCCGCGCGGTCTCCGGCGCGAGGAACGCCGGTGTCCCCGCGAACAGGCCGGTGCTGGTGAGCGTGACGTCGCCCGCGGCGCGGGAGATGCCGAAGTCCGTGATCTTGGCGGTGCCGTCCTCGCCGAGCAGGATGTTGCCCGGCTTGACGTCCCGGTGGACCACGCCCGCGGCGTGCGCCACGGTCAGCGCGGCGGCCACCTGGGCGCCGATCCGGGCGGTCTCCTCCGTGGGCACCGTTCCCCGGTCGTCGAGCAGCGCGGCGAGACTCCGGGACGGGAGGTACTCCATCACCAGCACCGGCTGACCGTCGTGCTCGGCGACGTTGAACACCGAGATCGCGTTCGGGTGCTGGAGCCGGGCGGCGATCCGACCCTCGCGGAAGGCACGCTGCCGGGCCGTGTCCGCCTCGGTGGCGTCGAGCGCGGGCGGCAACAGCAGCTGTTTGACGGCGACGCCACGGTCGAGCCGGAGGTCGTGGGCCCGCCACACCACCCCCATCGCACCGCTGCCGATCCGTTCGTCGAGGCGGTAGCGCCCCGCGATCAGTCCGTGCCCGTCGTCACCCGCTGCCCCGTCCGTCACCCCGACAGATTAGAGCGTGCGCGCGGCGCCGCCCGCCCTGGTCCCGCGCGGTCGGACGTGCCGGCGGCGGGTCTCCGGCCGCGCCTCGCGGCCCCGGTGCTGCCGTCCCGCGTTGCTCTACACGAGAGGGTAAGCGGCACGAGTCCCGGCTCCGTAGGGAGGCGCAGCGGAAACTCGCGGACAGACCACGACCGCCGGGAGCGCGGGCATCGAGGACATCGGAGTCTTCGGCGCGGGAGAGCCGGACGAGTCCCTCCTCCACACCGGGCCGCCAGGCCGATCTAGCACACGCCGCGTGATCAACAAGCGACCGGGCGTCGAGTCCCGGCCACAGCCGCACGCCTTACGGTGTTGATCACGAGCGGAGGTGAGCGGTGGCCGACGTCGACTACTACGAACTGCTGGGTGTGGCCCCGGACGCGACATCTTCGGAGATCAAGTCGGCGTACCGGACGCGGGTGCGGTCGGCCCACCCCGACGCCGGGGGCACGGCGGACACGTTCCAGGTACTGACCGAGGCCTACGAGACGCTCGCCGACCCGGCGATGCGCGCCGCCTACGACCGGGTCCGCGCGGGTGAGGACCGCACCCGGCAACGGCGGGAACGGCGGTCCCGGACGGCCCCCCGACCGGCCGGAACGCGGTCCCGCCCCCTCGGGGACGATCCCGGGTACGTCCCTGCCACGCCGGTCGTCGACGTGGATTCGCTCGACTGGTGGCACCTCGCCGGCACGCTGTCCCGGGTGCACTACGAGCACCCGGGATCCCCGGGGCACGCTCCCGCCCTCGGCGCGGCGGGCGGCGCCGTCCTGGCGCCACTGCCGCTGCTGCTGCCGGTCGCGTCGTCGGTGTGGGCGTTCACCGTGTGGGCGCTGTTGCTGCTCGCCGCCACGACCGCGGGCGTGCTGCTCGTCCGGCGGCACCTGGAGTCGTTGCGCGCGGTGCGCACGTTCCGTGCGGAGTTCGGTGACCGGACGGTGTTCGGCGCCCCGGGGACGGAGCCCGACGAGGTCGCCGAACGGCTCACGGCGCACCTGTGCGAGCGCTACCTCACCCGGCTGCCGGGTGTGCGCCTGTTCCACGGGGTGTCCCTGCCCGGCTCGGTCTACGCCGACGTCGACCACGCGGTGCTGTGCGGGCGACGACTCGTGCTGGTGGAGTCGAAGCGCTGGCTGCCCGGCCACTACACCACCGACGCCGACGGCAGGCTGTGCCGCAACGGCAGGATCTTCCGCGGCGGTGGCACGCGGCTGGCCGAGAGCATCGACGCGTTCCGCGAGCTGCTGCCCGAGGTCGAGATCCGGGGCGCGCTGGTGCTCTACCCGAGCCGCTCCGGCGAGATCACCACGGACCCGCACACCCGGATGTCCGACGGCACCGTCGTGCTCACCCCCGAGCGGTTCGTCCGTCGGATCGGCGACCGGCTCGCGGCCGACCCCGTGACCGTCGACCGCCACGTGCTGCGCACGGTGCTCGACCGGGTCGTGGGCGAGTCCGCCCCGGCCGGGGCCTGAACCGGCTCCGTGCGCCGATTCCCCGCACCGTCCGTGCGCGGGTCCCGGATCGATCCGTCCCCGGTGGCGCCCCCGCGTCGGCGGATCGCCTGGTAGGTTGCTAAGCGCACGCTTACTGCCGGGTGCCACGGTGTCCGGGCAGCGGTGTTCAACTCGATGAGGAGGACTGAAGAACATGACCGACTCTCCTTCCCGCGTCGCGATCGTGACCGGGGCAGGCCGGGGTATCGGAGCGGCCGTGGCCAGGCGACTCGCCTCGGACGGTTTCGCCGTCGCCCTGTTCGACCTCGACGAGTCGGGGGCGAAGGCGGGTGCCGAGGCGATCACCGCCGAGGGCGGCCGGGCCCTCGGCGTCGGACTCGACATCAGCGACGCCGAGCAGGTGGACGCGGCGGTGGGGACCGTGGCCTCGGAACTGGGCGCGCCGACCGTGCTCGTCAACAACGCGGGGATCACCCGCGACAACATGCTGTTCAAGATGAGCGAGACCGACTGGGACTCGGTGATGGGCGTGCACCTGCGCGGCTCGTTCCTGATGAGCCGGGCCGTGCAGAAGCACCAGACCGAGCAGAAGTGGGGCCGCGTCGTCAACCTGTCCAGCACCTCCGCGCTGGGCAACCGCGGGCAGGCGAACTACTCCACCGCCAAGGCCGGGCTGCAGGGCTTCACCAAGACGCTGGCCGTCGAGCTGGGCAAGTTCGGTGTCACGGCGAACGCGATCGCCCCCGGCTTCATCGAGACGGACATGACCGCGGCCACCGCCGAGCGCGTCGGAATGGGTTTCGAGGACTTCAAGAACGCCGCGGCCGAGCAGATCCCGGTGCGCCGGGTCGGCCAGCCCTCCGACATCGCCAACGTCGTCTCGTTCCTGGTCAGCGACGAGGCCTCGTTCGTGTCCGGCCAGGTGATCTACGTCGCGGGGGGCCCGAAGGCATGAGTGACACCCGCGTGTTCGCCGACCTCGCGGAGTTCGAGGCCGCGGTGGGACAGCACCTCGGCACCGGCGAATGGCACACCATCACCCAGGAGCAGGTGAACCTGTTCGCCGACGCGACGGGCGATCACCAGTGGATCCACGTGGACCCGGAACGGGCCGCGCAGGGGCCGTTCGGCGCGCCGATCGCGCACGGCTACCTCACGCTGTCCCTGATCCCCATGCTCGGTGCGGCCATCTACCGCGTGGAGGGCCTGAGCATGGGCGTCAACTACGGCGTCAACAAGGTCCGGTTCCCGCAGCCGGTCACGGTCGGCTCCCGGGTCCGGGCGAACGCCGAGCTGGCGCAGGTCACCGACGCGCAGACCGGCAAGCAGGCCGTGGTGCGCTGGACCATCAAGATCGACGGCGAGGACAAGCCCGCCTGCGTCGCCGAGACGGTCGTGCTGCTGGTCCCCTGATCCGTCCGCACCGGGGCGGGCGGCGCCGCACCGGCGGCGTGCCGACCGGTCGGTACCCCGGCTCGGCGCGCGGCCGGTGCCGCCCCGCCCCGGCGACGACTTTGGAGGTCACATGAGTGACGAGAACCCGCCCGGACTCGACCTCGCGCGGTTGCGCGAGTACCTCGACCGGGAGCGTCCGGGGCTGGTGACCGGTGCGCTGAGCGCACGGGTCGTCGAGGGCGGCCGGTCCAATCTGACCTACGTGGTCGGGGACGGGACGAACCGGTGGGTCGTGCGTCGCCCGCCGCTCGGGCACGTCCTGCCCACCGCGCACGACATGACCCGGGAACACCGGGTGATGAGCGCACTGGGACCCACCGACGTCCCCGTCCCGCCGACGGTGCTGCTGTGTACCGACGACTCCGTGCTGGGCGCGCAGTTCTACGTCATGGATTTCGTCGAGGGCACGCCGTTCCGCCGGGCGGAGGAGCTGACCGCGCTCGGGCCGGAGCGGACCCGGGGGATCGCCGAATCACTGATCGACACGCTCGCCGATCTGCACGCGGTGGACTTCCGCGCGGTCGGGCTCGCCGACTTCGGCAAGCCGGAGGGCTTCCTGGAGCGCCAGGTGCGCCGGTGGGGCACGCAGCTCGACGGGTCCCGCAGTCGGGACATCCCCGGGATAGACACGCTGCGGGAGCGGCTCACCCGGCGGCTGCCCACCTCACCGGAGCCGGCGATCGTGCACGGGGACTACCGGCTGGACAACCTGCTCGTCGGGCCGGACGACACCCTCCGGGCGGTGCTCGACTGGGAGATGTCCACGCTCGGTGACCCGCTCACCGACGTCGCGCTGATGATCGCCTACTCCGAGCGGCACGCGCTCGGGGACCAGATCAGCGACGTCACCTCGGCTCCCGGATACCCCGGCACCGACGAGCTGGTGGCCCGCTACACGGCGCGCTCGGGCCGGGACACCTCGGCGCTGAACTGGTACGTCGGGTTCGCCTTCTTCAAGCTCGCGGTGATCCTCGAAGGGATCTACTACCGCTACACCCAGGGCCAGACCGTCGGCGAGGGCTTCGACACCATCGGCGCGGGCGTGCCCGCGCTCGTGGCGCGCGGCAACGCCGTACTCGAGGAGGAGTGAATGGATTTCGCGTTCGATGCCACGACCGAGGAGTACCGCGCCCGGTTGCAGGCGTTCATGGACGAGCACGTGTACCCGGCCGAGCCGGTGTACGAACAGCAGTCCCGGGCCGCGGCGCACCCCGGCGACCCCGTGCCGGTGTTGGCCGAACTGAAGGCGGAGGCCCGCGAACGCGGACTGTGGAACTTCTTTCTGCCGGGTGAGCTGGGCGCGGGCCTGAGCAACGTGCAGTACGCCCCGCTGGCCGAGATCACCGGCCGCAGCCCGCACCTGGCCCCCGCCGCGCTGAACTGCGCCGCACCGGACACCGGGAACATGGAGGTGCTGGCCCAGTTCGGGGACGAGAAGCAGCGCCAGCGGTGGCTGCACCCGCTGCTCGACGACGAGATCCGCTCGGCGTTCGCGATGACCGAACCCGACGTCGCCTCCTCGGACGCCCGCAACATCGCCACCCGGATCACCCGCGACGGCGACGACTACGTGGTCGACGGCCGCAAGTGGTTCATCTCCGGGGCGATGGACCCACGGTGCGCGGTCCTGATCGTCATGGGCAAGAGCGACCCGGACGCCGAACCGCACCGGCAGCAGAGCATGATTCTCGTGCCCCGGGACACGCCGGGCGTCGAGGTGCGGCGCGGCATGAGCGTGTTCGGGTACGGCGACGAGACCTACAGCGACCACGCCGAGGTCGTGTTCGACAACGTCCGCGTGCCGGCCGAGAACCTGATCAGCGGGGAGGGCGAGGGCTTCGCCATCGCCCAGGCCCGGCTCGGCCCGGGCCGCATCCACCACTGCATGCGGGCCATCGGCATGGCCGAGCGGGCCATCGAGCTGATGTGCCGGCGTGCGGTCTCCCGCGAGGCGTTCGGCAAGACGTTGGCCGAGCAGGGGGTGGTCCAGGACTGGATCGCCGAGGCCCGGGTGCGGGTGGAACAGCTGCGTCAGCTCGTGTTCAAGACGGCGTGGCTGATGGACACCCAGGGCAACCGCGGTGCGCACACCGAGATCCAGGCCATCAAGATCGCCACTCCGCGCACCGTGGAGTGGATCCTGGACAAGGCGATCCAGACGCACGGTGCCGCCGGGGTCAGTCAGGACACCCCGTTGGCCGCGCTCTGGGCGTCGGTGCGCACGCTGCGGTTCGCCGACGGCCCCGACGAGGTGCACAAGCGTTCCCTGGCCCGCCGTGAACTGAAGAGGTACGTCTGATGAGTGAGTCCACTGTGGATGCCGAGGACCTGCGCCGGCGGGTCGCGGACTTCCTCGCCGGGCACGACCCCGGCAGCACCGATCGACTGGAGTTCCTGCGGGCGCGGTTCGACGCGGGCCTGGCGTGGGTGAACTTCCCCGAGGAGCTCGGCGGGTGGCCACCGGAGCACGTCGCGCCGTGTTCCGTCGATCCGTGCGACGGGCCGTGCCAGTAGCGCCGAAGGTGCCGTCACCGATCCCTCCGCGC
>NZ_KB912507.1:9153-12144 GCF_000383775.1 Saccharomonospora halophila 8
CCGATGCCGTTGCCCCCGCCGGTCACGACGACCCCCGCCCCGGCCGGGTCGAAGCCCGCGGCCGTCACAGGCCGCCGCCCAGCGTGACGCCACCGTCGAGGACCAGGGTCTGCCCGGTGATCCACCCGGCCTGCCCGGAGAGCAGGAACGACACCGCACCGGCCACGTCCTCGGGCACGCCGAGCCGCTTGAGCGGGTAGGCGGAGGCGACCTCCTCCTCCCGGTCGGCGTACAGGGCCGTGGCGAACTGGGTCTTGACCACGGCGGGGGCCACCGCGTTCACCCGGATCGACGGGGCCAGCTCGTGCGCCAGCTCGGTCGTCAGCCGGATCAACGCGGCCTTGCTCACGCCGTACATCCCGATGCCCGGCGACGTGCGCAGCCCCGCGATCGAGGCCACGTTCACGATCGACCCGCCGTGCTCGCCCATCCAGGCGTCCCGGACCTTGCGGGTCCAGGACAGCGGGGAGAGCACGTTCACCCCGAGGATCTTGGCCGCCGCGTCGGTGTCGGTGTCCAGGATCGGCCCGTACGTCGGGTTGATCCCGGTGTTGTTGACCAGGTGGTCGACGCGGCCGAACGTTTCCACCGTGCGGGCGACGGCCTCGTCCTGGTGCTCCGGGTCGTCGGCCTTGCCGGGCACGCCGATCGCCACCGCGCCACCGCCCAGTTCCTCGACGGCCTCGGCCAGCGGCTCGGGCTTGCGGGCGGTGACGCACACCCGCGCGCCCGCCTCGACGAGCGACCGGGCCACACCCAGGCCGATCCCCCGGCTGGCGCCTGTCACAATGGCCACGCGGCCCTTGAGCGAGTTCTCCCCCGACGGGGTCTGCTCGGACGAAGTCACTGCCGTTCTCCTCTCCACACTAAGCGTGCGCTTACAATTCGGGTATGACGATGTCGCTGTCCGCCGAGCTCTGGCCGGACGTCCAACCCGAGGCCGCCCGCAGGTTGATGCTGGCCGGGGTCGAGTCGTTCGCCCGGCGCGGCTACCACGCCACCACCACCCGCGACATCGCAGGCAACGCGGGCATGAGCCCGGCTGCCCTGTACGTGCACTTCCCGTCCAAGGCGGCGCTGCTGTTCGCCATCAGCCGCAGCGGCCACGAGCAGTCGCTCGCACTGATCCGGCGTGCCGCCGAGAGTGCCGACACGCCCGTGGAGAGCATGCGGGCGGTCGTGGAGCGGTTCGTGGCCTGGCACGCGCGCAGGCACACCGTCGCCCGTGTGGTGCAGTACGAGCTGGAGGCGCTGCCCGAGCAGGAGTACGAGGTGGTCGCCGACCTGCGCCGGGAGATCGAGCGCATCGTGCGCGACCTCGTGGCCGAGGGGGTCGCCTCGGGGGACTTCACCGTCGCCGACACCACCACCGCGGCCCGTGCGGTGCTCTCGTTGGCCATCGACGTGGCCCGGTGGTACAGCGAGCGCACGCGCAAGTCCCCCACCGACCTCGGTGCCGAGTACGCCGCACTGGCCCTGCGGATGCTCGGCGCCACGCCGGACTGAACGCGCAGGCGACGCCGCTCACGACCCACGCACGCACCTCCCGCCCGGCCGCCCGGTCCGGTTGCTCCGGTTGCTCCGGAAAACCCCGTGCCGCGCCCGCACGCGACCACCGACGGGTGACATACTAAGCGCTCGCTCACCTCAGGCGCCACCCGCCCCGGGACGACAGCCGGACACCGGGAACCCGCTCAGTCCCGGGCCCCGCCCACCACGGGTTCGAGGAGCGTGGCCCACTGCCGGGCCAGCCGCTCCCGGCGGCGGGTGTCGTCGGTGAGCAGGCTCGCCAGCCCCAGCCCGCGGGCGAGGTCGAGGGTGGCCTGCACGGTCTCGCGGACCCCGGGTCGGGACTCGTCGGCGCCGAGCAGTTCCAGGGCGACCCGGTGCGCCTCCTTGCCGACCCGCGCCTCCAGTGGCGCGAGGACCGCGCGCAGCGCCTCGTCCGTGGAGGCCGCCACCCACAGGTGCAGGGCGGCGCGGAACTTCGGCCCGGTGTAGAGGTCCAGCAGCATCCGCGCCACCGGGTAGGCACGGGACGGCCCCTGCGGCAGTTCGGCCGCCCGGCGTCGCAGTTCGGCGATCTGCTCCTCGGCGAGGAACTCCACCGCCGCGACCACGAGCTCCTCGCGGGTCGGGAAGTGATGCTGGGCCGCGCCCCGGGAGACGCCCGCCCGCTCGGCGATCACCCCGACCGTGGTTCCGGTCCAGCCGCGTTCTCCCAGGCACGAGACGGCGGCGTCCACCAGCCGCCGTCGCGTGGTCCGGCTGCGTTCCTGCCGGGGTTCACGCACCATCGACCGGATCGACCCAGAAGTCGAGTTGCAGGTCGGCCTCGCTCGGGGCGAGGCGGTACCCGGACAGGTCGGTGACCCCCTCGGCGGCGAGCACCTCGTCGTCGATGAAGAACTGTCCGGTGGTCTCCGCCGCGGGCCGGGTCAGGATCGCGTGCGCGGCGTCGGCCATGATCTCCGGGGTCCGGGACCGGCTGGACAACTCCGCGCCGACGACGTTGCGGATCGCGGCGGTGTCGATGGTGGTACGCGGCCAGAGGGAGTTCGCCGCGATCCCGTCGGACCGCAGTTCCGCGGCCAGCCCGACGGTGACCAGACTCATCGAGTACTTCGCGATGCTGTAGGCGAGGTGGCCCGCGGTGAACCACTCCTGCTCCAGCCGGATCGGCGGGGACAGCGTGAGGATGTGCGGATTGGCCGCCCCGCGCAGCTCGGGGATCGCGGTGCGGGAGAGCAGGAACGACCCGCGCGCGTTGATGTCCTGCATCAGGTCGTACCGCTTCATCGGGATCGACTCCGACGGGGTCAGGTCGATCGCACTGGCGTTGTTCACCACGATGTCCACACCGCCGAACTGCTCGGCCGTGCGCCGCACCGCCTCCGCGACGACCTCGTCGTCCCGGACGTCGCCCACGATCGGCAGGGCGTGCCCGCCCGCGGCCTCCACGGCCTCGGCGGCGGTGTGCACGGTGCCGGG
>NZ_KB912507.1:12244-15519 GCF_000383775.1 Saccharomonospora halophila 8
TCGCCCGGCAGCCGCACCGCCGCGTCGGCGGCGTGCACGTGCTCGGCGTCGCGGTCGGCGTCGGAGTACACCGCGACGGTGCCGATGCCGGCCTCGGCGCAGGTGCGGAACACCCGGCGGGCGATCTCCCCGCGGTTGGCGACGAGCAGGTTCTCGATCACGTCTGGCCCCTCACATCCGGAAGACGCCGAATCCGGCGCCGTCGAACCGCGCGCCCCGGACCTCGCCGGTGTGGATCGCCGACAGGCACAGGCCCAGCACGGTACGGGTGTCCCGGGGGTCGATGACCCCGTCGTCGTAGAGCCGGCCGGACAGGAACATCGGCAGCGACTCCGCCTCGATCTGCGACTCCACCGCCTCCCGCATGGCGGCGTCGCCCTCGGCGTCGAACGCGCCGCCCCGGGCCTCGGCGGCGGCGCGGGAGACGAGGGACAGGACCCCGGCGAGCTGTTGCGGCCCCATCACCGCCGACTTGGCGCTGGGCCAGGCGAACAGGAACCGGGGGTCGTAGGCGCGGCCGCACATGCCGTAGTGGCCCGCGCCGTAGGACGCCCCGAGCAGGACGGACAGGTGCGGCACCCGGCTGTTGGACACCGCGTTGATCATCATCGCGCCGTGCTTGATGATGCCACCCTGTTCGTAGTCGGTGCCCACCATGTACCCGGTGGTGTTGTGCAGGAACAGCAGCGGCGTGTCGGCCTGGTTGGCGAGTTGGATGAACTGGGCGGCCTTCTGGGACTCCTCGCTGAACAACACCCCGCGGGCGTTGGCGAGCACCCCGACGGGGTAGCCGTGGATCCGCGCCCAGCCGGTGACCAGGCTGTCGCCGTACTCGGGCTTGAACTCGTCGAAGTCCGAGTCGTCGACCACCCGGGCCAGTACCTCGCGCGGATCGAACGGAGTCCGGAGCCCGTCGGGCACGAGGCCCACCAGCTCCTCCTCCGGGTAGCGGGGGGCGACGGCCGGGGCGGGCGCAGGCCCGGCCTTGTGCCGGTTCAGCCGGGCGACGATCCGCCTGCCGAGGCGGAGGGCGTCGGGTTCGTCGCGGGCGAGATGGTCGGCCAACCCGGAGGTGCGGGCGTGCATGGCGGCGCCGCCGAGCTCCTCCTCGTCGGCCTCCTCCCCGGTCGCCATCTTCACCAGGGGCGGGCCGCCGAGGAACACCTTCGACGCCTTCTCCACCATGACGACGTGGTCGGACATGCCGGGCACGTACGCGCCGCCCGCGGTGGAGTTGCCGAACACCAGCGCGATCGTCGGGATCCCGGCGGCGGAGAGCCGGGTGAGGTCACGGAACAACCGGCCGCCGGGGATGAAGATCTCCTTCTGGCTCGGCAGGTCCGCACCCCCGGACTCGACCAGGTTGATCACCGGCAGCCGGTTCTCCAGGGCGATGTCACAGGCCCGGAAGATCTTGCGCACCGTCCACGGGTTGCTGGCCCCACCCCGGACTGTGGGGTCGTGCCCGATGATCATGCACTCGACGCCGGAGACGACGCCGATGCCGGTGACCACACTGGCACCGACCGGGTAGTCACTGCCCCACCCGGCCAGCGGGGACAGCTCCAGGAACGGGGCGTCCGCGTCGAGCAGCAGCTCGATCCGCTCCCGCACGGTGAGCTTGCCGCGCTCGTGGTGCCGGGTCACGTACTTCTCGCCGCCCCCGGCGACCGCCTTGGCGTGCTCGGTGGCCACCTCGTCGAGTCTGCCGAGCATGGCCCGCCGGTTCGCGGCGTACTCGTCGCCGGAGACGTCCAGTGTGGAGCGCAGCACCGTCATGCCGAGTACCCCAACGTGCCCGCCGCGAGCTGGTTCATGATCTCGTCGGTACCGCCGCCGATGCCGAGGATGCGCATGTCCCGGTAGTGCCGTTCCACTTCGGACTCGCGCATGTAACCGAGTCCGCCGTGCAGCTGCACCGCCTGGTCGACCACCCACTCGCCCAGCTCGACCGCGGAGTTCTTCGCGAAGCACGTCTGGGTGATCGCGTCCTGTCCGGCGGCGTGCCGGATCGCGGCCTGGCGGGTGTAGGTGCGGGCCAGGTCGACGCGGCGGGCCATCTCCACCAGGCGGTGCTGCACCACCTGCCGGGAGATCAGCGGCCGGCCGAACGTCTCCCGGTCGCGGCACCACCGCACGGCCAGGTCCAGCGCCCGCTGCGCCGTGGCGTAGGCCTGCACCGCCAGCGAGAGCCGTTCGGTGACGAACTGGGTGGCTATCTGGGCGAACCCGCTGTTCTCCGCGCCGACCAGGTTGGCGACCGGTACCCGGGCGTCGTCGAAGGAGAGCTCGGCGGTGTCCGAGCAGTGCCAGCCCATCTTCTCCAGCTTGCGGGTCACCGTGAACCCGGGCGTGTCCCGCTCGACGACCAGCAGCGAGATCCCGTGGGCACCGTCCCCGCCGGTGCGCACGGCCGTGGTCACGAAATCGGCCCGGCAACCGGAGGTGATGAACGTCTTCGCGCCGTTGACGACGTAGTGGTCGCCGTCCCGGCGCGCGGTGGTGCGCAGGGAGGCCACGTCCGAGCCGCCGTCCGGTTCGGTGATGGCCAGGGACCCGATCTTCTCCCCCGCCAGGGTGGGCCGGACCCACGCCTGGATCTGGGCGTCGTCACCGGCCGCCGCGAGGTGCGGGAGGGCGATCCCGCCGGTGAGCAGGGAGGCGACCACACCGCCGGACCCGCCCGCCTGGTGGATCTCCTCAGTGACGGTCAGCGCGTCGAGGTAGTCGCCGCCGGAGCCGCCGACCTCCTCCGGGAAGGAGATCCCGAGCAGGCCGATCTCCCCCGCACGACGGTGCAGCGAGCGGGGCAGCTCCCCCTGCCGCTCCCACTCGTCGAGGTACGGCACGACCTCGCGCTCCACGAAGCGGCGCACCGTACCGCGGAGCTCGACCCGCTCCGGCGTGGTGAACGGATCGGCGACGCCCGTGGCGGGCTCGGAGCTCACAACAACACCTCCGGGATGTCGACGTACCGGCTCCGCAACCACTCCCCGAGGGCCTTGGCCTGCGGATCGAACCGGGACTGGGAGGCCACCCCGGCACCGAGGACGTCCCCGACGACGAAGTTGACCGCGTACAGGTTGGGCAGGACGTACCGGCGCACCGGCAGGTCGGCGGTCTCCGGCAGCAGCAGGCGCAGCGTGTCCACGGTGAGCGTGTGCGCCAGCCACCGCCAGGCGGACTCCGAACGCACCCACACCCCGAGGTTGGCGTCGCCGCCCTTGTCGCCGCTGCGGGCGCCGGCGACGTGCCCCAGCGGACGCCGCAGGCAC
>NZ_KB912507.1:15619-19846 GCF_000383775.1 Saccharomonospora halophila 8
CACGCCGGTGCGCTCGCGCCGCCGGGACAGCAGCTCGCGGCACTGCCGCTCGCACAACGCCGCGGTGTGTTCGTTGGCCTGGGGCATCCGGCGGTCGAGCAACCGCCGCGGGAGCCGCAGCCGGTCGCGCCCGGGTTCCCGTCCCGGACGGACCCCGAGGAGTTCGGACATCAGGGTGCGGCTCGCCGTGACGTCCCGGGCGAGCAGGAACGGCCGGACGTCGGCGGGCACGGCGTCGGCGTGCCAGTCCAGGTACACCCAGTCGCCGTCCGCCCGGAGCCGGGGCACACAGAAGACGTAGGTCAGCTCGACGTAACGCAGGGCGAGCCGGATCGCGTCGCCCACGGTCGGGGAACTGGTGACCGCGAAGCCCCAGATCCCGTAGGCGGTGGCGTGATACCGCCGCCCCACCCGCTCCCCCAGCTCGGCCGGATCGCCGGCACACCCGGCGACCAGGTTGCGCACCACCGCGAGTTCCTGCTGCGCCTCGACCTGCGCCAGCGGGTCGGCGACCGTGGCGGGGTCGAGACCGGTTCCGGCCAGCACCCGCTCCGCCGGGACGCCGCACTCGACCGCGAAGTCGACCAGGAGCGCGACACTGGCCACGCCCCGCGGGAAGTCCCAGTCCACCACGTGTCCGAAAATATCAACAACGTGTCCCCCGGACGGCTGTCGGTGGAGGGAGCGCGGCCCCTAGCGTCCCGGCATGGAGATCATCAGCACGACCGCACTCGTCGTCGGAGCGGGCTTCGGCGGCGTGGCCGCCGCGATCGAACTGCGCCGGGCCGGGATCCACGACTTCGTCGTGCTGGAGTCCGCGGACTCGCCCGGCGGTGTCTGGCGGGACAACACCTATCCCGGCGCGGGCTGCGACGTCCCGTCGCCGCTGTACTCGTTCTCGTTCGCCCGCAACACCCCCTGGCCGCGCCGGTACGCGGAACAGCCCGACATCCTCGCCTACCTCGAACGGGTCGCCCGGCGCTGCGGCGTCCTGAACCACGTCCGGTTCGGCACCGAGGTGGACGCGGCCGAGTTCGACGCCGACACCGGCCGGTGGACGGTGACCACCACGGACGGGACCACCTTCGCCACACGCGTGTTCGTCCCCGCCACCGGCCAGCTCTCCCGGCCGGCCTACCCGTCCGTCCCCGGCATCGGGACCTTCCGCGGCACGTCCTTCCACTCCGCGCGCTGGAACCACGAGGTGGACCTGCGGGACAAGCGGGTCGCCGTGATCGGGACCGGGGCGAGCGCGGTGCAGTTCGTGCCGCGCATCCGGCCTGAGGTCGCCGAACTGACGGTGTTCCAGCGCTCGGCGCAGTACCTCATGCCCAAGCGCGACCGGGTCTACACCGGGTGGCGGCGCAGGCTCCTGCGGGCTGCGCCGTGGCTGCAGACCGCCGACCGGCTCTCCTTCTGGCTCTACGCCGAATTCGCCCAGGTCTGTCTGTCCCGCTGGCAGGCGTTCACCCCGCTGTTCGAGTGGCAGACCCGCAGGCACCTGCGTAACCAGGTCCCCGACCCTCGGCTGCGCCGCCGCCTCACCCCCGACTACGCCCTCGGCTGCAAACGGGTGCTGTTCAGCAACGACTATCTCCCCGCCCTGGCCGAGCCCAATGTGGAGCTGGTCACCGACCCGGTCGCCGAGGTGACGGCGACCGGGGTCACCACCCGCGGCGGGGTGCACCACGAGGCCGACGTCCTCATCTACGGCACCGGATTCGCCGCCACGGACATGCTCGGCCCGATGACCGTGCGCGGGCTCGGCGGGCGCACGCTCGCACAGGCCTGGTCCGGGGGTGCGCGGGCGCACCTGGGCATCACCGTCCCCGGATTCCCGAACATGTTCCTGATGTACGGGCCGAACACCAACCTCGGCGGGGGCTCGGTCATCCACATGCTGGAGAGCCAGGCGCGCTACCTCGCCGACGCGGTGCGCACGCTCACGCGGCGGCCGGGTGTCGCCCTCGACGTCCGGCCGGAGGTCGAGCGGCGCTGGGACGACGAGATCCAGGGCCGCCTGCGGGGTTCGGTGTGGACCCGGTGCGAGAGCTGGTACCGCGACGAGCACGGGCGCGTCGTCACCAACTGGCCCGGCCGGACGGGGGAGTACCGCCGCCGCACCCGGCGGGTGGCGCTGTCCGACTTCCGGCTTCTGGACGCATCCCGTGGCGGGACGGGAACCGCGCCGGATCCCGACGCCGACGACACGGCGTCTCCGACGGAGGCCGGCGCGTCACCGCGTCAGGGTATTGTCACTGCGCCAACAAGAGGGGAGGGTGAGGGGCGGCCGGCTCGACGAGGAGGTGGATCGCGGTGACCACGACCCTGGACCGCGTGGCGGACACCGTGCGGCAACGGATGCCGCCGTTGACGGCGTTGCCGTTACCGGGGGCGGTGGACCGGTACCTGCGCGACCGGCGGTGGCCGGTGCGGGAGCTGGCACCCGCCCCGGCGGGCAGCGGCCTGTCCCCCGTGCTCGGGGACGACGGACCCCCGGTGCTCGGGCACTCGCTGATGATGATGCGCTACGGCGTCGACTACAGCCTGCGCCGGTACGAACGGTTCGGCCCGGTGTACTTCTCCGGCGCCTTCGGGCGCCGGATCGTCGCCGTCACCGGCGCCGAGGCCACCCAGGCCGTGCTGGTGAACAAGGACAAGGCGTTCTCCCAGGAGGGGTGGCGCTTCCTCATCGACCGGTTCTTCCACCGGGGTCTGATGCTGCTCGACTTCGACGAGCACATGCAGCACCGGCGCATCATGCAACAGGCGTTCACCCGCGACCGGATCGTCGGCTACGTCGACCAGCTCGCCCCGACCGTGCGGGACGGGGTCGCCGCCTGGGGACACGGCGACCGGCGCCTCTACGACGGTCTGAAACAGCTCACCCTGGACGTGGCCACCCGGGTGTTCATGGGCATGCGCACCGGGCCGGAGGCACACGCCCTCAACCGCGCGTTCGTGGCCACGGTGCGTGCGGCCACGGCACTGGTGCGGCGACCGGTGCCGGGCGGCCGGTACAAGGCGGGGCTGGACGGGCGGAAGGTCCTCGAGGACTACTTCGCCACGCATCTGCCGGGCAAGCGCGCGCACGACGCCGGCGACCTGTTCTCCGCGCTGGCGCACGCGACCACGTCGGACGGCGAACGGTTCACCGACGCCGACGTCATCAACCACATGATCTTCCTCATGATGGCCGCGCACGACACGTCGACGATCACCACGACCGCCGCCGCCTACTACCTCGCCCGGCACCCCGAGTGGCAGGAACGGGTGCGGCAGGAGTCCCGGGAACTCGGCGACGACCTGCCCGACGCCGACGCACTCGACCGGCTGCACTCGCTGGACCTGGTCATCCGGGAGGCGCTGCGGCTGGTGGCACCGGTCCCGACCCTGCCCCGCACGGCCGTGACCGACACCGAGATCCTCGGGCACCACATCCCCGGGGGAACGATGGTCAGTGTCGCACCGGCGGTGAACCACTTCGATCCGCAGCGGTGGACCGCGCCGCACACCTTCGACCCGGAGCGGTTCGCCGACTCCCGGCGGGAGGACCGGTCCCACCGGTATTCCTGGATCCCCTTCGGGGGCGGGGCACACAAGTGCATCGGTCTGCACTTCGGCATGTACGAGGTGAAAGCTCTGCTGCACGAGATGGTGCGCCACTACCGGTGGTCCGTACCCTCCGACTACCGGGCCCGGTGGGACTACGTCTCGTTGCCCGTGCCGGTCGACGGCCTTCCCGTCCACCTGCGACCGCTCTGAGCCACGAGAGTCACGGAGCGTAGTACCACGGACCACTAACGAGCGAGGAGATGCCCCGTCCAGGCGCTGGACACCGTGCCTGCGGCATGATGCGGTGGCAACGTCGGCACGGTCCGGACGCGACGCGCCCGGACGTCGGCGGAATCCGGCCGTGGTTCCCGTCGGTGGATCCCGTCGGCGGTACCCTCCGACAGCAGTACCCTCCGACGCGGAGGCACTCTCGATCGGCTGTGGGAACGTGTGAGGTGGAGTGTGGCGCTTCCTGGTGAGGCACCAGGTTTGTCCGACATCGCGCGCCGGTGGATGGCGCACCTCGTCGACTCGCGCACGCCCACGGACCCGACGGACGGAGACCCGGGCGCGGGCCGGGCCGAGCAGGTGACACTCGACCGGGCCACGCTCGAACAGCTGGTGCTCTCGGTGGCCGGCGAGGTGCACGGTCGCGCCCGCGCGGAGGCCGAC
>NZ_KB912507.1:19946-22757 GCF_000383775.1 Saccharomonospora halophila 8
CGTCGGCCACGTCGACAGCCACGGTCCGGGGCCGGGGTGGGGTCCGGGGCCACCCGGTGCCGGGGTGCCTGCCGGTGACCCCGTGGCCGGTGTCGGCGTGCCCGGCGCGGTCACGCCATCGACCGTTCGGTCCCGGTGGCGAACTGCGTCCGGTGCAGCTCCGCGTAGCGGCCGTCGTGCTCCAGCAGTTCGGAGTGGTCTCCGCGTTCCACGATATGGCCCTGCTCCACCACGAGGATCTCGTCGGCGGCGCGCACGGTCGACAGCCGGTGCGCGATCACGATCGCCGTGCGGCCCCGCAGCGCGTCGGCCAGTGCCGCCCCCACCGCGGCCTCGGATTCCGAGTCGAGGTGCGCGGTGGCCTCGTCCAGTACCACCACCCGCGGTCGCGCCAGCAGCAACCGCGCGATGGTCAGCCGTTGCCGCTCACCCCCGGACAACCGGTATCCGCGCTCGCCGACGACGGTGTCCAGCCCGTCCGGCAGGGACCGGACCAACGGCTCCAGCCGCGCACGGCCGAGCGCGTCCCAGATGTCGGCCTCGTCCGCCGCCGGCGCGGCGTAGGTCAGATTGGCCCGGATGGTGTCGTGGAACAGGTGTCCGTCCTGGGTCACCAGGCCGACGGTCCCGCGCACGGTCGCGAAGGAGAGGTCCCGGACATCCACCCCGGACAACCGCACGCTGCCGGAATCCGGGTCGTACAACCGGGGCACCAGCGCCGCGATGGTGGACTTGCCCGCCCCCGACGAGCCGACCAGCGCCACCATCCGTCCCGGTTCGACGCGGAAGTCGATCCCGTGCAGCACCTGCTCACCACCGCGGTCGTCGACCACGGCGACCTCCTCCAGCGAGGCGAGGGAGTACCGCTCCGCGGACGGGTAGGCGAACCGGACGTCGTCGAACTCCAGGGAGACCCCACCCTCGGGCAGTGGTGTGGGCCGATCGCTCTCGGTGAGCATCGGCCGCAGATCGAGCACCTCGAAGATCCGCTCGAACGACACCAGTGCGGTCATCACGTCGACGCGCACGTTGGCCAGCGCGGTCAGCGGGGTGTAGAGGCGGGTCAGCAGCAGGGCCAGGGAGACCACGGTGCCCGCGTCCAGGGTGCCGCGCAACGCCAGCCAGCCGCCCAGCCCGTAGACCAGGGCCTGGGCCAGCGCGGAGACCAGCGTGAGGTTGGTCATGAACCACCGGGTCAGCATCGCGGTCCGTACCCCGATGTCGCGGACCCGGCCCGCCCGGGCACCGAACTCGTCCACCTCGACGCCCGGCCTGCCGAACAGCTTCACCAGGGTCGCGCCGGGAGCGGAGAACCGTTCGGTCATCTGGTCGGTCATCGAGGCGTTGAGCCCGGCCGCCTCGTGCTGCAGCGCTGCCATGCGCCTGCCGATCCGCCGCGCGGGCAGCACGAACACCGGCAGCAGCGCCAGCGCCAGCAGCGTCACCTGCCAGGAGAGGGTCACCATCACGGCGAACGACAGCAGTAGCTGCACCACGTTGGTGACCAGCCCGGACAGCGTGGCGGTGAAGGTGCGCTGGGCCCCGATGACGTCGTTGTTCAGCCTGCTCACCAGTGCGCCGGTGCGGCTGCGCGCGAAGAACGCGACCGGCATCCGCTGGACGTGCTCGAACACCGCCCGGCGCAGGTCGAAGATCAGCCCCTCCCCGATGTGCGCGGACTGCCACCGCTCCGCCAGCCCCACGCCCGCGTCGGCGACGGCGATACCCGCGATGAGCAGTGCCAGCCACACGACCGTGGTCGCCGCACCGTCCCCCACGATGACGTCGACCACCCGCCCGGCCAGCAGGGGCGTACTCACCGCCAGCACGGCGGAGACCACGGTCAGGACGCCGAACACCGCGAGCCTGCGCCAGTGCGGCCGGGCGAACCGGGCGACCCGGCGCACCGTCCCCGCACGCAGACCCGTGGGCGTCTCTGCCGCGTTCATCGCGCCACGCAGCAGCGACCATGTGTTGTCCACCAGCAACCCCTTCCCGGACCCGACCCGGGCCGCCCGTCATCGCCGTCGCGTCCGGCAGGGCACCGCAGGCACCGCAGGCACCGCCGCCGCGACCGTGCGCCCCGCATTCTGCCGCCCGGTACCGACAGTGACGGGCCGGTGGCCCGCGAGGTACCGACGCCGGTCCCCTCGGTTTCCCACAACGGTCACCGTGCGCTCGCGTAGTCTCGGGCGCCATGGAAACACCGGCGGTCGGCGGGACGGGGCGCGGGAGGGGCGTCCGGCCGTTGTGCCTGGACGGCGCGTTGTACCTGGGCTGCGCGGTCTACGCACTCGTACTGGCGCTCACCGACAAGCACCTCGGCTTCCGTGTCTGGGGGGCGTTCGCCACCGCCACCTACACGCTCGCGTTGCTGCACACCACGCTGTCGGTGCTCGCCCTCCGGACCCGCACCCGCCTGCCGGTCGACCGGTTCCCACCCGTTCCGGCCGTGTGGTCCCGGTGGGTCGGCGTCGGCCTGGTGGCGGCCGTGGGCATGCTGGCGCCGTTGGTCACGCTCGTCATCCGCCGCGGGATCACGGGCGGCGACTGGGCGGGCGACCCGAATGTGTGGAACGCCCAGCCCGAGGTGTGGGTGATCGAGCGCTCGGCGCAGCGGTTGCTGGAGACCGGAACGCCGTACGCCGACACCGCCGCACTCGACGACCCGGGTGTCTACGACTACACGCCGTACGGCCCGGTGATGTCCCTGTTCGGCCTCCCGCGCGCGCTGGCGGGGAGCGACCCGGTCGCCGCGGCGGTCACCGACGCGCGGTTGGTGTTCGCGCTCACGGCCGTGGCGGCCGTGGC
>NZ_KB912508.1 GCF_000383775.1 Saccharomonospora halophila 8
CGACTACCTCGACGGCCTCCGCGCCGACGTCCCCGCGCCCGCCCCCGGCCGGGTCACCGACGCGCCGTGGGACGCGGACCTCGCCCCGGCGATCCGGGAACACGACCGGGTGGTCGCCGAGGAACAGGTCACCACCCGCCTGCTCGACAACCTCGCGGAAGCCGCCGCACCGCTACCGGAAAGCCTGGACGCCGGTGCGCGGCCGTGAGCAGGCCCGAGTCGGCCCTTCGCGACACTGGACCAGCTCCACGTATCGCGCTACATTAGCGTGGCAGTCTCGGCGCTACGGTCGGATCTCGCTGCGCATGTGTCCCGGGCTGCCGCACAACACGTACGAACGGGGGAAACAGTGGACGTCACGGATGGCGGCGAGCCCGTCGCGCTGCTCGCGCCGCCGCACCGGACGACGGTTGCCCGGGACAGGTCGATCGCTGGAGGCACGTTGATCCCCGCGGCAGACCCGGACGGCCTCCGACACCTACCGGAACCCCCTCCGGCGAGCGGTGCATGGTCGACACAGTCGGTTTTCGACGAGCTGCGCGAGGACCGGTTGTGGCGCCCCCGGCCCGCGAGCGCGAAAGGGCGCCCCGGACGGATCCGGGGCGCCCCACGCGTCTCGCTTATCTACAACTGATCACTTGCCCACGTCGGAGCGGGCGGCGGCACGCACGAGGCGGCCCTTCTCCCGCTTCTCGATAATGCCCTCCTCGGCGAGCTCATCGGCCACCGTCGAGACGTGGTCGACGAACGCGCCGTGGTTTTCGTACCCGGCGTCCTCGTCGATCAGGTCGTTGATCGTGCAGCCGTTCCCGGTGTCCACATTGGCCACACCGGTGTCGTTGTCCCCGATGACGACGGTCTCCCGCGTGTCCGAGTCGGGGCAGGCGTCGTCGCCGCCGGCGACCACGGTGAACGAGACGTCACCGGAGGCCGTGTTCTCCGCGTTGTCGGTGGCGCGGAATCGCACGGTGTACGCACCGGCGCGGTCGAGGGTCACCGGGCCCTCGTAGAACCGGTACTCCCCCTCGTCGACGGCGTACTCGACCGACGCGACACCGGAATCGGCGTCCGTGGCCGTCACCGTGACCGTGGCGGAGCCGACGTAGGCACCGTCGGCGTCCCGCTCACCGGTCACCTCGGCGCTGACCTCGGGCGGAGTGACGTCCTCCGGAGCGGGTTCGACCACGGTGAACGCCACCGAGTCGGCCTCGGCGGTGTTGCCGGCGTTGTCCGACGCCCGGAACCACACCGTGTGCTCACCCGCGGCGTTGACCACGACCGGGCCGGTGTAGGGCTCGAACGCCCCGTCACCGACGGCGTACTCGACCGACGCGACCCCGGAGTCGGCGTCCGTGGCCGTCACCGTGACCGTGGCCGAGCCGATGTAGGCACCGTCGCCGTCCCGCTCACCGGTCACCTCGGCGCTGACCTCCGGCGGCGTGGTGTCCTCCGGCGGAGGCTCGACCACGGTGAACGACACCGACCCCGCCTGCGACGTGTTGCCCGCCTCGTCGGTGGCGCGGTAGCGCACCGTGTGGTCGCCGGGCTCGTCCACGGTCACCGGGCCGGCGTACGCGGTGAATCCCGCGTCGTTCAGCGCGTACTCGATCGACGCGACGCCGGAGTCGGCGTCGGTCGCCGTGACCGTCACCGTGGCCGAGTCGAGGTAGTTGCCCCCGGCGTCCTGCTCACCGGTGACGTCGGCGCTGACCTCCGGCGGCGTGGTGTCCTCCGGCGTGGGCTCCACGACCGTGAACGACACCGACCCCACCGTGGAGGTGTTGCCGACGCTGTCGGTGGCGCGGTAGCGGACCGTGTGCTCGCCCGGCTGATCGACCGCGACCGGCTCCGTGTACGGCGTGAAACCGGCCCCGTCGAGCTCGTACTCGACGCTGTCCACCCCGGACTCGTCCGAGGCGGCCACCTCGACCGTCGCGGAACCGACGTAGGCGCCGTCCGCGTTCTGCTCGCCGGTCACCTGCGCCGAGACCTCCGGCGGTGTGCTGTCGTCCGGCGCGGGCTCGACCACCGTGAACGACACCGATCCCACCGAGGAGGTGTTGCCCGCGGTGTCGGTGGCGCGGTACTGCACCGAGTGGTCCCCCGGTTCCTCCACGGTGACCGGGTCCGAATAGCTCTGGAACCCGGTGTCGTCCAGCTCGTACTCCACACCGGCCACCCCGGAGTCGTCCGAGGCCGTCAGCTCGACCGTGGCCGAGCCGACGTAGGCGCCGTCGGCGTCCCGCTCACCGGTCACCTCCGCGGTGACCTCCGGCGGCGTGGTGTCCCCGCCCCCGGACTCGGTGACGACGAGCTCGCCGGTCATCTGTCCGTGGCCGGGCATGTCGCAGTAGTAGCGGTAGGTGCCCGGTGTGAGCTCCACCTGCGCCTCGTGCCTGCCCCCGTCGGCGTCGAAGGGGCTCGCCACGATGTTGAGATCCACATCGTGGTTGTAGCCGGGGGTGGTGGTGTCGAACGTCAACGTGTGCGCCACACCGGTGGTGTTGCCCGTGTCGGTGCTGTTCTCGAACACGATCGTCGCCGTGCCCGCGGTCGCCGTCTCCGGCGCGGAGGCGTAGGTGTCGAGCCGGTCGTCCGCGGTCCAGGTCAGCACCTGTTCCTGGGCGGCCGCCGCGTCACCCGAGGTCGTGGCGGAGTCGTTGTCCTGCTCCGTGGCCGAGGCCGGAGCCAGCCACAGCGCCGCGACGAGCATGCCGAGCAGCGCCGCCGCCGCC
>NZ_KB912509.1:0-10783 GCF_000383775.1 Saccharomonospora halophila 8
GGTGGATACCCTCGCCGGGTTCGACGCGGAGACGGTGGACATGCGCACCCTGCTGATCGTCGGCTCGTCGCGCACCCGGGTGCGCGAGCAGCCGGACGGCACCCGCGTGGTGTGGACGCCGCGCAGCTATCCCGACTCCACGGGTGAGCATGAGTCCGGGGACTGAGGACACCGGGACGCCGGAGCCTGCTGCGCAGCGACGTCGTGCCGAAGCTGGAATTCGGCCGACGCACGGCGTGGCCCGGCAGGCAATGTGGGGGTGTCCGGAAAAGGACGGCCGTGCGGAGCTGCTGGAGCAGGTTCTCGGCGAGGAGCTGCCGCGCTATGCGGAGGCATTTGACCGACTCGGCCGATGACCACTCCGACGCTGCCGGAAGAGCGGAGCACCGGGCTGGCGCGCCGGGTCGTGGCGACGACGTGTGCTCCGCTCCCGCGCATGGACGCCACGCAGCTGTGCACTTTTCGGTGAACACGGCCCGCACGGGACCGAAGTTGTTTGGTCCGGACCGATCGCCTTGGTGGACTGTGTCCGTGCCGGGACCTCTTCCCGGCACTTCCGACGAGGAGGTGGGCACGATGTCCGACAGGGTGAAAAGAGTGCTGCGTAGGGTGGGTGCGGCGGCATCGACCGCGCTCGCGGCCCCGGCGGTTGCGTTCGGCACGGCCGCACCCGCGTCGGCCGCCGACCACTACTACGCACTGCCGTACCCGGCGGGGGAGGCGTACCAGGTCACCCAGGGTCCGGAAGGAACCTACTCGCACACCGGTCCGTACAACGAGCACGCGTGGGACTTCCGCCTCCCGGCGAACTACGAGGTCTCCGCCGCACAGGCCGGGACGATCGTGTACTCGGGCCGGTCGCCGTACCAGGCCAACGGCATCGAAGTCATCATCCGGCACTCCAACGGCCTGTGCACCCAGTACGCGCACCTCAACCGCGCGCTGCACGACGCCGGGACCCGGGTTCCCCAGGGGCGGGTCGTCGCCTGGTCCGGCAGCACGGGCAACTCCACCGGACCGCACCTGCACTTCCAGGTGATCAACTGCGACACGCGGGTCAGTCAGTACGCCGAGCTCCAGGGTTGGGTCCCGCCGACGGGTTCCTGGCCGGTGAGCGTGAACACCCGCGCCTGACCGGGCGGACCGGCGTGGTGGCGAGAGCGGCGTGTCGGACGCTCACACCACGGCATCCGGCCTCGGCGGTGGGGACGCCGCCTTCCCACCGGCACCGCTACGGGTTTGTCCGTCCCGCCCACGGGCACACCCGGGGTACGGCAGCCACTGTGCGCGGACTCCGAGGAGGGGCGGGATGGCCACCCAGCAGAAGACGATCGACATCGCCGGGTACGACTTCGGCCGCACGGCCACGCGGTCACCGATGACCGAGGAGGACCTCGACCACCTCCTGCAGACCGTCATGTTCACCGACGACGACCGCGCGGCGCTGCGGACGGCCGGTGACGTGCTCGAAGACCAGACCGACCGGGTGCTGGACGTGTGGTACGGCTTCGTGGCCGACCATCCGCACCTGATCGCGTACTTCTCCACCCCCGGTGGGGAGCCGATCCAGCGCTACCTGGACCGGGTGCGGCCCCGGTTCGCGCAGTGGATCCTGGACACCTGCCGCCGCCCGTTCGACCGGGCGTGGCTGGACTATCAGGAGGAGATCGCCCTGCGGCACACCGTCGACAAGAAGAACGTCACCGATGACGTGGACGCCAGCACGCCGATCCCGCTGCGCTACCTGGTCGCGTTCATCTATCCGATCACGGCAACCATGCGGGACTTCCTCGCCGCCAAGGGACACAGCCTCGAACAGGTGGAGAAGATGCAGCAGGCGTGGTTCAAGGCGGTGACCCTGCAGGCGGCGTTGTGGTCACGCCCCTACGCCCGGGAGAATCACGCGTAGCCCTCGGGCGACCTCGCGGGGGGTCGCGTCCGGCTCGTCTGTCAGCATCGGTACCCGGAGTTGGTGCCGTGGGGGAGGTATGGATCCGGGATGTCCCGGAGGGGGTCATCGTTGCGGTCGACGATCGTGCCGCAGAACTGACTGGGGCTGTCCCGGATGAGTATCTCCGCCGCTGCCTGAACCGACACGCCCGCCGCTCTACGGCCGAGGTGCGGACAGCGGACCTTGAGCGGTTCGGGTGGCTCTTCGGAGACTTGGCAGAGCCGGGCGTGATGACGCGCGCTTGGTCGTGACCGGAGCCGGTCACTTCGCCCTGCGGTCCAGAGGTCGACCATCCAGCCAAGCGGCTCTGGTGACATCGCCGGGGCCGCGCGATGGTGGTTCGGTGATCCGCGGCCGCGGTGGACTGCTCTGTTCGTGTGAACGCCGGGACCCACCTGCGGCTCCCTTGGTGCCCTGGTACCGCGGGCTGTACGAGCCCGCCACGACCCCGTTGCGATGTTCGGGGGATTCCCCGTGGAACCCATTCATGTCAGTTTGACAAGAAGGTACGGTCCTGCGCATGTCCGAGCAGCGCTGGTCCGCACCGACCGTCCTCGTGGCGGTCGACCTGGTGATCCTGACGCTCCGCGAATCCCGGCTGCATGTGCTGCTGGTGGAGCGGGGAATCGAGCCCTACCGGGGGAAAAGGGCGCTACCCGGCGGTTTCCTCAACAACCTCGGTGAGGGTCTCGTGGACGCCGCCTACCGGGAACTGCGGGAGGAGTCCGAACTCCGCGATTCGCGGCTGCACCTGGAACAGCTGGGCGCCTACGGCGCTCCGGGCCGGGATCCGCGGGGACGGGTGTTGTCCGTGGCGTATCTGGCGATCGCCCCGGCGCTGCCGGAACCGATCGCGGGCACCGACGCGGCCGGCGCCTCCTGGGTTCCGGTGGACCACGTGCTGTCCGGACAGGTCGAGCTCGCGTTCGACCACCGCGACATCGTGACCGACGGGGTGGAACGGGCCCGCACGAAACTGGAGCACTCCGCACTCGCCACCGCGTTCTGCGGGGAGACCTTCACGCTCTCGGAATTGCAACAGGTCTACGAGGCGGTCTGGGGGACACAGCTCGACCCCCGCAATTTCTACCGCAAGGTGCAGGGGGTCACCGGTTTCGTCGAGCCCGTCGGAAGCGCCCGCAGAACCACGAAGGGGCGTCCGGCGCGGCTGTTCCGTGCGGGCGAGCGCACGGTACTGAATCCGCCGATCATCCGGCCGGAACGGCCGGTGAATGGGGAGGGATAACTGATGTCTGATAACGCGGTGGTGATACTCACCGCCCTGGACGTCGAGTACGAGGCGGTCCGGCAACGATTGTCGGAACCGGATCTGTACCGCCACCCGACCGGGACCCGGTTCGAGGTCGGGACCCTGCCGGGTGGTGTGTGCCGGGTGGCGCTGGCACTGGTGGGGAAGGGCAACCACGCGTCGGCCGTGCTGGCGGAGCGGGCCATCAACGAGTTCGAGCCGGCGGCGGTGCTCTTCGTCGGCGTGGCGGGCGGGTTGTGGCCGAACGTCGCACTGGGCGACGTCGTGTTCGGCACCCACGTCTACGCCTATCACGGCGGCACGAGTGAGGACGACGGACTGAAGGCCCGTCCCCGGGTCTGGGAGGTTCCGCACGAGGTGAACCAGGTCGCCCACCACCTCGCCCGCTCCGGCGACTGGCAGGACCACCACGCTGAGCGGGCCTCCGTTCCTCGTGTGCATTTCGGCGCCATCGCCGCCGGTGAGGTGGTGCACGACTCACGGATCTCGTACGAGGCGCGGTGGATGCGCCAGCACTACAACGACGCCCTCGCGATCGAGATGGAGGCCGCGGGCGTGGCCCAGGCCGGGCACCTGAACGGTTCTCCCGTGGCTGTGGTGCGCGGCATCAGTGACCGCGCGGACGGGAACAAGGCCGCCAGCGACGGGGCGAACTGGCAGGCACGGGCGGCGGCCAACGCGGCGTCGTTCGCCACGACGCTCGCCGCACAACTCAGCGAGGAAGGAGAGGTCGTCACCATGCGGGACCGTCATCATCCGGATCAGCCCGGGTTCACGGTGCACAACAACGCCGCCGGAGCGGGCCAGGTAGGGATTCAGGCCGCGCAGGTCACCGGAAGCACCGTGCACCTCGGTGCCTCGGCGGGGGAACCCGCTCGGGACCTCGTCGCCGAGTTGAGCTCCCTCCGGGAACTGCTGATGCGGAAACGTTCCGCCGGAGACCTGGACGAGGCCACCTACGAGGAGGCCCGGGCCGAGCTGGACATCGCCGACAAAGCCTTGGCGGAACGAACCCCGGAGGGGCAGAGCCGACTGGTGAGGGCTCTGAAGAAGCTGCGCGGACTGATCGAGGAAACCGCGGAGCTGGCGGCGAAGGTCGGGGTACTGATCACTGCGGCGAAGGGACTGTCATGACCACGGCACCCGGGATGGACCCGACGATCCACAACACCGCCGAATCCCATGCCGTGGTCGGCATCCAGGGAGAGACGGTCCGTGACTCGAACGTCTACCTGTACTCAGATCAATCGCCGGAACAGAAGTACCGTGTCGGCACGAGGTATCTGGCCGACGGGGTGCCCACGAGGGCACGCGAGCTGATCGGGGACGCGATCGCCCACCACTACGAGTCCGGCGAGGTGCGTTTCCACTGGCTGTTGGCGATGCTGAGCAAACGCTCCTACCGGGAACTCACCGCCGGAGAGATGGCGCAGTTACGGCAGCTTCCGGAGATGCTCGACCGCTATGCCGACGACGAGTGGAAACACGGTCTGCGGGCCGTGTGCGGGTTGCTCGACTGTCTGGAGGATCCGAAACGCGATTCCGGGCCCGTACTGCGGGAACTGCTCTCCCTCGCGCCGGAGCAACGGGGGCAGATTCTGAAGCATCTGGATATGGTGCTCACCGGACCCGTCCGGGAACGACTCTGGGCCGACACCCGCGACGCCGCCCTGGCGGACAGGTTCGCCGACGACCGGGCCCACCGGGTCTGGACGTATTTCCAGCCCACCCCGGCCCCTCCGCTGCGGGCATACCCGGAACCACTCACGACCACGTCCCAGGACTGGCTGGTGGGCCTGCTCGCCACCGCGCTGGCCGGGATCGGTCTGTTGGGGCTCGGGTGGTTCATGTTCGGCGCGGGACCGGCGGAGGCGATCGCCTTTCTCGTGTTCCTCGCCGCGGGGTCCGTGATCGCCCGGTTCGGTGCGGGGTGGTGGTACCGGAACGAGCGTGTGAAGACCACGGATCGTCAGCTCGCCGGGCCCCCTGGTGTGAACTGGGCCCCGGCCGATGAGTTCGCGGACCGGATCGATCGCCTGTTCAACCATTACACGCACAAGCACGTGCCCGCGAACACCGACCAACAGGCTTGGCTCGCGCAGATCGCGGGGCGCAAGGCCACGATGCGGGACGAGGTCGTGGGCCTGTACCGGGACAGCGGCGCCCGGTACGAGCAGCTGTGGTGGCTCGTCGAGCACATGGTGTTCGATCTCAAGACACGGTGGGAGAACGGGACGTTGTCGGAGTACCGCGAGCGGTACCGCACGCCCGACTCCGACAAGTTCTTCGTCTGGGCAGGCATCCTGGTGGCGATCCCGGCGCTCCTGGTCGTTCTCGGCGCGACCCTCGCCTCCCCGGCCTTCCTCGCGGGGGCGGCCGCGGCGGGCGGTGGATGGTCGGCGGCACACCGGTGGCTGCGCATTCTCACCGAGGGCCGCAGGGTCAGCGAGGAGGAGCAGGACTGCGAGCAGCGGTTCGCGGACCTGCAGGCCGCCTATGAATGGGTGAGGGCCCAGCTGGAGAATCTGCGGCCCACCGAGGCGCAGATGGAGCGGTGGCTGGACTGTGACAAGACCGCTCTCATCGAGGAGGCGATGCAGCACTACCGGATGACCTGGCACGACGTCATCGCCCACACATTCCTGCAGACCCCGGCGCAGCACTACCGACGGGCGAAGATCACGAACGGACCCTGGCGGTATTCCCGGTACGGCCTGCGACTGTTCCTGATCACTATGGACGGGGTCCGGGAGATCAGCACGGAGCTCGACTTCGAGAGTGGCTCGTTCACCGGGCAGCGCCGGCGGAACTTCCGCTTCGACGCCATCACCTCGGTGAACGTGCAGGAGAAGAACCGGGTCCACCAGACCCTGGAGCTGGAACTCACCAACGGCCCACCGGTGCGCATCCAGGTCATGGATCAGGTCGAGGAGTTGTGGGACGAGAATGTGGAGCGGACCTCGGAGCTGACGGTCGAGTCGGCCGGGTTCGCCCACGCCCTGCACATTTTCGAGGGAATCGCGGCCGAAGGGAAGCAGTGGGCCAACCGGCTGCGCAGGTCGACGACGGAACTCACCGAATCCGACCTCCGGGAGCGTCGTCCCGACGACACCTGAGGTGACGGTGGCCCGTGGATCATGGTCGTGTCGCGGCGGGCATCCGGCGAGGGTGCCCGCCGCGACACCGAGCGCCCGCGGTGGAGGGCCGAGCCGGGCGGTCGACGATCAGGCGTCCACACCCGGCGGTGCCCGGATCGCTCATCAGCGCAGGTCGTCGAACTCGCCCGCTTTGCAGCCGTCGATCCAGGCGGCCATCTCGGCGCGGGTGAACAGGACGGTGCCCGCCTCCGGAGCCTTGCTGTTGCGGACGGCGATGCCGCCGTCGTCCAGCGCCGCGACTTCGACGCATTCGCCGCCCGCGTTGCTGAAACTGAATTTGCGCCAGGTGACCGAGGACAGATCCCGCACGCTCGCCTCCTCTTCTACTGGTACTCCTCCAGTATGGCAGCCAGTAGGGACGCCGATTCGGTTTCGGCCAGGGCGGCCGTGCGCAGATCGTCGAACATCGGATGGTGATGTTGTCGGTTTCGGTGGCCTTGACGAGTCGGCGCAACTGCTCGGCCATCACCGCCACCCCACCGACGTACAGGTGCAGCGCGGCTTCGGAGATCACTGCGTGCCGCCGGAAGTAGTTGTCGCCTCGCAGGCGTTTTTGCCGACGCATCCGCGCGGCCACCCAGCGCTCGATGTTGTCCGGTGCGGCCAGTTGTGGGGCGGTGACGTGCGCTGCCCGGGCGTAGTCCTCGGTCTGCAACAGGCCGGGGATGATGACTGGCTCGAACGTGGTCACCGACGTGGCGTCCTCCTCGAAGCCGACCAGTGGGCGGAGCCAGTCCGGCAGGCCGGACACCGCTCACGGGCTGGTGCCGGTTCCGGCCTCGGCCCGCAGCAGTTCCAGCCCGTTGCGCGTCGGCGGGCACCCGCAGTTCGCCGCCGCACAGGCCGGGACGGTCGTGTACTCGGGCCGGTCGCCGTACGAGGCCAACGGCATCGAGGTGTCCATCCGGCATTCCAACGGCCTGTGCATCCAGTACATCCACCTCAACCGCGCGCTGTACAACGCCGGAACCCGGATTCCCCAGGGGAGGGTCGTCGCCTGGTCCGGCAGCACGGGCAACTCCACGGCGCCACATCTGCACTTCCAGGTGATCGACTGCGACACGCGGGTCAGTCAGGACGCCGAGCTCCAGGGCTGGGTGCCGCCGACGGGTTCCTGGCCGGAGAGCGTGAACACCCGCGCCCGAACCCGGGGCCGACGGGCTCGTTCAGGGTGTCCGCGTCGTCCCGACGGGGTGGACCCGCTCCGGCGACGCCGGGACGACACGCCTCACAACGACGGCCAGCCGGTGTAGGCCTCGGCGAGATAGGTGGAGCCGGCGCGCGATTCCACTACCGAGGAGAGCTCACCGAGCTGCCTGCGCACGTCGAAATCGCTCGCCTCGGGCAGCCGGTGCAGCATGCTCGTCATCCAGTAGGAGAAGTGCTGCGCCTTCCACACCCGGGCCAGCGCCCGCGGGCTGTACTCGTCGAGCACATCGGGGTCGTTCTTGCGCACGGCCCGTTCGAGCAGCTCGGCCAGGACGCGGGCGTCCGCCAACGCGAGATTGAGACCCTTGGCCCCGGTGGGCGGCACCGTGTGGGCCGCGTCCCCGGCGAGCAGCATGTTCCCGTACCGCATCGGTTCGCAGACGAAGCTGCGGAACCGCAGCACGGTCTTGTCGACGATCAGGCCCTCGTTGAGCCGCAACCCGTCCTCGCCGGCGACCCGGGCCTGCAGTTCCTCCCAGATGCGGTCCTCGGACCAGGCGTCGACGTCCTCCTCCGGGTCGCACTGGAAGTACATGCGCTGCACCGTCTCGGTGCGCTGGCTGATCAGGGCGAAGCCGCGCGCGGAGTGCGAATAGATCAGTTCCGGCGCGCTGGGTGGTGCCTCGGCGAGGATGCCGAACCAGGCGAACGGATACTCGCGGAAGAACTGCCGCCGTTCCGGCTCGGGAACCTCTTGGCGGCACATGCTGCGCGAGCCGTCCGCGCCGACGAGGAAGTCGCAGCGCACCTCCTGCCCGACGCCGTCGGCGTCGGTGAACCGGATGCCCGGCCGGTCGCTCGTGAGGTCCACGACCGCGGTGTCGGCGCAGCCGTACCGGACGTCCGCGCCGTCCCGTTCGCGTGCCTCGGCCAGGTCGACGAACACGGCGGTCTGCGGGTACAGCCAGGTGGAGGCGCCCACCAGCCCCTGGAAGTCGATCCGGTGGCTCGTCCCGCCGAACCGGAGGTCGATGCCCCGGTGTTCGTGGCCCTCCCGCAGCACGCGGTCCGACACCCCGGAGTCGACGAGCAGGCGGACGCTGTCCCGTTCGAGGATGCCCGCCCGGACGGTCTCCTCGATCTCCCGCCGGGTGCGCCGCTCCACGACCACCGAGTCGATCCCGGCCCGCGCGAGCAGATGCGACAACATCAGCCCCGCGGGACCCCCGCCGACGATACCGACCGTGGTCCGGGTGACGCTGCGCTGTGTCATGGCGGGAATCCTCCGTGTGCTGGGAGCCGGTGCGTGCGGTTGTGCGGCGTGCGGACGCGCCGTGCTGCTCGTCCCTGGCGTGGACGTGCGCTGATCTCATCAGGGTGGTCGCGGCGGGGACAGCCACCACTTTCACTGAGCGGAAACGAGTCCGTGGTGATTCTCCCGGAGGGGGTGCGGGACCGGAATTGACCTTTCCGCTGCGTCAACTTCTAGCGTCGGAACCGACGCGATCGAGGGAGGTCCGATGTCGCGCACCGACGAGTTCGCCATCCAGGAGATCGCCCGTGCGGTCGGGACGACCAGCCGCACCCTGCGGCACTACGACGACATCGGCCTCCTGCCACCGAGCCGGGTCGGCGCGAACGGCTACCGCTACTACGACGCGGCGTCGCTGATGCGCTTGCAGCGCATCCTGCTGCTGCGGCAGCTCGGGCTCGGCCTGCCGACCATCGCCGAGGTGCTGGACGGCGAGCAGGACAGCGGTGTGGCCCTGCGCACGCACCTGCGGTGGCTCGAACAGGAACGTGCGCGCCTCGGCAGGCAGATCGAGTCGGTGCGCACGACCTTGCGCAAACACGAAGAGGGAGAACAGCTCATGGCAGCCGAAGCGTTCGACGGGTTCGACCACACCCGGTACAGGGACGAGGTCGTCGGGAAGTGGGGCCGCGAAGCCTACGACCGCGGCGACCGCTGGTGGAGATCGCTCTCCGCGGACGACCGCGACGAGTTCCGGCGGACCCAACGGGAGATTGCCGCCGACTTCGTCGACGCCCGCGCGCGGGGGCTGACCCCCGACGGCGATGAGGTACAGGCGATCACCCGGCGGCACTACGCGTGGGTGCAGGCGGGCTGGCAGGGCACCGCTCCGTCGGCGGAGGCCTTCACCGGTCTGGGACAGCTCTACGTCGACGACCCGCGCTTCGCGGCGAACTACCCGGACTCGGCGGAGTTCGTCCGGGACGCCATGCGGGTCTACGCCGACCGCAACCTCCGGTGAGCCCGCCCGACGCGGTGGTGCGGGAGCGCGTGCGGGTGCCGGCCGGTGCGCACACACTGGACGTGTCGGATGATCAGGCGATCGGGGGCGGGACATGGCGGTGACGGCGGACGACATCGCGGTGCGTCGGGTCTACGACGCCGACGTCCGGGACGGCTCGGCGCGACGCGGGCGGGTGTTCCTGGTCGACGGCATGTGGCCGCGCGGCGTCCGCAAGGACGAACTCGCGCTCGACGGCTGGCTGCGGGACCTGGCCCCCAGTTCGGAACTGCGGAAGTGGTTCGGCCACCGGGCCGACCGCTGGGCGGAGTTCCGCGAGCGCTACCGGCGGGAACTCGACGACAACCCGGAGGGCCTCGCGACGCTGCGCCAGGCGTTGGAGCACGGCCCGGTCACCCTGCTGTTCGCCACGAAGGAGACCGAGCACAACAATGCCGTCGCGCTGCGGGACTACCTCACCGGCGCCCTGGGCGGGACGTGACGGGGCCGCGGGTCACGCCCCGGCGGCGTGATCCCGGATACGCAGGCCTTCGGCGACCCACGCCCGTGCCCCGTCGACGTCGGTGACCACCGCGACGTCAGGGTGATCCGGCCTGCGCACCATGACCACGGGGATGCCGAGCTCGCGCGCGGCGGTGAGTTTTCCCTCGGTGAGGGTGCCGCCGCTGTCCTTGGTGACCAGCACGTCGATGCGGTGTTCGCGCATCAGCGCGGCCTCGTCCTCGGCGCGGTAGGGGCCCCGGCTGAGCAGCACCTCGATCCGCGGCGGCAGCGGCGGCTCCGGCGGGTCGACGCAGCGGGCGAGGAAGAACACGTCGTCGACCCCGGCGAAGGCGGACAGGCCCTGGCGTCCGCTGGTGAGGAACACGCGTGAGCCGAGTGCGGGTACCAGCGCCGCCGCGTCGTCCAGGGAGTCCACCCGGCGCCAGTCGTCGCCGGGCCCCGGGCGCCAGCCGGGGCGTTCCAGCCGCAGCAGCGGCAC
>NZ_KB912509.1:10883-13569 GCF_000383775.1 Saccharomonospora halophila 8
TCCGGGCCGCCGAACCCGCCGACCCGCACCTCGCCCTCGGGCATCCGGGGCCGGGCCACGCGCCCGGCGAGTGAGGAGGTCACCGGCACACCGTCGGCCACGAGCGCGGCGGCCAACGCCCGGGCCTCGGAGGTGCCGCCGAGGATCAGCACGCGATGGGGGATACTGGACACGGTGAGAGTGTGACGGACCTGCGCTACGGCTGGACCACCGGTGCCTGCGCGACGGCGGCGACCAACGCCGCCTACACCGCGCTGCTGACCGGCGAGTTCCCCGACCCGGTGTCGATCGCGCTGCCCAAGGGCAGGCGACCGGCCTTCGCCCTGGCCACCGAGGAGCTGCGGGACGGCTCCGCCAGCGCCGGGGTGATCAAGGACGCCGGGGACGACCCGGACGTCACCCACGGCGCGCTGATCGTGTCCACCGTGCGGGCGGGGGAGCCGGGTACGGGTGTGACGTTCCGCGCCGGTCCGGGGGTGGGCACCGTCACCCTGCCCGGTTTGCCGCTGGAGGTCGGCGAACCCGCGGTCAACCCGGTGCCGCGGGAGCTGATGACCGACGCCGTGCGGCGGGTCGCCGCCGAACACGGCGGTGGCGACTCACCCGATGTGGTGGTGGAGCT
Source organism: Saccharomonospora halophila 8 (assembly GCF_000383775.1). Taxonomy (GTDB): domain Bacteria; phylum Actinomycetota; class Actinomycetes; order Mycobacteriales; family Pseudonocardiaceae; genus Saccharomonospora; species Saccharomonospora halophila. The sequence continues at coordinate 11,506 of NZ_KB912509.1, forward strand.
GTCCGTGCCGCACGGCGAGGAGATGGCCCGGCACACCTGGAACCCGCGGCTGGGCATCGTCGGCGGGCTGTCCGTGCTGGGCACCACCGGCGTGGTGGTGCCGTACTCGTGCTCGGCGTGGATCGACAGCATCCGCCGGGGTGTGGACGTCGCCCGCGCGCTGGGGCACACCCACGTCGCGGGGGCGGTGGGCAGCACCTCGGAGAAGGTGGTCACCGAGCTGTACGGGCTGCCGGACACGGCGCTGCTGGACATGGGCGACTTCGCGGGCGCGGTGCTGAAGTACGTGCGCCGCCACCCGGTGCCCCGGCTGTCCATCGCGGGCGGGTTCGCCAAGATGTCGAAACTGGCCGCCGGACACCTGGACCTGCACTCCAAGCGCTCCCAGGTGGACCTGGACGTGCTCGCCGGTCTGGCGCGGGAGTCCGGGCACGAGGCCCTGGCCGCCGAGATCGGCGGTGCCAACACCGCCCTGCACGCCCTGGATTTCGCCCACGAACACGACGTGCCCCTCGGCGACCTGGTCGCTGAACGCGCCCGCCGGGCGGCCGCCGACATCCTGGCCGACGCCCCCGTCACGGTCGACGTCGTCGCCGTCGACCGCGCGGGCACCCTCGTCGGCCGCGCCGGCCCCTAACCCCGCGAGTCGCCACCCCAGCCCCGCGAGTCGCCACTCCAGGCCCGCGAGTCGGCCCTGCATGTCCGCGAGTTGACGCTCCAGCCCTGCGAGTCGCCGCCATGTACCCGCGAGTCGCCGCCGTACGCCTGCGAGTTGACGTCCGATGGCGGTCCGTCACCAAGCCGAGGCCGGGGGCGGGGCTCCGGGAACCGGTCCTTGCCGACGTATCTCCTCGGGAGCGCGGAGTGGCCACTCGCACGCACGGCGACAACTCGCTGCCTGAAGCGTCGACTCCCTGGCCTGAAGTGACAACTCGCGGCCCCGGAACGGCAACTCGCGGGCACCTGATGGCAACTCGCGGGCCTGGAGCGTCAACTCGCGGGGCTGGGGTGGCGACTCGCGGGGTGGGTGGGGTCAGGGGCGGGTGGTGCGGTCGCGGCCCTTGGAGTAGAGGAAGCTGTCCGGGTAGTTCTCCGCGGCGAGGACGTCGCCGACGATGACGACGGCGGACTTTTTGATGCCCGCGTCGCGGAGTTGGCCCGCGATGTCGCCCAGGGTGCCGTGCAGCACGATCTCGCCCGGTTGGGTGGCGTGGGCGACCACGGCGGCCGGGCAGTCGGCGCCGTAGTTCGGCAGCAGCTCGTCCACGCACTGCTCGATGCGGTTCACCGCCAGGTGCAGCACCAGGGTGGTGCGGCTCGCGCCGAGGGTGGCCAGGTCCTCACCCTCCGGCATGGACGTCGAGCGCGCCTGCGCGCGGGTGAGCACCACACTCTGCCCCACCGTCGGCACGGTCAGCTCCCGCCCCAGCACCGCCGCGGCGGCGGAGAACGCGGGCACCCCGGGCGTCACGTCGTACGGCACGCCCGCCGCGTCGAGCCGCCGCATCTGCTCGGCCACCGCGCTGTACACCGCCGGGTCGCCGGAGCACAGCCGCGCCACGTCCAGCCCCTCGCCGTGCGCGCGCACCAGCTCGTCGAGGATCTGGTCGAGCGTCAGGTCGGCGGTGTCGATCAGCCGCGCGTCGTCCGGGCAGTGCTTGAGCAGCTCGGTCGGGGTGAGGCTGCCGGGATACAGGCACACCCCGCAGGACGACAGGGTCTCCTGCCCCCGCACGGTGATCAGGTCGGCGGCGCCGGGGCCGGCGCCGATGAAATGCACGGTCATGTGCGCACGCTCCACTGGGTCACGGTGCGCGCGGTCTCCCACCCGGTGAACCCACCGAGCGGCGCCGCACGCTGAACGGACAATCGGGACAGCTCTCCCCCGTACGCGGCGTGGGCGTCGGCCAACGCCCGCTCCGCCTCGACGGTGACACCGTTGGCGACGATCCTGCCGCCCGGCCGCAGCGCGTCCCGGCAGGTGGTCAACACCCCGTCGACGCTCACGCCGCCGCCGACGAACACCGCGTCCGGCGTCTCCAGCCCGGCCAGCGCGTCCGGCGC
>NZ_KB912510.1:0-2910 GCF_000383775.1 Saccharomonospora halophila 8
CTCCGGCGGGCGGGCCGGGCCCGTGGTGCGCACGGGCCCGGCCGTCGCTCCGCCCGCGTCACTTCGCGGACTCGCGCACCTGCTGGTAGAGGCGCAGCTGCTCGCCCGAGAGGTTGTTCGTGAAGTACTCCTCCGCCCGCGCGGCGAAGGCGTCCCGGTCGACGTCGTCGACGACGGTCATCCCCCCGTCGTTCCGCCACCCGTCGAGGATCTCGCGCTTCTCGTCCTCGATGCACCGCCGGTTCTGCGCGCGGGTCTCGTGCACCGCCGTGCGCAGCTGCTCCCGCTGCTCAGCGGAGAGCTGCTGCCACCGGTCCTCGTTGACCACGACCAGCTGGGAGCCGGTCTGGTGGCCGGACATGCTGATGTGGCTCTGCACCTCGTCGAAGCTCTTCGCGGCGATCGTCGGGACCGGGTTCTCCTGCCCGTCGATGACGCCCTGCTGCAACGAGAGGTAGACCTCCTCGAACGCGACCGTGGTGGCGTCGGCACCGACCGCCTTCGCGTTCTCCAGGTAGATCGGCGAGTCCGGGTAGCGCATCCGCAGGCCCTGAAGGTCGGCGGGCTCGCGGATCGCCTGGTTGGCCGTGAAGTGCCGCATCCCGAAGAACCAGACGTCCAGGATCCGGGTGCCGGTCTCGGCGGCGAAGTCGTCCTTGAGCTGCTGGGCGGCCTCGCTGTCGAAGAACTCGAAAAGATGGTCGGGGCCGTTGAAGGCGTAGGCCATGTCCAGCACGCCGATCGGTTCGTAGGTCGAGGCCAACGCGGACGAGCCCTGCACGTCCATGTCGATATCGCCCTCCATCACGGAGGTGAACCGCTCGGTGTCGTCGCCGAGCTGGCTGTTCGGGAACGTCTCGACGGTGACGCCGTTGTCGTTCCCGTTCACCGTGTCGGCGACCGACTGGATGCCGCACCGGGTGTGCGGGTGTTCGGTGGTGTAGCTGTTGGCGAAGGACAGGGTGAGGTCGCCGTCCCCACCGTCGCCGCCGCCGGAGTCGTTCATCGCGGTGCAGCCGGTGGCCAGCAGTGCGACGGCGGGCAGCGCGGCGAGGGCGCGGGGGATCTTTCGGGTCGGCATCGTTGCCTCCAGTTTTCCTGACGGGTCGGGGACAGGGGTCAGAGCCCGAGGACGGTGGGCAGGAACGTGACCACGGACGGCACGAACGTGATCAGCAGCAGCACCGCGACCAGCGGGACGAGGAAGGGTGCCGTGCCCCGGAAGACCTCGTGCACCGGCAGTTTCGTCACCGGGCTGAGGACGTAGAGCACGGCACCGATCGGCGGGGTCAGCAGGCCGATCATCAGGTTGACGATCGTGAGCACGCCGAAGTGCAGCGGATCGACGCCGAACTGGACGGCGATGGGCAGCAGGATCGGCACCGTGATCACCAGTACCGAGGTGCCCTCCAACACCGCGCCGAGGAGAATGAGCAGGACGTTGACCAGCAGCAGGAACACGACCTGGTTGTCGGTGAGGCCCAGCATGAACTCGGCGACCGCACCGGGGACCTGCTCGCGGGCCAGGATCCAGGCCAGCAGCCCGGAGGCGCCCAGGATCAGGGTGATCGAGGCGGTGGTCGCCGCCGTGTCGCGCAGGATCGCCCCGAGGTCGCGCGGCCGCACCCGGCCGGTCGCGAAGCCGAGCGCCAGGACGTAGGCCGCACCCACCGCGGCGGCCTCGGTGGGGGTGAAGAACCCGCCGAGAATGCCGCCGAGGATGATCACCGGCGCGAACAACGGCGCGATCACCCGCAGCGTGGCGGCGCGCAGGCGGGCCCACTCGAACGGCTCCGCCCGCAGGTCCGACCGTCCGCGTGCCCACAGGAAGACGGCCAGCGCCAGCCCGGACGCCAGCAGGAACGCGGGAACCACCGAGGCGGCGAACAACGCCCCCGTGGACACCGCCGCGATCGAGGCGTAGACGACCGCGGGGATACTCGGCGGCATGACCGGGCCGATGAGGCTGGAGGCGGCCGTGATGCCCACGGCGAACCGCCTGGGGTAGCCCTTCCGCACCATCGCGGGCACCTCGACCTTGCCGAGCCCGGCGGCGTCGGCCAGGGCCGAGCCGCTCATCCAGGAGAAGCCGAGACTCACTCCGATGTTGACGTAGCCGAGGCTGCCCTTGACCCGTCCGATGAGCGCCTGCGCGAAGTCGAACAGCCGGTCGGCGATGCCCGCGTGGTTGGCCACCACGCCGACGAGGATGAACAGCGGCACGGCCAGCAGCGGGAAGCTGTCGATCGCCCCGGTGACCTCCCGCATGCTCAGGCCGACCGACTGGCCGTTCAGGGTCACGTACGTCAGGCACGGGCCGAGCAGCGCGAACGCCACGGGCACCCGCAGCACCAACAGCGCGATGATCGCCACCGCGAGCAGCGTCATGCTCATGCGGGCTGCTCCTCTCCGGACGGTCGCGGCGGCGCGACGACGGCCATCGCCGAGCGCACGGTGGTCAGCACGAGCCCGGCGAGCGGAATGACGTAGAAGTAGTTCATCGGGATGCCCATCGCGGGCGAGCTCCGGCCGGTGGGCTCGACGGCGAGGACGAACGCCTCGTAGGCGAGGTTCACGCAGACGACGGCGACCATCACGTTGGCGAAGATCAGCACGAGCCGGTGCGCGCGCCCGGGGACCGCGTAGTCGATCAGCTTGAGCGTGACGTGCTCGTCCCGGGCCATCAGGTAGCCGGCCATCGCGAAGGTCAGCCACACCAGGCCGAACCGGGCGAGTTCCCCGGTCCACACCCAGCCGCCGGTGGGCAGGTAGCGCTGCACGGCCTGCACCAGCATCAACGTGAAGATCGTGACCAGCATCAGCCCGCCGACGACGGCCTCGGCGGCGGAGAGTACGCCGGAGACCCGGCGCACCAGCGTGCGGACGCCGCCCTCGGCCCGCGCCGACCCG
>NZ_KB912510.1:3010-5311 GCF_000383775.1 Saccharomonospora halophila 8
AGTGCCGCCGCCGGGGGTGCCGCCGCCGCCCGAGCCCGTCCCACCGGAACCTCCCGTCCCACCGGAGGCCGTCCCACCGGAGCGGGTCGCGCCGAGGGTGAGCGCGTCCACCAGGTCCGCGATCGAGCCGGAACCGGGTTCGGCCACCGTGGGGACGCCGCCGTCCGGTGTGTTCTGCGAGCCGCGCACCGAGCCGGCGTGTCCGTGGGGCAGGGTGCACGCGGCGTCGGTGTTGAACGGGGCGTCGCCGGTACTCTCGCCGTCGCGGCGTTCGGTGCCTCCGTAGCCGCGGGTACACGGCGCCGGGTCGAAGAACGTCAACGCCTGGGACAGCTTCGTGCCGTCGGAGGTCACCGCCGCGGAGGTGGAGGCCACCGCCTTCGGGGTGTAGACCAGCAGATGCTCCAGGCCGTCCGTGCGCGAGGCGAACATCCGGGACGTGGTGAGCAGGTTGGCCATCAGCACCGACAGGCCGGGATCGGTGTCGGCGAGCAGGCCGCTGATCTCGGTCGCCGCTCGCGGGGCGGTGCCGATGAGCTGCCGGAGGTCGCCGTCGGAGGCGGCGAGTTCCGCCGCGAACAGCTTCGCGTCGCGCCCGAACGACCGCCACGCCCGTGCCGACTCCGCCTGGGTGCGCAGCACCGTCGCCCCGTCGTCGATCAGGTCGGTGGTCTGGGGCAGGTGCTCGGCCGCGGTCCGGGTGAACCCGGTGGCGGTGTCCAGCAGCAGCTGGAGATCGTCCCCGGTGCCGTGCAACGCGGTGTACAACTCATCGACGACAACCCGCATCGAGTCGGTGGGGACGGACCCGGTGAGCTCGCTGAGGTTCGCCAGCAGTGTGTGCACGGGCAGGGGGGTGGTGGTGGACTCGCGGGGGATCACCGAGCCCTCCTCCAGGTACGGTCCCCCGTTCGCCCGCGGCTGGAGGTCGACGTACTGCTCGCCGACCGCCGACCGGTTCGCCACCACCGCACGGGAGTTCACCGGGATGGGCGGGGCGTCGTCGTCGAGTACCAGGTCGGCCTCCATTCCCTCGTCGGTGAGCCGCAGGTCGCCGACCCGGCCGACGGCCACGCCCCGGTAGGTGACCTCGCTCCCCTCGAACAGCCCACCGCCCTGGGACAGTCGCAGGCGCACCACGTCGCCACCGTCGCCGATCAGCCGGGGCAGTCCCGCGTAGTTGGCCCCGACGAACGTCACCGCGGCCGCCGCGACCACCACGAACGCGACCACCTGCGCGCGGATCCTGCGGGTCAGCATCAGCGACTCCCTCCGTCCGGGGCGGGCGTGGCGGTGTCCGTGGACGGCAACGGCAGCGGCGGGACCGGCTCGGTGTAGTTCCCGTCCGGCAGCACACTGATGTAGGCGTTCAGATAGTCGCCCTCGATCCCGTCGAGCACGGCGTCGGTGAACGGGAAGGTCGGCAGGATCTCCAGGGCCCGGGGTAGCGAGGCGCCCGCGTCGGCCAGCCGCCGCAGCACCGGCGCCAGCGCCCGCAGGTCGGCCACCAGGTCCTCCCGCGTCTTCTCGACGACGTCCACGGCCACACCCGAGAGCTCGTCCAGCGACGACAGCATCGACACCAGCGCCTCCCGCTGGTCCCGCAGTTCGCGCAGGCCGGGGGTGAGGTCGTTCAGCGCGCCGCGGATCTGCTCCGCCCGTCCGGCGAGGGTGGCCGACAGCCGGTTCATCCCGTCCAGCGCGTCGGTGATCTCGTCGCGGTGCGCGTCCAGGTCGGAGACCAGATGGTCCACCTCGGACAGAAACCGCCTGATGTCGGCCTCGTTGCCCTCCATCGCGGCGGTCAGCTCCTGGTTGATGGTGCGCAGCTGGGCGATGCCCCCACCGTTGAGCAGCAGGGAGAGCGCGCCGAAGACCTCCTCCACCTCCGGGTGCCGGTTCGTGCGGGCGGCGGGGATCAGTGCGTCGTCCTCCAACGGGGCGCGGTTCGCCCGTGGGGTGTCCGACCGTGGTGCGTCCAGTTCCACGAATTTCTCCCCGAGCAGGCTGGACTGCCGGATGTTGGCGATCGAGTCGGCGGGCAGCTCGACGTCGCCGTTCACCGACAGCACCACCTCGGCCTGCCAGTCGTCGGTGTCGGCCAGGGCGATCGACTCCACCCGCCCCACCGCGACGTCGTTCACCTTCACCGCGGCGTGCGGGACGAGGTCGAGCACGTCGTCGAAGCGCACCGTCACCCGGTACGGGTCGTCCCCGAGGTCGGCTCCCCCGGGCAGCGGCAGGTCGTGGACCCCGTCGAAGCCGGCGGGCGCGCAGCCGCCCGCGGCGACGCCGAGCTCG
>NZ_KB912511.1 GCF_000383775.1 Saccharomonospora halophila 8
CGCGGGCGCCGCGTCCCGGCCGGATCCGGGTCAGCCCACCGACGGGCCCATGCCCAGCGACTGCGGCGTGCTCGCGTCCGGGGACGGCTGGCGCAGGCCCTCGTCCAGCTCGCCGAATTCGCCCATCAACGCCGGGGAACCGCCCCACGGGGTCTGCGCCTCGGCGATCAGCGAGTTCGTGGTGAGCAGCAGCCCGGCCACCGACGCGCCGTTCTGCAGCGCCGACCGGGCCACCCGCAGCGGGTCGATGATGCCCATCTCGATCATGTTCCCGTAGCGCTCCCGCAGCGCGTCGAACCCGCCGTCCGGGTCCATGCCCCGCACGGTGCGCACCACCTCGTCGGCCGGGTGGCCCGCGTTCTCCGCGATCAACGCCGCCGGTTCGGTCAACGAACGCCGCACGATGTCCGCGCCGATCGCGTAATCGCCGCTCAGCTCCAGATCGGACAACGCCTCCTGCGCGTGCAGCAGCGCCGCGCCACCACCGGCGACGATGCCTTCCGCCATCGCCGCCCTGGTCGCCGACAGGGCGTCCTCCACGCGGTGTTGCAGCTCCTTCAGCTCGGCCGGGGTCGCCGCGCCCACACGGATCACCGCCACCTTGCCGGTCAGTGCGCCGATCCGCTCGGTGAGCACGTCCTCGTCCGTGCCGAACTGCGCCCTGTCCAGTTCGGACCGCAACTGCGTCACCCGGAACGCGACGTCGTCGGCCGAGCCGGCGCCGCCGACGATGGCGGTGTCGTTCTCGGTGACCCGCACCTGCCGGGCCCGGCCCAGCTGGTCCAGCGTCATGTTCTCCAGGGTGAACCCGGACTGCCGGGACAGCACCGACCCGCCGGTCACCGCGGCGATGTCCTCCAGCTTGTGCAGCCTGCGGTCGCCGAACCCGGGGGCACGCACGGCCACCGACTGGAAGGTGCCGTTGGTGTGGTTGTGCACCAGCATCGACAGCGCGGTGCCCTCGACGTTCTCCGCGATCACCACGAGCGGCTTCGGCGCCCGCATGATCTTGTCGAGCAGCGGCATGAGCTGCTGCACCTTGTCGATCTTCTCGGCGCACAGCAGGATGTACGGGTCGTCGACGACCGACTCCAGCCTGCCCGGGTCGGTCACCAGGTACGGCGACAGGTAGCCGTTGTCGAACTCGAAACCCTCCACGAAGTCGACCGACATGCCGACCTCGGACGACTCCTCCACGGTCACCACGCCGGTGTCGCCGACCCGGTGCAACGCGCGGGCGATCAAGGCGCCGACGTCGTCGTCGTTGGCCGAGATGGCGGCCACCCGGGCCAGGTCTTCCTCGGTGGTGACCGGGTGGGCCACCGTGCGCAGGTGCTCCACCAGCCGCGCCACCGCGGTGTCGATGCCGCGTTTGACCAGCACGGGGTTGCCGCCCTTGGCGATCACGCTCATGCCCTCGTGGATGATCGCCTGAGCCAGCACCGTGGCGGTGGTGGTGCCGTCGCCGACGATGTCGTTCGTCTTGATCGCGGCTTCCTTCACCAGCTGCGCACCCATGTTCTCGAACTGGTCCCGCAGGTGGATATCCCGGGCGATGGTCACCCCGTCGTTGGTGACCTCCGGGGAGCCGGTGATCTTCTCGATGACGACGTTGCGGCCCTTCGGCCCCAGCGTCGACTTCACCGCGTCGGCGAGCTTGTCCACGCCCGACCGCAGCAGGTCCCGGGCGTCCGCGCCGTAACGCAGGTCCTTGGCCATGGAAAATACTCCTTCGCTGCCTGTCGGGGCGGTTCAGGGGACGAGGATCGCGCGGCCACGGACACGCCCGGCGTCCAGATCGGCCAGCGCGTCCAGCGCGGCGTCCAGCGGGTACTTCCTCGTGTGCAGGGTGACCTTGCCCGCCTGGGCCAGCACCATCAGCTCGGCCAGATCGTTGTAGGTGCCGACCAGGTTGCCGATCACGTTGCGCTCGGTGGAGATGATGTCGATCGTCGGGATGTCGAGGTTGCTGCCGTAGCCGATGACGTAGTGCGACCCGCCGCGCCGCGTCATCGCGAACGCGTCCTGCTGGGCGCCCTGTTCGGCGACGAAGTCCAGCACCACCTCCGCGCCGGCCCCGCCGGTGAGGTCCAGCACCGCCTCCACCTGCTTGCCGTCGGCGAGCACCGTGTGGTCCGCACCGAGGCCGACGGCCAGGCCGAGAGCCTCCTCGTTGCGGTCCACGACGACGATCGTGGTCGCCGACAGCGCCCGCAGCGTCTGGATGCCGATGTGCCCGAGGCCGCCCGCGCCGTTGACCACGCACGTCGTGCCCGGGTACAGCGACGGCACCGCCTTGCGCACGGCGTGGTAGGCGGTGATGCCCGCGTCGGCCAGCGCCGCCACGTCCTCCGGGCGGGTGGCCGGGTCGAGTTTGATGCAGGCCCGTGCCGAGGTGAGCAGGTATTCGGCCATCCCGCCGTCCGAGTCGATGCCGGGGAAGGCGTTGTCCGCGCAGTGCATGTCGTCGCCCGCCCGGCAGGCCCGGCACAGCCCGCACGTCGGGGTGGGATGCAGGATGACGGTGTCGCCGACCTCGACGTTGGTCACCGCCGGGCCCACCTCGTGTACCCAGCCCGCGTTCTCGTGCCCGATCGTGTAGGGCAGGGTGACGCCGGACTTGTCCTCCCACTGCTGCTCGATGATGTGCAGGTCCGTCCGGCACACCCCGGCCCCGCCGATCCGCACGACCACGTCGAACGGCCCCGTGGCCCGGGGCATCGGCACGTCCTCCAGCACCGGCTGTTCGTGGTACCGGTGCAGCCTGACCGCCTTCATGACACGTCCTCCCGTTCGGCTCGTGGGTACCGTGTTGCCAGCAGTCCGCGGCACCAACCGGCGTTGCCGTCGACGCTCACCCGCACGGCGCGGGCGAACTCCAGCCGCGAGGACACCTCGTCGGCGGGCACCGGGACGCCGTCGTCGGTGACGAACAGCGCCTCGTCCGGCCCGGTGGGCAGCCCGGCCTCCGCGCG
>NZ_KB912512.1:0-3540 GCF_000383775.1 Saccharomonospora halophila 8
CGGCGGCCTTCGCGGCAGTCGCCGTGGCCGCGGCTCCGGTGGCCGCGTCGGCTCCGGCAACCGGAGCCGCGGGACCGCCCACCCACCGGGACGGTGAGTGCCTGCGGGGCCAGTTCTGTGTTTGGAGCGGAGAGGACTACGGCGGCGAACGGATCAGCTTCTCCCTGCGGAACACCAATCCGGAGAGTTGCGTCGCGCTCCCGGACGCGGTGGAGGGGGCCGCCTTCGCCAACCGCATCGACCGGCACGTGACCGTCTACCAGGACCGGCACTGCGCCACCGAGGGCGACTTCAGCACCTATCCCGGCCCCGGCACGTTCGTGCCCCGCAGTCCGTACGTGGTGCGTGCCGTGAAGATCTGGGACTGACCCTCGACCACGGACACCCCGGGCCCACACCGGTCCCCGTCCCCGGGGTGTCCGTCCGACCCGGATGCGTCCACCGCGGAGGGGAACGCGTGGTGGCCGTGTCCGGGGGCCGCGCCTGCCCCGACCGCGGCCCCCGCCGTGGGCAGCACCTCCCGCCCCGACAGCCCACGGCGGCCCCGCCCGGCCTGGCCGACCTGTGCTCTCACTCACCTTCCGTGGGCATTTGGTCGCCAGGCCGGGTGAGGGGTGAAACGATCCGCCGGTATCGGACGATCAGACACATAGCGGCGACTAGGCTGTGGTCGAAGGCCGACCGCACACGGTCGCCGCCGGGCCCTCGTAGCTCAGCTGGATAGAGCAAGAGCCTTCTAATCTCTAGGTCGCAGGTTCGAGTCCTGCCGGGGGCACAGAACACCAGCGCACAGGCTCACCGAACCCAGGGCGACACGCCCGTGACGGACAGAGGCGACGCCGGTCACGCTTCCGCGGCGCCGACCGCGGGCGGGCCGACGATACCCCCTCGGTGCACGGTCCCGCCCGCCGTTCACTGTCCGCAGGTCCGCGTCCACCGACGGCGGACCAGCGGGGCACGGGCAGAGCACTCCCGGTCGTGCGGCCGACCCCACCGTCCGACAACGAAATGATCACACCGGCTAACGGACCGACGACCGAACGGGACATCAGGGGCGTACCTCCGCACTGGAGGCCACTTTCGACCGCACCGCACGCGCGGGCGCCCCGCGACGGGCGCCCGCGCGTGCGGGCAGCGACGTCGAACAACGAAATGGACACGATGCCGACCGGGCCCCTCGCGACCAGGTAACACGGAGCGACGTGACTCCGCCTGACGAGGCGGCATCCGAACGAAGGAGACTCACCGCATGTCCGCACCCGATCCGAACGCATCCTTTCCCGGGCCCCCGGCTCCGCCCGCGCCCGAGGGCCAGCCCGGTCAGGCGGCCCAGCACCTCCCGGGACAGGCCGCGCCGCAGCCGGTGGCGAGCGGGATCGCGATGAAGAAGCGGCATCCGGTCACCGTCTGGCTGCTGTGGCCGTTCATCACGCTCGGGATCTACCACCTGGTGTGGTACTTCAAGATCCACAAGGAAATGGCGGAGTTCGACCGGCGTCGCGCGGTCCCCACCGCCGGGCCCATGCTCGTCCTGCTGCTGTTGTCCTGGACGGTCATCGCGCCCCTGGTCAGCTACTACAACTCCGGCAACCGCATCCGGAACGCGCAGCGCGCCGCCGGGATGCAGGTCACCTGCTCGCCGGTCGTGGGTCTGCTGCTGATGTTCGTGTTGGGTCTGGGGGTCCTGTACTACCAGGTGGAGTTGAACAAGATCGCCGACGCCTACCAGGCACCCGCGGGGCAGCAGATCCCGCTGTGGGTCTGACCCGCACCCCGGAGTCCCCGTGAGGGTCCCCGGCACCGTGCGTGCTGCCGGGGACCCTCATGGCCATCCCACGAAGCAACTCGCGATTCGGACAGGCAGGGTCAGGGCTCCTGCGACCATTCCCACGGATCGAGCACATCGACACCGGTCGGTGTGAAGTCCCGTCCATTGCGGGTCACCACGGTCATGCCGTGCGTTCTCGCCGTTGCCGCGATGGGCGCGTCCCGTTCCGGACGATGGTCCGGAACGGGCAGGGCCGCCGCCTGCTGCGCCACCGGCAGGTCCACAGCGACGATCCGGTCGGCGAACGCCGCGATGACTCGCTCGGTCAACCACCTGCGCAGCCTGGCACCCTGCTCAGGATCCCGGCGCTCCTTCAGCGCGCCCCCCAGCTCCAGTTCCATGATGGTGACGACACTGACGAAGAGAGTATGGTTCTCCTGCCGAGCCACCCAGTCCCGCACCTACGGATCGGCTCGACGCGGCGCCTTGCGCAGCTCGCTCAGAACGTTCGTGTCCAGCAGAAAGCTCACAGCTTCGCCGCCCGCAGGCCGACGTCCACCGACGGCGGGTCGAAGTCCAGGTCGTCATCGTCCATGGCAAGCCGGTCGACGAGATTGTGCTCCCGTCCGGTCAGGCGAGCGAACTCCTCGAACGACATCAGCACGTGGGACGGTCGACCCCGGTCGGTAATGATCACCGGGCCCTCCGACGCGACGCGCTTGGCAGCGCTGACATCCTGGTTGAATTCGCGTGCGGTGAGTGTCGACATCACAGCACCTCCTATGTAGGTACGTACCTACGTTGCCCGGGCGAGGGCGGTCCCTGCAACGAGCTCGTCCCAGACCCGCGGAATCTTCGATGCGCGTTTCGTCGGTACTGTGCGCACATGGCGAAGATCCACGCTGGGGCGAACCTCGAACCGCACTTCCGGGAGTTCCTGCCCCCGTGGGTGGCCCGCCAATCTTGGTACAGCGGGATCGGCGTCCCGACGTTGTGGCCGGTCGGGTATTTCCGGTTCGAGGACCCCGACGGCGTGGTCGGTATGGAGACCCACCTCCTCAGCGACGGCACCACACGCTGCCAGGTCCCGATGACCTACCGTGACGCGCCCGCCGAGACGGCCTCGTTGATCACTACCGCCGAACACAGCGTGCTCGGCACCCGCTGGATCTACGACGGTGCCACCGATCCGACCTGGACCCGACAGGTGTTGGCCCTGGTCCGTACCGGCGGCACCTCCGAGCCGGGTGGCCGCGTCGGCGTCGGAGACGCCCAAGCCCGGGGACACCCGCTCGACGCCGAATCGCTGCGCGCTCCCGATGAGGCACTCCGCGTCGAGCTGGTACGCACCCCGACCCCTACGGGAGAGGGCATCACCGACGGTGTCGTCGGGCTCGTCCTCGGACACTGGCACCCGGACGGCCCCCACTCCCCTCCCGTCACCGGCCGTCTCGCCACGGTGCGGACCGCGACCGATTCGCCCTCCGGCCCGAGCTGAACACCGGCACACGCCCGTCCCGTGGTCACCCGGGCAGCAGGACGATCCGGCCCCGCACGTGCCCCGCCTCCAGGGTGCGGTGGGCGGAGTCGGCATCGGACAACGGCAACGTCCGCGCGACGCGCGTGTGGAGCTCACCTTCGGCGGCGAGGGCGGCCAGCTCGGCCAGGACCGCAGTGGAGCGTTCCGGCCGTAACCGCCGGACACCGTGCCGTCGGGCCGCCTCCGCGTCGGCCAGGGTCGCGACCCGGCTCCGATCGGCGGCTAGTGCCAC
>NZ_KB912512.1:3640-16532 GCF_000383775.1 Saccharomonospora halophila 8
GTCGGCGCGCCAGTCCCCGTCCCGCAGGAGCCCGATCGAGGCGTTCGCGACCGCCGAGGCGAGCGGGTTGCCCATGAACGTCGGCCCGTGCGCGAGCACCGGCACCTGTCCGCGCGAGATCCCCTCGGCCACCACGGGGGTGCACAGCGTCGCGGCCATCGTCAGGTACCCGCCGGTCAGCGCCTTGCCCACACAGAACACGTCCGGGACGACCCCGGCGTGGTCCGCGCCGAACAGTGCCCCGGTGCGCCCGAACCCGGTCGCGATCTCGTCGAAGACCAGCAGCACGTCGTTCGCCTCGGTCACCTCGCGCAGTGCCCGCAGGTATCCGGGATTGTGGAAGCGCATCCCGCCCGCTCCCTGCACCACCGGCTCCACCACCACGGCGGCGAGTTCGTCCGCGTGCTCTTCGACGTGCCGAACCAGCTCATCCACATAGGACTCGTCGACCGGACGGTCGAACCCGGACGGGGGAGCGGGCGCGAAGACCTGTTCGGGAAGCACCCCGCGCCACAGTGCGTGCATCCCGCCCTCCGGGTCGCACACGCTCATCGGGTGGAAGGTGTCGCCGTGGTACCCGCCGCGCCAGGTCAGCATCCGGCGTTTGGCCGGGCGGCCCCGGGAACGCTGGTACTGCAGACACATCTTCAGCGCCACCTCGACCGAGACCGACCCGGAGTCGCACAGGAACACGTGCCGCAACTCGCCCGGTGTGATCTCGGCCAGGGTCGTCGCCAGGCGGATCGCCGGTTCGTGGGTGAGCCCGCCGAACATCACGTGGCTCATCCGCCCGGCCTGGTCCTGCAGCGCGGCGTCGAGTGCCGGGTGCCGGTAGCCGTGGATCGCCGACCACCACGACGACATCCCGTCGAGGAGTTCGCGCCCGTCGGCCAGCCGCAGCCGCACCCCGGAGGCCTCCGCCACCAGCAGCGGGGGCACCGTGCCCGGCATCGGCCCGTACGGGTGCCAGACGTGTTCCGCGTCGCGCGCGAGCAGGTCACGGGTCGCGGCGGGATCGGCCCCCGGCCCGCCGGTCGGTTCGGTCGGTTGGGTCGCCATGCCCGGCACTCTACGAGCCCGCCGGGGAATACCGTGGACCCATGTCGTCCGCGGGGACTACGGCTGTTCACCCGGCACTGGTACGCCTGGGCGATGGTGGCCCCGGTGGTCGCCGTGCTGTCCGTGCTGGTGCTGTACCCGCTGGCGCAGGGCGTCTACCTGTCCCTGACCGACGCCGACGAGATGAACAGCGCCCGCACCATCGGGGCCAACGAGATCCCGGCGACGTACGAGTTCATCGGGCTGGACAACTACGTCGACATCCTCTCCGGCGCCGAGGGCACCTTCTACCCGAGACTCGTGTGGACTCTCGTGTGGACGGTGACCTGTGTGACGCTGCACTACTCGCTCGGTCTCGGGCTGGCGATGCTGCTCAACCGCGCGCTGCGCGGGCGCGGCCTGTACCGGATGCTGCTGATCCTGCCGTGGGCGGTGCCGCCGTTCGTGGCGGCGTTCGGCTGGCGGCTGATCCTCAACGATTCCGGCGGGGTGCTCAACGCCGTGCTCACCACGGTGGGCATCCCCGGGGTGGACTGGCTGGGACAACCGTTCACGGCGAAGGTCTCGGTCATCCTGGTCAACGTCTGGCTCGGGGTGCCGTTCATGATGGTCGCCCTGCTCGGCGGGTTGCAGACCGTGCCGCACGACCTCTACGAGGCGGCCGAGGTGGACGGCGCCTCGCCGTGGCAGCGCTTCCGCGCCGTCACCCTGCCGGGGCTGCGGCCGGTGTCCGGCACGGTGATCCTGCTCGGCACGATCTGGACGTTCAACCAGTTCCCGGTGATCGCGATGCTCACCGGCGGCGGCCCGGGCGGGGCGACGAACATCCTGGTCACCGAGGCCTACGACCGGGCGTTTCAGGGTATCCGCGACTACGCCGGCGCGGCGACGTACGGCGCGATCATCGCCTCGATGCTCGTCGTGTTCGCGTTCTTCTACCGCCGCTGGCTGGACCGGCAGACGAGTGGGGTGGGCACATGAGTACTCCCGACACGCGGACCCGCCGTGCCCCGGCACGGGGCCGGCACACCCGCGGCAGGGCCTCCTCCACGGCACTGCACACGACGCTGGTCGCGGCGAGCGTGGTGGCGGTGTTCCCGGTGGCCTGGGTGGCACTGACCTCTCTGAAGACCGACCGCGGCACCTGGACCCGGCCCGGCGAGCTGGGCCCGCTCGGGCTGGACAACTACGTACAGGTGCTCACCGGGACCCGGTTCGGCACCTGGTTCGCCAACTCGCTGATCGTGGCGGCGGCGACCACGGTGGTGGCCGTGCTCATCTCCGCCACCGCGGGCTACGCCGCCTCCCGGATGCGGTTCCCGGGCCGGCGCCCGCTGATGTGGAACTTCCTGATCACCCAGATGTTCCCGGCCGCGGTGCTGATCGTCCCGCTCTACAACGTGCTGTCCGGCCTGGGACTGCTCAACTCCTACGCCGGGCTGGTCCTCGCGGGCTGCACCGTCTCGGTGCCGTACTGCGCGTGGATGCTCAAGGGCTACTTCGACACCATCCCGGTCGCGATCGACGAGTCGGGCCGGGTCGACGGGCTGAGCCCGTTCGGCACGTTCTGGCGGCTGATCGTGCCGCTGTCCCGGCCGGGCATCGCGGTGACGGTGTTCTACTCGTTCGTCACGGCCTGGGGCGAGGTCGCGTTCGCGAGCGTGTTCATGCAGAGCGAGGACCGCTACACGCTCCCGATCGGAATGGCGACCTTCGTCAGCGACTTCAAGGCCGAGTGGGGACTGCTCACCGCGGCCTCGGTGCTGGTGCTGCTGCCGTCGGCGATCGTGTTCTTCCTCGTCCAACGTCATCTCGTCGCCGGTCTGACGGCGGGCGGGGTCAAGAGCTGAAAGGGGATTCCATGGGCAACGACTGGTGGCGCACGGCGGCGATCTACCAGATCTACGTGCGCAGCTTCGCCGACTCGGACGGCGACGGGGTCGGCGACCTCGGGGGTGTGCGGAACCGGCTCGACCATCTGGCCGGTCTCGGGGTGGACGCGCTGTGGCTGACGCCGTTCTACGCCTCCCCGATGGCCGACGGCGGCTACGACGTGGCCGACTACCGCGCGGTGGACCCGCTGTTCGGCGACCTTTCCGACGCCGAGGCACTGATCGCCGAGGCGCACGCCCGGGGGCTGCGGGTGCTCGTGGACGTGGTTCCGAACCACACGTCGTCGCGGCACCCGTGGTTCGTCGAGGCGCTGGACTCGGAGCCCGGCTCGGCCGCGCGGCAGCGCTACGTGTTCCGGGACGGGCGGGACGGCGATCCGCCGAACGACTGGGAGTCGATGTTCGGCGGACCGGCGTGGACCCGGGTGCCGGACGGGCAGTGGTACCTGCACCTGTTCGACCCGGCCCAGCCGGACCTGAACTGGCAGCACCCCGACGTGCACGCCGAGTTCGAGGACATCCTGCGGTTCTGGCTCGACCGGGGGGTGGACGGGTTCCGCATCGACGTGGCACACGGTCTGGTCAAGGCCGACGGGCTGCCCGACGTGGGCCGCACCGACCAGGCGGGCCTGCTGACCACGCGTGAGCTGCCGTTCTTCGACCAGGACGGCGTGCACGAGATCTACCGGGAGTGGCGCAAGATCCTCGACTCCTACCCCGGGGAGCGGATCGCCGTCGCCGAGGCGTGGGTGCCCAGTCCCGACCGGCTGGCCCGGTACCTGCGCGCGGACGAGCTGCACCAGGCGTTCAACTTCCACTACGTGGAGACGGACTGGTCGGCGGCCGGATTCCGGGAGGTCGTCGACGCGTCGCTGGCCGCGGTCGCCGATGTGGACGCGCCGACGACGTGGGTGCTGTCCAACCACGACGTCCGGCGGCACGTCACCCGGTACGGCGGCGGGGAACGCGGGCTCGCCCGGGCCCGGGCGGCCGCGCTGCTGACGTTCGCGCTGCCCGGGTCGGTGTACGTCTACCAGGGGGAGGAACTGGGGCTGCCGGAGGTGACCGACCTGCCCGACGAGGTGCTCACCGACCCGGTGTGGGAACGCTCCGGGCACACCGACCGGGGGCGGGACGGCTGCCGGGTCCCGCTGCCGTGGTCGGGCACGGCCCCACCGTTCGGCTTCGGCGGTCCGACCTGGCTGCCGCAGCCCGCGGACTGGTCCGCCCACACCGTCGAGGCCCAGGAGGGCGACCCGCACTCGACGCTGACGCTGTACCGGCGGGCCCTGGCACTGCGTCGGGAGCTTCCGGAGACGGGCCTGCGGTGGTTCGACCCGGCCGCACGGGACGCCACCGGGTGCGACGCGCGCGCGGACGTGCTGGCCTTCGCCCGCGGCGACGGGTTCGTCTGCACGGTCAACTTCGGGGACGTGCCGGTCACCCTGCCCCGGCCGGGAAGGCCGCTGCTGGCCAGCCACCCCGGTGTGGCCGGGGACGGTGGTGACCCGGACCCGGCCGGTCGGGAGAATGGGGACGGGGTCGTGACGCTGCCCCCGAACAGTGCGGTGTGGTGGAGCGGAGACACGCATGGCTGACCGGACACTCGACGGTGTGCGCCTCGCCGACGTCGCCGCGCAGGCGGGCGTCAGCGAGGCCACCGTGAGCCGGGTACTCAACGGCAAACAGGGGGTGGCGGCCGGCACCCGGCAGGCCGTGCTGACCGCGATGGACCAGCTCGGCTACGAACGCCCGGCACGACGGCGCAGCGCGGGTCTGATCGGGCTGATCATCCCGGAACTGGACAACCCGATCTTCCCGGCGTTCGCCCAGGTCATCGATCGCACCCTCACCATGCGCGGCTACACCTCGGTGTTGTGCACCCAGAGCCCGGGCGGGGCGACGGAGGACGAGTTCGTCGAGGCCCTGACCGACCGCGGCGTGTCCGGCATCGTGTTCGTGTCCGGTCTGCACGCCGACACCACCGCCCGGCACGACCGCTACACCCGGCTGATCGAGGCCGGGGTCCCGGTGGTGTTCGTCAACGGGTATGCACCGGGCGTGCGGGCGCCGTTCTTCTCCGACGACGACGCCGCCGCGGTGGAACTCGCGCTGACCCACCTGCGGGAGCTGGGGCACGAACGCGTCGGGCTCGCCGTCGGCCCGCAACGGTTCGTCCCGGCCCAGCGCAAGGCCGAGCGGTTCCGGCTGCTGATGGAACCCGCGCTCGGCGACGAGGCCGGGGAGCTGGTGGTGCACTCGTTGTTCTCCGTCGAGGGCGGGCACTCGGCCGCCCGACACCTGCTGGAGCGGGACTGCACCGCCGTGGTGTGCGGCAGTGACCTGATGGCGCTCGGGGCGATCCGCGCCGCCCGCAGGCAGGGGCTGTCGGTGCCCGGGGATTTCTCGGTGGTCGGGTACGACGACTCGCCGCTGATCGCGTTCACCGATCCGCCGTTGACCACCGTGCAGCAGCAGGTCTCGACCATGACGACGGCGGCGGTGCGCACGCTGCTCGACGAGATCTCCGGGGTCGACGTGCCCACCGGTGAGTACCTGTTCCAGCCGGATCTCATCGTGCGCGGCTCCACCGGGGCGCGCGGCGCGCCGGCGTCCTGAACCGTCGACCCGCGGGCACGGGGCGGCGACTCGCGGGCACCGGGTGGCGACTCGCGGGCACGGGGTGGCGACCCGCTTCTTGATCGGGTGGCCCCGTGCCCGCTAGTGTCGCCCGCTCGTGGCTTCGAGGGAGAGGTCGCCGATGGCGCAGGTGCAGACGGTCCGGGGAGCGGTGCCGGTCGAGGAGCTCGGCACGGTGCTCATGCACGAGCACGTGTTCGTGCTCGACGAGGAACTCCGGCGCAACTACCCGCACCTGTGGGACGAGGACGAACGGGTCACCGACGCGGTCGCGCGACTGAAGGCCCTCGCCGCTCGCGGGGTCGACACCCTCGTCGACCCGACGGTGCTGGGGCTGGGCCGCGACATCGAGCGCGTCGCCCGGGTCAACGCCGAGGTCGACCTGAACATCATCCCCGCGACCGGCCTCTACACCTACGACAGCGTGCCGTTCGCCTTCCGGATGCACGGGCCGGGCACCCTGCTCGGCGGGCCCGAGCCGATGGTCGAACTGTTCGTGCGGGACCTCACCGAGGGCATCGCGGGCACCGGGATCCGGGCGGCGTTCCTCAAGTGCGCGATCGAGGAGGAACTCACCCCCGGTGTGGAGCGGGTTCTCGTCGCCGTGGCCGAGGCGCACAAGCGCACCGGCGCCCCGATCACCGTGCACACCAGCGCCGTGCACCGGACCGGGCTCGTGGCACAGGACGTCCTCGCGCGCGAGGGCGTCGACCTCAATCGCGTCGTCCTGGGGCACAGCGGGGACACCACCGACCGGGACTACCTGCGGAAACTGGTGGACAACGGGTCGCTGCTCGGGATGGACCGGTTCGGTCTCGACCCGCTGCTGCCGACCGAGCAGCGGGTGGCCACGGTGGCGGCGCTCGTGGACGAGGGACTGGCCGACCGGATGGTGCTGGCGCACGACGCCTCCTGCCACATCGACTGGTTCCCACCCGGTGCGCGGGAGCAGCTCGCCCCGAACTGGCACTACACCCACATCCACGACGACGTGCTGCCCGCGCTGCGCGAGGCGGGGGTGTCCGACCGGGCGTTGACGACCATGCTGGTGGACAACCCCCGCCGGTACTTCTCGCCCGCCGGCTGACCCGGCGCGGCGGAGCCGCGCAGCGTCGACTCGTGGGTACGAGGCGACGACTCGCGGGCATGGCGTGTCGACTCGCGGGGGGAGGGGTTGGACCCGCCTGCTAGCCTGCGGGCGTCGGCCGTGTCCACGGGAGGTGACCGTGGGCCAGGGAATCCGGTGTGAACCCGGAACTGACGCGCAGCGGTGAGGAGGATGGGCGAGGCACGGGCCACTGGACCACCGTCCGGGAAGGCGCCCCGCCCGAGCGACTCCGAGTCCGAAGACCTGCCGACGACTCCGCGACGGAGCGGAGCGTTCTCGTCCGACCGGGCTTCGCGCATGGGCCCTCGACGCGAAGGATCACACCTGTGCCGTCCGCACGCCGACTCCGGCTCGCCGCCACCGTCCTCGTCTCCTGTGTCCTGCTGGCCGCCTGCGGCGGTCCCGCCGCCCGTTCCACGGGTTCCTCCCCGCCCGGCTACCCGCACACCGTGGACAACTGCGGGCAGCGGGTGGAGGTCGACCGGCCCCCGCGGCGCGCCGTCTCGCTGAACCAGGGCAGCACCGAGATCCTGCTGTCCCTGGGGCTCGCGGACGCGATGGTGGGCACCGCCACCTGGACGGACCCCGTGCTTCCGGAGCTGGCCGAGGAGAACGCGCGGGTGCCGCGCCTGGCCGACGACAACCCGTCCTTCGAGTCGGTACTGGCCGCCGAGCCGGACTTCGTGTCGGCGTCGTTCGTCTCGACGCTGGGGGTGGGCGGCGTCGCCACCCGCGCGCAGCTGGCGGACCTCGGTGTGCCGAGCTACGTCTCCCCCGCCGACTGCGTGAAGGACAACAGCGGCGCGGGCGACGGACGGCGGGACACGCCGTTGGACATGACGACCATCCACCGCGAGATCCGCGACCTCGCCCGCGTCTTCGACGTCGAGGAGCGGGGCGAAAAGCTCGTGGAGGACCTGCGGCGACGGGTGCGGGAGGCCACCGAGGGCGTCGACGCCTCCGGTGTGCGGCTGATGTACTGGTTCGCCAACAAGGAGTCCCCCTACCTCGCCGGCTGTTGCGGCGCACCGGGGATCATCACCCGAGCGCTCGGCGCGGAGAACGTCTTCGACGACACCCACGACGAGTGGCCGCAGATCAACTGGGAGACCGTCGCCGAGCGGGACCCGGACGTCCTGGTCCTCGGCGACCTCACCCGCCGGTCGCAGACCGCGGAATCGGCCGAGCGTAAGATCGAGTTCCTGGAGTCGCACCCCGTGACACGGAAGATGACGGCCGTGCGCGAGCAGCGGTACGTGTTCCTGCCGGGGCAGGCGATGAATCCGACACTGCGCACGGTCGACGGGATCGAGACGGTCGGCGCGGCGCTGCGGGAGTTCGGGATGGCCTCCACGGAGCCGCGGTGACCACCGACTCCGGACCCGACACCAGACCCGGCACCAGACCCGGCACCGGCACCGGCACCGGCACCGGCACCGGCACCGGCACCGGACGGAGCACACCGCGGGGCCCGCGCCCGGGCCGCGGGTGGACACCCGCGTTGGTCTGGTCGGGTGCGCTCGGCGCGCTGGTGACGTCGATGGTGGTGGCGATCACGGTCGGTCCCGCCGACATCAGCGTGTCCGACGTCTACGCCACGGTCGCCTCCCGCCTCGGTTTGGGCGAGGGCGCGGTGGGGCTGAGCACGATCCGGGAGGGGATCGTCTGGGACCTGCGGTTGCCGCGGACGCTGCTGGCCGCGGTGTGCGGTGCGGGGCTGGCGCTGTGCGGGGCGGTGATGCAGTCGCTGTTGCGCAACCCGTTGGCCGACCCCTTCGTCCTCGGTGTCTCCTCGGGTGCCTCGACCGGCGCGGTGCTGGTGGTGGTGCTCGGACTCGGTGGCACGGCGCTCACCCTGTCCTCCGGGGCGTTCCTGGGCGCCGTCGTGGCGTTCGGGCTGGTGCTGGTGCTCAGCCACGCGCTCGGCGGCAGCAGCGACCGGGTCCTGCTCTCCGGCGTCGCGGTCATGCAGTTCTTCTCCGCGCTGACCTCGTTCGTGCTGCTCACCTCGGCCGACGCGGAGACGACCCGCGGGGTGCTGTTCTGGCTGCTGGGTTCGCTGGGCAACGTGCGGTGGACCGACGTGGTGCTCTGCGCCGTGGTGCTCGGCGTCGTGCTGGTGGTGTGTCTCGGGCACGCCCGGCCGCTGGACGCGTTCGCGTTCGGGGAGGACGCGGCCGCCACACTCGGTGTCCCCGTGGCGCGCGTGCGGCTGGTGCTGCTGTGTGCCACCGCCGCCCTGACGGCCACCCTGGTCAGCACGGTCGGGGCGGTCGGCTTCGTCGGGCTCGTACTCCCGCACGCCGCCCGCGCGCTGACCGGCCCCGGGCACGCCCGGCTACTGCCCGCCACCGTGCTGGCGGGTGCGGTGTTCCTGGTGTGGGTCGACACCCTCGCCCGCACCGTGCTGGCCCCGAAGGAGGTACCGGTCGGGGTCGTGACCTCGCTGATCGGGGTTCCCGCGTTCGTGGCGATCCTGTACCGGACCCGGGAGACGCGATGACGACCACCGTCCCGACCCGCGCCGGGGTGGAGGGCTTACTCCACGAGGGCCTCGCCGCACGGCGGGTCAGCCGTGTCCTCGGCTCCGCCACCGTGGTCGACGACGTGACGCTGGAGCCGCGCCCGGGCCGCACCACGGGCCTGCTCGGCCCCAACGGGTCCGGCAAAACCACGGTGCTCCGGCTGCTGGCCGGGCTGTTGCGGCCCACGTCCGGCACCGTCACCCTCGACGGCCGTCCGCTGGCGGACCGGGCCCGCCGCGACCGCGCGCGGCGGTTGGCCCACGTCGCCCAACAGGCCGACACGCAACTTCCGCTGACCGTGGGTGAGGTGGTGCGGCTCGGTCGTATCCCGCACCGTCGGCTCTTGTCGGACACCACCCGCGCCGATGACGAGGCCGTCCGCGAGGCACTGGCGCACACCGGTATGGCGGACCGGGAGCACCAACGCTGGCAGACGCTGTCCGGCGGGGAACGGCAGCGGGTGCAGATCGCCCGCGCACTCGCGCAACGGCCCCGGGAACTCCTGCTGGACGAACCGACCAATCACCTGGACGTGCGACACCAGCTCGAACTTCTGCGGCTGGTCGCCCGCCGACCGGGCACCACCGTCGTCGCACTGCACGACCTCAACCTCGCCGCGATGTTCTGCGACCACGTGGTCGTGCTCGACCGGGGCCGGATCGTCGGGGAAGGCACCCCGGGCGACGTCCTCACCGAGGAACTGATCGCCGACGTCTACGGCGTGCGGGCCCGCGTCCGGCCGGTCGATCCGGACGGCCGCCCGCACGTCCGGTACCTCCCGCCGGACCGGGACGGGGCAGAATGACAGCGTCGCGGTGGCCCGTGTGTCCCGATCGCGGGGTTCACGGGCATGGGCCGTCGACTCGCGGGCATGGAGTGGCGACTCGCGGGTGCGGAGTGGCGACTCGCGGGGTGGGTGGGAGGATCGGGGTGTGGTGGACGAGAGGGAGCTTTTCTTCCTGCGGCGGTGTGTGGAGTTGGCGGAGGAGGCGCTGGACGCCGGGGACGAGCCGTTCGGGTCCGTGCTCGTCGACGCCGACGGCGTCGCACGTGGCGAGGACCGCAACCGGGTGGCCGGTGGGGACCGCACGCGGCACCCCGAGTTCGAGCTCGCCCGGCTGTCGACGTCCCTGCTCTCGCCACGGGAGCGGGCCGGGGCCACGGTGTACACCTCCGGGGAGCACTGTCCGATGTGTGCGGCCGCGCACGCCTGGGTCGGGCTCGGCCGGATCGTCTACGTGACCTCGTCCGCGCAGTTGTCCGGGTGGCTGGCCGAACTGGGTGTCCCACCGGCGCCGGTGCGCTCCCTGCCCGTGTCCGAGGTGGCCCCCGGGGTGGTCGTCGAGGGGCCGGTCGACGCGCTCGCCGACCGGGTCCGCCGGTTGCACGTCCGCTACCACCGTGACGAGTGATCCCGCGCCGGACGGACGGCGTGCGACGGGCGGTCGCACGGCTCGGGTCGTTCCCGTGACCGGTCGGCTCCGCTAGGGTCACGGCGTGACCGACAAACCGTCTCTCGACCTCGACCGCCCCAGTTCCGGCCGGATCTACGACTACTGGCTGGGCGGCACGAACAACTACGCCATCGACCGGGAGTTCGCCGAGAAGCAGCTCGCGCTGGCCCCCGAGATCGCCGACGCCGTGCGCGAGAACCGCGCGTTCCTGCGGCGTGCCGTGCGGTTCGCCGTGGCGCAGGGCGTCCGGCAGTTCGTCGACCTCGGCAGCGGCCTGCCCACCCAGGGCAACGTGCACGAGATCGCGGACGAACAGGCCCCCGGCAAGGCCCGCGTGGTGTACGTGGACAACGAACCCGTCGCGCATGCGCACGCGCGGATCCTGCTGGAGGACACCGCCGACCCGGACCGGCACCGCGCGCTGGCCGGGGACTTCTTCGACGGGCCGGAGTTGTGGGAGCGGATCGTCGCCGAGGGCATCGACCCGGCCGAACCGATCTGTCTGCTCACCGTCGCGCTGCTGCACCTGATGCCCGCCGAGGAGGAACCCGGACGGCCGATGGCGTTCTACCGGGAGCAACTCCCGCCGGGGAGTCTGCTCGTGCTGTCGCACGCGTGCCTGGAGACCGACGACGACCGGGCCCGGGACAACTTCGGGCGCATCGGCGACAACTACAGCCGCCAGACCTCGGTCAACGGCAGCGGCGGCATCCGGGGCCGGGCGGAGATCGCGGAGTTCTTCGGCGGGCTGGAACTCGTCGACCCCGGGCTGGTGTGGCTGCCCGAGTGGCGTCCCGACACCCCGCACCACGGGGACGTCACGAAGTCCCGTGCCGTGGCCGGAGTGGCCCGGAAGAACGGCTGAACCGGCCCGCGCGGACAGCGACCCGGTGTATCCCCCTCCCGTGCGGGTATGCCGGGGCCATGACCGAGTTCGAACACACGCGCGTGATCCCCGCCGATCCCGGGGTCGTGTTCGACATCGCCTCCGCCGGGCCCACGCTGAACGACTGGACACCGGAGGGGGTCGAGGTCGAGTCCGCGGGCCGGGGCGCCCTGCACGCCTGGGTCTCCGAGGGCAGTGACGTCCACGACGCTTTCGGCTACGTCGAGGTCGACCGCGAGCGGCGCCGGATGGAGTGGGGCGGCACCGACGCGGACTACGACGGCTGGCTGCAGGTCGACCCGGACGACGGCACCGCCGAGGCGACCGGCACGGCGAGTGCGGCGGGGTCGGAAAGCGCGGGCGGCACCGGAACCCCGGGCAGCGTGGCCACCCTGCACCTGGCCTTCCGCGGTGGCCAGGAACCCGACCTCGGCGGGGAGGAGAGCGAGGAGACCGACCGGCGCGTGGAACAGGCCCTCGACCGCCTCGCCGCGCTCGTGCGCGAGCAGACCGGCGGGTGAGTCCGATGACGGAAGCGTCTTCCGGCACCCTCCGTGTGGTCGTCGTCGGGGCCACCGGCAACCTCGGGACGCGCGTCGTGGACGCCCTCGGTGCCGACCCCCGGGTGGAGTCGGTCGTCGGGATCGCCCGGCGGTATCCCCGCTGGTCCCGACCCGAGCTGCGGATCTCCACGCTGGACCTGGCCACGGCGACCGACGCCGACGTCGACGCGGTGCTCGACGGCGCGCACGTGGTCATCCACCTGGCCTGGTTGTTCCAGCCCACGCGGGACCCGGTCACCACCTGGCGGACGAACGTGCTCGGGGCGATGCGGGTGTTCGGGTCCGTCGTCCGGTGCGGGGTGCCCGCGCTGGTGTACTCGTCGTCGGTGGCGGCCTACTCCCCCGGCCCGAAGGACCACCCGGTCACCGAGGACTGGCCCACCCACGGCTGGCCCGGCGCCGCCTACCCGCGGGAGAAGGCGTACCTGGAACGGGTGCTGGATGTTCTCGAACGGGACCACCCCGAGACCCGGGTGGTGCGGGTGCGGCCCGGCTTCGTGTTCCAGCGCGCCTCGGCGCAGCAACAGCGCCGCCTGTTCGCCGGGCCGTTCCTGCCGACCTCGCTGGTGCGGCCCGGGTTGATCCCCGTGCTGCCGGACATCCCGGGGCTCCGGTTCCAGGCGCTGCACGCGGCCGATCTCGGCGAGGCCGTGCGGCTCGCGGCCCTGTCCCCGGTGCGCGGGGCGTTCAACCTCGCGGCCGACCCCCCGGTGGACCCCCGGTTGCTGGGCGAACTGCTGGATGCCCGCACCGTCGGGGTGCCCG
>NZ_KB912512.1:16632-20733 GCF_000383775.1 Saccharomonospora halophila 8
TCCCGCCGGTCCCGCCGCCCGGCCGGTCCCGCTCCCCGCCGGTCCGCGCCTGCGGGGCGGTGTCCACCCCCAGTCCGCGCAGGGTCACGGCGTGGCTCACGTCGGTGGGGGTCACGATGCCCACGAGTGTTCCCCCGTCGTAGACCAGGGCACGACCGTCGGCGCAGCCCTGCATCCGGGTGAGTAGCTCGGTGAGCGGCTCGTCCGGGTGCGAGGTCGGGATCTCGGCAGGCGGGCAGGCGATGGCGCGCAGGGTGGTCTCCGTCCGCGCCCCGGCCGGGACCGACCGCAACCGGTTCAGGGTCACCAGCCCTTCGAGACCGCCCTCGGCGTCCACCAGCGGGAAGGCCGAGTGCCTGCGGACCAGGGCGACACCGTGCAGGAAGTCCTGCACGGTGAGCCCGCCGTCGGCCGTGTCGGGGTCGGCCGACATCACGTCACCGACCCGCACCTCCCCCAGGGTGGCGCCGAGCGCGGCCTGCTGCTCCTCCGCCCGCGCCACCGTGACGATGAACAGACCGATCAGGATCCACCAGAGACCGTCACCCGAGCCGGTGAACAGCAGGCGCCACGCACCGAGCAGCGTCAGCCCGAAGCCGAAGCCACGTCCGGCGCGGGCACTCCAGATCGCGGCGCGGGCCCGGTCCCCCTTCCACGCCCACAGCGCGGCCCGCAGGATGCGCCCCCCGTCCAGGGGCGCGGCCGGGATCAGGTTGAACACCGCGAGCACGACGTTGATCGCCGCGAGATACGCGGCGATGCCGACGATCAGCACCCCGGCGTCCACGGTCACCAGCAGCACGGCGAGCAGTCCGAACAGCGCGGCGACCAGCAGACTCGTCAGTGGTCCGGCCGCGGCGATCCGCAGGTCCGCGCGCGGGGTACGCGCGTCGCTGCGCAGTTTCGCCACACCGCCCAACAGCCACAGTGTGATGTCGTCGACCTCGACGTCGTGGCGGCGTGCCACCACGGCGTGGGAGAGCTCGTGCGCCAGCAGGGATCCGAGGAACAGCAGCGCGGCCACGACCGCCGCGGCCACGTAGGCGGCCGTGGGATAGCCCGGCACCAGCAACGGCCAGCGCGCCACCCCCAGCGCGACGACCAGGATGATCAGAATGCCCAGCACACTCCAGTGCACACCCACGCGAATCCCCGCGAGCGTGCCGAGCCGGACCGTCGCCTTCATGTACCGCCTCCCGTGCGATCCATGTCATTCCACCTGGTGGGTTAACGCTCCGCACCGCTGGCTACCCGATCGGAGTACACGCAGACGCGGAGGACACTATGGCCGGCGAACGTACGGATCTTTTCACGATGACGATGGGAGAGTTGACCAGCGAGGCGCACCGGGTGGGCATCTCCTTCGTGGCGCACATGAGCACCCACGAGCTGATCGAGGCGATCGAACAGCAGCGGGAGGCCAACGCCGAGTTGCAACAGGACGGTGTCCGGGAGGCGCTGCGCCACGAGACGCTGCGCCGGGACGCGGTCCCGGAGGCCACCACGGACGTGCCCACCGGCGGAACGGACGTGCTGGTACCGCCCCAGCAGCGGCGGTCGGCGACCGGGACCACCCCCGGAACCTCGTCCTGATCGTCGGCCCGAGAGGAACTCCCCCGCCCGGACCCGGTCCCGTCCCGG
The DNA here is from genome assembly GCF_000383775.1 of Saccharomonospora halophila 8. GTDB lineage: Bacteria > Actinomycetota > Actinomycetes > Mycobacteriales > Pseudonocardiaceae > Saccharomonospora > Saccharomonospora halophila. Next base: position 18,274 of record NZ_KB912512.1, read on the forward strand.
GCCGACTCCGCGGACCGGCTCCGCCCCGGGTCGGGACGGGAGCCGGTCCACTTCGTCGAGACCGTCACGACCCCCGGTTCTCGCCCAGCTCCTCGACCATCGGGTGCTGGGGTACCTCCTGCTCGCTCCCGGCCACACCCGCCTTGTCGTGCCGGGTGTGCCTGCGCCGTGCCTCCTCGCCCGCCGGTTGCGGCTGCTCGAACGACACCGACCGTTCCACCTCGGTGAGATCGGCGTAGTCGGTCGGCGGAATCGCCCGCAGCGCGCGGATCGTCTCGGAGTCCGCTTCGGACCGCTCGGCCTGCCGGACCAGCTCGTCCCGGTCGGTGGGGAAATCGGCCCCGGACAGAGCCTCCCGCAGCTTGTCGACGGATGTCGCCATCGTGTTCCACCTCCGGACCGCAACTACCCCGCGAGGGGGACGTCGAAACGGCAGCGTGGCATGGGGAACGCACCGTCCGGGGCCGCCACCGCCACCGACACTGACACCGCCACTGACACCGCCACTGACACCGACACCGACACCGACACCGCTGCGTCACCGGTCCTGTCCAAACGGTGACGGAGCGACACGATTTCGCGACACCTCATCCCCGGTGGCACGGTCTCCGGCACAATGCCTGCCGAGATCTTCACACGGCAATGACATACGGTGAGGTGGACCGGGCTGTTCCCGGCCCGAGAGACTTGTCCGGTGGGTGACGACGTGTCGACGCGGTTCTCCGACGACGGCGGGAACGACCGGGTTCCGCCGGAACCCGGCTCCCGCATGCGGGTGCTGGCGTTCATGGGTGCCGTCGTCGTCGGCTGCGGGATCAGTGCCGTCACCGTCGGCATGCTCCCGGACGGTGCCGCCGAGCCACGGATCGGCACCCGGGACGCCGACTCCTCCCCCACCGTCCCGGCGGTCCCCGACGGCGGGGCGGGACACACCTACCTCATCCCGACCGACGGCGAGGCCGACGAGACCAGGACCGGCGAACCGGAGGCCACCCGGGACTCCGGTGGTGCCCCGGGGCGGGGCGGCGGCGGTGCGGACGACGGGGGAAGCAGCCCCGAGCCCCGCGACGACGGGGCGGACGAGGCCTCACCGACCCCCACCCGGGACGATCCGCCACCGACCACGGAGCCACCCGATGAGCCGTCCGAACCGGAGGACCCCCCACCGACCACCGGGGACGACGGTGGTGACGACGGCAGCGGCGACGGTGGCGACGACGAGGACGACGGCTGCCTGCTGTTCTGTTGACCGGGATCCGCTGTGGGCTCGCGGGTGTCCCGTGTGCCGGACACCCGCACCGGGTAATCCCACGGTGTGAGCATCGCGAATCCCGCCGGGCCCACGGCGGTCGGCAACCCCCCGATCGATGCGGCGCGGTCGGTGCCACCGTTGCCGGGTCCACGTGGTCCGGTCTCCGAGGTGGTGACGACGGCGCTGCGACACCGGCCCGGGGACCGGGCGGTCACCGCCGTCCGCGCACTCGGGGACGCGCCCGTGCGGCACGCCGACGGCACCGACCCGTTCGGTGACGACCTGCACCTCGCCCTCCAAATCTGCTACGAGCTGCACTACCGGGGATTCACCGGGGTTGATCCGGCGTGGGAGTGGGATCCGGAGCTGCTGCGGGCCCGCGGTCGGTTGGAACGTCGTTTCCTGGAGGGGCTGCGCGCGGAGGTGCCCGGTGGACAGGGACGGGACGCGGTCGACGCTGCGCTGGACGAGCTGCTGGTCGAACCCGTGCACGGCACAGGCCTGACCCACCGGCTGGCGGACGACGGCGCGTGGTGGCAGCTGCGGGAGTACCTGGTACACCGCTCGATCTATCACCTCAAGGAGGCCGACCCGCACGCGTGGGTCATCCCGCGGCTGCGGGGGCAGGCCAAGGCGGCGCTGGTCGCCGTCGAGTTCGACGAGTTCGGCGGCGGGCGGTACGAGCGGATGCACTCGCGGCTCTACGCCGACCTGCTGGAGGCCGCGGGCCTTCGGGCGGGATATCTGCACTACGCCGAACACGTGCCGGCCCCGTCGTTCGCGACCGTCAACCTGATGTCCCTGTTCGGTCTGCACCGTGGGCTGCGGGGCGCGCTCGTGGGCCACTTCGCCGCGGCCGAGATCAGTACCGCACCGGGCGCACGCCGGATGGTGACCGCGTTGGACCGACACGGGGCGCCGGAGGCGTGTCGGCTGTTCTTCACCGAGCACATCGAGGCCGACGCGGTCCACGAGCAGGTGATGCGCCGCGAGGTGATCGGTGACCTGCTCGACCACGAACCGGACCTCGTCGGCGACGTGCTCTTCGGCATCCGCGCGACCGAGCTGACCGAGACCCACCTCGCCGAGCACGTGCTCGGCCGGTGGGACGTGGGCGGGAGCTCGCTGCGCGAGCCCCTCGGCGACGCCCCGGGGACGTGAGGCCGCCCGCGGCTCGCGGACACCGGACGTCGACTCGCGGGTCCGGG
>NZ_KB912512.1:20833-27186 GCF_000383775.1 Saccharomonospora halophila 8
GCGGGCAGGGGGCGGGGCACAGCGGTGCGCCGGGCGCGGCCTGCGGGGACGTCCGCGGGCAGGCATGGTGCGGCCGGTGCCGGGTATCCGACCCCCATCATGCGCACGTACGAACTGACCGACTGGCTGGGACCGCAGTGCACGGGCCCGGTCGAGTTGCGCGTTCCCGCCGACGCCGAGCACCTGATCCTCATCCGGGCGATCGCCCACGCCGTGTCCTGCCGCGAGGGGTTCGGACCGGACGAGAGCACCGACATCACGGTGGCCGTCGACGAGGCGTGTACGAGTCTGATCCGCCGTTCGGTGCCCGGCGCGCTGCTCACCTGCCGGCTCCAGATCACCTTCGGCACCCTGCGCGTGGCGGTGTCCACCACGACGTTCGACGGGGGTGTCCCCAGCGAACACAGCTTCGGCTGGCAGGTGCTCGACACCGTCACCGACTCCGTGTCGGCGTGGCGGTACGAGTGCGACCCGCGACGCGGGACCGACCACGTGGTGCACATCGACTTCGCCAAGCAGTTTGCCCGGGGACCCCGCGGGTAGCTCCCGAACATCCCGGTCGTTTCCCGACCCCACGACACACCCGGCACGGCACCGGCGTCGCCGAGGAGGTGGTCGCCATGGCACCGAGCGCAGCGATTCCCGGACGGGCGGATCGGCCATGACCACGTTCCCCGTGGGCGACGGAGGCCCGCGCCCCACCGTGTCGATGCTGCGCGCGGTGACTCTGGTGATCGGGCTGTGGTACCTGACGTTCGGCCTGCTCGGTTTCGTCACCACCAGCAACAGCATGGGGGCGGACCCGTCGCGGTCGGTGTGGGTGTTCGGGGTCAGCGCCCTGGTCAACCTCGGGCACACCGGCGTGGGCGTCATGGGTGTGCTGGCCGCCCGCGCGGAAGAGACGACGCGCGCCTTCGGCTGGCTGGCCTTCTTCGGGTTCACCGGGCTGACCGCGTACGGCATCCTCGCCGTCACGGTCTCCCCGCTCGGCAACCTCGCCAACGTCTACGCCGCGAACGTGGTGCTGTACGGCGTCAGCGCGGTGCTCGGTCTGCTCCTGTGTCTGCTCCCGGTGCAACCCGAGTCGCGGGCCGGGCCACGGGACTGACCTCGGCAGCGGGGCGGGGAACCCACCTTCGGACACGGTACGCCCACGGACGACACCACCGTGCGACACCGGGTGCCGGGGAACCGTTTAGTGATGTCGCCGCGCGGGCAACTCGTTCCGCATGAGGTTGCTCCTGTGGCACGTGCACGGGTCGTGGACGACCGCGTTCGTGCGGAGCGGGCACACCTGTCTTCTCCCCACAGTGGACGACCGCGGTCCGTGGGGGCGGGGACGGTGCGGACGGGACTGGCCCGGCACCGCCGTGGAGGTTCCGCACGACCGGCTCCGGGGAGCCGACGTGGACGCCGTGGTGCTGCAGCGCCCCGAGGAGCTGGACCTCACCGAACGCTGGCTGGGTCGGCGCCCGGGAACGGACCTGCCCGCCGTCTACGTGGAGCACAACACCCCGCGCGAGCACGCCGCGACCACGCGGCACCCGCTCGCCGGGCGCGACGACATCCCGATCGTGCACGTCACCCACTTCAACGAGCTGATGTGGGACAACGGGATCGCCCCGACGGTGGTGATCGAACACGGGGTCGTCGACCCGGGCTACCGCTACACCGGGGAACTGCCCCACGCCGCCGCTCTGATCAACGAGCCGGTGCGGCGGAACCGGATCGTCGGCGCGGACCTGCTCGGGGTCTTCGGGGAGGTCGCTCCCGTCGACCTGTACGGCATCGGGACGGAAGGGTTCACCGCCCCGGGCGTGACCCCGGTCGGCGACCTCCCACAGGACCGGCTGCACCCGCACATGGCACGCAGACGCGTCTACCTGCACACCGCCCGCTGGACGTCGCTGGGACTGTCCCTGATCGAGGCGATGCACCTGGGGATGCCCGTGGTCGCGGTGAACTCGACCGAGGCCGCGACGGCCGTCGGCGAGGACGCGGGCGTGGTGTCCACCGACCTGGCCCGGCTCGCCCCGGCGGTCCGCACGTTGTGCGAACAGCCCGACCTCGCGGCGCGACAGGGCAAGTGCGCCCGCGAACACGCGCTGGCCCGCTTCGGCCTCGACACCTTCCTGCACCGCTGGGACGTGCTCCTCGACCGGCTCCTGTCCTGACTCTCCGGGAGGTCCCATGAAGATCGCCATGGTTTCCGAGCACGCCAGCCCGCTGGCCGCTCTGGGCGAGGCCGACGCGGGCGGGCAGAACGTCCACGTCGCGGACCTGTCCACCGGGCTGACCCGGGCCGGGCACGACGTGACCGTCTACACCCGTCGGGACGACCCCGACCGCCCGGAGGTGGTCGACATGCCCGGCGGGTACCGCGTCGTCCACCTGCCCGCCGGGCCGCCCCGGCACATCCCCCGGGACGAGTTGCTGCCGCACATGGGGGAGTTCACCACCTCGCTGCGGAAGTGGATCCGCGTGGAACGCCCCGATGTGGTGCACGCGCACTTCTGGATGTCCGGCCTCGCGTCCCTGATGGCCGTACGCGACGGCACCCCCGACGACGGTGTGCCGGGCGACGGTGTGGCCGACGACGGCACGGAGGGTACCGGCGGCGGGGGCGACGGGCAGCCGGGGACCGTGCCGGTCGTGCAGACCTTCCACGCACTCGGTGTGGTGAAGCGCCGGTACCAGGGCGCGCAGGACACCAGTCCCGCCGAGCGGATCGGACTGGAGCGGCTGATCGGCCGCAACGCCGCGCGGGTGGCGGCGACGTGCTCGGACGAGGTGTTCGAGCTCGTCCGCATGGGGCTGCCGCGCTCGCGGGTGTCGGTGGTCCCCTGCGGGGTGGACCTCGAACGGTTCTCCCCGTCCGGCCCACGGGATCCGCGCGGACACCGGTACCGGATCGTGTCGGTGGGCAGGCTGGTGCCGCGCAAGGGTTTCGACGTGGCGATCGCGGCACTGCGTTCGCTGCCCGAGGTGGAGCTGGTCGTCGCGGGCGGGCCCGAGCGCGGGAGACTGGACGCCGACCCGGAGGCGCGCAGGCTGCGGCGGTTGGCCGAGGAGTCCGGGGTGGCCGACCGGGTGCACCTGGCGGGGCAGGTGGCCCGGTCGGACGTGCCCGCGCTGCTGCGCTCGGCCGACGTCGTGGTGTGCACCCCGTGGTACGAACCGTTCGGGATCGTGCCGCTGGAGGCGATGTCCTGCGGGGTACCGGTGGTGGTCTCCTCCGTCGGCGGGTTGACCGACACCGTCGTCGACGGGGTCACCGGCGTGCAGGTACCGCCGCGGCGACCCGACGCCCTCGCCGCCGCCGTCCGCAAGCTCCTCGGGGACGCGGCCCTGCGCGACGCCTACGGCATCGCGGGCGCCGACCGTGCCCGCTGCCGCTACTCGTGGGACCGCATCGCCGCCGACACCTCCCGCGTCTACGAACGGGTCCTCCCCGCCACCGCACTCCGCGAGACCACGACCACCTGACCACGCGCGCGGCCGGGGTGTGCCGTGAGGGGCACTTTCCCTGCGTGGAGTGCCGTGAGGGGCACTTTCGCTGCGTCACATGCAGGGAAGGTGCCCTTCACGGCACACCACCGCGGGGCCGTCAGGTGGCGCCGGTGGGCACCGTGGTGTCGACGTCGAAGGTGAGGGTGTTGTCTCCGACGCCGACGGTGACGCGGGAGTGTTCCGGGATCTCGCCGTTGAGCAGCATCGTGGACAGCACGTTGTCCACCTCCCGCTGGATGGTGCGGCGCAGCGGCCGGGCGCCGTACTCCGGCTGGTAGCCGGTCTCGGCGAGCCACCGGACGGCCTCCGGCTCGACCCGCACCTCGACGTCCTGCGCGTGCGCCTTGCGCCGGGTCTCCTCCAGCAGCAGCGAGGTGACCTGCTGCAACTGCTCGGCCGACAGCTTGCGGAACACGATGATCTCGTCGATGCGGTTGAGGAACTCGGGCCGGAAGTGCTCGCGCAGCCTGCGCATCAACCGCTCCCGCAGTGGTGCCTCGGTGTCGTCCTCACGCGGCGGCGCGAACCCGAGCGCGCCCTGGGTGCCACTGAGCACCAGTTCGGACCCGATGTTGCTGGTCATGATCAGCACGGTGTTGGTGAAGTTCACCGTGCGGCCCCGGCCGTCGGTGAGCCTGCCGTCCTCCAACACCTGCAGCAGCAGATTGAACACGTCCGCGTGGGCCTTCTCGATCTCGTCGAGCAGGATCACCGAGTAGGGCCGCCTGCGCACCACCTCGGTGAGCTGTCCGGCCTCCTCGTAGCCGACGTAGCCCGGTGGGGCGCCCACGAGCCTGCTCACCGTGTGCCGCTCGCCGTACTCGGACATGTCCAGCCGGATCATGTGGTCGTCCGTGCCGAACAGCGCCTCCGCGAGCGCGCGCGCCAGTTCGGTCTTGCCGACCCCGGTCGGCCCGAGGAACAGGAAGCTGCCCGAGGGACGGTTCGGCTCGGCCAGGCCGGCGCGGGTGCGGCGCACCGACTCGGACACCGCGCGGACCGCCTCGTCCTGGCCGACGACCCGCCCGTGCAGGTGCTCCTCCAGCGTGAGCAGCCGCTCCCGTTCCTCCTGGGTGAGCTGCGCGACGGGCACCCCGCTGATGCGGGAGACCACCTCGGCGATGTCGACGGCCGAGACGTCCGGCGCCTCGGAGGGGCGCTCCCCCTGCTTCTCCTCCTCGATCCGCCCGCGCAGCGTGTTGATCTCGTCGCGGAGTGCCGAGGCGCGTTCGTAGTGCTCCTCGCTGACCGCCTGGTCGCGGTCCCGGCACAACTGCTCCATCCGCGCCTGGAGGTCGCGTAGCTGCTCCGGCCTGCGCCCGGTGCGCATCCGCACCCGCGCGCCCGCCTGGTCCACCAGGTCGATCGCCTTGTCCGGCAGGTACCGGTCGGTGACGTACCGGTCGGACAGCGTCGCCGCCGCCGACAACGCCTCGTCGGTGAAGCGCACCTGGTGGTGGGCCTCGTACTGGTCCCGCAGGCCGTGCAGGATCGCGAGGGTGTCCTCGACGGACGGTTCGGGCACCAGGATGGGCTGGAACCGGCGTTCGAAGGCGGGATCGTTCTCGATGTTGCGCCGGTACTCGTCCAACGTGGTCGCGCCGACGACGTGCACCTCGCCCCGGGACAGCGCGGGTTTGAGCATGTTGCCCGCCCCCATCGACCCCTCGGACGCGCCGGCCCCGACCACGGTGTGCAGCTCGTCGATGAACACGACGAGTTTGCCCCGGTTGGCGCGGAGTTCGTCGAGCAGCTTGGTCATCCGCTCCTCGAAGTCACCGCGGTACCGGGTGCCCGCCACCATCGCCGCCACATCGAGCTGCACCACGCGCCGGTCGCCCAGGGTGTCCGGCACCTGCCCGTCGGCGACCCGCTGGGCGAGGCCCTCCACGATGGCGGTCTTGCCGACCCCCGCCTCGCCGATCAGCACCGGGTTGTTCTTGGTGCGGCGGGACAGCACCTCGATCGTCTGCTCGATCTCGCCGTCCCGGCCCACGACCGGATCGATCTCCCCGTTCCGCGCCATGATCGTGAGGTCCCGGCTGTACTGGTCGAGGGTGGGGGTGTCACTGGCCTGCTGCTGTTCCTGCCCCGCCGTGCGGGCGTTGCCGGGCGCGGCGGTCGGGTCGGAGATCGCCTTCTGCATCGACTCCGGGGTGATCCCGGCCTCGCCGAGCAGTCTGCCCGCCCGCGAGTCGGAGTTGGCCACCAGCGCGAGCAGCACGTGTTCCGGACCGATATAGGACGAGCGCAGCCCGCGCGAGATCTGGTGCGCGTCCAGCAGGGTGCGTTTGGCACCCGGGGTGAGCACCGGCATCCCGGACCGCGGCTGTTCGCTGCGCTCCTCCCGCTCGACCCGGGTCGCCAGCGCGTCCGGGTCCGCACCGGAACGCTGGATCAGCTCCCGGCTGCCCGGCACCCGGGTGGCGGCCCACAGCAGGTGCGTGGAGTCCAGTTCGCTGCCGTTCCACTCGCCGACCTGGCGCACGGCCGCCGACACGAGAGCCAGCGCCTGCTCGCTCATCAGCCGGGTGATGCCCACCGCGTGCGGCCGCCGCCCGGGCATCGCGTTGCCGAAGAACTGCGCGAGCAACTGGTCGAAGGGGCTCGAACCGGGGTCGGCACCGAAGAAGCCGGTCATGGAGCACACTCCCTGTCGCGACGGCGGCTGTTCCGCCCTGCGGACGGTTCGTCTGCCACGGGACCTACCCGGTCCCGCGGACGGTCAACCGTTCACCCGACGTACCGCCGGGCCGGGGAGTCCCGCCGTGCCCGTTCGAGCGCGCACAGGTTCCGTTCCACCCGGTCCGGCAGCACGCGGCGTTCCCGCAGCACCCACGGCA
>NZ_KB912513.1:0-3908 GCF_000383775.1 Saccharomonospora halophila 8
AGCCCCAGGCCGGGGCCGGACGTGCCGGTCGCCGCGGCGGCCGCGCCCCGGCCGTCGTCGGTGATCTCGACCTCCAGAGTCCGTTCGCGGAACCGCACCCGGACGTCGACCGTGCGTGCCGCGGCGTGCCGGACGATGTTGGTGAGCGCCTCCTGGACCACCCGGTAGGCGGAGAGACCGACCCCGTCGGGAACGGTCCGCGGGGTCCCGTAGACCCCGTGCTCCAGTCGCAGTCCCGTGGTGCGGGCGGTTCGCACCAGTTCCGGGAGATCGGCCAATCCCGGAGAGGACCGTGTCCGCAGGCCGTCCGGACCGGTGCCGTCCGGACCGGTGCCGTCCCGGCCGTCCGCGCCGCCGCGGTCGTCCATACCGTCCGGGTCGTCCGCGCGGAGGACGCCGAGCAGTCCGCGGAGGTCCTCGACCGCCGTGCGCGCGGTGCTCTCCACCGTGTCCAGCGCCGTGCGCGCGAGCTCGCGGTCGTCGTCCAGTACGCGCCGGGCGGCACCGGCCTGGATCCCCATCACCGCCACGTGGTGGGCGACGATGTCGTGCAGGTCGCGGGCGATCCGGAGGCGCTCGGCCACGAGCGCGGTGCGCGTGTTCTCCTCCTGCGAGCGGCGCAGCTGTTCGGCACGGTGTTCGAGCTCCGCCCGCGTGCGCGCCGACAGCCACGCGAGGTCGCCGAAGAAGTAGGCGGCGGCGAAGTACAGCAGATTGAACCCGATGGTGTAGAGCACCGTGGACAACACCGGGTCGAGTGGTCCGGCGGCGCCGTCGAACGCGGGGGCCGGACTGAGCAGCGACCGTACGAGGGACACGCCCAGCCAGAGGAGCATCGCCCCGATCACGGCGAAGCGGGCCAGGCGGGCGCGTGCCCGGTCCTCGGCCCACGCCCCCGCCGTGTACAGGGCGAGGAACAGCGCGATCGACGGCACCAGGTTGTCCCCGGTCCGGCGGACCTGGGCCGCGATGAACACCGCGGCCACGACCAGCAGGACCGCGAGGGGGAAGCGGCGACGCACCACCAGCGGAGCGGTCACGACCACCGCCCATCCCAGTTGTTCCGCCAGTTCGGGCGCCGTGCCGAAGGCGAACGCACCCATGCTGTTGACCAGCACGGTCATCACGAGTGCCCCCGCGACGGCCCCCAGCCCCAGCAGAACGTCGTGCCGCCGCTGCGCCGGGGTAGGCGGCGGACGACGCCAGTCGGCCCACACCGGCTCGGTGTCGGCGATCCCCACCGGCCGGTCCGTACCGGCGCGGTCCGTACCCCCGCTGTCGACCTCCACGAGGGTCAACCTAGTGCATCCGGTGCGGGATCCGGCCGGTCGGCGGAGCCGCCCGCCGGTGCCGTGGCCGCGTGTCCGGGAGGTGGCCCGGCGAAAGCCGTGTCGGTGACGTCGGCGACGACACGCACGACCCGGTCCGCGTAGGCGCGCGGCCGGACGACCCGCAGCACCAGGCAGAACCGGCCGTCGAGGCCGTGCCGGCCGACCAGGTCGTCCCGGTGGTGCAGCAGGTACCGGGCCGCCGCCCGGTTCGCGGTCGACGTCTGACCGCACACCACGAACAGTGTCCTGCCGTCCGTGGGGAACTTCGCCAGCACGACGTACTCGTCGACACCCGGCACCCGCGAGAACCGGTCGTCGCCGACCCGGATGTGCAGTGCGTCCCCCACGTCTTGGTACCTGTCGATCGCGACACCGGGCAGGAACGTCTCCAGGTGCGCCGCGGTCCGGGTGTTGGCGTCCGGACCACCGACGCAGAACTCGGTGTTCGCTCCGAAGGCTCCGTCGAACCGCGGAGACATTCCCTGGACCCGGAGTTCCACGCGGGAGTCGCAGTCCCGGGCGATGCCCGCCACCTCCAGCATGGCCGCGACGTCGGTCTGGTGGACACTGTGCCGCGACGGCGAACCGGCGTGCCGTGGGGCGACGATCACGCAGTCCGCCCCCGGCCCGAGTCCGAAGAACCGCCGCATCCGTGCGGCACGCCGCCGTCGGCGCACCCGTCCGGCCAGCCACACCGCCAGCCCCGCGATGACGCTGGCCGCCAGATTGATCGCGAGATCCCCGATGCCCGACACACTCACCCCCGGTACGTGGGCGGCCCACGACAGCCGGAAGGCCCCGGGGGCCGTGGTCGGTCCGCCCGATCTTCCCACCGACGGTGACATTGTCGCGCACCGCTGTCCTCGGCCAGAATCTGTAGTCCATCAGGAACCGGGGGTGCGACGATGACCGACACCGAGCGAGGGGTGACCGCCACCGCCACCGCTTTTCTCACCGCGGCCGTCGTGTTCGCCGCGGTCGGGTCGGGATGGCCGTGGTGGTTGTGGCTTCCCTCGGCCCTCGTGCCGTCGGCGGTGGCGGTGCTCGTGTACCGGGCACGCACCCGGGACTCCGCCACCGGACACATCGTCCGGTCCGGCCACGATCCCGGGGACCCGCCGCCCACGGGCACGGTGCCGTCGCACGGGCGGTCGGGGGCCGGGCCGTCGGGGGCGACGGCACCGGCCCCGGACACGACGTCACCGGCGTGGCCGTACACCCGCCGGACGGTTTTGGCGGACCTCTCGCTCGCCAGCGCCGTGGACGACTACCGGTTCCTGTTCTCCGCGACGGTGTGCTGGCTTCCGGACCCGACCCCGGACCGCCGCACCGAGCTGCACGCCAACCCGGGTGCGCTGGCGCGGGAGGCCGTCGTCTCCCGGGCCCGGCACCTGCTCGCCGAGGGCGCGCCCGAGGAGCACGACCTGCTCACCGAACGGCTCAACGCCGCGCTCGGTACGGTGCTCTCGGTGCCCGCGGGCCACCTCCACGTGTGGGCGGAGAACATCTCCGTACGACTGTCCGAAGAGGACCGCGACCGGATCCGGCACCTCGCCGGACTCCGCAAGGACGCCTCACTCCGGGAACAGGAGCGCCGGTACGAGCGGGATCTGCGCGCCTACCTCGCCGAGGACGTCCTGCGCGACCCCGCCCGAACCGTAATCTGGTTCCTGGCCCGCACCACCGACGGACGTCCGATCGACCTCGACACGGTCGTCCACCGTCTGGACGATCTCCGACGGCTCACCGCGGCCGCGCACGCCACGGAGGTTCCCGGGTGGGAGACGGCCGGACCCGACGACCGGCCACGTCCGGCGGACGCACCCGCCGACGCCCCGGACAGCTCACCGGGCCGTTCGGACGACGATCCGGCGCTCTACCCGTCTCCGACCTTCGCCCCTCCCGAGGACCGGGATCACGGGGACCGAGATCCCGACCGAACTCCGGCGTCCGGTCACATGTAGCGGCCGCCGGTCACCTCGGTCGTGGTCCCGGTGAGATAGCTGGACAGGTCGGAGGCCAGGAACAGCACCACGTTGGCCACCTCCTCCGGTTCGCCCGCACGACCCATCGGCACCTCGGCGAGCTTGGCCTCCCACACGTCCTCGCGCATCGCCCCGGTCATCGCGGTACGGATGATCCCGGGCTGGACGGCGTTGACCCGCACGCCCGCGTGGGCGACCTCCTTCGCCGCCGCCTTCGTCAGTCCCACGATCCCCGCCTTCGCGGCGCTGTAGTTGGTCTGGCCCAGGTTCCCGACCTTGCCGGAGATCGAGGAGATGTTCACGATCGCGCCGTGCCCCTGCTCCCGCATCACCGCCGACGCCGCCCTGGTCCCCAACCAGGTTCCGGTGAGGTGCACGTCGACCACCTCGCGGAAGGCGTCGAGCGACATCTTCCGCATCGTGGCGTCGCGGGTGATGCCCGCGTTGTTCACCAGCACGTCGAGCGCACCGAACTCGTCGACACACCGCCGCACGAGCGCGTCCACCCCGTCGGGGTCGGTCACGTCGCAGCCGTGGGCGACCGCGGTGCCGTCCCCGCCGAGTTCGGCGGCGGTCGCGGCGGCGGCGTCGG
>NZ_KB912513.1:4008-6806 GCF_000383775.1 Saccharomonospora halophila 8
GGCGGTGTTGCTGGCGCTGCCGCGGGCCGGGCCGGCGGTGACCCGGTGGGTCTGGGTCGCCGCCACCGCGGTGGAGGCCGCCCTGGTCGGGTGGTTGTGGGCGGACTTCGCGCCCGGGGCGAACGGGTTCGCCCACGAGGTCGACCGCCGCTGGATCCCGAGCGTCGACTCCGGCTACCACATCGGGGTGGACGGCGTGAGCCTGCCGCTGGTCGCGATGACCACCGTGCTGTTTTTGGCGTGTGCGGTCCACTCCCTGCGGCACACCGACCGGATGCGGACCTTCGCCGTGCTGTTCCTGCTGCTGGAGACGGTCTCGGTGGGGCTGTTCGTGGCGCTGGATCTGATCCTGTTCTTCGTCTTCTTCGACCTGTCGATCGTGCTGATGTACTTCGTGATCGCCGGGTGGGGGCACCGCGGCGCGGCACGGGCGGCGCAGCTGTTCTTCCTCTACACCTTCCTCGGATCGCTGGCGCTGCTGTTGGGCTTTCTCGGCCTCTACGTGGCCGCCGAGCCGCACACCTTCGACATCGTGCGGCTGACCGAACAGGACCCGCTCGCCGGCCGGTCGACGTTCGGCGCGCTGGTGCTGCTGGCGATCCTGCTCGGGCTGGCGGTCAAGACCCCGGCGGTGCCGGTGCACACCTGGCTGCCCCCCGCGCACACGGAGGCCCCGTCCGCGGGATCGGCGATCCTGGCGGGGGTGCTGCTGAAGATGGGCACCTACGGGTTCGTCCGGATCGCGATGCCCGTGCTGCCCGACGCCTGGCGGGACTTCGCACCCGCGATCGTGGTGCTCGGCGTGCTGAGCGTGCTCTACGGCGCCCTCGTCGCGCTCGGCCAGCGCGACTTCAAGCGGATGGTCGCCTACACCTCGGTCAACCACATGGGCTACATCCTGCTCGCCGTCGGGGCCGCCGGGCTGCTCGCGACCGGCCGGGAGCAGGCCCACACCCTGGCCGTCACCGGGGCGGTGACCCAGATGGTGGCGCACGGTCTGATCACCGGGTCGCTGTTCCTGCTGTCCGGGGTGCTCTACGACCGGGGCCACAGTTACCGGATGGACGCCTACGGCGGTCTCGCGGCCCACGCGCCGCGATTCGCCGGGCTCACCGCACTGGCGGTGTTCGCGTCGCTGGGGCTGCCCGGGTTCGCCGGGTTCATCGCCGAGTTCCAGATCTTCACCGGCGCGCTGGTCGCCGTGCCGGTGGCCGTCGGGTTCGCGGTCCTGGGCATCCTGCTCACGGCCGCGTTGTTCGTGCGTGCCTACCAGCGTCTCTTCCTCGGCCCGCCCCGGCGGGCCGACGGGCCGACCCCGCACGACCTCACGGCGGTCGAGGCGGGCTCGATCGTGCCGCTGATGGCGTTGGCGGTGCTGATCGGCGTGTTCCCGCGCCCGCTGCTGGACGTCATCGAACCCGCCGCCCGTGCCCTCGGCCCACTGCTGGGCCGCTGAGGTGGTGTGGTGATGTCGGACGCTCTCGCGCGCATCCTGCCGGAACTGCTGCTCACCGCGGCCGCCGTGGGAGGGCTGCTGTCGGGCTCGTTCCTGCCCCGCCACCGGCAATGGCCGGTGCGCGCGCTCGCGGCGACGACGTGCCTGGCCGCGCTCGGGGCCACCCTCCTCGGTTGGCCCCCGGCCGCCGGTGTCACCGTGTTCGAGGGCACCTACACGGTGGACCCGGCCACCGGTACGGCCCGGGTGGTCGTGCTGGTCTCGGTGCTGCTCGTGCTGGGGCTGTCCGGGGCGTCGGTCCGGGACGCGGCCCGGGAGACCGAGTTCGTCGTGCTGGTGCTGCTGGCCGCGCTCGGTGCGGTGCTGCTGGCCGGTGCCGACGACCTGCTGCTGCTGGCCGCCGCGTATCTGCTGGCGAGCATCCCGCTCTACGCGCTGACCGGATTCGCCGACGACGCGCCCGGCACCGAGGCGGCACTGAAGTACTATCTGATGGGCGCGCTCGTCGGTGTCACCATGCTGGTGGGGGTGACCGTCCTGTTCGGACTCGGCGGCGCCACCGGGTATTCCGCCCTGGCGGGTACCCTGCCCGGGGCGTCGGCGGCGGTGACCGCGGTGGCGGCGCTGTTGCTGCTGGCCGGACCGCTGTTCAAGGCCGGGGCGGTGCCGGTGCAGTTCTGGGTCCCCGACGTCACCGAGGGCGCCCGCACCCCGGTGGCCGCGCTGGTGACGACGGTGCCGAAGATCGGTGCCGTGCTGGCGGTGCACCGCTTCGCCGCGACCGTGCTGGATCCGACCCCGCTCGACTGGCGGGTACTGGTGGCGGTCCTGGCGGGGCTGACCATGACACTGGGCAATCTCGCGGCGTTCTTCCAGGACGACGTCCGGCGTCTGCTGGCGTACTCGACGATCAGCCAGGTCGGGTACCTCCTGATGGCCGTGACCGCCGCGGGGCGGTCGGATCTGGCGCTGCCGGCTCTGCTGCTGTACCTGGCCGCCTACGCGGTCACCAACCTCGGCGCGTTCGCGGTCGTGGCGGCACTGCCCCGCCTGCGCACGCTCGCGGACTTCCGCGGCCTGTTCCGGCACCGCCCCGCCGTCGCGGTGGCGTTGACGGTGTGCCTGCTCGGTCTGGTCGGCACCCCACCGACGGCGGTGTTCGCGGGCAAACTGGTCGTGTTCACGGCGGCGTTCGCGGCCGGGTTCGGCTGGCTGGTCGCGGTGGCGGTGGTCAACACCGTCGCCAGTCTCTTCTACTACCTGCGCTGGATCGCGCCCATGCTGCGCACCGACACCGCGGCCCGGCCGGACGACGGGTGGGCCGCGGGCGCGGCGCGCACCG
>NZ_KB912514.1:0-2885 GCF_000383775.1 Saccharomonospora halophila 8
CCGGCGGCCAGGTCGGCCAGCGCCTCGACGACGGCCCCCGGCCGGGTCAGGTCGAGTTCGTCCGAGCCGGGCGCGCTCACCCGGATCCGGTCGCCGTCGTCCGCGCCGGCGTCGAGCAGGGCACGCCCGAGCTGGCCGGAACCACCCGGGACGAGCACCGCCAACCGTGGCTGCTGCGTTCCGCTCATCCTCGTCCTCCGCGTCGTCCTCCGGTGGTCCCCGGTGCCGTCCTACCCGGGGCGCGTCACGCGCCTGCGGGTGCCGCCCGCCGTTTGAGCGGCTCCCACCACGCCCGGTTGTCCGCGTACCAGCGCACCGTGTCGGCGAGCCCGTCGGTGAACTCCACCCGTGGCCGGTAGCCCAACTCCGCGCGGATCTTGCCGGTGTCGACCGAGTACCGCCGGTCGTGGCCCGGGCGGTCGGTGACCGGACGGACCATGTCCCAGTCGGCGCCGACGGCCGCCAGCAGCCGCCCGGTCAGCTCCCGGTTCGTCAGTTCCGTGCCGCCGCCGATGTTGTAGATCTCGCCCGGCCTGCCCCGCTCGGCCACCAGCTGGATACCCCGGCAGTGATCGTCGACGTGCAGCCAGTCCCGGACATTGAGCCCGTCACCGTACAGCGGCACCGGCCTGCCGTCGAGCAGGTTCGTCACGAACAGCGGCACCATCTTCTCCGGGAACTGGTACGGCCCGTAGTTGTTCGAGCACCGGGTGACGCACACCGGCAGACCGTGTGTGCGGTGGAACGCGCGGGCGAGCAGGTCGGACGACGCCTTCGACGCCGAGTACGGGGAGTTCGGCTCCAGCACGTGGTCCTCGGTCCACGAGCCCTCGTCGATCGTGCCGTACACCTCGTCGGTGGACACGTGGACGAACCTGCCCACGCCCGCGTGCAGTGCCGCCCGCAGCAGGGTCTGCGTCCCGACGACGTTGGTCGTGACGAAGTCGGCCGCGCCCGTGATCGAGCGGTCCACGTGCGACTCCGCGGCGAAGTGGACGACGAGGTCGACGCCGGAGGTCAGTTCCGCGACCAGTCCGGCGTCGGTGATGTCGCCCCGGACGAAGCGCAGCCGGGGGTCGTCGGCCACCGGGGTCAGGTTCTCCTCGCACCCGGCGTAGGTGAGTTTGTCGAGCACGATCAGTTCGGTCGGCTCCGGGGCCGGGTAGGCACCCGAGAGCACCTGCCGCACGTAGTACGACCCGATGAACCCGGCACCGCCGGTAACCAGAACCCGCATCTGTCCTCCCCTTTTCGACTCACGGGCAGTCTGCCACGACGGCGGGAGAACACCGGACGCAACGTCGGGGCAACGTTTCCTCCCGTTCCGACGTCTTCACTTCGGGAAGATCAGTAATGTGGGCCAGGCGACGACACGCGGGGAGGAAGTACGTGACCGACGCGGCACCGGAGCCCGCCGACGGGCCGGACGCACGTGGCCGTCGCGCACGGGCGGGCACCGTCGGCCGTGCCGGTGGCCGGACCGTCCTCGCGCTGCTCTCCGTGCTGGTCCTGGCGGTGACCTGTTACGGCTGGTACTTCGTCGGCGACATGAACTCCGGTGTGAACACCACCAACGTGTTCGACAAGGAACCGGGTACCGAACCGCTCGACGGCGCCGTGGACATCCTCCTGGTCGGCATGGACAGCCGCACCGACGCGCAGGGCAACCCCCTTCCCCGTGCGGTGCTGGACAAGCTGCACGCGGGCGAGGTGGAGGGCAACCGCCAGACCGACACCATGATCCTGGTCCACATCCCGCAGGACGGCAGCAGCGCGGTGGCGATCTCCTTCCCCCGGGACGCCTGGGTGGAACTCGCCGGCGGCTACGGCAACAACCGGCTCAACAGCGCCTTCCGGCACGCCTACCGGGACACCAGCAGCACGCTCCGGGCGGAGGGCGCTCCCGAGAAGGAGATCGAGACCCGGGCCGAGCAGGCGGGACGGCGCAACCTGATCGCCACGATCGAGCAGCTCGTGGGCAGGCCGGGGATGATCGACCGCTACGCCGAGGTCAACCTGGCCAGCTTCTACGAGGTCACGAAGGCGCTCGACGGTGTCCGGGTGTGCCTGAAGAATCCCGTCCAGGAGACGAAATCCGGCATCGACCTGCCCGCCGGGGAGCAGACGCTGAAGGGCGCGGACGCACTGTCGTTCGTCCGTCAGCGGATCGGGCTCCCCCGCGGCGACCTCGACCGGATCGACCGGCAGCAGGCGTACCTGTCCGGGGTCGCCCGGAAGGTGATCTCCAGTGAGGTGTTGCTGGACCCGGCCCGGTTGTCCGACGTGATCAAGGCCGTGCAGAAGTCGGTGGTCATCTCGGAGGACTGGGACCTGCTCCGGTTCGCGAACCAGATGCGCGGTCTGTCCGGCGGCAACATCGAGTTCCACACCATGCCCGTCACCGGGGACGTCTACGTGGGCGCCGCCGAGGTGCTCGGGGTCGACGAGGCCCAGGTGCGGTCGTTCGTCGACGACCTGGTGGGCGAACCCGCCGACCCGGACCGGGAGCTCCCGGACACGGTCCAGGGTGCGGAGAACTTCACCGTCGACCTCTACAACTCCTCCGGGGAGAGCGGTCTGGGGCAGCGTGCCCGCGAGGTCCTGGCCGGGCAGGGCTTCGGCGGCCAGAGCTACGCCGACACCGCCGTGCGCGAGAGCAGCGTGCTCGAGTACGCCGACGGCGCCCGCGCCGGCGTCGAGGCGATGCGCACCGCGCTGGCCACCGACCTGCCCGCCGAGCG
Source organism: Saccharomonospora halophila 8 (assembly GCF_000383775.1). GTDB lineage: Bacteria > Actinomycetota > Actinomycetes > Mycobacteriales > Pseudonocardiaceae > Saccharomonospora > Saccharomonospora halophila. The sequence continues at coordinate 2,742 of NZ_KB912514.1, forward strand.
CAACGAGGCGTTACCCCCGGGGACGCTGGTGTTGCGGATGGGTGCGGACTTCACCCTCCCCGCTCCGGGACAGGGCGGGGAGGGCAGCGACCGGGCGGAGGCCGCACCGGGCGGAGGCCCGGGGCAGGCTCCCCCGTCGTCCGG
>NZ_KB912514.1:2985-8981 GCF_000383775.1 Saccharomonospora halophila 8
GCACGGAAGCCGACGCCGGACCGGCGGGGGCGACGGCGGTGGTCGCGCTCGACCCGCTGGGGCGCGGGCTCGGCTCCGACGTGCCGGAGGGAGCGCTGGACTACCTGTCCGAGGCGCGGGTGTGCGGGGACGAGTTCTCCCCGCTCTCGCCCGTGGACCCGTCCACCCCTGCCCTGGCCGGGGTGGGCGTGGACGACGTGCTCGCCCGCGCCCGCGAACGCGCCACCGCGCTCGGCATCGGGGCGGGTGACCGGGTGCTGTGCACCCGGGAGTGGACCCTGCCGGACGGGGTGATCGACGCACTTCTCGCTCCGCTCGCGGCGGGCGCGCACCTGGTGCAGGTCACCCACACCGATGCGGACGCGCTGGCCCGCCACCGGGACACCGAACGCACAACGGTCGAGCTGACCTGAGCCGCACGTCGTGCGCGGCGCACAACGCGGTGCGCCGGACGTCGTCCCGGGCGCACCGGGACCGGACCGCTGTCGTCCGAGAGGCTTGTGTCCGCTTCCCCGTGTTGCCTACTGTCGGGTGATGTCGCGCACATCGAACACGCGTCCCCCCGGGCTCCCCACGTCGTTGACCTACCCCGAGGTCCCCGTCGGCTCCCTGCTCGCCGGTGCCGCCGCCCGCTACGGAGACCGGACGGCGTTCACCCACCACGGCGACAGCCTCAGCTTCACCGGGCTGTGGCGCGCGGCGTGCCGGTTCGCCAACGCGCTGCGCGAGCGCGGGGTCGACACGGGGGACACCGTCGCCCTGCACCTGCCGAACTGCCTCGCCTTCCCGGTGGCCTACTACGGCACGCTGCTGGCCGGGGCGGTGTTCAGCCCGGCGAGCCCGCTGCTGCCCCGGGACACGCTGCACGACCAGCTCACCGACTGCGGGGCGCGGGTCGTGGTGACCTACGGCCCGGTCAGCGCGGCCCTGGACGGTCTGGACGTGGACACGGTGGTCGTGGTGGCCCCGACCGACGACAACCGGACCGACGGCCGGACCGACTTCGCGGACTTCCACGCCCACGCCTCGCCCGAGCCGCCGGACGTGACGATCGAGGCGGCCACCGACCTGGCCCACCTCGGGTACACGGGCGGGACCACCGGGCGGTCGAAGGGCGTGCGGTTGACCCACCGCAACGTCGTCGTCAACGCGATCCAGTACGCGTGCTGGGGATCGGGGGCGGTCCCCGCCGTCGACGACCACGGCAATCCGACGGTCGAGCAGGTCGGCAGCGGCGAGGAGTGGACCTCGGAGCTCGGTACCGGGGTCAGCATCAACCTCACCCCGTGGTTCCACGCCATGGGCATCGGCGGTCTGAACATCGGCGTCGTCACCGGCGGCAGTGTCACCGTGCACGACCGGTTCGACCCGAAGGCGTACGTGGCCGACGCCGAGCGGCTGGGGATCACCACGATGAGCGGGGCCCCCGCGCTGTTCGCCGCGTTGCTGGCCTGCGACGAGTTCCACACCGCCGACCTGTCCTCGGTACGCGGGATCACCTCCGGCGCGGCGCCGATGCCGCACGAGCAGGCGCGGGCGCTGCGGAAGCGGTTCCCGGACGCCGTGATCAGCGAGGGGTACGGCCTCACCGAGGTCACGATGGGGGCGACCCTGGCGCCGACCTGGCAGTCCGGCACCCGCAAGGTCGGCACCGTGGGCGTGCCCCTCTTCGACACCGAGGTCAGGCTCGTACCCGTGGAGGGTGGCGAGGAGGAACTGCCGCCGAACACCGAGGGCGAGGTGTGCCTGCGCGGTCCGCAGGTGATGCAGGGCTACCACAACCGCCCCACCGAGACCGCCGAGGTCCTCGTGGACGGCTGGCTGCACACCGGCGACATCGGCGTGCTCGACGACGAGGGCGTGCTGTCCATCGTCGACCGCAAGAAGGACATGCTGATCTACAAGGGCTACAACGTCTACCCGCGCGAGCTGGAGGAACTGCTCGTCGAGCTGCCCGAGGTGGCCTCGGCCGCCGTGGTCGGCAGGCGCTCGCCCGAGGCGGGCGAGCTGCCCGTCGCGTTCGTGGTGCGCGCCCCCGGGCACGGGGAGGCGAACGAGGACACGGTGCTGGAGGCGGTCAACGCGCAGGTACCGCCGTACAAGCGGGTGCGCGAGGTGCACTTCGTCGAGTCGATCCCGGTCTCGGCCGCCGGCAAGATCCTCAAGCGCGACCTGCGCGAGCGCCTGTCCTGACCCGGCGCCCACCCCCGCCGCGGTGGCGTGAAGGGCACCGTCCGTGCGGGTGACTCCCGCCGGTGCCGCGGGGAAGGTGCCCCGTCACACCGCCCCACCGGGCCACGCCGTCATCGCGACGTCGACGATGGCGTGCAGTTCGGGCTCGGCGGCGCCGTCGCGGGCCTGAACGGACAGGCCGTGGAGCACGGTGCTGTAGAAACCGGCGAGCGCGGCCGTGTCGGTGTCCGGCGGCAGTTCCCCGGCCTCCGCCGCCGCGTCGACCCGCTCCCGTAACCGTTGTTGGTCCTGCCTGCGGTGCTCGGCCAGGAACCGCGCCACCGAGCTGTTGTCCTCGCTGTAGTTGGTGGCCGCGAGCACGATCATGCACCCGCGTGGGGTCGCGGGGTCGACATAGGCGGTGGCGTGCCGCCGTAGCATCGTCCGGACGGCCTCGCGGGTGGTCGGGCCCTCGTCCAGCGCGTCCCGGGCCGACGTGTCCTCAGTGCGGGTGTAGAGGTCGACGGCCTCCCGGAACAGGGTCTCCTTGTCGGAGAACGCCGCGTAGAGGCTGGGTGAGCTGATCCCCATCGCCGAGGTCAGATCACTGATCGACGTGGCCTCGTAGCCGTGTTCCCAGAACCGCCACATCGCCGCACGCAACGCCGCCTCCCGGTCGAACCCGCGTGGGCGACCTCTGCCCGCCATGCGACCGCCTTTTCTGTGTCGTTCGTTACAGAAGCTGTCCGCCTCTCGCCATTATCCCGTACTAATTACGTATCGATCGACACAGAAAAGGCGGGGTAACCATGACATCGACCACAGCCACACTGGTCACGGGTGGCAGCAGGGGTATCGGCGCGGCGACGGCACGGCGGCTGGCACGGGACGGGCACCATGTGGCGATCACCTACACGAGCAGCCCCGACCGGGCACGCGCCCTCGTCAGCGAGCTCGAACGGTCCGGGGTGAAGGCACTCGCCGTCGAGGCGGACAGCGCGGACGCGGAGGCGCTCACCGCGGCCGTCGACGCCGCCGCGGCCGAGTTCGGTGGACTCGACATCCTGGTCAACAACGCGGGCGTGTTCCCGACGGGCTCGGTGGACGCACTGGATGTCGACACCATCGACCACACGTTGGCCGTGCACGTGCGCGCCGTACTGGTGGCCACCCGGGCCGCCGTCCGGCACATGCGCCCCGGCGGCAGGATCATCAGCATCGGGAGCAACCTCGCGACACGGGTACCCGGGGACGGGATCACGTTGTACGCCGCCAGCAAGGCGGCGCTGATCGGACTCACCAGGGGCCTGGCACGGGATCTGGGCGGGCTCGGGATCACCGCCAACGTGGTGGCCCCGGGTTCCACGGACACGGACATGAACCCCGCCGGCAGCCCGGACGCCGACGCACAGCGGACCCTCACCGCACTCGGCCGCTACAACGACCCGGAGGACATCGCCGCCGCGGTCGCGTACCTGGCGGGCGCGGGAGGGCGCAACGTCACCGGGACGACGCTGCTCGTCGACGCGGGAGCCAACGCCTGACCGCCCGCCGCCACCGACCGGCCGGAAAGGACACGCACATGGCCTGGACCCTGCTCGTGATCGCCGCGTCGCTCGAAGTCGTGTGGGCGCTGGCACTCGACCGCTCCGACGGGTTCACCCGGCTGTGGCCGAGCATACTGGGAATCTCGGTCGCGGTCTTGAGCTTCGTCCTGCTCACGCTCGCGCTACGCGGGCTGCACGTGGGTACCGCCTACGCCGTCTGGGTGGGTCTCGGCGCCGTGGGCGTCGCCGTCGCCGGCATGCTCGTCGCCGGGGAACCCGCCTCGCTCGCCCGCCTGTCGTTCCTGGCGCTCATCATCACGGGCGTCGTCGGCCTCCGGCTCGTCGACGGATCGCCGTGACGGTCGCCGTGGGTAGTGGCCGTGAAGGGCACTTTCCCTGCGCTCACCGCAGCGAGGGGCACATTCACTGCGTCACACGCACCGAAAGTGCCCTTCACGCTCACCCCAGGTCGGCGCGGAGGGTGGCGTCCTTGTCCAGGACCAGTTGTTCCAGGTCCGCCTGGTAAGACTCCATGCGGGTGCGCAGCGCCGGGTCGCTCGCGGCGAGCATGCGCACCGCGAGCAGTCCCGCGTTGCGGGCACCGCCCACGGACACCGTGGCCACCGGGACCCCGGCGGGCATCTGCACGATGGACAGCAGCGAGTCCAGCCCGTCGAGGTGCTTCAGCGGCACGGGGACACCGATCACCGGCAGCGGGGTCGCCGCCGCCACCATGCCCGGCAGGTGGGCCGCGCCCCCGGCGCCCGCGATGATGACCCGCAGACCGCGCCCGGCGGCGCTCGCGGCGTAGTCCAGCATCCGCCGCGGGGTGCGGTGCGCCGAGTACACTCCCACCTCGTAGGGCACGTCGAACTCGTCCAGCGCCTGCCCCGCGGCCTGCAGGACCGGCCAGTCCGAGTCGCTGCCCATGATGACGCCGACCGTGGCGGTACTCACTTCGTCCGTCGCTCCCTGTCCCCGCTCAGTGGATCGTCCCCGCTCAGTGGATCTCGTAGCCGTCCGGCCACTCGGCGTGGGACAGCCAGTGTGCCGCCAGTCGCGCCCGGTGCCGCTGCCCGTCGGTGAGCTCGCCCAGCAGGTTGACGTGCCCGAGCTTGCGGCCCGGCCGCTCGGCCTTGCCGTAGAGGTGCACGCGCACGTCCGGGAAGCGGGCGAACAGGTGGTGCAGCCGTTCGTCCACCGACATCGACGGCGTCTCCGGGGCGCCGAGCACGTTCGCCATGACGGTCGGCGCGAGCGGGTCCGTGCTCCCCAGCGGGTAGTCCAGGACCGCGCGCAGATGCTGCTCGAACTGCGAGGTGCGGGACCCGTCCATCGTCCAGTGCCCCGAGTTGTGCGGGCGCATGGCCAGTTCGTTGACCAGCACTCCCTCCCCGGTCTCGAACAGCTCCACCGCGAGCACCCCGACGACGTCGAGCTCCTCGGCGATGCGCAGCGCGAGGTCCTGGGCGTGCCGGGTACGCGCCTCGTCCAGGCCGGGGGCGGGCGCGAGGACCTCGGTGTTGATGCCGTCCGACTGCACCGTCTCCACCACCGGCCACGCCGCGCCCTGGCCGAACGGCGAGCGCGCCACCAGCGCGGACAGCTCCCGCCGCATCGGCACCTTCGCCTCGACGAGCAACGGGGTCCCGGCGTCGCGCAGCTCCGGCACCAGCGCCCGCGCCTCGTCCGCCGAGTGCATCGTCCACACCCCGCGCCCGTCGTAGCCACCGCTGGCGGCCTTGAGCACCACCGGCCACGAGTGCGCCCGTCCGAAGTCGAGGACGTCGTCGGTCGACGACACCGCGGCGAACGGCGGTCCCGGGATGCCGTGCCCGGCGAGCCGCTCCCGCATGCGCAGCTTGTCCTGCGCGAACGCGAGCGCCGACGGGCCGGGCCGCGAGACGACCTTCTCGTCGGCCAGCGTCCGCAGCAGCGGCTGCGGCACGTGTTCGTGGTCGAACGTGAGCACGTCGACGCCCCGTGCGAAGGAGCGCAGCGCCTCCGGGTCGGTGTGGTGTCCGTAGGTCACCTCGCCCGCGACGAGGCCCGCCGATTCCCCCTCGGACACGGCGAGCACGCGCAGGGACTGGCCGAGTGAGATCGCCGCCTGGTGGGTCATCCTGGCGAGCTGGCCACCGCCCACCATCCCCACGACGGGAAGTCCGGTTCGGGAGTCCATGGTCGCTCCAGATTACGGGGCCACCGCGGCCCGCTCAGCGCCGCCCCACCGGCCGTGTGCGCCGCGCCTCCCCGGACGCCTCCGGCCCGTCCGCG
>NZ_KB912515.1:0-2974 GCF_000383775.1 Saccharomonospora halophila 8
GCAGCCGGCGAGGCCGGGTGCGGCCGGGGCCGCCAGTGCGGTCAGGACGGCCGTGCGCAGCAGCCTCCGCCGGTTCCACGCATGTCGGGATGTCACGGCCCGCATCCTGCCACCCCGGAACCGACGGCGGATGATACCGGGTGGGCACGCGCCCGGCGCGGTGCCGGACGGGCGACGCCCGGCGGGACACCGCGGGGGCACGATAAGCTGAACCACCACTTCAGAACAGGAACCACAGGGAGCAGCACGGTGCCCAACGAACTCGCCGGCAGGCTGGAGCCCGTCGTGGCCGAGGCCGTCGCGGCCGCGGGTTTCGATCTCGACGCGCTGGACGTCCAGCAGGCAGGCAGGCGCAAGCTGGTGAAGGTCGTCGTCGACGGCGAGCACGGCGTCGAGCTGGACCAGATCGCCGAGATCAGCAGGACGGTGTCGGCGGCGCTCGACGAGTACGAGCACCTCATCGAGGGCGCCTACACGCTGGAGGTGACCTCGCCGGGGCTGGACCGCCCGCTGACCACGCCCCGCCATTGGCGACGGGCCAAGTACCGCCTCGTCCGCGTGACACCCGTCGACGGGTCGCCCTACGTCGGCCGCGTCGGTGACGCCGGGCCGGAGTCGGTGCGGATACTGGTGGACGGGAACATCCGCGACCTGCGGTACGCGGACGTGGACACGGCCGTCGTCGAGGTCGAGTTCAAGCAGCCCCCCGCCGGGGACCTGAAGCTGCTGGACTCCGACGGGCGCGGCGAGAACGAGGAAAGTGCCGGACCGAAGGAGGAGCCGAGGTGAACGTCGACATCGCGGCGTTGCGCGCGATCGAACGGGACAAGGACATCCCCTTCGAGACGGTGCTGGAGGCGATCGAGAGCGCGCTGCTGACCGCGTACAAGCACACGGAGGGGCACCACCCGCACGCGAAGATCGACATCGATCGCCGCACCGGGTTCGTGCGGGTGCTCGCGCACCGGCTGGACGAGCACGGTGGGGTCGCCGAGGAGTGGGACGACACCCCGGAGGGATTCGGCCGGATCGCCGCGGCGACCGCCCGGCAGGTCATCCTCCAGCGGCTGCGGGACGCCGAGCACGAGAAGACCTACGGCGAGTTCTCCGCCCAGGAGGGTGAGATCGTCGCGGGTGTCGTGCAGCGGGACGCGAAGGCCAACGCCCGCGGGATGGTGGTGCTGCAGATCGGCGACTCCGAGGGGGTGCTGCCCGCCGCCGAGCAGGTGCCCGGCGAGGAGTACGGGCACGGCGAGCGCCTCAAGGCCTACGTCGTCGGGGTGGCTCGCACCGTCCGCGGACCGCAGATCACGCTGTCCCGGACGCACCCCAACCTCGTGCGCAAGCTGTTCGCCCTGGAGGTACCCGAGATCGCCGACGGCACCGTGGACATCACCGCCGTCGCGCGCGAGGCGGGGCACCGGTCGAAGATCTCCGTCCGGTCCACGGTGCCCGGGGTGAACGCCAAGGGTGCCTGCATCGGGCACGTCGGCGGCCGCGTGCGCAACGTGATGAGCGAACTCGGTGGCGAGAAGATCGACATCATCGACTACTCGGACGACCCGGCCGAGTTCGTCGGGAATGCGCTCTCGCCCGCGAAGGTTGTCTCTGTCGAGGTGGTCGACGAACGGGCCAAGACGGCCCGGGTGGTCGTCCCCGACTTCCAGTTGTCCCTGGCGATCGGCAAGGAAGGGCAGAACGCCCGCCTGGCGGCCCGGCTCACCGGGTGGCGGATCGACATCCGCAGCGACGCCGCCCCGGAGACGGGGCAGCGGCAGGTGGAACCGACCGAGACACCGCACGCAGCGGCCACCGGTTCCGCCGACTGATTGACCACGGTCTAAACTGGGATGTGGTGCGACACCCACAGCCGAACCAGTCCCGACCGCGGCCCGGCGCCACGCCGGTCCGCACCTGCGTCGGATGTCGGCGGCGGGCGTCGGTGCCGGAGTTGATCCGTGTGGTCGCGGCGGACGGGCACGTGGTCGTCGACGAGCGACGACGGCTGCCGGGACGCGGTGCCTGGCTCCATCCCGACCGGGGATGCCTGGGCCGCGCCGAACGGCGGCGGGCGTTCCCCCGGGCCCTCCGGGCGAAGGGGGTGGCTCGACGTGGCCGGTCTGCGGCATCATGTGGAGCGACTCACCCAGAGCGCGGACAGCGCTGGTGGCACTGTGGGTGCGGGAACTCCCCGCATCCAGACCGGAACAAGGAAGCAGGTCGACCCGTCATGAGTCAGCCGTGAAGCTGAAGCCATGAACGCGCGACGATAGGACGAGGTCTGCGGGTTTCGCCGCCGACCTCATCAGTTGAGGAGAGCAGTGGCAGGCAAAGCCCGCGTACATGAGCTCGCGAAAGAGCTCGGTGTCACGAGCAAGGATGTACTCGCCAAGCTGAAGGAGCAGGGCGAGTTCGTGAAATCCGCGTCGTCGACCGTCGAGGCGCCCGTCGCCCGACGGCTGCGCGACGCGTTCCCGACGAGCAAGGACGGCAAGTCCGACAAGAAGGGCGCCGACCGGGGCCCGAAGCCCGGCGGTGGGGACGGTAACGGCGCGAAGCCGGGGCCGCCGAAGCCCTCGGCACCGGCACAGCCCTCGGCTTCGGCACCGCAGGAATCGGCACCGCGGACGCCGCAGGCCGAGCAACCCGCGCAGCCGCAGGCACAGCAGGAGACCCGGCCGCAGGCGCAGCAACGACAGCAGCCGCCGAAGCCGGGACCGAAGCCCGGTCCGAAGCCGGGTCCGAAGCCCGGCCCCGCGCAGCAGCCCGCCGAGCAGGCACCCGCGGCGAAGGACTCGGGGAAGGACTCCGCACCGGAGGACAAGGATTCCGGTGCGGTCGTCCCGCCGAAGCCGCAGGGCCCCAAGCCGGGTCCGAAGCCCGGACCGCGTCCGCCCCGCGTGGGCAACAACCCGTTCGGGGTGGGCTCCGGCTCCCCGGCACCGCGGTCGTCCGGCGGCCAGCAGCAGCGCGG
>NZ_KB912515.1:3074-7035 GCF_000383775.1 Saccharomonospora halophila 8
ACCGGGTCCCGGCCCGGCGGGTGTTCGGCCTCGCCGTCCCCGCACTGGGGGTGCTCGCGGCCGAGCCGCTGTACGTGCTGGTGGACACCGCGGTGGTCGGTCACCTGGGCGCACTGCCGCTGGCCGCGCTCGCGCTCGGCGGCACGCTGCTCTCCCTGGTGTCGACGCAGCTGACGTTCCTGTCGTACGGCACCACCGCCCGCACGGCGCGGCTGCACGGCGCGGGGCGCCGTGCCGAGGCGGTGGACGAGGGGATGCAGGCCACCTGGCTCGCACTGGCGGTCGGGGTGGTCATCCTGCTGGTGGGGCAGCTCGCGGCGGAACCCGTCGCCCGGCTGATGTCCGGGGACGACACCGTCACCGCGCGGACCGTGTCCTGGCTGCGGATCGCCCTGTTCGGGGTGCCGATGATCCTGGTCACGATGGCGGGCAACGGCTGGATGCGCGGGGTGCAGGACGCGGTGCGCCCGCTGCGTTTCGTGCTCGCGGGCAACGCGCTGTCCGCCGTGCTCTGCCCCGTGCTGGTCTACCCGGTGGGGATGGGACTGGAGGGCTCCGCCGTGGCGAACGTCGTGGCGCAGACGATCGCGGGCGGGCTGTTCTTCCGGGCACTGCTCGTCGAGCGCGCCCTCGGGCGCCCGGCGCCGACGGTGATGTGGGCGCAGTTGCGTCTCGGCCGGGACCTCGTCCTGCGCAGCCTCGCCTTCCAGGCGTGCTTCGTCTCGGCCACGGCCGTGGCCGCCCGCACCTCCACCGTGGCCGTCGGCGCCCACCAGGTGGTGTGGCAGCTGTGGACGTTCCTCTCGCTGGTGCTGGACTCGGTGGCCATCGCCGCGCAGTCGCTGATCGGGGCGGCGCTCGGTGCCCGGGATTCCCGGCAGGCCAATGGCGTGGCGAACCAGATCACCGCCTACGGTCTGGTCCTGGGCTGCGCGCTCGGGGTGGCCTTCGCCGCCGTGTCGCAGGTCCTGCCGAAGGCGTTCACCACCGATCCGGGGGTGCTGGCCACCATCCCGCACGCCTGGTGGTTCTTCGTCGCCCTGCAGCCCGTGGCCGGGGTCGTGTTCGCCCTCGACGGGGTCCTGCTCGGGGCGGGGGACGCCCCGTTCCTCCGCAACGCCACGGTCGGCAGCGCCGTGCTCGGCTACCTGCCGCTCATCTGGATCTCCCTGGCCGTCGGGTGGGGGTTGAGCGGCATCTGGACCGGCCTGACGCTGTTCATGCTGCTGCGCCTGGCGTTCGTGGTGTCCCGCCTGCGCTCCGGGCGCTGGGCGGTGGAGGGCGCCGTCCGCGCCTGAGCGGCGACGACACCGGGGTCCCGGGTGTGTGGGCAACGACACCCGGGCCGCGGGTACGCCCCGGAGATGCTTAGGCGATACAAACAAATGGGGCGACGGTGTCGTGCCCGTCGTGTCCCGGTGTCGCCCGTTCGCCGTCGTCCCGTCCTTGGAGGAACTCCGTGCCGTCCCGGCCCGTCCCGGCCGCCCCCGTCCGGTCGTGGCTGATCTGGCTGGTCGCCGCGGGTGTGTACGTGCTCGCGGTGTTCCACCGCACCTCGTTGGGGGTCGCGGGGCTGGACGCGGCGGAGCGGTTCGGCGTCGGTTCCGCCGCGCTGGCGACGTTCACCGTGCTCCAGATCGGTGTCTACGCCCTGATGCAGGTGCCGACCGGGGTGCTGGTGGACCGGTTCGGCCCGCGCCGGGTGCTCACCGCGGCGCTGCTGCTGCTCGGACTGGGGCAGATCCTGCTCGCCGTGGCGCAGTCCTACCCGCCCGCCCTGCTCGCGCGCGGGATCCTGGGCGTCGGCGACGCCCTCACGTTCGTCTCCGTGCTGCGGCTGGCCGCGAACCACTTCCCGCAGCGGCAGTACATGCTGGTCACGGCGCTGACCGGGACGCTCGGGTTCGTCGGTAATCTCGCGGCGACACTGCCGCTGACGCTGCTGCTGGCGGGCCCGGGCTGGACCCCCACGTTCCTGGCCGCGGGGCTGGTGACCGTGGTGTTCGTGACCGTGCTGCTGGCGGCCGTGCACGACACCCCGCACGCGCGGCGCACCGAGTCGCGCACGGTGCCGGTGCGCGAGGTCGGTGCGCAGCTCCGGGCCGCGCTGCGCGTTCCCGGGACCCGGCTCGGGTTCTGGACGCACTTCTCCGCGCCGTTCGGGCAGAACGTGATGGTGCTGCTGTGGGGCGTGCCGTTCCTCGTCGAGGGGCAGGGTTACGCCACCACCACGGCGAGTTCGCTGCTGATGGTGTTCGTCCTCGGCGCGATGCTGGGTGGCCCGCTGCTCGGGAGCGTCGTCGGCCGCCGACCGGGGATCCGCATGCCGTTGGTGGTCAGCTACCTGCTGGCCGTGGGGGTGACCTGGGGCGTGCTGCTGGGCTGGCCCGGCCGCATCCCGGTGGCGGTGCTGGTGCCCGCCTTCACGGTGCTCTCCCTGGGCGGCCCGGTGTCCACCATCGGGTTCGGCCTGGTGCGCGACTACAACCCGCTGCCCCGGGTCGGCACCGCGACCGGGGTGGTCAACGTGGGCGGCTTCGTGGCGACGACGGTCACCTCCCTGCTCATCGGCGTGCTGCTGGAGCTCACCGGAGGGCGGTACGGGATCGCGCTGCTGGCCATGCCCGCCGTGCTCACGTTCGGGTCCTGGCGGATGGCGGTGTGGTGGCTGCGCGCCCGGGCGGCGGTGTTCGCGGCGCAGGAACGTGGCGAGGACGTGCCCGTGCGGCTGCGCAGGCACCGCTTCGACCTCCGCCCCGCCGACCGCCCCGCGGCCTGACCCGCGGACCGGGGACGTCGGCCGGGCCCGGCGGATCCCGGTCCGCACACCTCGACGTCCGGGAACCCATCGGCTCCCTCCGCCCCGCTCAACGCGTCGACGACGGCGAAGCAGTCCACGACGGTCGGCGCTGCCCACCGCACAGCTCGTCCGCCCGCTCGTCCCGTGCCCGGTCGAGCGCCGCGACCGCCGACGTGGCGGCCTGCTCGGCACGCTGCTTGGAACGGTCGAGCACCTCGGCCGTGGTCAGCCGTCTCGCGTCTCTCCTGATGGGGCCGAGGGTGGGACTGTTGTCCCGGATCCGACGGAAGCCACTCATACGGACAGTATGTATCGCGAACCGCACGGTGACCCGGGGCACCGTCGGGAGCTCCGCCGGTCCCGGGCGGGTCCGCCCGGGGCGGGGGCCGGTGGTTACAGTGCGGCGCGTGGCAAGCGATTCCCCACCACCCCCCGGCCTGTTGATCGTCGACAAACCGAGCGGCATGACGTCCCACGACGTGGTCGCCAAGGCCCGTCGGCTGCTCGGCACCCGCAAGGTCGGGCACGCCGGCACGCTCGACCCGATGGCCACCGGCGTCCTCGTCCTGGGGATCGAGCGGGCGACCAAGCTGCTGGGCCACCTCTCGCTGGACCGCAAGACCTATCTGGCCACGGTGGTGCTCGGCTCCGCCACCACCACCGACGATGCCGAGGGCGAGGTGCTCGCGGAGGCGGACCCGGAGGCGGTGGACGCGGTCTCCGACGACGCCGTCCGCGCGGCGGTGACGGCACTCACCGGCGAGATCGACCAGGTGCCGAGCGCGGTGAGCGCGGTGAAGGTCGACGGCAGGCGCGCCTACGCCCGGGTCCGGGCCGGGGAGGACGTGGACCTGCCCTCCCGGCCGGTCACCGTGCACCGGTTCGACGTCCTGGCCGTGCGGCGGGAGGACGGCAGGCTGGAGTTCGACGCGATGATCGACTGCTCCTCCGGCACCTACGTGCGCGCACTGGCCCGGGACCTCGGCGACGCGCTCGGCGTCGGCGGTCATCTCGGGGCGCTGCGCCGGACGACGGTCGGTCCGTTCACCCTCGCCCGCGCCCGCACCCTGGAACAGGTGGAGCAGGAGCCCGGCCTGTCGTTGAGCCTGGACGAGGCCGTGGCCGCCGCGTTCGCCCGGCGCCGGGTCGACGCGGCCGAGG
>NZ_KB912515.1:7135-10711 GCF_000383775.1 Saccharomonospora halophila 8
GTGCGGCCGTCCCGCGAGGCGGTCGCGGCGCTGCGCGCGGAGCTGGACCGGATCCCGTCCGCCGGGGGGCGCCGGGTGCTGCGCTGGACGACCGTGGAGCAGTGGCACATCACGCTCGGCTTCTACGGCACCGACGACCCGGATGCGCGGACGGAGTGGTTGCGGCCCCGGCTGGCGGGTCTGGGGGCGCGCACCGTCCGGCTGAGTGGGGCGGGCTCGTTCCGCGGGGTACTCTGGATCGGGGTGGCCGGCGCGGGGCTCGGCGATCTGGCGGCGGCGGTCCGTCCCCCCGACGAGGAGCGGGAATTCCACGCCCATCTCACCCTCGCGCGTGGTGACGTCCGCGCGGCGATCGAGCGGTGGCGGCGGCGGTTGGCCGACATCAACGGCCCCGAGTGGACCGTCACCGAGGTCGAACTGATGCGCAGCGACCCCGGTGGGGCGCGGGGTTCCGGTCCCCGCTACAGCACCGTGCAGCGGTTCCCGCTGCAGCCGGGCTGACCGCCGCACGCCCGGTGTCCCGGTGGATCGGTGTCCCGGTGGATGCCGCCTCCGACGCGCCGGAGCGGCGCGTGCCGCCAGGGTGCCGCCGCGGTGCTGATACCCTCGACCCTGGGTCCGGCTGCGGTCCGTGGCGGCCGGTACCGACGACACACCGACACGGCACGAACGAGCAAGGAGTGAACGCGTGGCGCTGTCCACCGACGAGAAGAAGCAGATCCTGTCCGAGTACGGCCTCCACGAGTCCGACACGGGATCGCCCGAGGCCCAGGTGGCCCTGCTGACCAAGCGGATCGTCGGCCTCACCGAGCACCTCAAGGTGCACAAGCACGACCACCATTCCCGTCGTGGGCTGCTGCTGCTGGTCGGCCGTCGCCGCCGGCTGCTCAACTACGTGATGCGGGTGGACGTCGGCCGCTACCGGTCGCTGATCCAGCGACTCGGCCTGCGTCGATGAGAGACTCCGAGGGGGAGTGACCCGGTCGGGCCACTCCCCCTCGGTACACGAAGGACGAACAAGGGCGAGCGCGCCGCGCACGGGGACGCCACAGCCGGTCCTCGGTAGTGGCCGCCGGGAGACTCCTCCCGTCGGCTTCGATCGATGACCGGCCCCGTACCTCGGGCGTGCCCCCGAAGGGCGGGGGATGCGTGGCCCTGCACGCACGAGGAGTAACGGAATCATGACTGAATCAGGCGGGAACGCCGTGCACGAGACCGAGGCCGTGTTGGACAACGGCCGGTTCGGCACGCGCACGGTCCGCTTCGAGACGGGCAGGCTGGCCAACCAGGCCGCCGGCTCGGTCGTCGCCTATCTGGACGACGAGACCATGCTGCTGTCGGCGACCACCGCCTCCAAGCAGCCCAAGGAACAGCTCGACTTCTTCCCGCTCACGGTGGACGTCGAGGAGCGCATGTACGCGGCCGGGCGCATCCCCGGCGCGTTCTTCCGGCGCGAGGGCCGTCCGTCCACGGACGCCGTCCTCACCTGCCGGCTGATCGACCGTCCGCTGCGCCCGTCGTTCGCCGACGGACTGCGCAACGAGATCCAGGTCGTGGTGACGGTGCAGAGCCTGCACCCCGAGGACCCGTACGACGTGCTCGCGATCAACGCCGCGTCGGCCTCCACCCAGATCGGCGGACTGCCGTTCTCCGGTCCGGTCGGCGGTGTGCGGGTCGCGTTGATCGAGGACCAGTGGGTCGCCTTCCCCACCTGGTCGCAGCTGGAGCACGCGACGTTCAACATGGTGGTCGCCGGGCGCATCGTCGGGGACAAGCCCGAGGACGTGGCCATCATGATGGTCGAGGCCGAGGGCACCGAGAACACGCTGGACCTGGTGGCCGCGGGTGCCACCGCGCCCACCGAGACCAGCGTGGCGCAGGGCCTCGACGCCGCGAAGCCGTTCATCCGCGCGCTGTGTGAGGCGCAGCAGCGGCTGTTCGACGCCGCGGCCAAGCCGACCGGGGAGTATCCGCTGTTCCCCGCCTACGAGGCCGACGCCTACGACGCGGTCGCCGCGATCGCCACCGACGAGCTCACCCGTGCGCTGTCCCTGCCCGGCAAGCAGGAGCGCGACGACGCCACCGACGAGGTCAAGGCGTCGGTGCTGGAGCGCGTCGGGGTCGGTGCGGGCGAGACCTTCGAGGGCCGCGACAAGGAGATCGGGGCCGCGTTCCGGGATCTGACGAAGAAGCTGATCCGGCAGCGCATCATCAGGGACAAGGTCCGCATCGACGGCCGTGGGCTGACCGACATCCGCCAGCTCGCCGCCGAGGTCTCCGTGGTGCCCCGAGCCCACGGGTCCGCGCTGTTCGAGCGGGGCGAGACCCAGATCCTCGGCGTGACCACGCTGAACATGCTCCGTATGGAGCAGACGCTGGACACGCTGTCGCCGGAGACGAGCAAGCGGTACCTGCACCACTACAACTTCCCGCCGTTCTCCACCGGGGAGACCGGTCGCGTCGGCACGCCGAAGCGGCGCGAGATCGGCCACGGGATGCTGGCCGAGCGGGCCCTGGTGCCGGTGCTGCCGAAACGGGACGAATTCCCGTACGCGATCCGGCAGGTGTCCGAGGCCCTCGGGTCGAACGGGTCGACCTCGATGGGGTCGGTGTGCGCGTCCACGATGGGCCTGTACAACGCGGGCGTCCCGCTGAAGGCGCCGGTGTCCGGCATCGCGATGGGGCTCGTGTCCGACGAGGTCGACGGCGAGACCCGCTACGTCGCACTGACCGACATCCTCGGCGCCGAGGACGCGTTCGGCGACATGGACTTCAAGGTCGCCGGGACCACGGACGTCATCACTGCGCTGCAGCTGGACACGAAGCTGGACGGCATCCCGTCGGACGTGCTGGCGAGCGCGCTGAACCAGGCGCGGGACGCGCGGCTGACCATCCTGGACGTGATGTCCGAGGCCATCGGCGGCCCGGACGAGATGAGCCCCTACGCGCCGCGGGTGACCAGCGTGAAGGTGCCGGTGGACAAGATCGGCGAGGTCATCGGCCCGAAGGGCAAGATGATCAACTCGATCACCGAGGAGACCGGCGCCGACGTGTCCATCGAGGACGACGGCACGGTGTACGTGGGCGCCTCGGACGGCCCGTCGGCGGAGGCCGCGATCGACAAGATCAACGCGATCGCGAACCCGCAGCTGCCGAAGGTCGGCGAGCGTTACCTCGGCACGGTCGTGAAGACGGCCGCGTTCGGCGCGTTCGTCTCGCTGGTGCCGGGCAAGGACGGTCTCGTGCACATCTCGAAGCTCGGCAACGGCAAGCGCGTGGAGAAGGTCGAGGACGTCGTCAACGTCGGCGACAAGCTGCGGGTGGAAATCGCCGATATCGACAGCCGCGGCAAGATCAGCCTGATCGTGGTCCAGGACGAGGAGTCGGGGGACACCGGCGCGGCCACGAGCGGGGCGATCGGGGGCACCGGTGCGGCGGACACCGCCTCCGAGGAGCCGACGGCGGACCTGGCCGAACAGGCCGAGTCCGGCGGTTCCGACCGTGCGGGCGACGCCGGGGACACCGGGTCGGAGGACAAGGGCGACCGGCCCACACGGCAGCGGACCCGCCGGGGCG
>NZ_KB912515.1:10811-14360 GCF_000383775.1 Saccharomonospora halophila 8
AGGCCGCCGACCGCTGACGGCCCGCGGCAGCGCACCGTCGCCGCCGCGGCGTCCGGTGGCGCATCCACCGGCCTTGCTGGACCGGACCTCGTTCGTTTGTGCCGACGCCGCCGTGGGTAAGCGGGCACGGTGCTGGTCGCGATCGTCGTGCATCTCGCGGTGGCGGCGACGCTCCCTGCGCTCGCCCGCCGGTGGGGCCGTCGTGTCTTCGCGATCGG
The DNA here is from genome assembly GCF_000383775.1 of Saccharomonospora halophila 8. Taxonomy (GTDB): domain Bacteria; phylum Actinomycetota; class Actinomycetes; order Mycobacteriales; family Pseudonocardiaceae; genus Saccharomonospora; species Saccharomonospora halophila. Next base: position 11,030 of record NZ_KB912515.1, read on the forward strand.
TGCGCTGGCGCCGGCCTTCGCCTTCGTCGTCGCCGCGATCCGGCTGGGCACACTGCCCGCCACGGAGCGCGTGGTCTGGGCCTCGGTACTCGATCTGCAATTCACCGTCCGGATGGACTCGCTGGCGACGATCATGGTCGCGTTGGTCACCGGGATCGGGACGGTGGTGCTGGTCTACTTCTCCCGGTATGCCGAGCCGGGGGAACCGGGGATCGGGCGGGACGCCGCGGTCATGGTGCTGTTCGCCGGCGCGATGCTCGGTCTGGTGCTGGCCGACGACATCCTCTCGCTGTACGTCTTCTGGGAAGTCACCACGATCTGCTCGTTCCTGCTCGTCGGCGGGAGCGGACTCACCCGGGAGGAACGCCGCTCGGCCCGGCAGGCGTTGCTGGTGACCACGCTCGGCGGGCTGGCCATGTTGCTCGGGCTCATCCTGCTCGCCACGGACGCGGGCACCCTGCGGATCTCCGGAATCGTCGCCGACCCGCCCACCGGGGCCGCGGCCACGACCGGGATCGCGCTGCTGCTGGTCGGTGCGTTCACCAAGTCGGCGCAGGTGCCGTTCCACCCGTGGCTGCCCACGGCGATGGTGGCGCCCACCCCGGTCAGCGCCTACCTGCACGCGGCGGCGATGGTCAAGGCGGGCGTGTACCTGGTGGCACGCTTCGCCCCCGCCTTCGCCGACCGTCCCGAGTGGTGGGTTCCGCTGGTCGTGGTGGGACTGTGGACGATGCTGCTCGGCGGCTACCGCGCGATGCGGCAGTACGACCTCAAGCTGCTGCTCGCGTTCGGCACGGTGAGCCAGCTGGGGTTCCTCATGGTGCTGCTGGCCGGCGGGACGCGGGTGTCCGAACTCGCGGGCGCGACGATGATCCTGGTCCACGGCCTGTTCAAGTCGGCGCTGTTCCTCACCGCGGGGGCGATCGACAAGGGGACCGGCACCCGCGACCTGCGCGAACTGTCCGGGCTCGGCCGACGCTGGCCGGGGTTGGCGCTACTGGCGACCCTGGCGGCGGCGTCGATGGCGGGGGTGCCGCCGCTGCTCGGGTTCGTCGGCAAGGAGACCGCGCTGGAGGCGTTCTCGCACGCCACGGTCACCGACGTGCTGATCCTGGCCGGCATCGCGCTGGGTTCGGTGCTCACCACCGCCTACACCGTCCGCTTTCTGGTCGGCGCCTTCGGCGGGAGCGACGAGCGGCCCGGCGCGGCCGGCGGTCCCGGGGCGGTGTTCACCGCGGCGATCGCGGTCCCCGCCGGGGCGAGCCTGGTGCTGGGGCTGGTGCCGGGGGCGGTCGAACGGTTCGCCGGGACCTACGCCGACCGGTTCCCCGGACGGGACTACCACCTCGGACTGTGGCACGGGCTCACACTGCCGTTGCTGCTGTCCGCGGTCATCCTCGTGGGCGGTTATCTGCTGTACCGCCGGAGCGCGGTGTTCGAACGCACCGCCGGGTGGCTACCGCGCGCGCTGCAGGCCGACCCCGGTTACCGGGCGGTCCTGCGCGGGCTGAACCGGCTCGCCCAGGGTCTCACCGCGCGGATCCAGACCGGATCGCTCCCGGTGTACCTGAGCACGATCCTGGTTGCGCTGACCGTGGTGCCGACCTGGGGACTGATCATCGGGTCGGTGGGTCCGGGCCGACCGACGTTCGTGCACAGCGCCCTGCAGCTGCCGCTGTCGCTGCTGGTGGTGGTGGCCGCGCTCGCGTTGCCGTTCGCGCGTCGCAGGCTCACCGCCGTGCTGCTCACCGGGATGGTCGGCTACGGCGTGGGCGGTCTGTTCCTCGTGTTCGGCGCCACGGATCTCGCGCTGGCCCAGTTCCTGGTCGAGACGCTCACGCTGGTGGTGTTCGTGCTGGTGCTGCGCCGCGTGTCCGCCCCGTTCGTCCGGCAGCACCCGGTCAGCCGCCGGGGTACCCTCGTCAAGGCGGTGGTCGCCGTGGCCGCGGGCACGTTCGTGGCGGTGTTCGCGGTCGTCTTCTCCGGCCTGCGCGAGTCCCGCTCGCGGGTGGGGCGGGCCTACGCCGAACTGGCCGAACCCGAGGCGGGGGCGACCAACGTCGTCAACGCGATCCTCGTCGACCTCCGCGCGCTGGACACCGTCGGCGAGATCACCGTGCTGCTCGTGGCCGCGGTCGGCGCGGCGACGCTCGGCCTGGCCCTGGCACGGGGCCGCGGCCGCGTGATTCCGGTCACTGAGAGCCCTGTCGCGGGCAGCGCGACGGACACCGATCCGGACACCACCGGGTCCGGCGACCGGTCGGGCGGGCGTGCGGTCGAACATCCGCCCGACGGTGCGGGGGAGGGCGGTCGATGAGCGCGGAATCGGAGTGGGAATCGCTGGACGTCCCCCGACAGCGGTGGCTGCGCAGCGCACGCAGCCCCGGGGGATGGCCGCGGTCGCTGCAGCTCGAGGTCGGTGTCCGCGTCGTGTTCCCGACGGTGCTGGTGCTGTCGGTGTATCTGCTCTTCGCCGGGCACCACCACTCGGGCGGCGGTTTCCCCGGCGGGCTCGTGGCCGGGCTGGCGTTCGTCCTGCGCTACGTGGCCGGCGGCAGCATGGAACTGGCCTCAGCCGTGCGGATCCGGCCGCCCGCGGTGATCGGCGCGGGACTGACACTGTCGACGGTGACCGCCCTGGTCCCGATGGTGTTCGGATACCCCGCGCTCACCAGTGGCTCGTGGGAGACGGACCTGCCGCTGTTCGGCGAGGTCAAGTTCGCCAGCAATCTGGCCTTCGACCTCGGGGTCTACGTCCTGATCATCGGTGTGGTGCTGGACCTGCTGCGCACCCTCGGCGCCGGAATCGAGAAGCGGGAACTGGAACGGGAGCGACGCGAGGGGCTGGTCGGCGGCGGGGAGAGCGGTATGGGCACCGCGGAGGCCTCCGGTGGCGGACCCACGGACGGGGGTGGCGATGACCGTTGACGTCGTGACCACCGTCGTGCTCGGCGTGGTCTACGCCGCCGGGTTCTTCCTGCTCATGCAGCGCTCCCTGATGCAGGTCATCCTCGGCTTCGTCGTGGTCGGACACGGGGCGAACCTGTTCCTCCAGGCCGCGGGAGGCCCCCCGGGATCGCCCGCGTTCGTGGGACTGGTTCCGGTCGGGGAGATGGCCGATCCGCTGGTGCAGGCCCTCGCGCTCACCGCGGTGGTGATCACCTTCGGGCTGAGCACGTTCCTGCTCGCACTGGCCTACCGCGCGTGGGTGCTGCTCGGGGACGACGAGGTCCAGGACGACCTGGAGGACCGCCGCATCGCCCGGGCCGAGGCCGACGCCCGGGCGGAGGCCGACGCCGAGCTCGCGCGGTACGGCCGGGACGACGCCGGG
>NZ_KB912516.1 GCF_000383775.1 Saccharomonospora halophila 8
GAAGTACTCCCCGTCGGCGTCCCGATCGTAGAGGATGCGGTGCTCGCGCAGAGCCGCGTGGCCCGCCCGCGGCTCGGCTAGGCTGCCCTGCGATGCCCGAGTACGCGATCCTCATCCTGCCGTCGGCCAACCGCGTCTACACCGACACCTCGCCCCGGCTGCTGCGCGCGGAACTCGCCGCGTTCGGCGACCGGGTGCTGACGACCCCGGTCACCGGCACGGACACGCGCACGATCGGCGGTGTCGACTACGTCACCCTCGGCACCGAGGCCCCACTCTCCGGGGGAGACGTGGCCCACCTGTCCAACCTGTCGTCGGCCTACGCACTGTTCGAGGTGCACGGCGAGCTGTTGCGGCCGCTGACGCTGGATCCGGTCGCCCTGTTCGACTCGGACCTGCTCACCATCCAGAAGTACACGGGCAAGACGAACGAGCTGTTCACCCGGCTCATGGTGAACCTGACGATGCTGGCCACCGACCGGCCCGCCGACCTGCTGCGCGGCGCCCGGCCCGGCGACGGGCACCGGCCGCCGCACGTGCTCGACCCGCTGGCCGGACGGGGCACGACCCTGAACCAGGCCATGATGTACGGGTTCGACGCCACCGGTGTGGAGACCGACGGCAAGGACTTCGAGGCCTACGAGCGGTTCCTGAAGACGTGGCTGCGCACCAAGCGGATCAAGCACAGTGCGGAGTCCGGGGCACTGCGCCGGAACAAGGCGCGCCTCGGGCAGCGGCTCGACGTCACCTACGGCGCGACGAAGGAGGCCTACCGAGCCGGGGACACCCGCAGGGTGACCTACTACAACACCGACACGCTGCGCACCGACGAACTGATCCGGCCCGGTTCGGTGGACGCGATCGTCACCGACGCCCCGTACGGGGTCCGGCACGGCAGCAAGGCGCGGGACGAGAGCCTGTCCCGCAGTCCGCGCGAGCTGCTCGCCGCGGCCCTGCCGGTGTGGACCCGCGTGCTGCGCCGCGGCGGCGCGCTGGGCGTGTCGTACAACACCTACGTCCTCGGCCGCGACGAACTCGCGGCCCTGCTCACCGACGCGGGCCTGACCGTGGTCACCGATCCGGCCCACACCACCCTCGCGCACCGGGTCGACCAGTCCATCCTCCGCGACGTCCTCATCGCCCGGAACCCCGCGAGTTGACACCCCACACCCGCGAGTCGACGCCCTGTGTCCGCGAGTCGACGCGTAAGACCCACAAGTCGACGCGCGGGACCCACGAGTCGACGTGTCCGGGACGGCGTTCGTCCGCGTCTCCGTCCCCCGGTGCGAGGACACCGCTGCCCCGAAGCGTCAGCTGACGGGCCTGGAGTGGCGACTCGCCGGGACGGGTGTCAGTCCTCGTCCGGGGGGAGGCGGTAGGGGTCGGTCTCCCCCGCGGGGTGGGCGGTGGTCGCCCGGCGGGCGACCTCGGCGTCGGCCTCCTTCGCGCGGGCGAGCAGGTCGTCGATGTGCCGCGCCTCGCCGGGGAGGTTGTCCGCGACGAACGTGAGCGTCGGCGTGTAGCGCACGCCGGTACCCTGCCCCACCTTCGTCCGCAGGACGCCCCGTGCCGACTCCAGTGCCGCGGCGGCGCCGGCGAAGTCCGGCGGGGTGTCCAGATCTTCCCCCAGCACCGTGTAGTACACCGTCGCGTCCCGCAGGTCGCCGGTGATCCGGGCATCGGTCACCGTGATGTTGCCCAGGCGTGGATCCTTGATGTCGTGTTCCAAGGCGGACGCCACGATCTGCGCGATCCGCTTGGCCAGTCTCCGTGCGCGTGCCCCGTCAGCCACGGCGCACCCCCTTCTTCTCAGTCACCAGCCTCGTCCTCCGGCCCCAACAACCGCCGGTGTGCCGACAGCAGTTCGAGGTCGGGGCGGTCCGCGACCCACCGTTCACAGGAGTCCAGCAGGTCCCGCACATGGGTGGCGTCGCCGGACACGGCCGCCACCCCGATCAACGCACGCCGGTGCAGGTGGTGGTGCCCGGCCTCGGCCACCGCCACCTCGTACCGTCGGCGCAGTTCGGCGAGGACCGGACGCACCGCCGACCGCTTCTGCTTCAGCGAACGCACGTCCCCGAGCAGCACGTCCAGTTCCAGCGCACCGACGAACACGGTCCGGCCCCCGGGGGATCAGGACCGGCCGGGCGGGCGTCCGCACGGACCCCGTACCCGGCCGGTCGGTCGGATCACTCGCGCGGCTTCTCGCGCATCTCGTACGTCTCGATCTCGTCCCCGACCTTGATGTCGGAGAAGCGGCCGAGGGTCATACCGCACTCGAACCCGTCGCGGACCTCGGTGACGTCGTCCTTGAACCGCCGGAGCGAGTTGACCGGCAGATTCTCGGACACCACCACGTTGTCCCGCAGCACGCGCGCCTTGGCGTTGCGCCGGATCTGGCCGGAGGTGACCATGCACCCCGCGATCGTGCCGACCTTGGAGGACTTGAACACGTCGCGGACCTCCGCCCGGCCGAGTTCGACCTCCTCGTACACCGGCTTGAGCATCCCCTTCAGGGCCTGCTCGATCTCCTCGATCGCCTGGTAGATCACCGTGTAGTACCGGACGTCGACGCCCTCGCGGCTCGCCCGCTCGGTCGCCTTGCCCTGGGCCCGCACGTTGAACCCGAGCACGATCGCGTCGGAGGCCGTGGCCAGGTCGATGTCGCTCTCCGTCACACCACCGACACCGCGGTGGACGATCCGCAGGTCGACCTCGTCACCCACGTCGATCTGGGTCAACGACGCCTCGAGTGCCTCGACGGTACCCGAGTTGTCACCCTTCACGATCAGGTTGAGGGTGTTGGTCTCCTTCAGTGCGGAGTCCAGGTCCTCCAGGCTCACCCGCTTGCGCTTGGCGGCGTTCTCCGCGTTGCGGATGCGGGCCTGGCGACGTTCGGCGATCTGCCGCGCCACCCGGTCCTCCTCCACGACGAGGAACGTGTCGCCCGCCCTCGGCACCGAGGTGAACCCGATGACCTGCACCGGCCGCGACGGTGCCGCCTCGGTGACATCGTGGTTGTACTCGTCCACCATCCGGCGCACCCGCCCGTAGGCGTCCCCGGCGACGACCGAGTCACCCACGCGCAGCGTGCCCCGCTGCACCAGCACCGTGGCCACCGGGCCCCGGCCGCGGTCGAGGTGTGCCTCGATCGCGACGCCCTGGGCCTCCATCCGCGGGTTGGCCCGCAGATCCAGCGCCGCGTCGGCGGTCAGCACGATCGCTTCGAGCAGCCCCTCCAGGTTCAGCCCGGGCTTGGCCGCGACGTCGACGAACATCGTCTCGCCGCCGTACTCCTCGGCCACCAGCCCGTACTCGGTGAGCTGCTGGCGCACCTTCGCCGGGTTCGCGCCCTCGACGTCGATCTTGTTGACCGCGACCACGATGGGCGCCTTCGCCGCCTGCGCGTGATTGACGGCCTCGATCGTCTGCGGCATGACACCGTCGTCGGCCGCCACGACGATCACCGCGATGTCCGTCGCCTGCGCACCGCGGGCACGCATGGCGGTGAACGCCTCGTGACCCGGGGTGTCGATGAAGGTGATCGTGCGGGCCTCGTCCTCGACCTCGGTCTCGACCTGGTAGGCACCGATGTGCTGGGTGATGCCACCGGCCTCGGCGTCGGCGACCTTCGTCTGCCGGATCGTGTCCAGCAGCTTGGTCTTGCCGTGGTCGACGTGACCCATCACGGTCACCACCGGGGGCCGGGCCCGCAGCTCATCGTCGCTGCCGGTGTTCTCCCCGAAGGTGATGTCGAAGGCCTCGAGCAGCTCGCGGTCCTCCTCCTCGGGGCTGACCACCTGGACGTTGTAGTTCATCTCCGTGCCGAGCAGTTCGAGCACGTCCTCGGAGACGGACTGCGTCGCGGTGACCATCTCGCCGAGATGGAACAGCACCTGGACCAGGGAACCCGGATTCGCGTTGATCTTCTCCGCGAAGTCCGTCAGCGAGGCGCCGCGCGGAAGCCGGATGGTCTCGCCGCCGCCCTTGGGCAGACGGACGCCACCGACCGACGGCGCCTGCATGTTCTCCATGTACTCCTGGCGCTTCTGCCGCTTCGACTTGCGGCCCTTGCGCGCGGGCCCACCGGGCCTGCCGAACGCACCCGCGGCACCGCCGCGACCGCCGGGAGCACCAC
>NZ_KB912517.1:0-3640 GCF_000383775.1 Saccharomonospora halophila 8
GTCGGCCAGCCAGTCCGCGAGCCGGTGCGCCGCACCGGAGGCCGGGTGGCGCACCACCACGCAGTCGGCCCCCGCCGCGGACAGGGTCAGCGCGGTGTCCCGCAGCGACTCGCCCTTGCCGACCGAGGAGCCGCCCGCCGAGACGTTGACCACGTCGGCGCTCATCCACTTGCCCGCGATCTCGAAGGACACCCGGGTGCGGGTGGAGTTCTCGTAGAACATCGTCACCACGGTGCGCCCGCGCAGCGTCGGCAGTTTGCGCACCTGCCTGCCCAGCAGGGTGCGCTTGAGTTCGTCGGCGGTGTCCAGCACCGCGGTGGCCACGCCCGCGTCGAGCCCGTCGGTGGTCAGCAGGTGTCTCATGCGCGCTCCCGCAGCAGCACGGCGTCGCGGCCGTCGACCTCGTCGAGCAACACCGAGACGTCCTCGGTGCGCGAGGTGGGCACGTTCTTGCCCACGTAGTCGGCCCGGATGGGCAGTTCCCGGTGCCCGCGGTCGACGAGCACGGCGAGCTGCACGGACCGCGGTCTGCCGTGGTCCCGGAGCGCGTCCAGGGCCGCGCGGATCGTGCGGCCGGAGAAGAGCACGTCGTCCACGAGGATGACGACACGGTCCTCGACGCCCGCACCGGGCAGCTGGGTCTCCTCCAGCGGCCGGGTGGGCCTGCGGCGCAGATCGTCGCGGTACAGCGTCACGTCGAGGGCACCGGTGGGCACCTCGACCCCGGAGAACTCGCCGACCTTCGCACCGAGCCGGGTCGCGAGGGTCGCTCCCCGGGTGGGGATCCCCACCAACACGGGTGGAGTCATCACCTCGGCACCGAGTGCGGTCTTCTCGATGACCTGATGGGCCATTCGAGCGATGGTGCGCGCGACGTCGCCGGCCGAGAGCAGTTCCCGCTCGGCGGCCGGTTCCGTCGCGCCACTGGGCCGTGGCGCCACGGTGGGACCTCCTTCCCCGCCTCACCGGACGGGTCCTTAAAGGATGTCGAAACCCTGCATGCGCAGGCGAACTGTGTTGACGTTAGCAGGTACCCGGACCTCGCCCTCACGGGTGGTCCACCGCGCTGTGTCACACCCTCAAGCGATGTTCTGCTTGACCTGGTGACGACAACGAGTAACCATTACTGAGAGTATTCGGCCTAGAGAGACCCTGTCCGGTCAGCGGTGGCCGCATCGGGGCGAGGAAACGGAGAACCACCAGATGGGCGATTACGCCAAGGCGCTCGGGGCCAAGCTCCGCGGGATCCGCCAGCAACAGGGACTGTCCCTGCACGGTGTCGAGCAGAAGTCGGGCGGCCGGTGGAAGGCCGTCGTCGTCGGCTCGTACGAGCGGGGCGACCGTGCGGTCACCGTGCAGAAGCTGGCCGAGCTGGCCGACTTCTACGGTGTCCCGGTGGTCGAGCTGCTGCCCGAGGGCCGGGTGCCCTCCGGCGCGGAGCCCGCCACCAAGATTGTGATCAATCTCGAACGGTTGCAGCAACTCCCCGCGGAGAAGGTGGGACCGCTGGCCCGCTACGCGGCGACCATCCAGAGCCAGCGCGGTGACTACAACGGCAAGGTCCTGTCCATCCGGACCGAGGACCTGCGCTCGCTGGCGATCATCTACGACATGACGCCCGGCGAGCTGACCGAACAGCTCATCGACTGGGGCGTGCTGCCGCCGGAGGCGCGTCCGTCCCGGGAGGAGTGACCGCCGTTCGGGCACGGCACGGTCGGCACCGTCGCCGGACCCGGACACCGGCGTCCGGGTCGGGGCGTCGACGGTCGGCGCGCCCGGAGCGGCCGGGAGGGTGGAGGACGCACGGGGAGGGCCTCCACCTCCGGACCGGACACGGGCAGGGCCGTACCCGGGATCGGCCGCGTCCGGGATCGGCCGTGTCCGGGGCGGGCAGGTCCGCGCGGTCGGCTCCGCCGGACGGTCGGGGGCTACAGGACGGTGCGCAGCCGGTCGGCGATCGTGCCGATCCGCCCGAGCACCCCGTTGACGAACCGCGGCGAGTCGTCGGTGGACAGCTCCCGGACGAGACCGACCGCCTGGTCGATGGCCACCGGGTCGGGCACGTCACCGGCCCACAACAGCTCGTACAGGCCGACCCGGAGCACCGCCAGATCGACCGGGGGCATCCGGTTCAGCGACCACCCCTGCGCGTGCTCGGCCAGCAGCTCGTCGATCCGCTCGCGGTGGACGGCCACCCCCTCGACCAGGGTGACCGTGTAGTCGTTGATCGGGTCGACCTCGGTCGCGCCGACCCGCTCCGCCAGCAGCGTCCGCGGGTCGGTGTCCCGTTGCGCGGCCTCGTAGAGCAGTTCGACGGCACGCCGCCGGGCGTCGCGTCGACCGGACGCCCCGTGCCGGGGGCGGGAGGGACGTGTGTCGTTCACCGTGCGCCGCCGTCCGCGCTCAGGCGCGGCCGAGATAGCGGCCGTCGCGGGTGTCGATCTTGATCTTCTCGCCGTTGCCGACGAACAGCGGCACCTGCACCTCGCCGCCGGTCTCCACCGTGGCCGGCTTGGTTCCGCCGGTGGACCGGTCGCCCTGCAGGCCGGGCGCGGTCTCGGTGATGGTCAGCTCGACCGTCGTGGGCAGCTCCACGTACAGCGGTTTGCCCTCGTGCATCGCGATCTGCACGTCGGTGTTCTCCAGCAGGAACTTGGCGCCCTCGCCGACCAGGGCGCCGGAGATCTCCAGCTGGTCGAACGTCTCGCCGTCCATGAAGATGTAGTCGCTGCCGTCGTTGTAGAGGTACGTCATCTGCCGGCGGTCGACGGTCGCGGTGTCGACCTTGGTCCCGGCGTTGAACGTCCGGTCCACCACCTTGCCGCTGGTGACGTTCTTCAGCGTCGTCCGGACGAACGCGCCGCCCTTACCGGGCTTGACGTGCTGGAAGGTCACGACGGACCACAGCTGGCCGTCCAGGTTGAGGACCATGCCGTTCTTGAGGTCGTTGGTGGTGGCCACGAGTGTGCGTTCTCCTGTGTCGGGTGGGGCCGCCACTAGGCGACCACGAGTTCCTTGGTACTGACTGTGAGGAGCTCGGGAGTGCCCTCCCGCACGACGAGCGTGTCCTCGATCCGGACACCACCGCGCCCCGCCAGGTAGACCCCCGGCTCCACGGTGACCGCCATGCGGGCGGCCAGTGTACCGACGCCACGCGGGGACAGGCTCGGCGCCTCGTGCACCGCCAGTCCCACGCCGTGTCCGAGGCCGTGCGGGAAGTGCTCGCCGAACCCGGCCCCGGAGATCACGGTACGGGCCGCCTCGTCCACGGACGACACCTCCCGTCCCGGCCGCAGCGCATCCGTGGCGGCGGTCTGCGCCCGCAGCACCAGGTCGTACAGCTCCCGCTGCCATCCGGCGGGCGGTCCGAGCACGACCGTGCGGGTCATGTCCGAGTGGTACCCGTCCACGACCGCCCCGAAATCCATCTTCACCAGGTCCCCGCGCTCCAGTACCGCGTCGGTCGGCCGGTGGTGCGGGATCGCCGCGTGCGCCCCCGCGGCCACGATCGACTCGAACGCCGTGCCGTGCGCGCCGTGCTCTGCCATACGGTGTTCCAGATCGCGGGCCACCTCGCGCTCGGTGCGGCCCGGGCGCAGCCCCCCGTGGTCGAGCAGATCGGCCAGCGCCCGGTCGGCGG
>NZ_KB912517.1:3740-7188 GCF_000383775.1 Saccharomonospora halophila 8
CATACCAGAGCCGTCCCGGCGGCACAGATGCCGACGGACACGGGTGCGGGCCGCGCGGCCCGGGACAGCGCCCGCGCGGTGAGCGTGCCCGTGGCGCCACCGAGGGCACCCGCCAGGAGGCAGGTCGGGAACCAGTGCATGCGGGCACCGTGCCGCCGCGCGCGGCGATGGGCCACCGGAGTGTCGCACCGAACGGACCGTTCGCGTCCGGTCCGTCGGATCTCACCCGATGGTGTGGTCCGGAAGCGCGTTCAGGGCCGGTCGCCCGCGGCCGGGTCCACCCGGTGCCGCCCGCGCCGCAGGGTCGGTGTGAGGAGGACGAGCCCGAACACCACGCAGGCCGCCTCGGTGATCACCCCCCAGAGCTCCGCCCGCGTGGCGAACCGCTCGTGCACCCCGAAGAAGCCGACCGTCAGCGACAGCACGTACGCGGCCAGGGTGGCGACTCCGAATCCTACCGCCGCGAGCGCGGAGAGCGGATGCCGCGACACCACCACCGCCACCGCGATCACCACCCCCGCCACGACATTGACCAGGAACAGCGGCCCCACCACGGCGGTGTCCCGCGCCCAGTCGAGCCACACGGACAGGTGCACCCAGGCCGACCCCAGCAGCCCCGCCGCGACGAGGCCGCGCAGAACCCGTTCGACAAGCACGGGACCGCCTCCGTTCCGGTGTGCGGGGTTCCTCCGCGCACACGTCACCGGTGGCATGGTCCCGCACGCGCTACCGTGGGGCCATGAGCGGACGGAACCATTCCCGGCGCACGGTGCTGACCACGGGTGCCGCCGTCGCGGGTGCCGTCGCGGGCGGCGCCGCCCTCACCGCCTGTGGCGGCTCCGGACCGGACGGGGGCGCGGACGGCCGGGACACCGGCGACGTTCCCGCGGGCACGACCCTGGCCACGCTGGACGAGGTTCCGGTGGGGGGTTCGATCCCGGTCACCACACCCGACGGGAAGGAGGCCGTCGTCTCCCGGCCGTCGGAGTCCGCGGTCGCCGCGTTCAGCGCGGTGTGCACCCATCAGGGCTGCACGGTCCGGCCGGACCGGGCCGAACTGCGCTGTCCGTGCCACGGCTCCACGTTCGACGCCTTCACGGGTGCGGTGAACCGTGGTCCGGCGGATCGCCCGCTGCCGGGCATCGACGTCCGGATCCGGGACGACCGCGTCGTCACCGCCTGACACACCGGACCGGCCCTCCGGTATGCCGGGACCTCACCCCGTCCAGTGGAACAGTACGTCGGACGCGGTCACGCGCCCGACGTCGACCAGGTCCGCCAGCACCGCACCGGCGGCGTCCAGCGCGACCACCGGCACCACGGCCGAGTAACCCGCGGCCCGGACGTCCGCGGGAACCCATCCGACGACCGGGTCCCCCGCGCCCACTCGCGCGCCCCGGGCCACGCGCGGGGTGAAACCCGCCCCCTGCTGTCCGACCGTGTCGATGCCCAGGTGCACCAGGATCGCCCGACCGTCGTCGGCCTCGATCACGAACGCGTGTGATCGCACGGTGGTCACGGTGCCCGCGATCGGGGCGCAGGCGGCGCCGTCCCCGTCGTCCGGCTCGACGGCGGCCCCGGGACCCACCAGGCCCTGTGCGAACACCGGGTCCGGCACGGACTGCAGCGGCACCGCCGTGCCCGGGACGGGACTGAGCACCCGGAGGTTCCCGGCCGGTGTCGGCGGGTTCACAGCAGGTCCCGGATGTCCTCGGCGACCGTGTCCGCCTCGGGCCCCACCACGACCTGCACGGCGGTGCCCGCCGTCAGGACGCCGTGTGCCCCGGCCCGGCGGAGCGCGGCCTCGTCCACCACGGATCCGTCCCGCAGCTCACAGCGCAGTCGCGTGATGCATCCCTCGATGTCGAGGACGTTGGCCGCGCCCCCGAGCGCCGCCAGGATCGTGGCCGGTCTGTCGTCCGCCATCACGGGCCTCCCCCGGTTTCCGGCCGCCACCTCCCCGCACCGGTGAGCCCTCGAACGGCGGTTGACACCGGATCGTGTGGCGGAGCACTCTTCGAGTGGTCCAGACCATACCGACCGTACCAAGCGGGACCCGTCCCTGGCGAGGACACGGGCCGGACCCGGGCCCACGTCCGTCCGGCACTCCCGCACCGCGCACGCAGGGAGGTCGCCCGTGACCACGACCACCGGGACACCGAAGCGCGGGAGCCGGGCCTTCGCCGCGCTGCAGCGGTTCGGCCGCAGTCTCATGCTGCCCATCGCCACGCTGCCCGCCGCCGGGCTGATGTCGCGGCTGGGCCAGGAGGACATGCTCGGCGGATGGCCCGCCACCGAGGGTGTCGCGGAGGTCCTCGCCGCGGCGGGCGGCGGTCTGTTCGACTGGCTGCCGCTGCTGTTCGCCGTGGGCATCGCGGTGGGCTTCGCGCGGAAAGGCGACGGCTCCACCGGTGTCGCGGCCGTGGTCGGGTTCGTGGTGTTCACCCGGGTGGTTCAGGTCTTCGCCCCGGTCGAGGAGATGCGGGGCTACGATCCGGGCTGGCTGACCCGGCCGATCACGTGGCCGTACAGCGTGCTGTCCGGCGTGGTCGTCGGGCTGGTCACGGCGGTCCTGTGGCAGCGGTTCCACCGGGTGAAGCTCCCGCCCTACCTCGCGTTCTTCGGCGGGCGCCGGTTCGTGCCCATCCTGAACTCGTTCGTGCTGCTGCTGCTCGGAGTCGCCTTCGGGCTGGTCTTCCCGCCGATCGACGCCGCCCTCAACGCGGCGGGCGAGGCGGTGACCAGCGACGCGGTCGTCGGCGGCGGCGTCTACGGTGCACTCAACCGGCTGCTCATCCCGGTGGGCCTGCACCAGCTGCTCAACGTCCCGGTGTGGTTCGTCTTCGACGGCGGTGACCTGAACAACTTCTTCGACGGCGACCCCGGGGCGGGCGCGTTCATGACCGGGTTCTTCCCGATCTTCATGTTCGCGCTGCCCGCCGCCGCGCTGGCGATCTGGCGGACCGCGCGTCCGGCGCAGCGGACGATGGTCGGCGGGATCATGGTCTCCGCCGCGCTCACGGCCTTCCTCACCGGCGTGACCGAACCGATCGAGTTCTCGTTCATGTTCGTGGCATGGCCGCTCTACGTTCTGCACGCGCTGCTGACCGGACTGTCGATGGCACTGGTCAACGCGCTGGACATCCACCTGGGCTTCTCGTTCTCCGCGGGCGCCATCGACTTCGTGCTCAACGCGGGCGCTCCCGCCGCCGACAAGGCGTGGCTGCTCATTCCGATCGGTCTCGGCTACGGGGTGGTGTACTACCTGCTGTTCCGCTGGGTGATCCTCCGCTGGAACCTCCGCACGCCGGGTCGCGAGGACGACGGATCCGGCGGTTCCTCCGTCGACACGGACGGTGGGGTGAGCGGCGAGGAGGCCGGGGGCGACGGCCGCGCGGCGGACCGGGAGACGGCCCCGGACCCGGACACGGCACCGCGCGGGCAGGAC
>NZ_KB912518.1:0-2073 GCF_000383775.1 Saccharomonospora halophila 8
CGGGGGTCGCCCTGCCCGGGCGCGGTGCCCGCACGGCGCCGTGACCGTACGATGCGGTGACCGCACGGCGCCGTGACCGCACCGCGGGCACGACTCCGCCGACGGTCCGCGACCATGTCTCAGGACGTGGCGACGGCGGCCACCAGGAGACCGCTGCCCACCGGGAGCAGAGTGGGGACCAGCCGCGGGTCGTCCCGGACCGCCCGGGCCACCTCCCGCAGCGCGAGCAGTTCCGGCTCGCGCCGGGAGGGATCGGCGATCCGCCCCGCGGCGAGCACGTTGTGGAAGGCGATCACGCCGCCCGGGCGCAGCAGGTCCACGCTCTGCTCGAAGTAGTGCGGGTACTCCAGCCTGCCCGCGTCGGCGAACACGAGGTCGTACCCGCCCGCCGTCAACCGGGGCAGGACGTCGAGGGCGCGTCCGATGATCAGCCGCATCCGGCCCGGGGCGAAGCCGGCGTCGGAGAACGCCGCCCGCGCACTCCGATGGAACTCCGGCTCCAGGTCGATCGAGGTCAACACGCCGTCCGCGGCCATGCCCCGCAGCAGGTACAGGCCGGAGACACCGGCCCCCGTCCCGATCTCGACCACGGCGCGGGCCTGTAGTCCGGCGGCGAGAAAACTCAGCGTGGATCCTGTGGCACCCGACACCGGCAGACATCCGAGCCGCTCCGCGCGCAGGCGCGCGCCGGCGAGGACCTCGTCCTCGGGCAGGTACGCCTCGAGGAACTCGCCGAGATCGACCGAACCGGTGATGTGCGTCTCGGAGTTCACGCGCCTGAGGTTAGCGTGGACGGGCACCGCCGACCCCGCCCACTCGGGCGAGGGCCGCCACGGTGACCCTGCGCGGCCGGTTCGCCACCCGGGGTCGCCCGGGGTCGGATGGGGGCCGACGCCCGTGCGGCGACACCGTCCTCTCCGGCCGGCACCGTCTTCTCAGCGGGCTCTCAGCACGACCTCACTACAACCACAGGAAAGCGGGTAAGACTGGGAGCCCGGGACGGGAACTCCCGCCGCCGACGCCGCGTTGGTGTCAGTAGTGAAGGGGAACGGGCCGATGGAGGTGCCTCCGCTGCCGTACGACAGCACGCAGACCGCTCCGGTACCGGTCGAGGACGAGGCCACGTGGACGCCGCCCACGTGGGACGAGGTGGTGCGGGAACACGCCGACCGCATCTACCGGCTCGCGTACCGGCTGTCCGGCAACGCCCACGACGCCGAGGACCTAACCCAGGAGACCTTCATCCGGGTGTTCCGGTCCCTGGCCTCCTTCCGGCCCGGCACGTTCGAGGGCTGGCTGCACCGGATCACCACGAACCTCTTCCTCGACATGGCGCGCCGCCGGTCGCGGGTGCGGATGGAGGGCCTGCCGGAGGACACCGACCGCATCGTCGGGGACGATCCGAGCCCGGAACAGGTGTACTCCAACACCCACCTGGATCCCGACCTCCAGGCCGCCCTCGACGAGCTGCCCCCCGAGTTCCGCGCGGCGGTCGTGCTGTGCGACGTCGAGGGACTGTCGTACGAGGAGATCGGTGCGACGCTCGGTGTCAAGTTGGGCACGGTGCGCAGCCGCATCCACCGCGGCAGGCAGGCACTGAAGTCGTCGCTCGAGCGCAGGCGGGCGCTTGTGCAGGAGGCGCGGGTATGACGTCGAACAGGGGCTGGGGGTTCTCCGAGTCGCATCTGCTGCCGGACGTCGTCGTGGCGTTCGTGGATCAGGAGCTGTCGCCCGGAGCCCAGGAGCGCGCGGCCGCGCACCTGGCCCACTGTCCCGGCTGTGCCGCCGAGGTCTCGGCCCAGCGCGCGGCCAGCAGCGCGGTCCGGAAGGCGGAGTCCCCGTCGATCTCGGCCGGGTTCCTGGCGAACCTGCGGGCGATCCCGCAGCACACGGACACGCCGTCGGTGCCGGACAACCTCGCCGTCGACCCGGACGGGCAGATCGTCACGGTGCAGCGTCCCGGGCAGGTGGCGGGGCTGCGGGGCGGTCCGCTCGGCACGTCGTCGCCGCTGGGCACCTCGTCCACCGTGCTGGGGGGTGGCGGCCCCCGGTTCTGGTCGGTGCGGCGCCGGG
>NZ_KB912518.1:2173-26179 GCF_000383775.1 Saccharomonospora halophila 8
GGAGCGCGAACGGCCCCGGGGTCCGCAACTGAGCCTGCCCGAGGTGCTGTTCGGCCGTCGGGTCCGGCCCACGGCCCTGGCGTTGCTCGGCGTGGTGGCCCTGCTCGTCGGTGCGTTGGGGGGCGCGGTCGGGTGGGCGCTGGCCAACGCGGGCGACGCACTCACCGGGGAGCTCGAGATCGCGGAGGCCCGGCACGGCAAGGAACGGCCCGCGGGGTCCGTGGCCGCGATCGCGGACCGGGTGGCGCCGGCCGTCGTCTCGATCGAGGTGGAGTCCGGGCAGGCCGGCGGGGTCGGGTCCGGTGTCGTCATCGACGGTCAGGGTTACGTGCTCACCAACCACCACGTCGTCGCCCAGGCGGTGGACAACGAGAACACCGAGGTGCGCGCGGTGTTCACCGACGGGACGCGCGTGCCGGGGCGGATCGTGGGCACCGACCCGAAGACCGACCTCGCCGTGCTCAAGGTCGACGTCGCCAACCCCGTGGTGATCCGGATCGGGGACTCCGGTGCGCTCGCCCCCGGGGACGCGGTGATGGCGATCGGCTCGCCGTTCGGGCTGGAGAACACGGTGACCGAGGGCATCGTCAGTGCGCTGAACCGGCCGGTGACCGCGCCCGGGGAGGACGGCAACCCGGCGGTGACCTACGACGCGATCCAGACGGACGCGGCCATCAACCCCGGCAACTCCGGCGGCGCGCTGGTGGACTCGACCGGTGCGCTCGTGGGGATCAACTCGATGATCCGGACGGTCGGCAGTGGCGGCGAGGGCGGCAGTATCGGTCTCGGGTTCGCGATCCCGGTGAACCAGGCCATCGAGATCAGTGAGCAGCTGATCGCCGACGGGCAGGTCGAGCACGCCGCGATCGGGGTGAACGCGGCGTCGGTGTCGGCGACCGCGTCCGAGGGCGCCCAGATCCGCAACGTCGTCGAGGGCGGCCCCGCGGCGCGGGCCGGGATCGCCGAGGGTGACGTGATCACGAAGGTGGGCGACCGCCGGGTGCGGACCGCGGCCGAACTCACCGTGGCGGTGCGCGAACACGACATCGGTGAGGCGGTCCCGGTGCGGTTGGTGCGCGGGGGCCGGCCGTTGACCGTCGAGGTCACCCTGGGCTCGGACTGACCCGGAACCGCCACGGACGGGGTACGCTGTCGGCGCACCGGGTTCGAGGCGGAGGTGTCGGCATGTTCGAGAGCATCGGCTGGAGCGAGATCGTCGTTCTCATCATCGCCGGTCTGTTCATCCTGGGCCCCGAACGGTTGCCGGAGGCGGCGGCCTGGCTCGGCCGGTCACTGCGCAAGGTCCGGGATTTCGCGACGGGGGCGCGGCAACAGTTGCGCGACGAGATGGGGCCGGAGTACGAGGAGTTCCGCAAACCCGTCGAGGACCTGCGGAACCTGCGCAACTTCGACCCGAAACGCGCGGTGACCCAGCACCTCTTCGACGGCGACCGGGACCCGTTGGGCCTGGACAACCTCAACCGGACCGATCCGGGCTCCTCGTCCGTCAAGCCCAACGGCTACGCCGACACCGGCCGCCCCGCGGACGCGGGCCCCCTCCGGCCGGGCGAGAAACCCCCGGTCGACCCGGACGCCACCTGACCCACCCCGCGAGTCGCCACTCCAGCCCCGCGAGTTGCCACTCCAGGACCGGCGAGTCGACGTTCTCGGCCCGCGAGTCGACACCACGAACCCGCGAGGCGGCACTCAGACCCGGCGAGTCGCCCTCCCGTGCCCTCCGCTGGACGGCTGCGCGCCACGCCCGTGCGAAACCCCTCGCAGTCCTGGCACGCCAACTCGCGGTCCTGGAGTGTCGACTCGCGGGGCCAGAGACGGCGACTCGCGGGTTGGTGGGGTGGGGCGTCAGCGGCCCGCCGGGGTGACGTTGAGCATCATGCCGGACAGGCCGCGGGCGCGGACGGACAGTTTTTCGGCCGCCTCGGTGAGCACCGTGCTCGCCGGGGCCTCCGGCTCGGACAGCACCAGCGGTGTGCCCGCGTCACCCTGCTCGCGCAGCGCGGGCTCCAGCGGCACCTGGCCGAGCAGCGGCACCTCGGCGCCGACGGATTTGGTCAGCGAATCGGCCACCGTCTGTCCACCACCGGAGCCGAAGATCTCCATGCGGCTGCCGTCGGGCCCCTCGAACCAGGACATGTTCTCGATGACCCCGGCCACCCGCTGGCGGGTCTGCAACGCGATCGCGCCCGCACGCTCGGCGACCTCGGCCGCGGCCTGCTGCGGCGTGGTGACCACCAGCAGCTCCGCGTTCGGGATGAGCTGGGCCACCGAGATGGCGATGTCGCCGGTGCCGGGCGGCAGGTCCAGCAGCAGGATGTCCAGGTCGCCCCAGAAGACGTCGGCGAGGAACTGCTGCAGCGCCCGATGCAGCATCGGCCCCCGCCACACCACCGGCGTGTTGCCCGGGGTGAACATGCCGATCGAGATCGTCTTCACGCCGTGCGCCTGCGGCGGCATGATCATCTTCTCGACCTTGGTGGGCTTCTCGGCCGCCCCCAGCATCCGCGGTACCGAGTGGCCGTAGATGTCGGCGTCCACCACGCCCACCGACAGGCCCTTGCGTGCCATCGCGGCGGCGAGGTTCACGGTGACGCTCGACTTGCCCACGCCGCCCTTGCCGGAAGCGACGGCGTAGACGCGGGTCATCGAGCCGGGCTGGGCGAACGGGATCTCCGGCTCCTCGGAGTCGCCGCGCAGCTTCTGGCGCAGTTCGGTGCGCTGCTCGTCACTCATGACGTCCAGCTCGACGCGCACGTCGCGCACCCCGTCCAGCTTCTGCACGGCCGACGTGGTGTCGCGGGTGATCGTGTCCTTCAGCGGACAGCCCGCCACCGTCAGGTAGATGGCCACGTGCACGACGCCGTCGTCGCCGATCGTGATGTCCTTGACCATGCCGAGCTCGGTGATCGGCTTGTGGATCTCCGGGTCGTGGACGTCGTTCAGTGCGGTGCGCACGTCCTCGACGCTGGGGGTCTCTTGCGTGGTGGTCACTGCTCGGGCACCGACCTTTTCGTCGCTGGGGGTTGCGCTTGCTCCCCTCATGCTACGTCCCCCGTGATCCGTGCCTGCCACAACGGCCGCGCGAGGCCCCGGACCGCGACGTGGTGTAATATGGATCACACACGATCGATACGATCGGGGGCCGCACCGCCGACCCGACCCGACGTCCGTGCGCGGGTCCGTGTGCGGTGGCCGACGGTGTGACCCGCGGGAAGGCGGGCCTGCATGGAAACGCTGATCACGGTGCTCGTCGTCGTCGGCCTGGTGCTGGTGGTCGCGGCGATGTCCTCGGTGCGGATCGTCCGGCAGTACGAACGCGGACTGGTGTTCCGGTTCGGGCGGGTGCACCGCGTGCCCCGGGACCCCGGGTTGAAACTGATCGTGCCGGGCGTCGACCGCATGACGAAGGTCAACATGCAGATCGTCACGCTGCCGGTGCCCGGGCAGGACGGCATCACCCGGGACAACGTCACCGTGCGGGTGGACGCCGTCGTGTACTTCAAGGTGATCGACCCGGTGCAGGCGATCGTCGGGGTGGAGAACTACCGCTTCGCGATGCTGCAGGTCGCCCAGTCGAGCCTGCGTCGCACGATCGGGGAGAGCAGCCTCGACGACCTGCTCTCCCGCCGGGAGGCGCTGAACGAGGGGCTGGAACTGATGATCGACAGCCCGGCCGCCAACTGGGGCGTGCACATCGACCGGGTGGAGATCAAGGACGTCGCGCTGCCGGAGGCGATGAAGCGGGCGATGTCCCGCCAGGCCGAGGCCGAACGCGAGCGGCGCGGCCGGGTGATCTCGGCCGAGGGCGAACTGCAGGCCTCGGAGAAGCTGTCCCAGGCGGCGGCCCGGATGGCCGACACCCCCGCCGCGTTGCAGCTGCGGCTGTTGGAGACGGTGGTGGAGGTCTCGGCGGAGAAGAACTCGACGCTCGTGCTGCCGTTCCCGGTGGAGATGCTGCGCTTCCTGGACGAGTCCGCGAAACGGGACGCCGCCGGGCGGGGCGAGCCCGAGGCCGGACAGGAGGCCGGAGCAGGGGAGGCCGAGCCGGCCGAGACGGCGGGCGCGTCGTCCGGGGAGGCGGTCGTGGAGCGCGGGCGTGCGCTCACGGACGAGGTACCTGGGGCGTCGCCCGTCCCGCCCGCGCGGACGGCGAGCGACGTCGGCCAGCACGCCGAGGCATAACGAAGTGATCACTTTCGACGGGGGCGGTTGTGTCGCCGTGGGATGTGCGGGGCTGCCGATCATGAAGTCACGGGCACCCGGCCGGCCCCCACGAGTCGGTCACCGTCGAATCACGGCCGAACTGGTTCCGTGATCAGATCCTGCGCCGATCGGCGGCTGTGACCGCTCTGGGCTGTCGCGCAGACTCACCCACCGCACTGCTTTGATCACCAAGACGCTGCGGTGGCGCGGCGTCGCTGGGGGAGGAGACGCGACGGTGGGATCGCGCCGGACCGGCTCACGCACGCACTCGTTCCGTATAACACTGACCGTCACGGTGACCGCCATGATGGCGACGCTGCTGCCGGGCCTGTCCGCCCACGCGGTTCCGGAACAGGTGGACAGCGAGGTGACGACCGCCGCGGCGACCGAGAGCGAGGCGCTCACGGCGGCCCGGAAGCAGGGTGAGTCGGTGCGGGTCACAGACCTGACGACCGAGTCGAGAACGGTGGAGGCCAATCCGGACGGCACCCTGACCCTGGAGCAGTCCGTCGTGCCGGAACGGGTCCGCCGCGACGGCGAGTGGGTGCCGATCGACACCTCGCTCGTCGAGGGCGAGGACGGGTCACTCCGGCCGAAGGCGTCGGTGGCCGAGGTCGCCTTCGCCGCCGGAGGCGACCGCGACCTCGTCTCGATCTCCCGGGAAGACGCGCGGTTGTCGCTGAGCTGGCCGGGCGAGCTACCCGAGCCGACGATCGACGGAAACTCGGCGACCTATCCGGAGGTGCGGTCCGGGGTTGACCTGCGGGTGCGTGCGACACGGCGCGGCTTCGCCTATGAGGTCGTGGTCAAGACCCCGCAGGCCGCCGCGACGTCGGAGCTGGCGCGTATCGATCTCGCGCTGGACACCGAGAACGTGCAGGTCTCGGTCGACGACGCCGGGAATCTCCGCGCTCATGACGACGCCGGGGACGCGGTCTTCCAGGCACCCGCACCGAAGATGTGGGAGTCCCGACCGGCGGCCGCGGCGTCGACGGAGTCGGCATCCGTGCACAAGGAGGCTCCGGTCGGTGTCGATGTCACGGAGAAGACGCTGACACTCACGCCGGACGAGGAGCTGTTGCACGACTCCGAGGCCGAGTTCCCGCTCGTCATCGATCCCGACTTCAGCGAGATCACACCGAATCAGGCGGCGTGGACGCTCGCCCGGCGTGCGTACCCGAACCAGTCCCACTGGAACCTCTCCCCGAGGGATGACGACGAGCGGTACAAGGGTGTCGCCCGGGTGGGCCACGCGCCAGGCTGGCCGAGCGACTACATGGATCGCTCGTTCTTCCAGTTCCCGGTCAAGGTCCTGGAGGGAGCGCACATCGAGAGTGCCGAGTTCCGCGCCTACCAGGTGTGGAAGTACGCGCACACCTGCGACGCGAGCAAGGTCCCTCCGGTGCTGTTGTGGTTGACCTCGCCCATCGGCCCCGGCACGACCTGGAACAACCAGCCCGACTTCGTTGACTACCTCAGCTCGGTCCGTTCCGTTCCGAAGGCGGGTCAGCCCTGTGGTCCTTCCTGGATCGGCTTGGACGCCACGAGCGCGGTGCAGCAAGGGGCCGACGGCGGGTGGAACAACGTCAATCTCGCATTGAAAGCGCTGGCTGCGGACGAGAACAGCAACAACGACGCCGCCTGGAAGCGCTTTCACGTGAAGGAGGAGAACGGCGTCAACTTTCACCCTCGGCTGTCGGTAAAATTCAACCGGGTGCCGAATGCGCCGGCCTCGGTCGGGACCGACCCGGGGATCGCGGATCCGTGCACGTGGTGTGACGGCGACCGGTACTACGGTGCGGACCAGGTCACCCTGCAGGCGAAGCTGAGCGATCCGGACGGCGGCCAGGTTCAGGGCCGGTGGAGCATCGACGCGGGTGGCGAGTCGATCTCCAGGACCCAGTGGTTGGCCTCCGGATCCACTTACGGCACCCCGCTCGACCTGACCGTCCGACACGGCGAGACCGTGTCCTGGTCCGTCCGCGCCCACGACGGCGCACTGACCGGCCCGAGCCGGGACGGACCGAGCTTCGTCGTCGACCGTGTGGCGCCGGATTCCGCGCCGGGCGTGTCCAGCCCGTTGTATCAGGACGACAACGCCTGGCACGGCGGTGCGGACGTACCCGGGGAGTTCACCTTCACGGCGAACGGCGTCGACGATGTCGATCACTACCGGTACGGCTTCTCCGACCCGCCGACGAACACCGTGGACGCCGACGCACTCGGCGGCGACGCGACGGTCTCGCTCACCCCACCCCGGGACGGTCCGGTGGACCTGTACGTGCAGAGCGTCGACCGTGCCGGCCTGCGCAGCCCGATGACGACCCACCACTTCTACGTCCGCGCGGGGAACGGCGCCGCGTCGCACTGGGCGCTGGACGGCAACGCGGTCGACACCGCCTTCCTCGGCGACCGCGACGGCACCCCCTACGGCGATCCCGGTTGGGCCACCGGGGCGGTCGGCGGGGCCGTCCAACTCGACGGCACCGACGACGAGGTCCGCGCACCCAACGCCGTCCGCACCGACGCGAGCTTCTCCGTCGCCGCCTGGGTCCGCCTGGACGGGGAGCACGACCAGGCGGGCGGCGTCACGGCCGTGTCCCAAGACGGACAGCAGCGCAGCGGCTTCCTGCTGATGGCGTGGGAGGACGGCCGCTGGCAGTTCGCATTGCCTCCACACCCGGACGCGGACCCGAACGGCGGGGCCTACGCGACGTCGGACACCACCGCCCAGCAGGGGCAGTGGACCCACCTGGCCGGCGTCTACGACACCGTCCACGACCGGGTGCAGCTCTACGTGAACGGTGAGCTGTCCGCGTCGGTGCCCTACACCCAGCATTGGAACGCGGCGGGTGACCTGCGCATCGGTCGCTCGACCTGGGCGGACGACCCACCCGGATACTGGCCCGGCCGCATCGACGAGGTCGGGGTGTACGACCGTGCGCTGTCCGCGGACGCGGTGCAGGCGCTGATCAGCAAGGACAATGTCCAGGTCGGGCACTGGAAGTTCGACGAGACCGAGGGCACCACCGCGGCCAACGCGGTCGACGGTGGGGACGCCGGGGTGCTGAACAGCGGTGCCTCGTTCGTCGGGGACGGCACCAGCGGTGGTGCCGTGCGGCTGGACG
This sequence comes from Saccharomonospora halophila 8, assembly GCF_000383775.1. Lineage (GTDB taxonomy): Bacteria > Actinomycetota > Actinomycetes > Mycobacteriales > Pseudonocardiaceae > Saccharomonospora > Saccharomonospora halophila. The sequence continues at coordinate 9,523 of NZ_KB912518.1, forward strand.
GCGTCACCGGGGCGGTGTCCACCAATGCCCCCGCCGTCCGCACGAACCAGAGCTTCTCGGCGGCCGCGTGGGTCAAGCTCGACCAGCTGGCGCCGGACGGGGCCGCCTACACCGCACTGAGCCAGGACGGCGCGGAGAACAGTGGCTTCCTTCTGCAACAGCGGGACGGGAACTGGACCTTCTCACTCCTGCACGCCGACCAGGAGGGTGGTCTGGCCGGTCGCGCCTACTCCGCGCCCGGGACGGCACAGGCCGGGGTGTGGACCCACGTGGCCGGGGTGTACGACGCGCCGGCCGACGAGGTGCGTCTCTACATCGACGGTGTTCTCACCGACACCGGACCGGTGGACGGTGCCTTCGATGCCACCGGCTCGTTCGTGATGGGCCGGGCGTTATGGCAGGGATATCTCGTGGACCACTGGTCCGGCGAGATCGACGAGGCCCGGGTGTACAGCCGCGCGGTCAGTGGCGGTGAGGTCGAAGGCATCGTCAGCCGCAACGACGTCCCGGTCGCGTCGTGGGCCCTGGACGGGAACGCGACCGACGCGACGAACGCCGGACTGCACGGTTCGCTCGGGGAGTATCCGTCATGGGTCGTCGGCCAGTCGGCCCAGCCGAACGCGGGTGACCTCGCGGCGCACTTCGACGGCAGCAGCGAATACATCAGCGCACCCACGGGCATGGACACCTCGAAGAGCTTCTCCCTGTCCGCGTGGGTGAAGATGGACGAGTTGCCCGAACGCTGGTCCTCGGTCGTCAGCCAGAACGGCGAGGAACGAGCCGTCGTGGATCTCGGCTACGACCACGGCGGGCACTTCTCCGTGGCGATGCACGGAGCGGGGGAGGACCCCACCTCGATGCGGGTGTACTCCTCGCAGGGTGCCCAGACCGGCGTGTGGACCCACCTGGCCGTGGTCTACAACGCGGTGAACGACAAGGTCCGTCTGTATGTCAACGGCGCGTTGAGCGGGACCGGGGACTTCGCCGCGGCGTGGAACGCGGAGAAGGACGTCAGCATCGGCCGCGCCAGGTGGAACGCCGGGTGGCAGAACTTCCTGCCGGGCGCGGTCGACGACGTCAAGCTCTACAGCCGCGCGCTGTTCAGCGAGGAGGTGCGCGCCCAGGCCTCCCGGGACCTCACCCTGACCCACCACATGGCGTTGAACGAGAGCGCGGGCACCGGTACGGCCGACTCCGTGGGTGGCCGCGGCGGCACCCTGCACAACGGGGCCACCTTCGTCGAGGGCTACGTCGGCAACGGCGTCGAACTCGACGGTACCGATGACCACGTCTCCACCGAGGCGGTGGATCTCCGCACGGACGAGAGCTTCACCGCCACGGCGTGGGTGAATCTCCGGGAACGGGGTGGCAAGGCGACCGCTGTCAGCATCGACGGGGAGCAGACCAGCAAATTCCGCCTCGGGCACGTGTCCGACAGTCGGGACAGGCTCGGCACCTGGATCTTCGAGGTGACCGATGCCGACGATGAGAACGGGACTGTGACCGATGCGGCGGTGTCGACCCTGGAGAACGAGGTCGACACGTGGGTCCACCTCACCGGGGTTTACGACGCCCCCACGGACCAGGTGTGGTTGTACGTCAACGGCACACGTCTCGGCGACGGGGCGGTACGTGACAAGTGGAACGCGACGGGCGGCCTCGCCATCGGCCGTGGCAAGGACGCGGGAACGCACGCGCAGTACTGGCCCGGCAGCGTGGACGACGTCCGGCTGTATGCCGGGGCGTTGGGTAGTGACCGGGTCAACGACCTCTACAAGTCGTACAACGAGATCGAAGAGCCCGCTCCCGTCGAGTTCGGAGAAGGCAGTGCCCTGCGTGTGAACGATTCCGGGACGTCCGAGGCGCTGTACCTGGTGGTCGGGGGCGCCCGGATCGACGTCGCCGACGAGGAGGAGTTCCTCGGGACCGGCCGCAGCCTCGACGAGCTGATGACCGCGCCGCATGCCTCGCTGATGACCCTGCCCGAGGTGATGCGGGACGGAACTCTGGTGACCACCCCGGATTCCGACCAGGTCTGGCTGATCGAGAACGGGCAGCGGAGCCCGACCACGGACGACGGGAACGCCCACGTCGTCCCGGCCCGGACACTCGACGACTATCCGGAAACGGCGGTCTGACCGCACCGCGTCAACGACATCCGGTACGAGCGCTCGCGACCGCGGGCGGACTGGGGAGGACACGTGCGTCCACACGGGACCAGACTGCGTAGGCTCGGCGGCCGTGGCCGGAAGCGGGCAGCCGCGCTGGCGACGCTCATGGCGGCCGGTCTGTTGACCGCCATCGAGGCGCCTCCGTCGGCCGGTGCCGAGGGCAGCCCGTCGGTGCCACTGCCGGAGATGCCCTCGGTGCCGGTGACCGACCTGCCCATGGAGGAACGGGAGCAGGACGAGGTCAGCCGGGACGCGCTGCACGGCGACCAGCCGGAGGACTCCGGCAGCGGCCCCGCCGGGTCCGGGAGTTACACCGCGACCTCGCTGAAGCCGTCGGCGGAATGGTCCGTGTCGGCCCAGACGGGCACGTTCACCTGGAACTACCCGATGCGGGTGCCCCCGGCGCCGGGTGGGTTCACCCCGAACGTCTCGCTGTCCTACTCGTCCGCCGCGGTCGACGGGCTGACGAGTACGACGAACAACCAGGCGGGCTGGGCCGGCGACGGCTGGGCGATGTGGCCCGGCTATATCGAACGCGACTACGGCAGCTGTGCCGAGGATCTACCCGGGGAGCCGGAGGACAATCCGGTCGACCTGTGTTGGAAGTCGGACAACGCCACCCTGTCCTTCAACGGGTCCGCGACCTCGCTCATCAAGGACGAGGACACCGGCACGTGGCGCCCCGAACAGGACGACGGGTCGCGCATCGAACGCCTGACCGGGGCGGACAACGCCGACGACAACGGGGAGCACTGGAAGGTCACCACGGCGGACGGCACCCAGTACTTCTACGGTGCGCGCTCCGCCGCGAAGTCGACCTGGACGGTCCCGGTCTACGGCGACGACACGGGCGAACCGTGCCATGCGGACGGGTTCGCCGACTCCTACTGCCACCAGGGCTACCGCTGGAACCTGGACAAGGCGGTCGACACCAACGGCAACGTCATCCATTACGCCTACGAAACCGAGACCAACAGCTACGGGCGCAACGAGAACGAGGAACCCACCGAGTACGTCCGCGACGGTCGGCTGAAGCGCATCGACTACGGCCTGCACGAGGACGGCGACAGTCCCGCGACCGGCCGGGTGCTGTTCACCGCGGAGGACCGCTGCGTCCCCGGCTCGACGTGTACGCGGGAGAAGGAGGAGAACTGGCCGGACGTCCCCTGGCACTTCGAATGCGACGGCGACACCTGCGAGGACTACCAGCAGGCACCGAGCTTCTGGTCGAGCGAACGTCTGGCGAAGGTCACCACCCAGGTCCGCCAGGGTGACGACTACCGGGATGTCGACTCGTGGACCCTGCGGCACGAGTTCCCCGACCCCGGTGACGGGGAGGAACCGGCGTTGTGGTTGGCGGGCGTCACGCACACCGGCCACGTGGGTGACGAGATCGCGCTGCCCGAGGTGACGTTCGAAGGGGTGGGCAAGCCGAACCGGGTCAACGCGATCGACGGGCACGCGTCGCTGATCCGGTACCGGATGAACGCGATCGTCTCCGAGGCGGGCGGGGTCATCTCCGTCAAGTACGCGGACCCGGAATGCAGTCCGGAGGCGGAACCGGACGAGCCGGAGACCAACTCGATGCGGTGCTTCCCGGTGACCTGGTCCGCGCCCTATTCGGCCGAGCGCACCGACTACTTCCACAAGTACGTCGTCGAGTCGATCAGTGAACACGACCGGATCGCCAGCTCCGTGCCGAGTGTCACCAGCTACGAGTACCTCGACGGCGCCGCCTGGCACCACAGCATGTCCGAGATGGTGGACGACGAGGACAAGACCTGGAACGAGTTCCGCGGCTACGGACGGGTCCGCGTCCGGAAGGGCAGCGGCGACGACGGCCCGGCCACCCTCACCGAACAGCGGTTCTTCCGGGGTATGGACGGCGACACCCTGCCCGACGGCGAACGTTCGGTGAGCGTGACCGATTCGGAGGGCGGGGAGCACACCGACCACGACTGGCTCTCCGGCCGGCAACTCGAATCGATCACCTACGCCGGCGACGGCGGGGACGTCGTCAGCAAGACGATCACCGAACCGACCTGGCAGGGACCGACCGCCACCCGGGGCGACCTGGAGGCCTACCGGGTGAACACGGGGACCACCCGTGGCTACACGGCGCTGGAGTCGGGCGGCTTCCGCCAGACCCGCAAGGAGTTCACCTACGACGACAGGGGCCTGCCGACGGAGGTCAACGACCTCGGTGACGTCTCCGACCCGGCCGACGACCTGTGCACCCGCACCACCTACGCCCGCAACACCGACGCCTGGCTGCTTTCGCTTCCGGCGGAGGAGAAATCCGTCTCGGTGGCTTGCTCCGAGTCGGCGACCTTCCCCGAGGACATGGTGGCGGGCAAGCGCTACTCCTACGACGGCAAGGCCTTCGGGGACGCGCCGAACCGCGGCAACGTGACCGGCGTGTCCGTTCTCGCGGACGAGGGCGGGGAGTCCTGGACGACCACGTCGAGCCGCACCTACGACCGGCACGGCCGGGTGCTGGAGGAGCGCGACGCCCTGGACCGGGCGACGACCACCAGCTACACCCCCGCGCAGGGCGGTCCGACGACGCAGAAGGTCGTGACCAATGCCAAGGGGCACGAGACCACGACCACGCTGGACGCGGCGTGGGGTAAGCCCGTCAAGGTCGTCGACCCGAGCGGGAACACCACCGAGGTCGCCTACGACGCACTCGGCCGCACGGCCGAGGTGTGGCTGCCGAACCGCCTCCGGAGCAGCGAGCGCGGCAACACCCGGTACTCGTACGACATCTCCCGCGACGAACCGTCCGTGATCACCACGACATCGCTCGGCGCGAACGGTACCTATGTCACCAGCAAGGAGCTCTACGACGGGCTGCTGCGGGTGCGCCAGACCCAGCAGCCCGCTCCCGGCGGTGGGCGGCTGCTGACCGACACCCGCTACGACTCGGCGGGCCGGGCGTACTACCGGACCGACCCGTACTTCAACGACGTCCCGGTGGACGACACCCTCTGGTCGGCCACCGATGCCGAGGTGCCGGGGCTGACCGTCACCGAGTTCGACGGGGCGGGACGCCCGGTCGCCGAGATCGTCAAGGGCGGCGGCATCGAGAAGTGGCGCACCACGGTCGACCACGGCGGCGACCGGGTCCACGTCACGCCCCCGGATGGGGACACCCCCCGGACGACGATCACGGACGCCCGCGGGCGGATGACCGAACTGCGGCAGTACCACGGGGACTCAGCCGAGGGCGAGTACGACAGCACCAGCTATTCCTACGACCCGGCGGGACGGCTCACCGGGATCACCGACCCGGGTGGCAACGAGTGGGGCTTCATCTACGACCTGCGGGGTCGTCAGGTGCGGATGGACGACCCGGACAAGGGCACGTCCACCAAGAGCTACGACGCCGCCGGGCAGCTGGTCAGCACCACCGACGCCCGGGGTGAGACCCTCGCGTTCACCTACGACGTGCTGGGTCGCCGCACGGCCGTGCACGCCGACTCGCCGGACGGGCCGAAGCGGGCGGAGTGGACCTACGACACCGCGAGCTGGGGCGTGGGACAGCTGGCGTCGTCGACCCGGTGGATTGACGGCGAGGCCTACACCCGTGAGGTGTCGGTCTATGACCCGCTGTACCAGCCGCTGAAGACGCAGCTCACCATCCCGGAGTCCGAGGAGGGCGTGTCCGGCACGTACTCCACCTACGCCGGCTACAACCCGGACGGCAGCCGGAGGAGCGTGGGTTACGCGGAGGCCGGCGATCTCGGTGCGGAGACGTACAGCCTGACCCACGATGACCTGGGGCTCCCGCAGACGAGCTACGGCGGGATCAGCGGCGAGGGCACGACGGAGTGGGTCACCGACGCCCAGTACACCCGCTACGGGGAGCTGCAGCGGACGCAGTTGGGCGAGACCGGGCAGCGGGTGTGGCAGTCCCGGTATTTCGACGAGCACACGCGGCGGTTGGAGCGCACGATCGTCGATGCCGAGTTGCCGGAGCCGATGCAGTCGGACACGAACTATTCGTACGATCCGGCGGGCAACATCACATCGGTCGTGGATGCTCCGCGGGAGCAGCAGGCGGATGTGCAGTGTTTCGCGTACGACCACCTGCGGCGGTTGACGCAGGCGTGGACGCCCGCGTCGGATTGTGCGGCGAGTCCGGAGGTCGGCCGGCTGGGTGGTCCGGCGCCGTACTGGCGTTCGTTCTCCTATGACGTGGTGGGTAACCGGGTTTCCTCGACCGAGCACGGGGCCGAGGGCGACACGGTGCGGGAGTACGCGTATCCGGACGGTGGGCATGCGCTGGGCTCGGTGACTACGCAGCTGCCGGGTGGCACGACCACGCTGGAGGAGTTCGGCTACGACGAGGCCGGGAACACGGTGTCGCGGACGTCGGCGGCCGGTGAGCGGCAGACCCTGGATTGGAACGTCGAGGGGAATCTGGCGGCGACCACGAAGGGGGACGAGGACACCGGGTTCGTTTACGACGCGGATGGTGAGCGGCTGCTGCGGCGGGATCCGTCCGGGGTGACGTTGTATCTGGAGGGGCAGGAGCTGCGGTGGGACCGCGGGAGTGGGGAGACGACCACGACGCGGTATTACGAGTTCGCCGGTTCCACGGTGGCGATGCGTACCGAGGCGGGGTTGACGTGGCTGTTGGGTGATCATCAGGGCACGTCGCGGTTCGCGGTCGGGGCGGGGTCGTTGGAGGTGACGCGTCGGTGGCAGTTGCCGTTCGGTGGTCCGCGTGGGGAGGAGGTCGACTTTCCCGGCCAGCGGGGGTTCGTCGGGGGGACGATCGACGAGTCGGCCGGGTTCACGACGTTGGGGGCGCGGCAGTACGACCCGGGGTTGGGGCGGTTCTTGTCGGTGGATCCGTTGATGGATCCGACGGATCCGCAGCAGATGCACGGCTACACGTACTCGAACAACAACCCGGTGACGTTCTCGGACCCGACGGGGTTGGCGTACTGCGATTTCAACGTCTGTCCGGGCGATCCCGGGTACGAGCGGTTCGGCGAGCGGCGTAGTGGTGGGGAATGCGTCGCGTTCTGCGACAACCCTCATGATGGTGGGGGGCCGCCTCAACCGTCGTGGACGCCGTCGCCGGCGCCGGCTCCGTCTTCGAGTGCTGGTTCCGATCATTGCTACAACATGTATCGGAGTTGTGGGCGGCCTGATGTCAGTGAGTGGCCGGTGCCGTCCGCGAGCAGCATGTCGGCGGACGAAGTGGCCGAGTTGGGCCATACGGCGCTCGACATCGCGGGACTTGCCCCGGCTCTCGGGATAGCGCCGGACGGAGCCAACTGCGGGTGGTACGCGGCCCAGGGTGAATTCCTCGATGCCGGAATCTCCTGCGCTGCCATGATCCCGGTTCTGGGTACTTTCGCGCCGGCGATGAGGGCCGGTCGTGGTGCCGAGACGGCGGGCGAGGCCGGAGCCACGGCACGCCGACACGGCAGTGGCGTCACGTGTAACAGCTTCGTGCCCGGCACCCGGGTCCTCATGGCCGACGGCAGCACCAAGCCGATCGAGGACGTCGAGGTCGGCGAGAAGGTGTGGGCCACCGATCCGAAGACCGGCGAGGAAGGCCCCCGCACCGTCACCGCCACCCTCACCGGCACCGGCATCAAACACCTCGCCACCCTCACCCTCACCACCAGCGACGGCGACACCACCACCCTCACCACCACCACCGGACACGAATTCTGGAGCGAAGAACAGGACCAGTGGGTCGACGCAGAGGATCTCAACCACGGCGACCAACTCCGCACCACCACCGGGGATCCTGTCACGGTAGTAAAGATCCGTCTCACGGACAGCTACCGTCGAGTCCACAACCTCACTGTTATTGGCGTCCACAGCTACTATGTGGGAGCAGCGTTTGAGCCAGCGCTTGTGCATAACGCTGGCTGCGGAGGCCCTGACATTCGGATCGACGAGAAGCAGATCGGAAAGAAGTGGGGTAGACATGCACAAGATTATGGTCTCGATCCCAGCGACTCCGCCTCTCGCAAGTGGTTCCGGGACAAGATATTGGAGGTTCGCGAGTCTTATGATGAGGTTCGACAAGGCGCTTGGAATCCCAGTGGAGGAGGCGGCGAAGATCACTTTTTCTACCGCAAGGGCGATGATCTCCTCGTGACCAGAGGTGACGGACGATTCGTTACCATGTTCCCGATGGTCAAGCCTAATGGATGGTTCCAACAGGCCCGTCCTCGTTGACTTGGAGCGGAGATGTCATCGCTGAGGCCGGGTCGAATCATACGCGCCGCGCTAAGTATAGAATACATTCCGGATGAGCCTCGTGAAAATTCGAGCGAGGGGTTGGAGTTCTTGCTAGAGGGGGGTGGGTCAGTTGTGGCGACCAATGCTACGGACTGGACGCTGGTTATGTCCGAGGGGCGATGGCCAGAGCTCCCTTCGTGGTGTTGGCCTGTCGAAGAGTGGCGATACGGGAATATTGACATTATCGGGTCCCCCGGATTCAATGAAATATTGAACGTGTCAAATATCTACAACTCTGTCGACGAACTTCATGGGCAGGTCGTGAGCTTTCGAGATGGATCGATCAGCATACGAGCTGGGGATGATATGACGTGGGATATAAGGTCGTTATGATGGCAGTTCGCACGAGCGCCGAGATTCGTGCTGCAATCTTATTGCCGGTCGGCAGAAATATATTAAGAGGTTGTCTCATGCGGCGAAGTGGTGGGCTTTGCGTTCGTAGCGGAGGGTGAGTCGTCGGTGGCCGGTGAGCCAGGCGAGGGTGCGTTCGATTTTCCAGCGGTAGCGGCCGAGGCGTTCGCTGGTGTCGAGACCACGCCGTGCAATCCGGGGTGTGATGCCGCGGCGGCGTACACCGGCATCAAACACCTCGCCACCCTCACCCTCACCACCAGCGACGGCGACACCACCACCCTCACCACCACCACCGAACACCCCGTCTGGAGCGAGAATCAGGACCGGTGGGTCGACGCAGAGGACCTCAACCAAGGCGACCAACTCCGCACCACCACCGGCGACACCGTCGGGGTGGCGGCGGTCTACGTCGCGGACAGCTACCGTCGAGTCCATAACTCCACAATCAAGGATCTCCATACCTACTACGCTGGTCAGTCCGCTACGAGCGTAGTTGTCCACAATTCGAACTGCGACTGGAGGGTTGACAGCGCCGAAGATATCGCCGTTGGTCATGCGGATACGAAGCACGGAGGGAGTTTCCCGGGATGTCTGTCTCCGATCTTCAGGACCATGTGCGTGACGTCATGGAGAACCCATTGCGGACTAAGGAATTGAATAATAGCCGCAAGGCGTATCTTGGGCGCGACAATGAGACGGTGGTTCTGCATGATCCGATGAGCGATGATGGAGGCACTGTATTTCGTAGAACCCGCGATCTTGACAGCTATTGGGAAGGGCTCCGTTGAGTCTGGAGGCGAAGATTGAACTCGCAAACCACGCCGAGCGACCTGTTGAGTGACGACGAGATTGATGTACTTCAGTGTGCTCTAAGAGAATGGGGCGGCCCAGCGTGGTGTACTGAGGAATTCGCTGTTGCGATGGGATTTGGGAACTTCGAGGGTTTGTTCACCTTCTGTAATCAGTTGAACGCTAAGCTGCAATCAGATGAACCGCTGGAGTCGAAGGAGTGGGCACAAGTTTTGCTATCCGCGGAAATAGTGTTTATCAGTACAGTCGTGGGTTCGGGAATCGATTGGAGTACGACCACGGGATTCTCGGATGGATGGACGATCAAGATTATCCGGAGTGTTCAGCGAAAACTTTCGAAGATTGTGTTTCCTATTGTCGGTTCTGAAATCGGGAAGCTACCGCCTCGTTCCTAGATGATGGGGGCGAGTCGCTGCAGAGGCCGCGGTAGTTCGATCTCGAGAGTTTCGAGCTGACCTGCGGAATCTGCTGCCGGTCGTCGACCCAATCTGCCGGCGCGTCGGTCTCGGGTTCGCGGCGGCACAGCTCCCCCAGGGCCGCGGTGCCGTGCCGCACGGCGGGGCGGACTTCGGCGGAGGCGCGCAAAGACGTCAGGCCGCGGTCCCGGGCGGGCACCAGCAGCGCCACGACCGTGTCCCGTTCGGTGATTCCGATCCTTTCGCCGTGCTCCACACGTGCCACTACGCCTGCGGTGTTCTCGTGAAGATCCCGGATGGACCCGGTCGCCATGGCGTCCCGGTAGTACGCGCCCCTCACCCGCTGCCCGGTTCACCCGGTTTCGGCCGTGTGCGGTCCGTGAGATCATGGGTACCCCGCTGACGGGTGATGCGCGGGCAGTCGAGCAGAACACGGGTGATGATCGTGACCGGTCCCTTCATGTCGGGTCGTCAGGCGCCGGGGTTGCCGCGCCTGCCCACGCCGCCGTCCGGCTGGCCGATCGGTTCGTACGCCACCTACGAGGAGGCCCAGCGCGCGGTCGACCACCTCGCCGACAACGAGTTCCCGGTCGCCGACGTGACCATCGTCGGGGTCGACCTGATGCTGGTCGAGCGGGTCATCGGCAAGCTGTCCTGGGGCAAGGTGCTGGGCACCGGTGCGCTGTCCGGTGCGTGGTTCGGGCTGTTCGTGGGGCTGCTGCTGAGTTTGTTCAGCACCGCCGAGCAGATCTCCTACGCCCCGGTGCTGGTCGGGCTCGGTGCCGGTGTGCTGTTCGGGGCTGCCTTCGCGGCGATGAGCTACGCCTCCACCCGCGGGCGGCGGGACTTCTCCTCGTCCAGCCAGCTCGTCGCGGGGCGCTACGACGTGCTCTGCCAGCCGCGGAACGCCGAGAAGGGGCGTGAGCTGCTCGCCCGGCTCGCGATGGGCTCACACGGCTGAGCGACGCGCCCGCCGGTTTCTTCCTCTGATCGTTACTGTGAGTGCTTGCGCTCGGTGATCGGTCGGCCCTACCTTCATGACGCCGGTCACAGGCGACTCCGCCGCGCCTGTGAGGTCACGCGGGTGGGGAGGAGAGCCGATGCGCGAGGTGGCGCGTGGTCGACGACGGTCACCCGGGAGAGTTGCCGCGCTGCTCGGCGTGACCGCGATGGGGGCCACGACGCTGGCGGCGTGCGGCACGGACGAGGGACTGACGATCAACGTCTACTACGCGCCCGAGGACAGCTTCCAGGCCGTGGTGGACGACTGCACCGAGCAGGCCGACGGCCGCTACGAGATCGTCTACAACAAGCTCCCCCGCGGCGCCGACGGCCAGCGCGAACAGATGGTGCGCAGGCTCGCCGCCGGGGACACTGCGATGGACGTCCTCGGCCTCGACGTCACCTGGGTGCCCGAGTTCGCCGAGGCGGGCTGGATCGAGGAGTGGACCGGCGCGCACGCGGCCGAAGCCTCCCACGACGTGCTGCCCGGCCCGCTGGAGACCGCCACCTGGGACGGGAAGCTCTACGCCGCGCCGAAGAACACCAACGTCCGGCTGCTCTGGTACGACGAGCGAATCACCCCGGAGCCGCCGCGCACCTGGGACGAGATGATCGCCATGTCCCGCGAGCTGCGGGAGCGGGGCGAGCCGCACGAGATCCTGTTCACCGGCGCCCAGTACGAGGGCCTGGTGGTGGCCTACAACTCGCTCACCGAGTCGGCGGGCGGGCGCATCCTCTCCCCGGACGGTGGGGACGTCGTGGTCGACGGCGGTGCGGTGCGCGCGCTGGAGATCCTGCGGGAGGTCAGCGGCTCCGGGCTCACCGACCCGTCGCTGACCAACCAGCAGGAGGACGACGTCCGGATGGCCTTTCAACAGGGTCGTGGCGCCTTCCAGCTCAACTGGCCGTACGTCTACGCCGCCTACGCGTCCGAGAAGCCCGACGAGCTGGAGCACATCAAGTGGGCGCCCTACCCGGGTGTGGGGGAGCCGGGCGCCGGGCGCAGCACCCTCGGCGGCTACAACCTCGCCGTGTCCGCCACCTCGCAGCACAAGCCCGAGGCGTTCGAGGCGGCGCTGTGCCTGCGCAGCGCCGAGCACCAGAAGTTCTCCGCGTTGAAGGACGGCGTGCCACCGACGATCGCCTCGGTCTACGACGACCCGGCACCGCTCGACCCGTCGCGGCCCGCGGACCCGGAGGACAACCCGACGATGGCCGACACGTACCCGATGAAGGACACCATCCGGGACGAACTCACCGACGCGGCGGTGCGCCCGGCCACGCCCGCCTACCAGACACTGTCCATCGTGATGGCCGAGGTGCTGTCCCCGCCGGCGGGGATCGAGCCGGGCGAGACCGCGCAGCAGCTGCGTGACCAGCTGGGGGAGGCACTCAGCTCGAAGGGCGTGATCCCGTGAGTGACACGACGCGGTCCCCGGCCGCCCCCACCGGATCCGCCGGCGCGGACGCGGCTCCCGCCGCCCCCGCCACCGGGTCGACGTCTCGGGGCAGGCGCCGTGGGGCGCCGAGGAGCGAGGGGAAGAAGGCCGAGCGCAGGCTCGGGCTGATGCTGGTAGCCCCGGCCGCGCTGGTGATGATCGCGGTGACCGGCTACCCGATCGTCTACTCGGTCTGGCTGTCGTTGCAGCGCTACGACCTGCGTTTCCCCGACGAGCGGGAGTTCGTCGGGCTGGAGAACTACGTCGCCGTGCTCACCAACTCGTACTGGTGGAGCGCGTTCGGCGTCACGACGTTCCTCACCCTGGTGTCGGTGTTCCTCGAACTCGTGCTCGGCATGGCACTCGCGCTGGTCATGCACCGCACGCTGGTCGGCCGCGGCCTGGTGCGCACGGTGGCCCTGGTGCCGTACGGGATCGTGACGGTGGTGGCCGCGTTCTCCTGGTACTACGCCTGGACCCCGGAGACCGGGTATCTCGCCGAGGCCTTCGCCGGCGACGGTGCGCCGCTGACCCAGATGTGGTCGTCGCTGTGGATCATCATTCTGGCCGAGGTGTGGAAGACGACCCCGTTCATGGCGCTGCTGCTGATGGCGGGCCTGGCGCTGGTGCCGGACGACCTGCTGCGGGCGGCGGCGATGGACGGCGCGACCCCGTGGCAGCGGTTCACCCGGGTGATGCTGCCGGTGATGAAGCCCGCGATCCTGGTGGCGCTGCTGTTCCGCACCCTGGACGCGTTCCGGATCTTCGACAACATCTTCATCCTCACCGGCGGGTCGAACGACACGTCGTCGGTGTCCATGCAGACCTACAACAACCTGATGCGCGGACTGAACCTCGGGATCGGCTCCACGATGGCCGTGTTGATCTTCATCGCGGTGGCGATCATCGCGTTCGTCTTCATCAAGGCGTTCGGCACCGCCGCTCCGGGCAGTGACGAGGGGAGTGGGCGCTGATGGCCATGGGTACCGTCACCCCCGGCCGCAAGGCGCGGTGGGCGCTGCTGGACGTCGTCGTGGTCGTCTACGCGATCGTGCCGGTGCTGTGGATCGCGTCGTTGTCGTTCAAGACGAAGGAGACGATCGGCGACGGCCACTTCGTCCCGCGCGAGTGGACCTGGGACAACTACGCCGAGATCTTCGCGACCGACGAGTTCGTGCGGCCGCTGATCAACTCCCTCGGCATCGCGCTCATCGCCACGCTGATCGCGGTGATCCTCGGGATGATGGCCGCCTACGCCGTGGCGCGGCTGGACTTCCCCGGCAAGCGCGCGTTGATCGGGGTGTCCCTGCTGATCGCGATGTTCCCGCAGATCTCGCTGGTGACCCCGCTGTTCGACATCGAGCGGGAGCTCGGGCTGTTCGACACCTGGCCGGGGTTGATCCTGCCCTACATCACGTTCGCGCTGCCGCTGGCGATCTACACCCTGTCGGCGTTCTTCCGGGAGATCCCGTGGGAGCTGGAGAAGGCGGCGAAGATGGACGGCGCCACCCCGGCGCAGGCGTTCCGCAGGGTCATCGCGCCGCTGGCCGCGCCGGGGGTGTTCACCTCGGCGATCCTGGTGTTCATCTTCTGCTGGAACGACTTCCTGTTCGCCATCTCGCTGACCTCCACCGAGGCCTCGCGCACGGTGCCCGCCGCGCTGTCGTTCTTCACCGGCGCCTCCCAGTTCGAGGACCCGACCGGGACGATCTCCGCGGCGGCCGTGGTGATCACCATTCCGATCGTTCTGTTCGTGTTGTTCTTCCAGCGGCGGATCGTCGCCGGACTGACCTCCGGCGCGGTGAAGGGTTAGGTCATGGCTGAGATCGTGCTCGACAACGTCTCCAAGCGGTTCGGCGACGGGACGTCGGCCGTGTCGGAGCTGGACCTGCGCATCGCCGACGGGGAGTTCGTCATCCTCGTCGGCCCCTCCGGCTGCGGGAAGTCCACCGCCCTGAACATGATCGCCGGGCTGGAGGACATCACCGACGGCGAGCTGCGCATCGACGGCGAGCGGGCCAACGAGAAGACGCCCAAGACCCGGGACATCGCGATGGTGTTCCAGTCGTACGCGCTGTACCCGCACATGAGCGTGCGGGAGAACATGGCCTTCCCGCTGCGGCTGGCGAAGGTCGACTCCGCGACCGTGCGGGAGAAGGTGGAGGAGGCCGCGGACGTCCTCGACCTCACCCCGCACCTGGACCGCAGGCCGGCGAACCTCTCCGGCGGCCAGCGGCAGCGGGTGGCGATGGGCCGGGCGATCGTGCGCGACCCGAAGGCGTTCCTGATGGACGAGCCACTGTCCAATCTCGACGCCAAGCTCCGGGGTCAGATGCGCACGTCCGTCTCCCGCCTGCAGAAGCGGCTGGGCACCACCACCGTCTACGTCACCCACGACCAGACCGAGGCCATGACCCTCGGCGACCGGATCGTGGTGCTGCGCGGCGGGGTGGTGCAGCAGGTCGGCTCGCCACAACACCTCTACGACCACCCGGCGAACCTGTTCGTGGCCGGATTCATCGGCGCGCCGTCGATGAACTTCGTCCCCGCCACGGTGACCGACGGGGGACTGGACAGCGCGTTGGGCCGGATTCCGCTCTCCGACCGGGTGCGCGCGCTACTGGAATCCGCGCACGCACCCCGCGAGGTGATCGTGGGCGTCCGGCCGGAGGACTTCGCCGACGCCGCCCTGAACGGGAAGGAGCAGCGGCGCGGCGGGGCCACCTTCACCGCCCCGGTGGACGTGCTGGAGTCGATGGGTTCGGAGAAGTACGCCTACTTCACCCTGGACTCCGAACTGGCCAGCACCGCCGAACTGCGGGAACTCGCCGCCGACGCGGGCGCGACCGACGTGCCGGGCACCGGCTCCACCCTCGTCGCCCGGCTGCCCGCGGCCTCCGAGGCCCGCGAGGGCGAACCGACGCGCGTGTGGTTCGACACCGACGCGCTGCACCTGTTCGACCCGACGTCGGGCCGCAGCCTCACCGCCGACGGATAGGCGTTCCCGGCGGTTCGTCGGGAACAACCGTCGTGTCCGGATTCGTTGATCGTGACGGCGACGAAGGGGGCGCGGCGATGGGGGCGGACGGCAACGGGTCGTCGGACGGGCGCCCGGCGCGGGGCACCGGGACGGTCGCGCTGGTGGCGGGTGTGCTGGCGGTGCTGGCGCTGCTCGTGCTCGTGCGCGCCATCCTGGCGATGGGCTACCTGACCGTGCGGTTCGCCGGGGAGATCGACCCGCTGTCCCGGGCGGTGAGCTATTACGTCTTCGTGGAGCAGGGCGCCGGGGTGTTCACCGGGGTGCTGGTGACCCTCGCCCTGGCCACGGTCGCGATCCTGGTCGGGATGATCCAGCTGCGGATCCGCCCGGGGGCGCGGGTGGTGGCGCTGGTGGCGACCTGGTGCGTGGCGCTGGTGCTGTGCGCGGCCTTCCCCACCGACGACTCGCCCAGGGTGGAGACCGCCGCCGGGTGGGTGCACCAGTTCGCGGGTGCGTCGCTGTTCATCACCCTGCCGTTCGCCGGGTTCGGCCTGGCCCACTCGTTGCGGGCGTATCCGGCCTGGGTCGAGGCGGCGCCCCTGTTGCGGCGGCTCTCGATGGTCGCGGCGGGGCTCGCACTCGGCTACCTGGCGACCCGGCTGCCCGATCTGCTGTTCTGGTGGCACTTCCCGGAGGCGCTCGACTGGCGTGCCGTCTCCGGGCTGGTGCAGCGGGTCCTGTTCGCGGCCGAACTGGCGCTGTTGCTGGTGCTCGCCGTCCATCTGTTCCGCACCGCGGTCCACACCCACCGGGACACCCGCCGCGTCCGCGGACACGACTCGGGACACGGCACCGGACACGACACCGCGGGCGCGTCGGCGGGGGAGCGCCGATGACCCTCGTCGCGATCGTGTGCGCGGTGCTCGGAGCGGTGTGCAGCGCACTGGGGGCGCACTGGCAGCACCGGGGCGTGCGCGCGGAGGCCGGGCCGGGCGGGTTGACCCTGCGCATGCTCGGCAGGCTGGCGCGGAACCCGTCGTGGATCCGCGGGTTCCTCGTGCTCGTCGCCTGCGCGGTGCTGCAGATCCTCGCGCTGGCACTCGCGCCGGTGGCGGTGGTGGCTCCCCTGGTGGTGCTGGCGCTGCCCGCCGTGGCGCTGCTGAACGCCCGACGGCTGGACGCGGGCGGGTGGTCGGCGGTCGCCGTCACCAC
>NZ_KB912518.1:26279-31090 GCF_000383775.1 Saccharomonospora halophila 8
GGCTCGCGGCCCGGTCGCGCAGCGTGCCGAGCGAGGGGATGGCAGGCATGGAGTCTCCTGGCGGGTCGCGTCGCGAACGAGGACGACTGACACACGCCGACGTCCCGCCTCGGGCTCGCCGGATGCTGCTCAGCGCAGCCGCATCCGGATCCCGGCCGAGGTGGGTACGCCGGCGGAACTAGGAAGTGGACTGTCACCACTACTCATCTGCGTCCTCACCTCCTCACGGTCGGGGTCCGGTCCCGGCGCCGGATGCGCCGGAGGACAAGCTTACCCCCGGTCCCGGGGAGTATCGCCACCGGGCGGTGTGCGTTACCACCGGTGCCCGCCGGAGTCGCGTGCGGCACACCGACATCGTCGTCGTGTCGTGCCGCCGTTTCCGCGCCGGGCGGCTACGGTGGCGGGTGAGTGCGGTGGACGGCTCCGCGCCGCGGGACGACCATGATCGGATTCCGCGAAGCGTGTCGACGGTGAGGCCCGAGGAGGCGAACAGCCGGTGAACCCGGCGGCTGCCCATGAGTGATTCCGACACCACGACCGAACTCGCGAGGCGGTTGCGCCGGTTCGCCGCCCACGAGGCCGCGGGCCTGTCCCCGCTGTACGAGCACCTGGCCGCGCGTGCGGCGGACGACCCGGACGTGGCCGGGCTGCTGTCCGCCGCGTCCGGCGACGACGCGCATCCCACGCTGCTGCTGGCCGCCGCGCACCGGCTGGTCCAGGCGGACCCGATCCACCCGGTGTCGCGGTACTACCCGTCGCTGGGCGGGCTGGACGGCGTCGACGCCGACACCTGGCCGCTGTTCCGGGAGTTCGTCCTCGAACGCGCCGACCGGATGCGGGAGCTGATCTCCACCCGGTTCACCCAGACCAACGAGGTCCACCGGGCGTCGGTGCTGTACCCCGCCGTGGCCGCCGTCGCGGCGCGGGTTCGCGGCCCGGTCGGGTTGGTCGAGGTCGGGTGCAGCGCGGGCCTGCTGCTGGGGATGGACACCTTCGCCTACCACTATCTGTGCGACGGGGGCGAGCAGCTCACCTCCGGGCCCGCGAAGGCCGCGGTGGGGCTGCACTGCGCGCTCACCCTGGGCGAGGGCGCCGCGCCGCCCCGGCTGCCGAAGAAACTGTCGGTCAAGGCGCGGGTCGGGCTGGACCGCAACCCGGTGGACGTCTCCGACGAGGACGAGCTGGCGTGGCTGGAGGCGTGCGTGTGGGCCGACCAGCCGGACCGGATCCGGCTGCTGCGCACCGCGGCCGCGGCCCAGCGCCGGATCCGTCCCGAGTTGCTCGCCGGGGACGCGGTGGCCGACCTGGCCACGGCCGTGCAGCGGGTGCCGGAGGACCTGCCGGTCGTCGTCTACACCAGTTACGCGCTGAAGTACCTGCCGTCCGCGGAGCAGGAGGCCTTCGTCGCCGCGCTCGGCGAGCTGGCGGCCCGGCGTCCGTTGTGGTGGGTGGCGGCCGAGGAGTACGAGTCGGCCGTGCGGCACGTGCTGCCCGGCCGCGACGACCTGTCCTACGCGCACACGGCGCGGATGACCCTGAGCACCGTCGCCTGGGAGAACGGCACCCCGCATACCACGGTCCAGGCCCAGGCCGGCCCACACGGCCACCGCATGACCTGGCTCGCCGCGTGAAGGGCACTTCTCCTGCGTGTGACGCAGTGAATGTGCCCCTCGCTGCACTGAACGCAGGGAAGGTGCCCTTCACGGCACACTCCGGGAGGGTTCAGGTGGTGGGGAGTGCGTCCCACTGTCGGAGGGTTTCGGTGAGGTTCTCGGTGAGCAGGCCCGTCCGGTCCAGGGTGTCGAGGGCCGCGCGGTTCACCCAGCGGGCGTCGTCGACGTCGTCCCCCGGACGTAACGTTCCGCCCCCGGGGACGCACCGGTAGTCGACGATCCGGTACTGCGCACGGGTGACGGTCCCGAGGAACTCCCCCGGCCGCACCGTCAGTCCGGTCTCCTCGCGCAGCTCCCGCACCACGGCCTCGGCGTCGGACTCACCGGGTTCCACGCGCCCACCCGGCAGCGACCACAGACCCCGCGCGGGCGCCCGGCCACGCCGCACCAGCAGCAGCCTTCCCGCACCGTCGTGGACGACGCCGCCCACGCACCGCACCCCGCCCCCATGCCGTACCCCGCCCACACGCCGCACGGTGAACATTCCTCTCCGGCCCCTCGCCGGGTCGTACCTCGGCACGTGTTCCTTGTCACCCAATGGTTTAACGGAGTGTAATCGACGGCGGTGATTCGCGCAGTGTACTGACCCACCCGCAGGACTTTGCTGCGGTGACGCTACGCGGTGCGGTACAAACTTAGTGGCACAAGCCAGAAGGTCCGCACTCGAGAGACGGGATTGATCGCTGTGAACGCGAAAAAGCTTGCGACGTTCGCTGGTATCGCGTTGGTCCTCTTCTTCGTGATCGCCCGACCGGGAGAGGCAGCGGGGTTCGTGGACAACATCCTCACCGCACTACAGGACGCCGCCGAGGCAGTGATCACGTTCGTCAGCAGCGTGTTCAGCTGATCCGGGGGAGACTGCGCCGATGTTCGCGCCCCGTGACCCCGACGAATACCTGCTCGACACCGAGCGGCGGGTGATCAGGATACGGCGGCACTGGTCGTGTCTCATCTGGGACACGTTCGAGGCCGTCGCCCTGATCGCCGTGTGTGTGATGATCTCCTACATCCTGCCCGCCGCCATGTGGATGCTGCAGAACGTCCTCTGGTACGTGGCGTTGTTCCTGGTGCTGCGCTTCGCCTACAAGGTGATCGAGTGGTGGGTGGAGCGCCTGGTCGTCACCGACAAGCGGTTCGTGATGACCAAGGGCGTATGGACCACCCAGGTACTCATGATGCCGATCACCAAGGTGACCGACCTCACCTACGAGCGGCCCTTCCTGGGCCGGATCCTCGGCTACGGGACGATGGTCGTGGAGTCGGCGGGCCAGATCCAGGCGCTGAACCGGATCGAGTACCTGCCGAAGCCGGAGGCGTTCTACGACACGATCTCCCACCTCGTGTTCGGGGACAAGCAGAAGCAGGCCGAGAAGTTCTCGATGATCAAGGCGCAACGGGCCGCCCGCAGAGGCAAACCGATGGTGGGGTGATGCGCACGGCCGGGCACACTGGACAATGCTCGACGTGCGCATCGATCTGCATACCCACTCCTCGGTCTCGGACGGCACGGACGATCCCGCTGCCCTCGTCCGTGCCGCCGCGGACGCCGGACTCGACGTCGTGGCGCTCACCGACCACGACACCACCGCGGGCTGGCGGGCCGCCGCCGAGGCACTGCCACCCGGGCTGACCCTCGTTCCGGGGGCGGAGCTCTCCTGCGAGTCGGTGGACGACGAGGGCCGCAGGGTGAGCGTTCACCTGCTCGCCTACCTGTTCGATCCGACGGCCCCCGAGCTGGTGGCCGAACAGGAGCGCCTCCGCATCGAGCGGCGCGGGCGTCTGCGGGCCATCGCCGTGCGGATGGCCGAGGACGGCCTCCCCGTCGACCCCGACGATCTGCTGGCCGGTCTGCCCGCCGACACCGCGGCGGGACGGCCCCACCTGGCCCGGGCCCTGGTGCGGGCCGGGCTGGTGCACTCGGTGCAGGAGGCGTTCGACCGGTACCTGGCCAACGGCCGGGACTACTACATGGCCAAGGCGGACACGCCGGTCGAAGCGGCGATCGACCTGATCACCGCCGCCGGCGGCGCCACCGTCCTCGCGCACCCGTTCGCGGACACCCGGGGGCCGACGATCACCGAGGAGACGGTCGCCGTTCTGGCGCGGCGCGGACTGTCCGGGCTGGAGATCGACCACCCCGACCACGATCCCGCGGCCCGCGCGCGGTTGGCCGCCCTCGCCGAGGACCTGGACCTGGTCCGCACCGGATCGAGCGACTACCACGGTGCCAACAAGTCGGCCACGCCGGGCCAGGAG
Organism: Saccharomonospora halophila 8; assembly: GCF_000383775.1. Lineage (GTDB taxonomy): Bacteria > Actinomycetota > Actinomycetes > Mycobacteriales > Pseudonocardiaceae > Saccharomonospora > Saccharomonospora halophila. The sequence goes on from NZ_KB912518.1 coordinate 30,209, forward strand.
ACCACCGATCCGGCGCAGTTCGCGGCACTCGTCGAGCGTGCCTCGGCCAACGCGGGCGGGGCGGGGCCCACCACGCGGCCGGTCGGCGGTGCCTGGGGGGCCTGGGAAGAAGCCGGGACCGGGTCGTGACGGTCGCCGGCCTCTTCGACGTCACGCTGTTCCTGGAGGCCGCGATCACCCTGCTGGTGATCATGGACCCGCCGGGGACCGTGCCGGTGTTCCTCAGTCTCGTGGGACGGAAACCGCCCGTCGCCCGCGCACGGGCCGCCCGGCAGGCGGTCCTGGTGTCCCTGCTGGTGATCTCGCTGTTCGCGCTGCTGGGTGAGGTCGTGCTGGCCTACCTGGGCATCGGCATCCCCGCGTTGCAGGGTGCGGGCGGGCTGCTGCTGTTGCTGGTCGCGCTCGACCTGCTGACCGGCCGGAGCAGTGCCGAACCCGAGGCGGCCGAGGACGTCAACGTCGCGCTCGTCCCGCTGGGCACCCCGTTGCTCGCCGGACCCGGCGCGATCGCGGCGACGATCGTGTTCGTCCGGCAGGCCGGGGGTGATCCCGGCGGGTATCTCGCACTGGGCTCGGCGATCGTCGTCGCGCACCTCGTGCTGTGGGTGTGTATGCGGTACTCCGGGGTGGTGATCCGACTCGTGCGGGAGAGCGGCATCACCCTGCTGGCCAAGATCGCGGGACTGCTGCTCGCGGCCATCGCGGTCGACCTGATCGCCGACGCCGTCCGCGGCTTCGTCGAGGGGGCCTGACCCGGCGGTCGGGGGGCCGTCCCGTCCCCTACCGTGGGAGTTCCCGCGGGCCGATGCGGGGACGGCGAGCCGACCAGGGGACACGCATGGAACAGCTGGGCTTCGACTTCGGGGTCGAACCGGAGCGGCT
>NZ_KB912518.1:31190-36749 GCF_000383775.1 Saccharomonospora halophila 8
GGAACGGCCGGAGCCCCCGGAGCGGCCGGAGCCGTTGGAGCGGTTCGAGCCCTTGGAGCGGTTGCGGCGGTCGCCGAAGTCCTCCTCGGTCTCTGCGGACAGCCCCGCGCGGGTGCGCTTGGCCAGCGGGAGCCTGCTCGCGGCGTTCTCCGGAATGTCGAGGTCGGCGAACAGGTGCTTCGACGTCGAGTACGTCTCCACCGGCTCGTCGACGCCGAGTCCGAGTTCGTCGGAGATCAGTTTCCAGCGGGGGATCTCGTCCCAGTCGACCAGGGTGAGGGCCACGCCGGTCTTGCCCGCCCGCCCGGTGCGCCCGATGCGGTGCACGTAGGTCTTCTGGTCGTCCGGCGTCTGATAGTTGACGACGTGGGTGACGTCCTCGACGTCGATGCCCCGGGCGGCCACGTCGGTGGCCACGAGAACGTCGATCTTGCCGGACCGGAACGCCCGCAGTGCCTGCTCCCGGGCGCCCTGGCCCAGGTCCCCGTGGACGGCGGCGGCGGCGAAGCCGCGCTCGGCGAGATCGTCGGCGACCTTCTGCGCCGTGCGCTTGGTCCGCGTGAAGATCATCGTCAGGCCGCGGCCCTCGGCCTGCAGCACCTTGGCGACCAGTTCCGGCTTGTCCAGCGAGTGCGAGCGGTAGACGAACTGCCGGGTGCGCTCGTGGATCGCACCCTCGTCGTTCTCCTCGGCGCGGATGTGGGTCGGCTGCTGCAGGAAGGTGCGGGCCAGATTGATGATCGGCCCGGGCATGGTGGCCGAGAAGAGCATGGTCTGCCGCTTCTCCGGGACCATCCGCAGGATGCGCTCGATGTCGGGCAGGAAGCCCAGGTCGAGCATCTCGTCGGCCTCGTCGAGCACCAGGGTGCCGACCTTGCCCAGCACCAGCCGCTGCTGTTCGGCGAGGTCCAGCAACCTGCCGGGCGTGCCGATGACGACGTCCACGCCCTGCTGCAGGGTCTCGATCTGGGTCTCGTACGGGCGCCCGCCGTAGATGGAGGCGGTGCGCACACCCAGATGAGCACCGGCCTCGGTGAGGTCCTTGGCGACCTGCACGCACAACTCGCGGGTCGGCACCACGACCAGTGCCTGCGGGGTGCCGTCCCCGGGCAGCGACAGGCGCTGCAGCAGCGGCACGCCGAAACCGAGGGTCTTGCCCATCCCGGTGCGGGCCTGGCCGATCACGTCGTCGCCCGCCAGCGCGAGCGGCAGGGTCAGCGACTGGATGGCGAAGGTGCGCTCGATGCCGGTGTCCTTCAGCGCGCGGACGATGTCCTCGTGCACCCCGAGCTCGGCGAAGGTGGGGTTGTCGTCCGACCGCACCGGGGCGCCGGCCACCAGCGGGTGCGCCCCGTCGGCGACGTTGTCGTCGTCGCCCTCGGCGCCCGCGTCCGGGGTGGGCTGCTCAGTGATCGTGTTCGGGTCGGTGTCGTTGTTCGGGTCGGTGTCGTTGTTCGCGTCGATGTCGTTGTTCGGGTCGATGTCGGATCGCCTCTCTCATACCAGCGCGCACAGCCTGGTGACTTCGCGACACTCGACCACCACGCCGAAGCGTTTCGCTTCGCGGTGTGTCACACGAAACGGGGTGGGACGCCGCCGGAGGCGTGCACGCACATTGTCGGTCGGGGGTGAAGTGCGACGGAGGGGCGGCAACCCCGGCGGGGCGCACGCGCCGTCTCGCGTCACGCAGGGAGCTCGTACTACACGAGGGCAACTTCACCACTGACGGGCAGTGTAACGGGTGTCGCGCCCGATCCGGCCGGGACAGGCCGGGGCTCCGGCGTGTTGTTGGTCTCCATTTCCGCTCAACTACGGTGGGCGCCGTGAGTGACGCACAACCGGAGATCGCCACCGGGGTCGTGGACCTGCTGGGGGTGCTCGCCTACGGCGAGCTGTCGGCGTTCGACCGCCTGGCCGAGGACGCGCGCTCGGCGCCGACGCTGCACGGGCACGCCGCACTGGCGTCGATGGCCGCCGCCGAGATCGGCCACTACGGCCTGCTCGAACGGTATCTCGCCGAGCACGGGGTCCCGGTCACCGAGGCCATGAACCCGTTCATCGGGCACGTCGACGCCTTCCAGTCGTCCACCGCACCGCGGTCCTGGCTGGAATCGCTGGTGAAGGCCTACGTGGTGGACAATCTCGCCGCGGATCTGTACCGCGAGCTCGCCGAGGTGCTGGACGAGCGCACCCGGGATCTGGTCGTGACGGTGCTCGCCGACACCGGGTACTCGGAGTTCGCCCAGCAGGAGGTCGCCGCGGCGATCGAGTCGGACGCCCCGCTGCGCGACCGGCTCGCCCTGTGGAGTCGCAGACTGCTGGGCGAGGCACTCACGCAGGCCCAGTACATCGTGGCCGAGCGGGACGGCCTCGCCGAGCTCATCGTCGCCGGGTCGGGTGACCTCTCCGGGATCGCGGCGTTGCTCCGCCGGTTGCAGCAGCGGCACACCAAGCGGATGAAGAGCCTCGGTCTCGGCTAGCCTGGAACGGACAACGCACCAAACCAACACCCGCGGAGGTCACAGGTGGAGGTCAAGATCGGCGTCAAGGACACCCCCCGGGAGCTGGTCGTCGCGAGCGGCCAGTCGCCCGACGAGGTGGACAAGCTCGTGTCCGAGGCGCTGAACGCCGACGACGGCCTCTTCCGGATCACGGACGAGAAGGGCCGCCGGTACCTGGTGCCCGCCGACCGCATCGCCTACGTGGAGATCGCGCCGTCGGACGTCCGTCGCGTCGGCTTCGCCGTCGACTCCTGAACCCGGAGGTCGGCCCCGGCGCCGCCGGGGTCGACCGGGTCACCGGAACGATGTCGGACGACGTCGCGGGGACACGTCCTTCCGCGAGGGCGACGAAACGCTGGTTGGCCACCCTTCCGGAACCGCACGGCGCGGCTCAGGCCTGTGCCGGGGTTTCCGGGGCGTCCAGCGTCGTGGGCACCCGGAACGGGGGCGTGCTGGTGCCCGCGATGCGGTAGCGGTCCCACGGGTCCGGGTCGGAGATCTCACCGGACGCGCGGCCGTCCGGGGTGTGGATCTCGACCGTCCGCTTCTTTCCCCCGGCGGCCTCGGACAGCCTGTGGTCGGGCCGGATCCGGCCGTACCAGTGGTATCGGCCATCGATCGGCTGGAAGTGGCCGCGCAGCTGAATCTCGACGTCCAGTTCCGTGTCCCCGAGCACCAGCGTGGCCGGGCCCGCGTAGCCGTCGTGGTCGTCGTGTCCGGGTGTGGTCTCGGTGTGTCCGCTCATGAGGGCTCTCCCGTTCCCGTGTCCGTCGTCGGTCGCAGGTGGACGACCTTGTTCGCGTCGAGCGGCTTGTCCGGATCGAGCACCTGCCCGTGCTGCCGGACGAGGCCGTCGATGGCGGCCCAGATGATCCGGGTCAGGTACTCGACGACGCTGTCCCGGCTCATCGTCCGCTTGTCCAGCCACCACTCGCCGGTGTTCTGGACCATGCCGACGATCCCGTGTGCCCACGGCTCCGCCGCGCCGGAGTCCATGTTCAGCATCCGCATGTAGTCCCCCAGCAGCGCGGTCAGCGCGGTGGCGATGACCTGCTTGTCCTCGGCGACCACGTCCGCGTCGACCGGACGGTCGGCGAACGACTTGCGCGCGAGCAGCCGGTAGAGGTTCGGGTGCTCCTCGATCACGGAGAAGAAGGCGTTCAGCGCGGTCCGGATCAGCGGGACGGGCGCCAGTTCCGAGTTGATCGCGGGGATGAGGCGTTCGAACAGGATCTCGGTGCCGCGCTGGCCGAGCGCGAGGTAGAGGTCCGCCTTGTCCTCGAAGTGCCGGTAGAGCACCGGCTTGGTGACACCGGCCTCGGCCGCCACGTCCTCCATCCCCATCTCGGGCCCGTGTGCGTCGAGCGCCCGCAGGGCGGCCTCCACGAACTCCGCCCGCCGGGCGATGCGGTGCTTGCGCCAGCGGTCCCGGCGCGCGTCCCCCGCCGTCGTGGCTCCGGAGCGCGCGGTGGACCCGCCACCGCGGTTGACACGGTCGACCATGGTCTTCATGCTACCAGAGGTAACTGTTACCGGAAGTTACATGAACCAGGGGAAGGCGGTGGCCGCGATGACGCGCGCGCCTGCGGAGTCGGAGGGCGGACCGGCCACGGAGGGCGGGCATGCCGCCCCCGGGCGCGACCGGCGGGAGAGGACCGCGCACCGGTTGCTGAACTCGTCCGCGAGAAAGTCCTACGACCCGGAGATCGACATCGACTGGGACGCTCCGCTCGTCGAGGGCAAGCGATACCTCCCGGAGCACCGCAGCAGTCTGTACGGCACCGCCCTGTGGCAGCGGCTCAGCCCCGAACAGCGCATCGAGCTGGGCAAGCACGAGATCGCCAGCATCGCCACGAACGGTCTGTGGTTCGAGATCCTGCTGATGCAGATGCTGCTCAGAGAGATCTACAAGGCCGACCCGACCAGTGGGTTCGCGCAGTACGCGCTCACCGAGATCGCCGACGAGTGCCGACACTCCACGATGTTCGCCCGGATGACCGAGCGCATCGGCTGTCCGCCGTACGGGCCGCTGCCGTGGCGCCGCCGCCTGGCCAAGCTGCTGCCCCTGATCAGCTACGGCCCCGCGATGTACGGGGCGATCCTCGTGGCCGAGGAGATCCTCGACCGGTTGCAGCGCGAGCAGATGAACGATCCGGAGGTCCAGCCGCTCGTGCGGATGGTCAACCGGATCCACGTGCTGGAGGAGGCCCGGCACGTCACCTTCGCCCGCGAGGAGGTCACGCGCGGGGTGGCCCGGCTCTCCGGGCCGGAGCTGAAGTACCAGCAGTGGCTGCTCGCGGTGATCTCGCACGAGGTCGTCCAGAGCCTGATCAATCCGCACGTCTACAAGGCCGTCGGGATCCGGCCCCGCGACGGCTACCGGGCCGCGATGGCGAATCCGCACTACCACGGGACCATCCGCTACGCGGGGGAGCGCATCATGGGGTTCCTGGACGCGAACGGCCTGGTCGGATCGGTGGGGATGCCGTTCTGGCGGCGCGCGTTCCTGGTGGCCGGCCGGTGAGCGGGCGGCAGGAGAGCGGCCGACCGCTGAGCGGGCGGCCGGAGAACGCGGCACGGTCGTACCGGGTGGTCACCTCCGACGGCGCCGCGCTGCACGCCGAGGTCAGCGGGGCACCGGACGCGGCGGTGACGGTGGTGCTGGTGCACGGCTGGACGCAGGACCACCGGACGTGGGACCGGGTCGTCGACGAGCTGCCCTCGGGTGTGCGCCGGGTGCGTTACGACCTGCGCGGGCACGGCGCCTCGGAGGCGGCCGGGCCCGGGACGGCGACGATCGACCGGCTGGCCGACGACCTCGCCGACGTGCTCGCGGAGCTGGTCCCGGACGGGAGGCTGGTGCTCGCCGGTCACTCGATGGGCGGGATGACGCTCATGGCACTGGCCGAGCGGCATCCCACGCTCGTCGACGAGCGGGTCGACGGCCTCGCCCTGGTCGCCACCTCGTCCGGCGACATGAGCCGGGTGACGCTCGGCCTGCCGGGTGCCCTCGGCCGTCGGGCCGCCGCGACCGAGCGCAGGCTCGCCACCGCGCTCG
>NZ_KB912518.1:36849-39358 GCF_000383775.1 Saccharomonospora halophila 8
GCGATGCCCGGGCCGGACGGTCGGCGGCACGGAAGGACCGCACCGAACCCTTGCGGGCGTCCTGGCGCCCGACATCGGAGGACGCCGCCGGGCGGCGTCCCGCCGGGCGGTCGGGACTCCGCCGGCTCACCGCGACCTACGGCTGGCGTGTGCTCCTGGTTCCGGTGCTCGTGGTGGTCACCGCGCTGGTGGTGGTCGACACGACGAGCGGCGAGGGAGCCCTCGTCGGAGGGCCGTCGGCGGCGGAGGGCACGAACGCGGGTGGGGCGGACGGCACCGCCGGTGCCGAGGACGAGCCGGTCGTCCAGGAGAACCCCGCCGAGCCGATCGACCTGGAAATCCCGACCGCGGAACTCCCCGACGGCGGTGCGTACACCGAGGAGGGGGAGGGCACCTGGCAGGTTGTCCCGCTGGGGCAGGATGACGGCGACCGGGTCGGGGACGCCGAACCGCTCTACACCTACACGGTCGAGGTGGAGGACGGTCTCGACCCGGCCAGCTTCGCCGGGGCCGACAGCTTCGCCGCCGTGGTGGAGGGGACGCTGTCCGACCCGCGCAGCTGGACGGGGACGAACGACATCTCGCTGCAACGGGTGGGCGAGGACGCGCCCGACCCGGACTTCCGGGTCAGCCTGACCAGCCCGGTCACCACGAAACCCATGTGCGGGTCGGCCATCCCGTACGAGGCGTCCTGCCGCCTCGGCCCGCCGATCGACCGGGTCGTGATCAATCTCGCCCGCTACGTCCGCGGGGCGCTCGCGTTCAACGCGGACCTGACCGGGTACCGACAGTACGTCATCAATCACGAGGTCGGTCATGCGCTCGACAACGGCCATGTCGGCTGCGCCACCGACGGGGAGTTGGCGCCGGTGATGATGCAGCAGACGTTCGGGGTGGCCAATGACTACGTCGCGAAGTTGAACGACAGGGTCGGTGGTGACCCGGACTCCGTGCGGGCCGACGGAAAGGTCTGTGAGCCCAACGCCTGGCCGAATCCCCAGGCGAAACCGGACTGACCCGCCGCGGCCCGTCGGCTGTCCATCATGTGGACGGGGGAAGAGCTGATCTCCGTTCGTGGTTATGAATGGAGTGACCGCGAAAGTGCCAGATGGAGGTTCCATGTCAGCCACGCTGCCGCCGCTCGTCGAGCCGGCCGCCGAGCTCACCAAGGAGGAGGTCGCGCGCTACAGTCGGCACCTCATCATTCCGGACGTCGGGATGGACGGGCAGAAGCGGCTGAAGAACGCGAGGGTGCTGATCATCGGTGCCGGTGGACTGGGCAGCCCGGCGCTGCTGTACCTCGCGGCCGCGGGGGTGGGAACCCTCGGGGTGATCGACTTCGACGTCGTCGACGAGTCGAACCTGCAACGCCAGGTGATCCACGGCCAGTCGGACATCGACAAGTCGAAGGCCGTCTCGGCGAAGGAGTCGGTCGCCGAGATCAACCCGTACGTGCACATGCGCCTGCACGAGGAGCAGCTGTCCAGCGAGAACGCCCTGGACGTGTTCCGGGACTACGATTTGATCCTGGACGGGACGGACAACTTCTCCACCCGGTACCTGGTCAACGACGCGGCCGTGCTGCTGGGCAAGCCCTACGTGTGGGGGTCGATCTTCCGCTTCGAGGGCCAGGTGAGCGTGTTCTGGGAGGACGCGCCGAACGGACAGGGCCTGAACTACCGCGACCTCTACCCCGAGCCGCCGCCTCCCGGCATGGTGCCCTCCTGCGCCGAGGGCGGTGTGCTGGGAGTGCTCTGCGCCTCGATCGGTTCGATCATGGTCACCGAGGCGGTGAAGCTGATCACCGGAATCGGCGACCCGCTGCTCGGCCGGCTGATCAGCTACGACGCGCTGGACATGCGCTACCGCGAGGTCAAGATCCGCAAGGACCCGGACACGCCGAAGGTCACCGAGCTGCTCGACGACTACGACGCGTTCTGCGGTGTCGTCTCGGACGACGCGCAGCAGGCCGCGTCCGGGCACACACTGACCCCGGCGGAACTGAAGGCCAAGTTCGACGCCGGTGAGGACTTCGAGCTGATCGACGTCCGCGAGCCGCACGAGTACGAGATCGTCAACATCAAGGGCGCCAAGCTGATCCCGAAGGACCGCATCCTGTCCGGGGAGGCGCTGGCCGAACTGCCGCAGGACAAGCCGATCGTGTTGCACTGCAAGTCGGGGGCCCGCTCGGCGGAGGCGCTCTCGGCGCTGCACAAGGCGGGCTTCGCCGACGCCAGCCACCTCGGTGGCGGTGTCCTCGGATGGGCGAACCAGGTGGACACGAGCCTGCCCACCTACTGATCCGTCGCCGCCGGATCGGACTCCGGCGCGACCGCGGGTCGAACGGGGAGTGACACGGGGGTGTCACTCCCCGTCGTGTGCTCCGGCGCCATCCCGCTCCCGGGCCACCGTTGCGGCACGGCACGGCCCCGTGTGGTGGGGCTGGGCCTTCCCCTGCCGTGTGGCCGCCGCACGGGCCCGACCGTGTCGGCGGCGCACGGGACGCCAC
>NZ_KB912518.1:39458-44791 GCF_000383775.1 Saccharomonospora halophila 8
CCGACTGGCTGGCGGACACGGCCTGACCCCGGGCGGGGTGCTCACCGGGTGTGGGAGCCGCGGTGCGGAGGACGTTGCACGGGTGCCACCCGCCGACCGCCCCGCGGAAACCCTCCGGCGCGACGCTGGCTCCCGACCGTTCCGTCATCCGCACACGGCAAGGGAGACGCCCATGGCCCTCGCACCCGGGACCGCGACGACGACACCGACACCGGAGTCCTTCCGCTGGCGCGGACGATGGCTGGACCACTGGGAGCCGGAGGACCCGGGGTTCTGGCGGCGCACCGGCCGGGCCACCGCGTGGAAGAACCTGGTGTTCTCGGTCTTCGCCGAGCACCTCGGGTTCAGTGTGTGGACGCTGATGAGCATCGTGGTGGTCCACCTCGACTCCGTGGGGTACGACTTCGGCGTCGGGCGGACGTTCTGGCTGCTCATCGTCCCGAACCTGGTCGGTGCGGCGCTACGGATGCCGTACACGTTCGCGGTCCCGGTCCTCGGCGGGCGGGCGTGGACGACCCTGTCCTCGGCGGTGCTGCTGATCCCGTGCCTGATGCTGGCGCACGCCGTCACGAACCCGGGCACGCCGTACTGGTTCTTCCTGCTCACCGCGGCGGCGATGGGGTTGGGCGGCGGGAACTTCTCCTCGTCGATGGCCAACATCTCGTTCTTCTTCCCGGAACACCGCAAGGGGTTGGCGCTCGGGTTGAACGCGGCGGGCGGCAACCTCGGCGTGGCCGTCTCGCAGCTGGTCGTGCCGGTGGTGATCGGTCTCGGCACCGGGATCAACCTGGCCTACGCGGCGCTGATGTGGATGCCCGTGGTGATCGTGGCGGCCACCTGCGCGTGGGCGTTCATGGACAGTGTCACCGCGGCCAGGCCGGACGGGAACTCCTACCGCTCGGCGTTGCGAAACCGGCACACCTGGGTGATGTCGGGGCTCTACATCGGCACGTTCGGGTCGTTCATCGGCTTCTCCTTCGCCTTCCCGACGCTGATCTCGATGAGCTTCACCGACCACGGCGAGTACGTGTCGCTGGCGTTCCTCGGAGCCGCGATCGGGGCGGTCACCCGGCCGTTGGGCGGGTGGCTTTCCGACCGCATCGGGGGTGCCCGGGTGACGCTGTGGACCTTCGTCGCGCTGGTACTCGGCGCACTGGGCGTGCTGGCCGGGGTGTCCCGCGACGACTTCCCGTTGTTCTTCGGCGCGTTCGTGGCCCTGTTCGTGCTCACCGGCATCGGTAACGGGTCGACCTACCGGATGATCCCGGTCATCTTCGCCGCCGAGGCCGAGCGCGCGGCCGGGAACAGCGGCACCGATCCGGCGGTGGTGGCCGCCTCCGCCCGGCGGCAGGCGGGGGCCGTCGTCGGTGTGTGCGGGGCGGTCGGCGCCTTCGGGGGTGTGCTGATCAACCTCGTGTTCCGGTTCTCCCTCGACGACGCGGGTGCGGGCATCGGTCCGGCACTGTTGGTGCTCGTGGCCTTCTACGTCGGCTGCCTGGCCGCCACCTGGTGGTTCTATCTGCGCAGGCGGTTCGCCGTCGACCGCGAGCCCGGTCTCGCCCACGCGCGGGTGTGAGCACCGTGGCCGGGAGCGGGTGGGAGGAAGCGGAAACACCGCCGCAACGCCGCGGAATCGGCCCGGACACCGCTGCCGGTGAGCATGGTCCACAGCCGTCGCTACGGAGGTTGCCGATGAGTCGAACGCTGGTCGTCGTCGGACACGGCATGGTCGCCCACCGGCTGGTGCAGGCCGTGCGGTCCGCCGACACCGACGGGTCGTGGCGGATCGTCGTGTTCGGCGAGGAGCGTCGTCCCGCCTACGACCGGGTCGATCTCACGTCGTACGTGGCCGATCGGGACGCGGACGCGCTCGCGCTGCCGGGGGCCGACTACCCCGGCGACGACGCGGTCACGCTGCGGCTCGGGGATCCGGTCGTCGCGGTGGACCGGGCGGGCCGATGCGTGCGCACCGCCGCGGGCGTGGTCGAGCACTACGACGCGCTCGTGCTGGCGACCGGGTCCCGCCCGTTCGTGCCCCCGGTGCCGGGGCACGACCTTCCCGGGTGTCTCGTGTACCGCACGATCGACGACCTGGACGCGCTCTCCGACGCCGTCGCCCGCGCCCGCGCCGGTGTGGGCAGGCCGTCGGCCGCGGTCGTCGGCGGAGGACTGCTCGGGCTGGAGGCGGCGAAGGCGCTGCGCGACCTGGGGCTGTCCCCGCACGTGGTGGAGCGGGCGCCCCGGCTGATGCCGGTGCAGGTGGACGAGGGTGGCGGCGCGGTGCTGCACCGGCTGATCACCGACCTGGGCGTGACCGTGCACACCGGAACGTCCACCGAGGTGATCGAGCCGGACGGGAACCGGTTGCGGACCCGCCTCGGCAACGGCACCGAGCTCGACATCGACCTGCTGGTGTTCTCCGCGGGGATCCGGCCCCGGGACGAACTGGCCCGGGACTGCGGTCTGGAACTCGGGCCGCGGGGCGGTGTGCTGGTGGACACCTCCTGCCGCACGAGCGACCCGGGTGTGTTCGCGGTCGGCGAGTGCGCGGCCGTCGAGGGCCGGGTGTACGGGCTCGTCGCCCCCGGCTACGCGATGGCCGACGCGGTCGCCGCCACCCTCCTGGGCGAGCGGGCGGAGTTCACCGGGGCGGACACCGCCACCAAGCTCAAGCTGATGGGCGTGGACGTGGCCGCCTTCGGCGACGCCCACGCCACCTCCGAGGGCGCACTGGAGGTGGCCGTCGCCGACGCGGTCGCGGGCACCTACCGGAAGCTGGTGGTCTCCGACGACGCCCGCACCCTGCTCGGCGGGGTGCTGGTGGGGGATGCGAGCGAGTACACCTCCCTGCGCGGCCTGGTCGGCTCGGAACTGCCGGACGAACCCGCCGCCCTGCTGGCCCCGGAGGGCGGGGGTGCGTCGGTCGGCGTGGGCTCGCTGGCCGGCCACGCCCAGGTGTGCTCCTGCAACGCCGTCACGAAGGGCATGCTCACCCGCGCGATCATCGACGACGGGTGCGACAGTGTGGCCGCGCTGAAGGCGTCCACCCGGGCGGGCACTTCCTGCGGCTCGTGCCTGCCGATGCTGGGCACGCTGCTGTCGGCGTGCGGGGTGGAGCAGTCCCGGGCGTTGTGCGAGCACTTCGACCGGTCCCGCGCCGAGCTGTTCGAGATCGTGCGCGCCACCCGGATCGGCACCTTCAGCGAACTGATCGCCACCTACGGCCGGGGCCGGGGGTGCGCGGTGTGCAAACCCACGGTGGCCTCCATTCTGGCGACCCTCGGTCACGGACACATCCTCGCCGGCGAGCGGGCGGGCCTGCAGGACACCAACGACCACTTCCTGGCCAACATGCAGCGCAACGGCACCTACTCGGTCGTACCCCGGGTGCCGGGCGGGGAGATCACCCCGGAGAAGCTGATCGTGCTCGGCGAGGTGGCCCGCGAGTTCGGCCTCTACACCAAGATCACCGGAGGGCAGCGGGTCGACCTGCTCGGCGCCCGGGTCGAACAGCTGCCCGCGATCTGGCGACGGCTGGTCGACGCCGGGTTCGAGTCCGGCCACGCCTACGGCAAGGCGCTGCGCACCGTGAAGTCCTGCGTCGGCACCAGCTGGTGCCGCTACGGCCAGCAGGACAGCGTCGGCCTGGCGGTGGAGCTGGAACTGCGGTACCGGGGGTTGCGCTCGCCGCACAAGCTCAAGGCGGGGGTGTCCGGCTGCGCCCGGGAATGCGCGGAGGCGCGGAGCAAGGACGTCGGCATCATCGCGACGGAGAGCGGATGGAACCTGTACGTCGGGGGTAACGGCGGGGCGCTGCCCCGGCACGCCGAGCTGCTCGTGTCCGATGTGGACACGGAGACGCTGGTGCGGATCGTGGACCGGTTCCTGATGTTCTACGTCCGCACCGCCGACCGGCTGCAGCGCACCGCGGCGTGGCTGGAGGAGCTGGACGGCGGGCTCGATCACCTGCGCGCGGTGGTCGTCGACGACGAACTCGGCATCGGCGCCGAACTGGAACAGGCGATGGCCGAGCACGTCGCCGGCTACACCGACGAGTGGAAGGACGTGCTGGACGACCCGGACAAGCTCGCCCGGTTCACCAGCTTCGTCAACGCCCCCGGCGTCGGTGACCCGACCGTGGCGTTCGAGGTGGAACGCGAGCAGAACGTTCCCGTGCTCCTGCCGACCCCGGAGGTGCCGCAGCGATGACCACGCCCGGATGGACCACGCCCGGACAGACCACGCCCGGACAGAGCACGACCGGGGTGGCTCCCGGTTCGGCCCGGCCGGAGTCGGACACGACCGGATGGGTGCCCGTGTGCCGGCTCGCGGACGTGCCCCGTGCCGACGGGGTGGCCGCCTTGCTCGACGGGGACGTACAGGTGGCGATCTTCCGCACCGACGACGACACCCTGCACGGACTGTCCAATGTCGATCCATTCAGCGGCGCCGCCGTGCTGTCCCGGGGAATCGTGGGTGAGCACGAGGGCGTGCCCGTGGTGGCCTCGCCCGTGTACAAGCAGCGGTTCGACCTGCGCACCGGTGTCTGCCTGGATGACCTTTCGGTGCGGGTGCCGACCCACCCGGTGCGCCTCGTCGACGGCGTCGTCCACGTCGCCGCGCCATGACCGGCGTCGGGGACCTCGCCGGGTTCACCGTCGGCGTCACCGCCGCCAGACGGGCGGACGAACTGGGCTCGCTGTTCGTGCGGCGGGGCGCGACGGTGCGCTACGGACCCGCGATCCGCATCGTGCCACTGTCCGACGACACGGAACTGCTGCGCGCCACCACCGCGCTGCTCGACGCCCCGGTGGACGTGGTCGTGGCCACCACGGGCATCGGCCTGCGCGGGTGGATCGAGGCGGCCGAGAGCTGGGGACTCGGCCGCGTGCTGCGGGAAAGGCTCTCGGCCGCCTCGGTGCTCGCCCGGGGGCCCAAGGTGACCGGCGCGGTGCGGGCGGCGGGGTTGTGTGAGAGCTACGCACCGGATTCGGCCCGCAACGCCGAGCTGCTGCGGCACCTGCTCGACGGGGGCGTGGCGGGGACGCGGATCGCGGTGCAGCTGCACGGGCAGCCGCAGCGCGACTTCGTCGACACCCTGCGCCGCTCCGGGGCCGAGGTGGTGGAGATTCCGGTGTACCGCTGGGTCGGCCCGGTCGATCCCGGGCCGCTCGACCGAGTCCTCGATGGCGTGCTCGACGGCACGGTGGACGCCCTGACGTTCACCAGCGCCCCGGCGGCGGCGAGCACGCTGGAGCGCGCGGACCGTACCGGCAGGCACGCGGCGCTGGTGCGGGAGCTGACCCGCCGGGTGGTGGTGGGCTGCGTCGGCC
>NZ_KB912519.1 GCF_000383775.1 Saccharomonospora halophila 8
AGGACCCGCCCCGTCGGCCCGCCGACAGCCCGTGCGGTGCGCCGCGTCCGTCAGGGCTTGCGGGCGACGCCGCTGAGCAGGACGCGGTCCATCGACGTCAGCGGTGTCAGGCGGGGGCCGTCGGGCCACCACTCGTGCAGCCGCACCAGACCGGGCTCGACCGGTTCGAGGCCCTCCAAATAGGCGGCGATCTCGTCCCGGGTGCGGAACCGGCCGGAGCCCATCGAACTGCCGGTGAGCCGCTGTTCCATGTCCCCCGCGAACGTGCTCGACTCCGGATCCTCGTCCTGTGGGTCCCAGAAGTGGCACAGCGCGACGTACGAGCCGGACGGGAGGGCGTCGACGTAGCGGCGCATGATCCCGAGGGGGTCCTCGTCGTCCATCAGGTGATGCAGGGTGTTGCACTGCATCAGCACGTACGGCCGGTCCAGGTCGAGGTTCCGGGTCACGTCGGGATGCCGCAGCAGGGCCTCCGGGTCCACCAGGTCGGCCTCGACGAAGTGGGTGAACGGGTTCTCCTCCAGCAGCGCCCGGCCGTGCGCCCCGACGACGGGGTCGTTGTCGACGTAGACGACCCGCGCCTCGGGGTTGAGCCGCTGGGCCGCCTCGTGCGTGTTCTCCTGCGTGGGCAGGCCGGAGCCGCAGTCGAGGAACTGGTCCATGCCCGCCGGTCCCGCCAGCCACCGCACGACGCGGACCAGCCACTCGCGGATCGCGACGGCCGTGGCGGGGGCCTGCGGGTCGGACTCCAGCACCGACCGGTAGACCACCCGGTCGACCTCGTAGTTGTCCTTGCCGCCCAGCAGGGCGTCGTACACCCGGGCCACGCTCGCCTTCGTGGAATCGATCGTGGTCTCGCCACCGGACATCGTCACACCCCCGACCTGTCGTCCCTGCAAGATCACCGCACAAAGTAATACAGAAGTTCCGGCCGGTGAACACCGGCACCGACGGCGTCCCTCCCGCCGCCGACGGCCCCGTGTTCCGGGTGACATCGGGGCCGCCCGGCTTGACACTCCGCCGTTCGGTCGAACTACTGTTCGATTCGAGGGAGTTGTGAGGGAGTGCCGATGGAGCAACCGGACCGGCGACGGACGGAGCAACGGGCGGAACACCGGCCGGAACCGTCCCCGCGTTCGCCCCTGCCGTGGTGGCGGCGGGACGCGAGTTCGACACCGACCCGACCGGTGTGGGCCCCGGCCGAGGACGCACCGCCCACGTTCCGGCCGGTGGACCCGCCGCAGTGGGTGTGGGTCGATCCGCGCGCGGCGCTGCGCAAGAACGCCTTCGAGATCTCCGGCGACGACGGGGAGGGCATCCAGTACCGGTACGAGGCCAAGGGCCTGCTGCGCGGGTGGATGCCGTCGGTCGACGGGGCCGCGCTGGGCGTGGTCACCTACCAGCTGCTCACCGCGGACCTCGCGTGGCGCACGATCGTCACGACGTTCGTGCCCGCCCACCAGATCCGGTTTCGCGCCCGCACCGGCAGGGAGAAGAGCTGACCGGATCAGACGAACCGGGCGGGGTCCCCCGCGCCGACGCGGATCACCTCCGGCTCGTCGTCGGAGAAGTCGACCACGGTGGTGGGCTCGGTGCCGCAGTCGCCCGAGTCGAGCACCACATCCACCAGGTGGCCGAGCCGTTCCCGGACCTCCCACCCGACCGTCATCGGCTCCTCGTCCCCGGGCAGCAGCAGCGTGCTCGACACCAGCGGCTCCCCCAGTTCGGTGACCAGGGCCCGGGCCGTGACGTGGTCCGGGATCCGCACGCCCACCGTCCTCTTCTTCGGGTGCGCCAGCTGCCGCGGCACCTCGCGCGTCGCGGGCAGGATGAACGTGTACGGGCCGGGCACCGACGCCCGCACGGCCCGGAACACCGCGTTGCTCAGCTGCACGAACTGGCCGAGCTGGGCGAAATCCCGGCACACCAGTGTGAAGTGGTGCCGGGAGTCCAGGTCACGCAGCGCCCGGATGCGTTCCATGCCGCGCTTGTTGCCCAGGGTGCAGCCGAGCGCGAAACCCGAGTCCGTCGGGTACGCGATCAGACCGTCGGACCACAGCACGTCGACGACCTGCCGGATCGCCCGGGGCTGCGGATTGCGCGGATGCACGTCGTAGTACCTCGCCACGCGGCGAGCCTAGGGGTTGGGACCCGGCGTCGGCCAGCACCGCAGGGCGCGAGTCCTCCGGTGCCGTGCCGGTCCGCTAACCCGGGTCCGGGGCACGGTCGGCGGGCTCGTCGCCGGGCGTGGGCAGG
>NZ_KB912520.1 GCF_000383775.1 Saccharomonospora halophila 8
CCGCCCGCGCCGCAGGCCGACAGCACCAGGGCGGCCGTCGCCGCCACCGCGGTCAGCGCCGCACCGCGCCGCCGCATTCGCTTGTTCATCCGGTTCCTCCTTGTTCGTTCCCCCGACGACGGTTCCGCACCGACTGCCACAGCCTGCGGATGAGGCCCATCGCCCCGGAGGGGGCGACGAGGATCACCACGACGAGCACCACGCCGTAGACCAGCGGGGCCAGTTCGGCCGCCCGCACGTCGCTCAGTCCGGCCGCGGTACCCAGGTCGGTCACCGCGGGCGGCAGGAAGACCAACAGCGCGCTGCCGAGCAACGCGCCGGTCAGGCTGCCGAGTCCCCCCACGACCACCGCGGTCAGCAGGGACAGCGAGAGCACGATCGTGAAGCCGCTCGGCGCGGCCAGGCGCACCACCATCGCCAGCACCGAGCCGGCCAGTCCCGCACACGCCGCGCTCACCACGAAGGCGAGGACCCGCGTGTGCCCGAGCCGGACCCCGGAGAGCTCGGCGGCCACCTCGTCGTCGCGGACCGCGCGCCAGATCCGGCCGAAACGGCTCGCGACGAGGTTGGCGAGCAGCACCATCACCAGCAACAGCGTCCCCCAGCCGAGGTAGGCCAGATACTCCTGATTGCCGATCCCGCTGCCGGTGATGAAGAACATCGTGTCGTCGAACCACTGCGGCGCCGTGGGCGAGGCCACGCGCAGGCCCTGCTCACCGCCGAGCAGGCTGTCGAAGTGGACGGCCAACCCGGGTGCACCCACCGCGAGGGCCAGCGTGGCGCCCGCCAGGTACGGACCGTGCAGCCGGGCCGCGGCCGCGCCCACCAGGATGCCCACGAGCGCCGTGACCGCGGCCGAGGCGAGCAGGGCGAGGCCGAACGGCACCCCGTCGGAGTCCAACAGCAGCGCCGTCGTGTACGCCCCGACCGCCATCAGCGCGCCGTGGCCGAGAGAGATCTGCCCGTTCAGGCCGGTGAGCACGGTCAGCCCGACCGCGGCGATCCCGTAGTAGGACAGCGTCGCCAGCTGGGAGTGGCGGAACGGCTCCGTGCTCTCCAGCACCAGGACGACCACGACGAGCGCGGTCGCCCCACCGAGCAGGTT
This sequence comes from Saccharomonospora halophila 8, assembly GCF_000383775.1. Classification (GTDB taxonomy): domain Bacteria; phylum Actinomycetota; class Actinomycetes; order Mycobacteriales; family Pseudonocardiaceae; genus Saccharomonospora; species Saccharomonospora halophila. Next base: position 1,106 of record NZ_KB912520.1, read on the forward strand.
CCGGCCGCCGACGGACGAGGGGACGAGGCGACGCGCGGCCGCCGACAACGCGGTCATCAGACCTTCCTTTCGGCGGCGTGGCTGAACAGTCCCTGCGGGCGCACCAGCAGCACCGCGACGAGAATGGCCAGTGCCGCCAGCGTCACGAGCTCGCTACCGAGGTAGCCGGACACATAGGACAGCGCGAGGCCGATCAACAGCCCCCCGACCACGGAGCCTCCCGGGCTGTCCAGCCCACCGAGGACCGCGGCGACGAACCCGAACACGATGACGGGCTCCATGTAGGCGGGGTGGACCAGGCTCCCGCCCGCGATCAGCAGACCGGCCAGCGACCCGACCACGGCGGCGAACGCCCAGCCGAGCGTGAGCATCCGGCCGACGCGCACCCCCAGCAGCCGGGACACCTCCTGGCTGAACGCCGAGGCCCGCATCTTCAGCCCGAGGTCGGTGAACCGGAACAGCCCCACCAGCGCGAGCATCACCAGCAGGACCGAGCCGATGATGAACGTGCTGAACGGTGTGAACGCGACGGTGAAGCCGTTCAGGTCGAATCCGCGCAACGCGAACGGCGCCGGGAACGACTCGTAGGTCGAGCCGAAGAGCACGGCGGCCAGCGCCTGCAGCGCGATGAACAGCCCCAGCGTCACGATCACCGCGTTGAGCTCGGGGCCGCCCTCGACCGGACGGATGACGACCCGTTCCACCGCGGCGCCGAGCAGCAGACCCCCCACCAGGGCGGCGGCGAAACCGACCCAGTACGGCTGTCCGTTCTCGATCAGCATCAGGGCGAGATAGGTGGTGAACATGCCCATCGCGCCCTGGGCGAAGTTGATGACCCGGGTGGACCGCCAGATCAGCACCAGCGCCAGCGCGAACGCCGCGTAGATCGCGCCCTGGCTGATCCCGTTGAGCGTGAGGTTCACGAACTGTTGCATCGGGGCAGCAATCCTCCGAGAACGGCCCGGCTAGAAGCCGAGGTAGGCGTGGCGGAGGTCCTCGTCCGCCGCGAGCGTGGCCGCGTCGTCGGAGGCGACGACCCGGCCGAGGTTGAGCACGAAGCCGGTGTCGGCGATGGACAGCGCACTGCGGGCGTTCTGTTCGACCAGCAGCACGGTCAGCCCCTCGCGGTCGACGAGATCGCGGATGATGCCGAAGATCTGGGCGACCACCCGCGGCGCCAGTCCCAGGGACGGCTCGTCGAGCAGCAGCACCTCCGGTTCGGACAGCAGCGCCCTGCCGATCACCAGCATCTGCCGCTCCCCGCCGGACAGCGAGTTCGCCGGCATGCGCCGCCGTTCGGCCAGCGCGGGGAACAGGTCGTAGACGGTGTCCAGCCGGGCGCGGCGGTCGGTGGCCCCGCGCCGGGTGGTGCCGAGCAACTCGCCGAGGCGCAGGTTCTCCTCGACCCCGAGCTCGGTGATCACGCCACGGCCCTCCGGCACGTGCGCGACCCCGGCCCGGGCGATCTCCTCCGCGGCGGCGCCGACCAGCTCCCGCTCACCCAGCAGCACACCGCCGGACCGGGGTCGCACCAGGCCGGAGACGGTCCGCAGCAGGGTGGTCTTGCCCGCACCGTTGGCACCCAGCACGGCGGTGATCTCGCCGGGACGGGCCCGCAGGCTCACGCGGTCGAGCGCGACGACCGGGCCGTACCGGGTCGTCAGCTCACGGACGTCGAGGCGGGCGCCCCTGCCGGACCCGGTGGTGTCCGTGATGCCCGTCCCCGCCCCGGTCGGGACGTCGGTGGTCTCGCTCACTGGCCCGCCTCCTCGCCGAGATACGCTTCGATGACGGCCGGGTCGTCCCGGACCCGGTCCGGCTCCCCGGCGGCGATGACCCGCCCGAAGTCGAGCACCGTGATCCGGTCGCACGCCGACATCACCAGGTCCATGTGGTGGTCGACCAGGATCACGCCCATCCGCCCGGTCAGCCGCCGGACCAGCTCGGCGAGTTCGGACATGTCGTCGTGGCCGAGCCCCGCGGCCGGTTCGTCCAGCAACAGCAGCTCCGGCTCGGCGACCAGCGCACGGGCCAGGGCCACCCGTTTCTGCACCGGGTACGGCAGGCTCCCCGGGTACGCGCGGGCGTGGTCGAGCACGCCCACCTCGGCCATGGCCCGCTCGGCGCGCTCGGCCAGCGCCCGTTCGTCCCGCCGCGACC
>NZ_KB912521.1 GCF_000383775.1 Saccharomonospora halophila 8
GGCGGCTCCGCGACGCCGGGTCCGGCGGGGCGCGCCACGCACGGAGGTTCACCCTAACGGGCGGCGGCGGAGTGCCGATCGCACCGACGGACCGACCGGGCGCCTCCCTGAAGGGCACGCCGTGCCGCGCGGGAGGACCCCGTGATGGGATCATGGGGGGCGTGCGAGCGGACGCCGAGGTTGAGCCGGGAACACTCCTGGTCGCTGCCCCCACCATGTTCGACCCGAATTTCCGCCGGACCGTGGTCTTCGTGATCGACCACCGGGACGAGGGGACGCTCGGGGTCGTGTTGAACCGGCCGAGCGAGGTCGAGGTGGACGAGGTGCTGCCCAACTGGGGCGAGCACGTCGTGGCGCCCCGGTCGGTGTTCGTCGGCGGTCCGGTGGAGAAGAAGACGGCCCTGTGCCTGGCCGCCCTGCGGACCGGGGAGACGGCGGCGAGCGTGCCGGGGGTGATCGCCGTACGCGGCCCGGTGGCACTGGTGGACCTGGACGCCGAGCCGGACGCGCTGGTGCAACGGGTCCGCGGGATGCGCGTGTTCGCCGGATACGCGGGCTGGGACTCGGGCCAGCTCGCCGAGGAGATCGACCGGGGTGACTGGTTGATCGTGCCCGCGTTGCCGGGTGACGTGCTGGCGACCCCGGACGGGGACCTCTGGAGTCAGGTCCTGCGCAGGCAGGGCCTGCCGACCGCGTTCCTGGCCACCCACCCGGGAGACCTTCAGCTCAACTGAGCCGCAGCAATGTGACAGCACTTGCATAAGCACTTGTACAAGTGCTGTCATATCGGAGTGATGTCGTCCGAACCTCCGGAACCGCTCCCGCCCGACGACCCGACGGAACTCGACTTCTGGGGCCCGCTGTCCCGGCTGCGGCAGGCGATGGAGGCGGAGATCGCCCGCCTCTACAGCGAACGCGGGGTGCGCGTGCAGCCCCGCTTCACGATGCCGCTGATCCGTCTCGCCCGCCGCGGTCCGATGACCATCCGGCAGCTCGCCGAGTCGTTGGAGGTGACCCACTCGGCGATGAGCCAGACCGTCGGCGCGCTGCGTACCGACGGGATGGTCACCACCCGCCCCGGCCGGGACGCCCGTACCCGCGAGGTCGTGCTCACCGACCGGGCGCGGGAGCTGGTGCCCTTCCTCGAAGCGGAGTGGCTGGCCACCGAACGCGCGGCGGAGGAGCTGGACGCCGAGATCCCCTACCCGCTCCGGCAGGTCGTCCGCGACATGGAGGCCGCGCTGGCGCGGCGTTCCTTCCGCGACCGGATCGTCCGGCACCTCGACGAGCCCGGTCCCGACGCCGCCGACCCCCCTGCCCCTCCCGGGACCTCGGGGCCCGGTTTCCCGTGAAACTCCTCGGTGGGGTGACCGACATCCGGCCGTTGCGCTCGTCGGCGGCGTTCCGGCGGCTGTGGGTGAGCAGCATCTGCGTGACGCTGGGCCACCAGCTCGCGGTGGTGGCGGTACTCGCGCAGGTGTGGGAGCTGACCGGGAGTTCCGTCGCCGTGGGGGCCATCGGACTGGCACAGGCGGTGCCAATGGTGGTGTTCGGCCTGGTCGGGGGCACGCTGGCGGACGCGGTCGACCGCAGGAAGCTCGTGGTGGTCACCACCTCCGGTCAGTTCCTGGCGGCCGTGCTGCTCGCCGCCCAGGCGTTCGCCGGAGTGGGGTCGCTGTGGGTGGTACTGGCGCTGGTGGGGGCGCAGGCCGGATTCCAGGGGCTCGGGGCGCCCGCGCGGAAGACGTTCGTGGTGGGGCTGCTGCCCGCCGACGAGGTCGCGGCCGGACTCGCGCTGACGAACCTGAGCTTCCAGGTGGCCATGCTGGCCGGCCCGGCGCTGGGGGGTGTGCTCACCGCGCACGGCGGCGCGGGACTCTGCTACGCCGTCGACGCGCTGACCCTGCTGGTCGGCGTCTACGGGATTGCGGGACTCCCGTCCCTGCGGCCCGACGGCGGAGGATCCCGGCCGGGCCTGCGGACCACCCGGGAGGGCGTGCGGTACGTGCTGCGCGGTCGCGTCGTGGGCGGTGCGGTGCTGACGGATCTGCTGTCCACGGTGCCCGCCATGCCGGTCGCCCTGTTCCCCGCCGTCAACGCGGACCGGTTCGGCGGTGCGCCGGAGACGTTGGGGCTGTTCCTGTCGGCGATCGCCGTCGGCGGGGTCGCGGCCGGGTCGGTGTCCGGGCTGTTCAGCCGGGTGCGGCGGGTCGGGCTCGCGCAACTGCTGGCGGCGGGGGTGTGGGGACTCGCGCTCGCCGGATTCGGCCTGGTCGGCTCGCTGTGGCTCACCCTGGGCTGTCTCTCGGTCGCCGGGGCGGCCGACACGGTCGCGGTCGTCACCCGGGGGGCGCTGGTGCAGCTGGCCGTCCCCGACTCGCACCGCGGCCGGGTGAGTTCGGTCGAGCACGTCGTGGGGGTCGCCGGGCCGGACCTCGGCAACTTCCGGGGCGGGCTCGTCGCGGAAGTTGCCGAGGTCCG
>NZ_KB912522.1:0-2156 GCF_000383775.1 Saccharomonospora halophila 8
CACGCCCGGCCGGTGGCCGGGCCGCGGCACCGGCGCGCCCCGCTCGCGGTGCGTCCGAGGCGACCGACACCGTATCCATCACGTCTCCCTCACAGGTTTTCACCACCGCCCGCACAACGGCGGAGCGCGCTTCATCGGAATAATCGAGCGGACCGTGTACCCGGGCCGTTTCGGCCATTCCGGTGTGCCAGGCAACTCTAGCTTTTTCGCGAAGCGCCGTATTAGCCAGCTAAACGCGCCCGTCCCGGACCACGGAGACGAACGGTTTTCACAACGATTCCGATCTCACGATCCGCTCATCTTCGCCAGTAGCGCGCGGAGCGCGGCGTACTCGGATCCGCTGAGATTCCCGACCAGGCGTTCCTCCGCACTCCACCACAGAACCTCCGCAGTCGCCCGGGCCGTCCACCCGCGTTCGGTGAGGAAGACCCGGGTCATGCGCTCGCCCCGACCGCGCTCCCGGTGGACGAAGCCCACGCGTTCCATCCTCTGCAACATCCGCGTGACCGTCGCGGGCGCCGCCCGGACCCGTTGGGCGAGCTCCTGGTGTGTGAAGCCCTCGGCCCCCCACCGCTGCAGCAGCACCTGTTCCTGACCCCCGTACATGCCGAGATCGGCCAGGTCCTTCGCCAGCTCGGTACGGTGTTGGCGGGCCAACAGCACCAGCCAGTACAGAGCGGTGTCGGACAGACAGTCCTCGTCCGGTTGTGGCTCCCACGGACATCGACCGTACGGACGATCGACGCTGTTCCCGTCCACGGCACCTCCCGGTCACGAACCGAGATTGTCGTCCCTGCCCCCCACACACCTCGATCCCGGTGGCCGGGCAGTCCGGTGGTCCGCCACGCCACCTCCCGGCCTGCCGGTCAGCTTCGTCCCGGCTCCGGGGAACGGTCAAATCGCGTACCCCGTCCGTGGCACGGTGGCGTGTCCGCTCGCCCGGCCCGGTATACGAGCGTCCCGGGCACGGGACGTCCGGACGCATGGGACGCCCGGAGAGACCGATCCGGCGCGGGTGCGCCGGTTTCTCAGGCGTCCGCGCTCAGGCGTCCGCGCTGCGACGTTCGGCGTCGCGGGCCTTGAGGCGTGCCGCCTCCTCGCGGACCTCGGCCTGGGTCGCGCGTTCCCGCCGGAGCCACTCGGGCATCTCCGCCTTCAGCGCGTTGATCTCCGCCGTGGTGAGCGCGTCGGTGATCCCGTTGCGGGCGAGAGCACTGTTGGACACGCCCAGCCGGGCGGCGACGACCTGCCGGGGGTGCGGACCGTCGCGGCGCAGGTTCCGCAGCCACTCCGGAGGGTCGGTTTGCAGGGCGTGCAACTCGTCGCGGGAGACCGCACCGGACCGGAACTCCTCCGGCGTGGCCGGGAGGTACACGTTCAGCTTCTTCGCCGCGGTCTCGGGCTTCATCGTCTGGGAGGTCTTCTGCGACGCCATGCCCCGAGGGTAGCCGTCCGGTGTCCACGACCGCGCTCGGAGTGCCGTCCCGTCGGGTAGCCTGGCGGCGTGCCGGATCCGGACGAACATCTCTCGTTCACGCTCGCCCACGTCGCCGGGGTCACGCCCGACAAGTGGGTGCGCCGGTGGCACGAGCGGGCACCCCGGGTTCCGCTGTCCCTCACCCGGGTCGCCGCCGCCGACGCCGCCGACACGGTGCGCGAGGGCGCCGTCGACGCCGCGCTGCTGCGCCTGCCGACCGAGTGCACGGGTCTGCACACCATCCCGCTGTACACCGAGACGACGGTGGTCGTGGCCCCGAAGGACCATCTCGTGACCGCCGCGGAGGAGGTGTCCGGCGACGACCTGGCCGACGACGTCGTGCTGCACCCGCTGGACGACGTCCTGGATCGGGACGGCCCGCCCGGCCTTCCCGCGGTCGAGCGCCCGGCCACGACCGCCGACGCCGTCGAACTCGTCGCGGCCGGTGTGGGACTGCTCGTCGTCCCGCAGTCCCTCGCCCGGCTGCACCACCGCAAGGACCTCACGTACCGGCCGCTCACGGACGCCCCGCAGTCACGGGTCGCGCTGGCGTGGCGCGAGGACGCGACCACCGAGCTGATGGACCTGTTCATCGGCATCGTCCGCGGGCGCACCGTGAACAGCACGCGCGGACGCACCCGGGCCCCCGCACCGGCGACGCGGGCGGGCGGCGGGGAAC
>NZ_KB912522.1:2256-3529 GCF_000383775.1 Saccharomonospora halophila 8
AGCCGTCGGTACAACCCCGACGGCACGATGACGCTGGTCGAGCACATCTACGAGTTCCGCCGCAGGCTGGGGTTCGCGCTGCTGGCCTTGGTCGCGGGCGGCGTGCTCGGGTTCCTCTGGTTCAACACCCGCGTCGGGGCCATCCCGCCGCTGGGGGATCTGGTCACCGGCCCGTACTGCGCCATCCCGCCCGAACAGCGGTTCACCGCGGGCGACGGGTCCGAGTGCAAGTTGTTGCAGACGGTGCCGTTCGAAGCCTTCATGATCCAGATGAAGGTCGGGTTGACCGCGGGGGCGGTGCTGTTCTCCCCGGTGTGGCTGTACCAGTTGTGGGCGTTCGTGGCGCCCGGGCTGTATTCGCGGGAGCGCAGGTACGCGCTGGTGTTCGTGTCGCTGGCCAGCGTGCTGTTCGCGACCGGCGCGGTGCTGGCCTACGCGATGGTGCCGTACGCGCTGGAGCTGCTGACGAACTTCGGCGGCGAGTCGTTCGACACGTGGTTCACCGGGGACAAGTACGTGTCGTTCGTGTTGTCCCTGCTCATCATCTTCGGGGTGAGTTTCGAGCTGCCGCTGCTGGTGGTGATGCTCAACCGGGTCGGCGTGGTGCGCTATGCCCAGCTCGCGAAGTGGCGCCGCGGGCTGATCCTCGTGTTCTTCGTGTTCGCCGCGTTCGTCACCCCGGCCGACCCGTTCTCGATGATCGCGTTGGCGGGGGCGTTGACGCTGCTGTTCGAGATCGCGTTGCAGATCGCCCGGCTCAACGACCGCAAGAAGGACCGGCGACGGGCCGCCGAGGGGTGGGACGGGCTGGCCGACGACGAGTGACCCCCGACGACCCGCCCGGAGATCTCGTGAGCGACGCAACCACCACGCCGGTGACGGTGTACTGGCGGCCCGGGTGCCCGTACTGCTCCCGGTTGTTCGGAGACCTCGACCGGATCGGCCTGCCCGTCCGGAAGATCGACATCTGGCAGGACTCCCGGGCCGCCGCACGGGTCCGCGCGATCGCGGACGGCAACGAGACCGTGCCCACCGTGGTCGTCGGCGACGACCACTCGATGGTGAACCCGCGCGCGACCCGGGTGGTCGACGCGGTCCGTACCGAGGCACCCGGCCTGCTCGACACGATCAGCAAGGAGACCCTGGCCAAGGCCGCGACCGGGCCCTGGCACGCCGGACTGGGCCTCGCGGTGATCTTCCTGGGGCTGTGGCTCCTGCTGACCCTCGGGAACCCCGAGACGCCGTACCACCTGGCGTCCGCCGTCGTCGCGGC
>NZ_KB912522.1:3629-4650 GCF_000383775.1 Saccharomonospora halophila 8
GCGTCGGCGGCGGAGCACGGACACGCACCCGCCCGGCACCCCCGGGCGCGGCACGCCGGAGGTGGCCGGGACCACGCCGGGCGCCCGGCACGCCTATGCTGGGGTTTCCACCGACCTCAGGGAGGCGAACCCGTGGGAACGGCAGCCGTCGTGGTGCTCGTGGTGCTCGTGGTCGTGGTGGTGGCGCTCGCGGCCTGGGCCGTGTCCGGCTACAACGGGCTGGTGCGCCGCCGCAACAACTACCACAACGCCTTCGCCCAGATCGACGTGCAGCTCACGCGCCGGCACGACCTGATCCCCAATCTGGTCGAGACCGCCAAGGGGTACCTGCGGCACGAACAGCAGACCCTCGAACAGGTGACCGCCGCGCGGACGGGTGCGGTGCAGGCGCAGGAGCAGGCCCGGTCGAACCCGGGCGAGCCGGGGGCGATGCAGGAACTGTCCGGTGCGGAGAGCGCGTTGACGCAGTCGCTGGGCCGGCTGCTGGCGGTGTCGGAGTCCTACCCGGACCTCAAGGCCAGTCAGAACATGACGCAGCTGTCCGAGGAACTGACCTCCACCGAGAACCGGGTCGCCTTCGCCCGGCAGGCCTACAACGACGCGGTGCTGTCCTACAACAACAAACGGGAGACGTTCCCGACGAACCTGCTCGCCGGCGCGTTCCACTTCGGACCCGCCGAACCGCTGATCATCGAGGAGCCGGAGCAGCGGCAGGCGCCGGACGTGTCGTTCTGAAGGCCGGCGGGTCGGCGATGAACTTCTTCGAGCGTCAACAGGCCGTGCGGAAGGTGTCCGCGCGGCTGGTGTGGCTGTTCGTGGCCGCGGTGGTCGGCATCGTCGCCGTGGTCGACCTCGCGGCGTGGCTCGCGTTCGGCCTGGGGCAGACGTCGACCTCCGAGGCGGTGGGCACGCTGGTGGCGGTCAGCGTCGTCGCGCTCACCCTGATCGGGCTGACGTCGCTGGTGCGGACGCTGCTGCTGCGCCGCGGCGGCGGGCAGCGGGTGGCGCGCAGCCTCGGCGG
>NZ_KB912522.1:4750-6968 GCF_000383775.1 Saccharomonospora halophila 8
GGAGCGGCCACGGGCGACGACGGCGCGGCAGGTGGGGGCGTGGAGGCGCAGGCCGGTCCGTGCGGCAGCGGCTACGCCCACGTGGGCCACTACCCGTTCGGGCGGGGTGACGTGGGCGCGTTCGACGTGTACTGGTCGTCGGCGGCGAACCGCAACTGTCTGATCGTGAACCGGCAGAACGAGGCCTACGGGGTTCCCGGCGACACCTACGCCCGGATCGCCCCGGGCGGATGGGACTTCCCCGACTGCCCGGACATCGGGTGCGACTCGGGCACCTTCAGCTACTACGCGGGCCCCGCGTACACCCCGGCCGGGGTGGACATGACCCACCGGTGTGTCGACGTGTCCGGCCTGGTCGAGCTGAACGGGCGGAACAACTTCCGCGGCTACTACGGCCTCAACTGCGGCTGAGCCGCCGCGGGCCGGGGTGCGACGAAGCACACGCACCCCGGCCCGCGGTCCGCGCGGTGACCGTTACCGCTGGGTTTCCCACCAGGTGCGGCCGGACTCGGGCAGGGTGAACACGGGGTCGTAGTAGGGGTAGCGGCGGTGCAGCGCCTCCGGGTCGTCGTGTTCGATGCCGGTGCGGTAGTTCTTCGTCCAGTACGAGATGCCGAGTTCGGTGTCGTACTCGGCGAGCTGGTGCACCCAGCGTTTACCGACGTAGGGCACGTCGCACACCAGCCGCGGCGTGGCGTAGCCGGGCAGGTAACCCATGATGGCGTGCTGCAGCTCCTGCGCCTGCCGCACCGACAGCCGCCAGTGCTCGGCGTTGGGGATCATGTCGCACATGTAGAAGTAGTACGGCAGGATGTTCGCCTCGCCCTGCATCGCGAAACACAGGTCCAGCAGCGCGGCGGGCGTGTCGTTGACCCCGCGCATGAGCACACCCTGGTTGCGCACGTCGCTGACCCCGACCTCCCGCGCGGTGCGGGCGGCCTCGGCCACCAGCGGCGTCACCGACTGGGCGTGGTTGACGTGGGTGTGGATGGCCAGGTTCACCCCGCGCCGCCGCGCGGTGCCGGCGACCCGTTCGAGCCCTTCGACGACCTTCGGTTGCAGCCAGTGCTGCGGCAGCCCGGCCAGCGCCTTGGTGGCCAGGCGGATGTCGCGCACGGTGTCGATGTCGAGCAGCCGCATCAGGAACGATTCGAGCTGGTGCCAGGGCACGTTGGCCACGTCGCCGCCGGAGACGACCACGTCCCGCACCCCGGGGGTGCGCTTCAGGTAGTCGACGATGGCGTCCTGCCGGTCCACCGGTTTGAGTTCCAGCTTGTGCTTGTCGATCAGTTCGGTGGAGTTGCCGACGAGGTCCATGCGGGTGCAGTGCCCGCAGTACTGGGGGCAGGTGGACAGCAGTTCGGCCAGCACCTTGGTGGGGTAGCGGTGGGTCAGCCCCTCCACCACCCACATCTCCGCCTCGTGCAGCGAGTCCCGCTGGGAGTAGGGGTGGCTGGGCCACACCGGGTCGCGGTCACTGGCCACGGGCAGCATGTACCGGCGGATCGGGTCGGCGTAGAACGCGTCGGTGAACGTGGCCGGGTCGGTGTCGGCGTGCGGCGCGATCGTGTTCAGCATCTGCGGCGGCAGCAGCATCGACATGGTCGCCATCCGCCGCTGGTCGGCCACCAGGTCGGTGTAGAACCGCTCCTGGAGCAGGTCACCCATGACCGCGCGCAGCTGTTTGACGTTGCGGACGCAGTGCACCCGCTGCCACTGCGCGTCCCGCCACTCGGTCCCGGTCACGTCGCGCCAGCCCGGGAAGCGGCGCCAGTCGGGTTCGACCAACTCGGCGCGCCGGTAGGTGTAGGGCTGTTCCGCGAGCTCGGCAGCAGGTTCCTGGATCGCAGTCACTTCTGCTCCTCAAATCCGACAACTGGTGGAAATTATCCTGACATACCGACACTGCGGCGCAAAAGTTGTCGCCGAGGGTGGGTGGCAGACTCGGGAGGCGTGAGCAGCAGCAACACCACCCTCCTCGTCGGCGGCCGTATCCACACCCCGCAGGCCCCCGACGCCACCGCCATGGCGATCACCGACGGCACCGTCAGCTGGGTCGGCCAGGACCGGCCCGCCCGCGCCCTGCACCCCGACGCCGACACGATCGACCTCGACGGCGCGTTCGTCGCCCCCGCCTTCGTCGACGCCCACGTGCACGCCACCGCCACCGGCCTGCACCTCACCGGCCTCGACCTGACCACCGTCCGCGACGCGGGCG
>NZ_KB912522.1:7068-10993 GCF_000383775.1 Saccharomonospora halophila 8
CCGGCGCCACCGCCGCCGAGATCGACGCGGCCGCCCGCGGCACCCTCGCCGACGCGGGCCTGGCCGAGCTGTTCATCCACCGCACCGGCCACGGCATCGGGCTCGACGTGCACGAGGAGCCCTACCTCATGGGCGGTAACGACCTGCCGCTGGAGCCGGGCATGGCGTTCAGCGTCGAACCCGGCGTGTACCGGAGCGGCCGGTGGGGCGCCCGCATCGAGGACATCGTCGTGGTCACCGCCGACGGGGTCGAGCCGCTCAACACCCGCCCGCACGAACTGACCGTGCTGCCCGCATGACCGCGGACGGGTTGGAACCGCTCGACCGGGCCATCGTGCGGGAACTGTCCGCCGACGGGCGCCGCAGCTTCACCGACCTGGCCGAGCGGGTGGGGCTGTCGGTGTCGGCGGTGCACCAGCGGGTGCGGCGGCTGGAACAGCGCGGCGTGATCCGCGGCTACACCGCCAAACTCGACGGCGAACAGATCGGGCTGCCGCTGACGGCGCTGATCTCGTTGACGCCGAACGACCCGGCCGCACCGGACGACTACCCGCAGCGGCTGCAGCACATCACCGAGATCGAGTCGTGCTACTCGGTGGCCGGGGACGAGTCGTACGTGCTGCTGGTGCGGGTGGCCTCCCCGCTGGCGTTGGAGGACCTGCTGCGCCGCATCCGCGAGGCGGCCCGGGTGTCCACCCGCACCACCGTGGTGCTGTCCACCCCGTTCGAGGGCCGCTCCCCGACGCTGTGACCGCCGCCCGGGGCGGTGACCGGGCCCACGGTGCAGTCACCGCAGCACCTCGTCCGGCCACGCGGAGACGTTCGCCCCGGTGACCGCGGTGGCCACCACCGCGCCCGGCAGGTCGTGGGTGGCGAGGGCGGCGAGACCGGCCGCGCCCGCGGGTTCCGGGAGCACGCCGAGCGTGTCGAGCGCGGTGCGCATCGCGGCCAGCATGGCGGTGTCGTCGACCACGACGACCTCGTCGACGAGCAGCCGCATCCGCTCGACCGATTCCGGGATCGGTGCCCGGACCGCCACGCCTTCGGCCACGGTGTCCGCCCGGTCGGTCGGCACCACACGACCGGCCCGCCAGCTGTGCGCCATGGCGGGCGCCCCCGCTGCGCACACCCCGACCACACGGGTGCGCGGCGAGTGCTCCTTGACCCACCGGGCGACACCGGTGATCAGTGCGCCGTCCCCGACGGGCAGCACCACCGTGTCGATCGGGCCCGCGGCGAGCAGTTCGACGCCGAGGGTGGCCGCGCCCTCCGCGATGCGCGGATGCTGACCATCGCGCACGAGAACCGCGTCGTCCCGGGCGGCGGCGTACTCGCGGGCGGCGTCCTCGGGTGGCCGGTCTCGGATCTCGTGCACGCGCGCACCGAGCGAGGCCATTCTGGTCAGTTTCACCTGGCTGATGCCCGCAGGGACGAACACGTCCGCCTGCAGACCGTGCCGGGCCGCGGAGTGGCCGAGCGCCTGGCCGAAGTTGCCGGTCGAGGTGCTCACCAGCCGTGTTCCCGGCGTGAACTCACGGGCCAGCAGGTCGACGCCACGCCCTTTGAAACTGCGGATCGGATTCAGCGTCTCGATCTTGACCAGGACCCGTCCGCCGAGCGCGGCGCAGAGCTGTTCGTCGACGAACTGCGGTGTGTCGAGAAACAACGGGTCGATCAGGTTCGAGGCTTCGGCGATACGGGTGAGGTCGAGGTCGAGGTCTCCGCTGTGCACGCGGTCGCTCCTTACTCCGGGAGAGGAATCGGACGCCTTCACCGTAGAGCGGCCGGTGGTGACGCCGATTGAGAATCGTGCCGCCGTCACGCAAAATCATTGCGTGCCGTTCGTGCCCGATGCCGTCGACCGTCGGCTGCTGCGGCTGCTGCAGGAGGACGCCGGGCGCACCCTGCGGGAGTTGGGGGAGCTGGTCGGCCTGTCCCCGAGCGCGGTGCAGCGCCGGATCCGCGGTTACCGCGCCGCCGGGGTCGTCGCGCGCGAGGTCGCGGTGCTCGACCCGGCCGCGCTGGGCCCCACCACACTCGCCGTGGTCCTGGTGACACTGGACCACGAGTCCGCCGAACACCACGCCGCGTTCCGCACGCGGATGCGGCACGAGCCCCGCGTGCAGCAGTGCTACGACCTGGCCGGGCAGTGGGACTACGTCGTCGTGCTGGTCACCGACAGTCTGGCCGAGTGCCGGGCGCTGTCGGACCGGCTCTTCCTCGGCGACGGGAACGTGCGCCGCTACGACACGCTGCCTGTGCTCGACCCGGTCAAGACCGGCCTGACCGTGCCGTTGCCGGAGCCGTGACGACCGGGGTGGTGACCGCCCACCGGGTGGTCACCCGTCGGGGGCGGCACGCACCGAGGGGGCGGCGTGCAGGTCGCCGTCGGCACCTTCGAGGCAGGCGGCCGCGCGGTCGTCGGTGGCGAGGAACTCGCTCATGCAGCGGGCCACCTGGGCGTGTCCGCGGGCGTTGGGGTGGAACGATTCCTGCAGCGCGTGCGAGACGCGCCGCTCGTCGTCCAGGTCGTCCCAGGCGACGGTGAACCGGGTGAACCATTCGGAGGAGGGGTCGGCGCCGCCGGAGCAGGCCTCGTGGCCGCGTCCGGCGCGGGACAGGTCCAGGAAGCGGGCGTCGGCGCCGTCCGCGGCGGTGCGCAACGCCTCGGACAGCGACGCCGTACCCGGCCCGGACACCCACGTCAGGTCCTTGGTGCGGAACGGGCAGCCGTCCAGATTACGCAGCGACTCGGGGATGTTCGGGCCGATGGGGGAGGCGTAGGACTGCAGCACCAGCTCGTAGTCGTCGTCGGAGTAGCCCGCCTCGGACAGCACCGTGCGCACGTCGCTCAGGGCGGACTCGACCTTCGGCACCATCGCCTCCAGCCGGGACGGCCAGTCTGCCTTGATCTCTTCGCTGCACGGGGCGCCGTGGTCGAGGAACCACGAGGTGAAGCACTCCGAGATGAGGCGGGAGAACCGGGGGTCGTCGTTCGCGCCGAGCGCCACCACCACGGCCGCCACGCGGTGCGTGTCGAGCAGGTCCCGCAGTTGGCCGGCCTGAGACGGTTCGGTGTACTGCGCGACGTCGCCGAGGGCGACGTGCCCGGACGGGGCGCCGGAGCAGGCCAGGTTCACCGACTCGGTCACCTCGGGCAGGTCGAGCCGGTGCACCATCGCGTGCGGGGAGCGGTGGCACCAGTTGCCGCCCGCGCCGTCGGTGCCGGCGGTGTAGTCGCCCGCGCCCTCCCCGGACAGGGTGCTGTCGCCGAGACTGACCACGGTCAACGGCCCGGTCCCGGGTGGGCCCGGCCGTTCGGCCGGTTCCTCGTCGCCCGGGATGACGAAGACGAACACGGCGACGAGCACGAGCACCCCGGCCAGCGCCGCACCGCCGAGCCACCACCGCAACCTGGACATCGTGGGCGAGTCTACGCAGCGGCGACCGGGGAGGGCACCGGCCCGGGACACACCGTGACCGGATCGTCCACCCCGGGCGACGTGACGGTCCCGGGATGCGTCGGTCTCGCACTGCGGCATCCGGTTCGCCTCGGTCGACGGGCGGATGTGGGAGGCCGGGGAACCCGCGCCGAACCCACACCGCGATCGGGTGCGGACGGCACCGTGTCCGCCACCGGGCGCACCGCCGGCACCTGGACCCGCGTCGACCGGGACACCGCCCACGCCCCACTCGCCGGCCACTCCGGTGTCCTCGCCGTGGCCGGTGAGCATGGCGGCGTGAAATGCCGTACCGGGGCGGCGCGGGTTCCGCTAGGCTCGCCCCGACCGATCGATCTCGGAACTGGGGGTAGCCATGCGAAGGCGTGTGTTGTCGGTGCTGGCGTGCGCGGTGACGGCGTCGCTGTCCGGGGCGGTGCCCGCCGCCGGAGCGGCCACGGGCGACGACGGCGCGGCAGGTGGGG
>NZ_KB912522.1:11093-17919 GCF_000383775.1 Saccharomonospora halophila 8
GCCGCCACCGCCGCCGTCCCGCTGGTCGCCGGGCTGGCCGTGTGGCCGACCGTGGGCACCGACGCCCAGGCCGGTACCCGCACCGTGGCGCTGGTGCAGGGCAACGCCCCCGACGTCGGTATCGGCCTGCTCGGGGAACGCGACACCCTCCGCGCCAACCACCTCGCCGAGAGCGCCGACCTGCTCGACCGGATCCGCACCGGCGACGTGCCCGAACCCGACCTGGTCGTGTGGCCGGAGACCGCCACCGACACCGACGGCGACGACCCCCGCATCGACGCGATGGTCGACGCGTTCGACACCCCCACCCTCGTCGGCGCGCTGTACCGTCCGGACGGCGCC
The DNA here is from genome assembly GCF_000383775.1 of Saccharomonospora halophila 8. Classification (GTDB taxonomy): domain Bacteria; phylum Actinomycetota; class Actinomycetes; order Mycobacteriales; family Pseudonocardiaceae; genus Saccharomonospora; species Saccharomonospora halophila. Next base: position 11,436 of record NZ_KB912522.1, read on the forward strand.
GGCGCCACGGAGAACGCCGTCGTGCTGTGGGAACCCGGGCGGGGCCCCACCGGGCACTACACCAAACGGGAACTCGTCCCGTTCGCCGAGTACGTGCCCGCCCGCGACCTCGCCGCCTTCTTCACCCCGTTCCTCGGCAACACCCGCGACATGCGGTGGGGCACCGACCCCGTCGTGCTGGACACCGCGGGCACCGGCGTCGGCAGCGTCATCTGCTACGAGATCGCCTACGACCACCCCGCCCGCGACCTCGTGAACTCCGGCGCGGAACTGCTGGTCACCCCCACCAACAACGCCTGGTTCGGCCGCGGCGAGATGACCCACCAGCAACTGGCGATGTCCCGCGTGCGCGCCGTGGAGCACGGCCGCGCCGTCGCCGTGGCCGCCACCAGCGGCGTCAGCGCCATCATCGACCCCGACGGCAGCGTGCGCACCGCCACCGACACCTACACCGACACCTCACTGGTGGCCGAGGTGCCCCTGCGGCGGGAGACTACGCTGTCGGACCGGCTCGGCCCCGGGACCGAGTACACCCTGGTCGTGGCCGCGGCCGCCGCGGTCGCCACCGGCGGTGCGCTCCGGCTCCGCGGCCGCGCACGGCACACCACGGACACACGGGCGGTCGACGCCCCGCACGCGAGCACGGCAGAAGGGGAGCAGCATGGCGGAGGGGACACGGCACAGGGCGGCGACCGACCCGGTGCTGGTGGTCATCCCGACCTATAACGAACGGGACAACCTCGCGCCGCTGCTGCAGCGGTTGCACACCGCACTGCCGACGGTGCACGCCCTCGTCGTCGACGACGGCAGCCCCGACGGCACGGGCGAGGTCGCCGACAAACTCGCCGACGACGACCCCCGGGTCCACGTGCTGCACCGCGGCGGCAAGGCCGGCCTCGGCGCCGCCTACATCGCCGGGTTCCGCTGGGGGCTGGAGCGCGACTACGCCACCCTCGTGGAAATGGATGCCGACGGCTCCCACGCCCCCGAGGACCTGCCCCGTGTCCTCGACGCGCTGTCCGGGGCCGACCTCGTCATCGGCTCCCGTTACGTCCCCGGCGGGGCACTGGTCAACTGGCCCCGCAAACGGCAGGCCCTGTCCCGGCTGGCCAACCTCTACTCGCGGGTCGCGCTCGGCGTGCCCGTGCACGACATCACCGCCGGCTTCCGCGCCTACCGCCGCGAGGTGCTGACCGGCCTCGCGCTCGACGAGATCGCCTCCCAGGGCTACTGCTTCCAGATCGACCTGACCTGGCGCACCGCCGACGCCGGGTTCACCGTGCTGGAGGTGCCCATCACCTTCACCGAACGCGAACTGGGGGAGTCGAAGATGAACGGCTCCATCATCGGCGAGGCGATGGTCAACGTCGCCCGCTGGGGCCTGCACCGGCGGCGCGCACAACTGCGCCGCCACCCCGCCGTGCGCGACCTGCGGCACCGGCTCACCCGCCGCTGACGCCCCGGCACGGGGGAGCGGTCCCGCACCCCGGCGGCAACCCCTCACCACGGCCGCGTCTTGCGCCCGCCACTCCGGACCCACATACTTAGCCTCATGGCTAACTATTCGGCGGAGATGGACGGTGTGTTCGTCGCCCTCGCCGACCCGACCCGGCGGGCCGTCGTCCGCCACCTCGGCCACGGGCCCACCAGCGTCGGCGACCTCGCCCGCGAGTTCACCATGACGCTGCCGTCGTTCCTCAAACACGTGCGCACACTCGAAGAGACCGGCCTCGTCCACACGGTCAAGAACGGCCGGGTCCGCACCTGCGTACTCAACCGCGAGCGGCTCACCCTTGTCGACGACTGGCTCGCCCAGCAACGCCGGATCTGGGAACAGCGCAGCGACCGCCTCGAACAGTTCGTCACCGACCCCGACCGAACCGATTCCGACCGAACCGATTCCGAGCCACAGGAGCGACCGCAGTGACCTTCGACCCCGATCTCGACCTCACGCTGCACCGGATCATCCGCGCCCCCCGCGCGACCGTGTGGCGTGCCTGGACCGACCCGTCCCGGCTCGAACAGTGGTGGATCCCCGCCCCGGCCCGCTGCCGCGTGGACCACCTCGACCCGCGACCCGGCGGGGCGTTCGTCACCCGGATGAGCGACGACGGGACCGAGTTCGTCCCGCACCTGGACGCGTGCTTCCTCACCGTCGACGAACCCGGCCGGATCGTGTTCACCAACGCCGTCGACAGCACCTGGCGTCCCGCCGATCCCGCCCCGGTCGCGATGACCGCCACGATCACCCTGGACGACCACCCGGACGGCACCGACTACCGCATGCTCGTCCGACACGCCGACCCGGACGCCCGCGCCCGGCACGAGAAACTGGGCTTCACCGACGGCTGGGGCACCGTCGCCGGCCAACTCGCCACCTTCGCCGAGAACGGCGAGTCGCCGTGAAGCTCGCGCTGACCGGGTTCGTCACCCTCGACGGGGTCAGCCAGGGCCCCGGCTCCCCGGACGAGGACACCAGCGACGACTTCACCCGCGGCGGCTGGCTGGTCCCACACATCGACGGCACCTTCGTTCAACGCACCTCCGAGTGGCTCGACCTCGCCGACGGGCTGCTGCTCGGCCGCCGTACCTACCAGGCGTTCGCCCGCGACTGGCCCGAGATCACCGACCCGGCCGACCCGTTCACCGGGCGGATGAACGCCCTGCCGAAGTACGTCGTGTCGAACACCCGCACCGAGCCGACCTGGCACCCCACAACGGTGCTCACCGGCGACCCACGCTCCACCGTCGCCGACCTGAAACGACGACCGGGACGCGAACTCCAGATCCACGGCAGCGCCCGCCTGGGGGACACGCTGCTGCGGGCGGGCCTGATCGACACGGTCCGCCTGGTCATCGCCCCCACGGTCCTCGGAACCGGACGGCGGCTGTTGACCGACCCGGACACCACCACCGGCCTCCGCCTCGTCCACCACGAAGCCACCCCCAACGGCCTGCTGCTGCTCGAATACGAGACCACGGGCCCCGCGCCGCGGGGCGAGTACGAGGGCGTCACCGCCTTCCGCTGACCGGCCCACGCCGGCGGCGCCGACCGCGACCACCCGACGGGAACCCGTTTCGGAGGAGCCGGCCGCACACGGAGCCGCACACAGGAAAACCCCCGGCCCGTGCCACGCACGGACCGGGGGCCTCCCCGCTTCACCGCTCGTCAGGCCGTGCGGCCCCGGCGGTTCTTCAGCTCGGTGAGCCGCTCGTTGAGCAGTTCCTCGAGTTCGGGAATGGAACGCCGCTCCAGCAGCATGTCCCAGTGCGTCCGCGGCGGCTTGGCCTCCTTGGGCTCCGACTGCCCACCGTCGATGATCTCCGACTCGGTGCCGTGCAACCGGCACTCCCACGTCGGGGGGATCTCGGCGTCGTCGGAGAACGGCACCTCGAACTCGTGGTTCTTCGGGCACGAGTACCGCACGGTGCGCCGGGGTGCGAGGTCGTGATTACGGTCGGTCTCGTAACTGACCGCACCCAACCGGCTTCCACGAAGAACACGGTCGGCCATGATGGGTCCTTTCGGTCGGCTCCACGCGCGTGGAGCCAGGGTCGTGCTCACCGAGTGCAACGTCCCGGACGGTCGGCGGCATTCCCGACCACCCGTCCGCCACGCGCGGTGAACCACGTCACCCGTGTTGAAAACAGCTTGCTCCCACAGGGAGACCATTGACGCGATCCTGTGACGCGGTACGGCCTCCTGTCTCGGTGATCTCCCCCACTCGGGTGAGGACGGTCTGGAGGGCAACCCACCGCACGCGACCGGCACCCGGTCACGTCAGCTGGAGCTGCCCCGGACCGGACGGATCCGGCCCCACTTCGCCACGGCGGAAGTGCCGACGACAAAGTACCTGGTAACGCACGGTAGCCGATTCCGTCGACGTCCGTGTCGTGTCCGAGTTCACCCCACCGGAGGAGGAATCCGCACGAGACCCGCCCGCGTCCGGGGTGCCGGAGCCGGACACGGTCCCGTCCGGCACACCGCCCACCGTGTCCGCCACGAACACCGTGTCACCCGTCCGCAGCACCACACCGTCGGCCACCCGCGCGTTGAACCGGCCCGGCCGCCCACACCAGCACAACACCTCCACCTGCACCGGCTCCAGCTCGTCCGCCAACTCCACCAACCGGCGCGCCCCCGCGAACAACTCACCCCGGAAATCCGTCGAGATCCCGAAGCAGTACACGTCCACGCACACCTCGTCGGCCAGCTCCGCCAACTGCTCCACCTGGCCGGGGGAGAGGAACTGGGCCTCGTCCACCACCAGATAGTCCACCGGCCTACCCCGCTCCCACGACCGCCGCACCACCGCCCGCACATCGGTGTCGCCCCGCACCTCCACCGCACGCCGGGCGATCCCGATCCGGCTGCTGATCCGCCCGGACCCCGACCGGTCGTGCCGCACCAACGACAGCCCCTGCCTGCCCTGCCGCGCGAGGTTGTGGTCGATCTGCAACGCCAGCGTCGACTTCCCACAGTCCATCGGACCGTAGAAGAACTTCACCCGACCCACCCGCGCCGCGGGGCCCCGCGACCCTCCGGGCGCCGGCGACAACGCGCCGGTCGGGGCGCCGGTCGGGTCGACATCCACGTCATCCGGGCCATTCACGAGGCAGCACCCTATCCGCAGCGGACGGCACACCCGGCAGGGGAGAGCACTCCACCACCGGCGCGCACGACACGGTCACCGGCCTCACAGCACGCTCGGCTCCGGATTGCCCGCCGCCGCGATCGCCCGCCGCACCGGGATCAGCGCCACCAACACGAACCCCACCACGAAGAACACCAGCAACGCGATGATCGCGTACCGGAACGATCCGGTCGCCTGCCCGACCGCCGCGAACAACAACGGCCCCAACCACGACGTTCCCCGCTCACCGACCTCGTACAGCGAGTAGTACTGCGCCTCCTTGCCCGCCGGAATCATCTGGCTGTACAGCGACCGCGACAACGCGTTCGTACCCCCCAGCACCAGCCCGATCCCGGCGGCCACCGCGTAGAACTGCAACTGCGCCCCCACCTCGATGAAGTATGCACCCCCCAGCACACACATCCACACCACGAGACTGCCCAGGATCGTCTTCTTCGCCCCGACCCGGCGCGCCACCAGCCCGTGCGTCACCCCACCGACGTAGGCCACGAACTGGATCACCAGGATCGTCGCGATCAACACCTCGTTGTCGAAGCGCAACTCCTCCTTGCCGTACTGCGCCGAGACCGCCACCACCGTCGAGATCCCGTCGGTGTAGACCAGATACGCCCCCAGAAACGCCAGCGTCAGCGGGAACGCCCGCGCGTGCCGCACCGTGTTCCGCAACTCGGTGAACCCGGCCCGCACCACCGACACCCCGTGCTCGGTGCCGTGCGGCGGCTGCCGCTCCCGCAACCGCCGCAACGGGATCAACGTGAACAACGCCCACCACACGCCCGAACTGACGAAGCAGATCCGCACCGCCATCGACTCACTCACCCCGAACGACTCGTGCCCCAGGTAGAACGCCAACTGCAGCGCCAGCGCCACACCACCGCCCAGATACCCGAACGCCCAGCCCTTCGAGGACACGTCGTCCCGTTCGTCCGGCGAGGCGATGTCCGGCAGGAACGAGTAGTAGGTCACCAACGAGGCGCCGTAGCCGATGTTGCCCACCATGTACAACACCACGCCCAGCTCCCACCGCCCGTCGGCCACGAAGAACAACAACGCCGACGCCGCCGAACCGAGGAACGCGAAGAACCCCAGGATCCGCTTCTTGTACTGGCTGCGGTCGGCGATCGCCCCGGTCACCGGCAACACCAGCACCTGCACCACCGTCGCCGCCGCCAGCAGATACCCCCACAACGACCCCGCCGGGAACGTCAACCCGAACAGGCCGATGTCGCAGTCGTGCAGATAGTCGCTGGTCCCGTCCGGCCCCACACACGGCGTCGGCCCGTTCCGCGCCACGTCCGCCCGCGCGTCCTCGGCGGCCACCGTGCTCATGTACAACGCACCGAACACGGTGATCACCGAGGTGTAGAACGTCGAGTTCGCCCAGTCGTAGAAGTACCAGCCGTGCTGCTCACGACGACGCTGACGGACATCGGCGGCCGGGGCCGGGCCGCCGGAAACGCTGGACATGACCGGCTCCTCGCACGCTGATCACAATGACCGGCGAAGACTACTCCCTCGGGGGACCACACTCACCCGCGATGGTGACCTCGCCACGGGAACCGCCGCCGGGGTCACACCGGCCCCGGCGGCCACATCCCCCGGTGCCGCAACAGCTCCCGCAGCAGATCCGGCCGGTCCGTCACGATCCCGTGCACCCCGAGGTCCAGCAACGCCCGCATCCGCGCCGACTCGTTGATCGTCCAGGTGTGCACCTCGATCCCGACCCGCCGCGCCGCGCGCACGAACGCGCGGTCCACCAGCGGCACCGGCCCGTGCCGCACCGGCACCTGCGCCATCACACCCCGGGCGAGCGTCCCCAGCCGCACGGG
>NZ_KB912522.1:18019-20247 GCF_000383775.1 Saccharomonospora halophila 8
GGTGGCCGCCGCGCCGCGGTGGCTGGCGCCGGGCGGTGCGGTGCTGTTCGAGGCCGGTGCGGACCAGGTTCGCTCTGCGGTCGAGGTGGTCCGGCGCGCGGGCATGGTGCCGGAGGTGCAACGCTGTGCCGAGCGGGACGCGACCGTGGTGGTCGGAACCGTGGTCGGCTGATAGCCGCATCGCACCGGTTCACGAAGTGTCCGCCCCGCACGCGCGGGGACGAACTCGGCAGGTTCTCATCACATCGATCTCGCCGTTGGTGGCCGACGTGTTCGCACCAACGGGTGGTGCGGCGCCGGTGGGGTGTGGCTGTCGTTTCGCGGGCGCGGCGTCGGGAATGCCCGCTGCGACCACGAGGGCACGCGGGTGCCGGTCAGCCCTTTCCCGTGCGCGGATCGCGGTGGCGCGCGGTGTGTGCTCGTGGGTCGTGTCGTTCCAGCCACAGCAGGAGGTCGGGCATGCCCGAGGTGAAGTTCTCCGTCGACCAGTCGCGGTCGTTCGCCGAGCAGGACGTGCTCGGGCACAACCGGTGGCATCCGGATGTGCCCGCGGCGGTGTCGGTGCGTCCGGGTGAGGAGTTCCGGATCGAGTGCCGGGAGTGGTTCGACGGCACGATCGGGAACAACGACTCGGCCGACGACGTGCGGGACGTGAACATCGCGATGGTGCACCAGTTGTCCGGGCCGATCGCGGTCGAGGGGGTCGAGCCGGGTGACCTGTTGGTGGTGGACATCCTGGAGATGGGGCCGGTGCCGCAGGAGTCGGGGCCGGTGGCGGGTCAGGGATGGGGCTATACCGGAATTTTCGCGCGGGACAACGGGGGCGGGTTCCTCACCGACCGTTTCCCCGACGCGTACAAGGCGGTGTGGGACTTCCACGGGCAGACGGCGACGTCGCGGCACCTGCCGGGGGTGTCGTTCACCGGCATCGCGCACCCGGGGTTGATGGGCACGGCGCCGACGGCGGAGCTTTTGAGTGAGTGGAACGCGCGGGAGCGGGCGTTGATCGACACGGATCCGCAGCGGGTGCCGCCGTTGGCGTTGCCGCCGGAGCCGACGGACGCGTTGCTGGGGTCGCTGTCCGGGGCGGAGTTCGAGCGGGTGGCGGCCGAGGCCGCGCGGACGGCGCCGCCGCGGGAGAACGGCGGCAACCAGGACATCAAGAACCTCTCGCGCGGCTCGCGGATCTTCTACCCGGTGTTCGTGTCCGGGGCGAAGTTGTCGCTGGGTGACCTGCACTTCTCCCAGGGCGACGGGGAGATCACCTTTTGCGGGGCGATCGAGATGGGCGGCTACATCGACCTGCACGTGGACGTGGTCAAGGGTGGGATGGACACCTACGGGATGTCGACGCCGATGTTCGTGCCCGGGCGGGTGGAGCCGCGGTACACGGAATTCCTCACGTTCCCGGGGCTGTCGGTGACCGAGTCGGGTGAGCAGCGGTATCTGGACTCGCAGTTGGCCTACCGGCGGGCGTGTCTGCACGCGATCGACTATCTGACGAAGTTCGGCTACACCCCGGAGCAGGCGTATCTGGTGTTGGGGGCGGCGCCGGTGGAGGGCCGGTTCTCGGGGGTGGTGGACATCCCGAACGCGTGCGCGACGTTGTACGTGCCGACGGGGATCTTCGACTTCGACCCGCGTCCGTCGGCGGGTCCGCCGCAGCGGGTGGACCGGGGGCAGTGCGCGGTCTCCAGCGGTTGAGAACGGCCCCGCCCGGCGCGGGGGCTGACGGTCGTGGGTCCGGTGTCCGTCCGGTGGGACGGGCACCGGGTCGTGTGTGCGCCCCGTCGGCGGGACCATCGGTGAAATCGCCGGTATCCGTTTTCCGGTCACCCCGCGGGGATCGTCGGTTGTTCCTGGTAATCCGCCTGAAACGGCATTCTCAGAACTGTTCCTCCGCTTCCCGGTGCGTTGACATCCGGGTTTCCGTCGCCGCATGGTGTGGTCGACCCGAGAAAGGGTTCCACGGAACCGGGCGGACACTTTTCCGGCGGCGGCCCACAGGCGCGTTCCCGGACGAGGCCCCCGGGAGGATCGACGCTTTCCGCGATCGCTTCCGGGCCGGTTCCGTTCCGGGTGCGCATTCTGTCGCGCCCCGAGGATTCGACGACACCGCCAGGAGGAGAGATCCGTGTCGCTGAGGAAGTTCGCGCTCACCGCCGCGGCCGCCACGGCCGCCGCGGTGGGCATCGCACTCGCGGGGCCCGGCCTCGCGGCCGGTGCCC
>NZ_KB912523.1 GCF_000383775.1 Saccharomonospora halophila 8
CGCGGCCTGCGGGCACCTCCCGCGGACGCGGGCGTGCGGGTCGGCGTTGGCCGCGGCGACGCCGAGCACCAGCAGGTCCCCCCTCCGGACATGCCGACCGCCGAGGTGGGTGTCGGTGGTGGCGATCCGCCCGACGATGTTCTGGATCGGGGGCTCCCGCCACAGCACCTCGTTGAGCGCCTGCCCGATACTGCCCCGGCCGCCCGACAGGGTGGTCGCGAAACGTTCGTCGGTGAGCATCAACCGCAGCGCGTTGCCCGTCCAGTCGGCCGTCGCGAGGTGGGCCGCCTCCAGGGTCAGGAAGAGATCGGTCGCGACCGCGTCGTCGTCCGGGGCACGCGGGTGCGCGAGGATCCGGGACGGCAGATCGGCGCCGGGGTGGGCGCGTCTGTGCCGAACCAGTTCCCGCATCAGCGACACGATCCGCTGCCGCGCCGGTACGGCCTCCGGTCCGGGGGTCGCGGCCAGGCCGGTGTCCCGCACCAGCCCGGGCACCGTGGTCTCGGCCAGTCCGAAGACCCGCGCCAGGGTCAACAGCGGGATCCGGTGCGTGTACTCGGCGATCAGGTCGGCCGTCCCGCGCCCGGCGAAGCCGTCCACCAGGCGGTCGGCGACCTGCTCGACCCGCAGCCGCAGTTCCATCGGATCGACCTCGGCGAGCGCCTCGTGCAGCGGCGGTGGTGGTACGGCACCGGAGCCGGGGACGGCACCGCCGGACGGCCGGTCACCGGATCGTGGGACCGCATCCCCTCCCGGGAGCCTGTTCTCCCGGGGATCGATCGGGTCCTCCGGCCGGGAGCGTTGCCCGCTGTGCCAGTGCCGACGGGTGCGGGCGAACAGTCCGGGATCGTCGGCGACCTGGTACAGCTCCCGGTAGCCGAGCACCAGCCACGCGGGCACGGTGCCGTCGAGCAGGACCGGAGCGACGGGACCGTGGCGTCGTCGGAGGTCCTCGTTGAGCCGCGCCGGGTCGCGTGCGAACCCGGGACCGTACAGCGCCGTGGGTTGTGCGTGAGGACCCGACATGAGCTGCTCCGACGGCGGGAAGAGGAGTGGGCGCTGATCGTGAGGAGGCGATTGTAGGCCCCCCGCCGATCGGCTCCGGTCGAACCGGCGCCGGGTGGGACACCGGGACGCGGTCGGTGCCCCGTGCTGCGGACGGGGGCCTGCGGCGGCCCGTTCACCGGGTTCGCCGGAGGTCAGCCCTGGTCGGGGCGGACGAGTCGGGCGCGGATGCGGACGGTCGCCTCGGTCGTCCCGGTGAGGAACCGGGCGATGGTCCGGCGTTCGGCGTCGTCGAAACCCTCCCACACCCGGGCGTACTCCTCACCTAAAGGTGTGAACAGCTCGGATCCGAGTCGGAGCGCGCTGTCGCACACACGCAACACCACCCGCCGCCGGTCGGCGTGATCGCTCTCGCGGCGCACGTGACCGGCGGCGGAGAGCCGGTCGAGCACCGAGGTGGTGGCCGACGGGCTCAGGTGGAGCGTCCCGGCCAGCTCGCCCGGGCTGAGCGGGGCCCCGGTGCGGTCCGCATCCATGATCGCGACAACAGCGCTCAGATCGGTGCGGTGCAGGCCGTGTACCTCGCCGAACATCTCGGTGAACCGGTCGGCCTCCACCGTCAACCGGCGTACCTGCCGGATCAACGCCTCGTCGTCGCTGTCGACGTGCTCGGCCACTTCGCCGTCCTTCCACCACGGTCGTCGCTTCCGCCGGGGGCGTGCTCCCCGTCAGGCCCCCGTCGGGCTGTCGCCGCGCGTCCCCGATCCGGGCACCCGGATTGCCGCGCGTGATCGCCGAGCCTAGTATCGCACCGAAACGTTCGGTCGTCGAAAGAAATTCCGTGCGCACTCTCCGCAGGGTCCTGCCCGCTCTCCTGCTTCTCGTGTGGCTGGCCGTGGGCACCGTCGGCGGTCCGTACGCCGGGATGCTGAGCGATGTCGCCGAGAACGACAGTGCCGCGTTCCTGCCCACCTCCGCCGAGTCCACCGAGGTGCAACGGCTGCAACGGCAGTTCGCCGACACCGGCGCGGTGCCCGCCGTCGTCGTCGCCGAACGGCCGGAGGGGATCACCGCGGCCGACCGTGCGTTCCTGGCGGATGCCCGCTCCCGACTGGTCGCCGCCGACGTCACCGCACCCGGGGTCTCCCCGGTGCTCCCCGCGCCCGCCGACGACGCGGCACTGCGGCTGGTCGCCCCCGTCGCGGGGGACCCGGGGGAGTCGGTCGAGCGCATTCGCGACCTGCTCGCGCAGGCCCCCGCCGGTCTCGACGTCTATGTCACCGGTCCCGCGGGGCGGGTCGCGGACCTCTCCGAGGCGTTCCGCGGGATCGACGGTCTGCTGCTGCTCGTGGCGGGCTCGGTGGTGGCGGTGATCCTCGTCGTGGTCTACCGCAGCCCACTGCTCCCGCTGCTCGTGCTGCTGTCCGCGGTGCTCGCGCTGGGACTGGCGAGCCTGGTGGTGTACCTGTTGGCCGACGGCGGTGTGCTCGCGCTCAACGGGCAGAGCCAGGGCATCCTGTTCATCCTCGTGTTCGGTGCGGCCACCGACTACGCGCTGCTGCTCGTGTCCCGCTACCGGGAGGAGCTCCGGGCCGTCCCCGGCCGCGGGGACGCCATGCTGCGGGCGTGGCGGGGCACCATCGAACCGATCCTCGCCTCGGCGGGCACGGTCATTCTGGGCGTGTTGTGCCTGCTGTTCAGCGAGTTGAACTCGAACCGCGACCTCGGTCCGGTGGCCGCCATCGGCATCGCGGCCGCGCTGCTGGCGTCCACGACGTTCCTGCCCGCCGTGCTCGTCGTGTTCGGCCGGATCGCCTTCTGGCCGTTCCGTCCGCACACGGGGACCCGTAAGCCGGAGTCGGAGGGAATCTGGGGCCGGATCGCGGGGCGCGTCGACCGCACGCCGCGGGCGGTCTGGATGCTCACGACCGTCGCGTTGCTGGTGCCCGCGGCGTTCCTGCCGCAGTTCGAGGCCGGTGGGACGGCCGAGTCGGAGCTGTTCCTCGACCGTGTCGAGTCGGTCGCCGGGCAGGAGGTGCTGGCCGAGCACTTCCCCGGCGGCGCGGGCGCGCCCACCGTGGTGATCGCCGACGCCGACGCGACGGGCGCGGTGCTGCGGGCGGCCC
>NZ_KB912524.1 GCF_000383775.1 Saccharomonospora halophila 8
AGGCGGGCGCGCCCGTGCCCGAACTCCCCGAGGTGGAGGTCGTGCGCGCCGGTCTCGAACGGCACGTCGTCGGCCGCACGATCACATCGGTCGAGGTGCTGCACCCGAGGGCCGTCCGCGGACACGAGGCGGGCGCGTCGGATTTCGTGGGGCGTCTGCTGGATGCCACCGTCACCGCCGTGCGCCGCCGGGGGAAATACCTCTGGCTCGATCTCGGGTCGAGCCCGGAGCCCGCCGGGGCGCCCGAGGAGGGGCTGCTGGCCCACCTCGGGATGAGCGGTCAGATGCTGATGCGCCCCCCGGGCACTCCCAACGAACGCCACCTGCGGGTGCGCCTCGGCTTCGCCGACGGCGGGCCGGAGCTCCGGTTCGTGGACCAGCGCACGTTCGGGGGCCTCACCCCGGTGGAGCTGGTCGACGTGGACGGCACCCGCGTGCCCCGGCCCGTGGCGCACATCGCCCGCGACCCGATGGACCCGCTGTTCGATCCGGTCGCGGCCGCCCGGGCGATCCGCAGGCGCCGCACCGGGATCAAACGGGCGCTACTCGACCAGACGCTGGTGTCCGGGATCGGCAACATCTACGCCGACGAGGCGCTGTGGCGGGCACGCCTGCACGGGACCCGCCCCACCGACCGGCTCACCGCACGTCAGGCACGGGAGACGCTCGACGCCGCGACGGCCGTGATGGCCGAGGCGCTGGCGGCGGGCGGCACGTCGTTCGACGCCCTGTACGTCGACGTCAACGGGGAGTCGGGCTACTTCGAACGCGCTCTGGACGTCTACGGGCGCGAAGGGGAGCCGTGCCGACGGTGCGGCACGCCGGTGATCCGGGAGCCGTTCATGAACCGCTCGTCGTTCAGCTGCCCCCGTTGTCAGCCCCGCCCCAGGGCACAGCGCTAGGGCACAGCGCTAGGGCACAGCGCTAGGGAACAGCGCTAGGACTTCGCTTCCGCGACCGCGCCGGGGGTGTTGTTCGGCCACTACTACGCGGTGCGTGGTAGTGTCGTCGGCGCACTAACTGGAGGAGTCGGTGGAGATCAGTCAGCTACTGAAGGGCGTGCTCGACCTCGCGGTGCTGGCGGTGCTGCGCGACGAGGACGGTTACGGCTACGACGTCCTGCGCAGACTGCGCCGGGCGGGCCTCCACGAGATCGGGGACGCCTCGGTGTACGGCACGCTGCGGCGGCTGTACAAGGCGGGGCTGCTCACGTCGTACGTCCAGGCCAGCGAGGAAGGCCCCCACCGCAAGTACTACAGCGTCAACGAGCTGGGCCGTGCGCGTCTCGCCGAGTCGGCGGCGACCTGGCGCGGTTTCGCGGCGACCATGGACAGCCTGTTGGGAGAGGCCACATGAGTTCACACACCCGGCCCGCCGTCCGCGCCTATCTGGCCCGGGTGCGCACGGCACTGTCGGACCTCCCGGCCGACGAGGTCGACGAGATCGTCGAGGACGTGCGGCCGCATCTGGCGGAGATCGCCGACGGCCTCGGCGAGGACGCGACCTCGCCGCGATGACCGCCGAACTCGGATCCCCGGAGGACTACGCGGCCGAGGTCCGCGCCGCCGGTGACTATCCGCCGCCGCCGCGACCGGCCGGTGCGGGGGACGGTGGCCACACCGATGCCCCGGTGTCCCGGCTGGCACCGCGGACCGCGTTCTGGGGCCTCGCGCTCGGGATCCCCGTCGCGACGTTACTGGGGCTCACGCTCGGGTTGAGCCACGGGGCCGCACCCGGTGCGCTGTTGGTCTTCGTGGTCCTGGTGGCCGCCGAGATCGGGGTCGCGGTTCTCGCCACGTCGAAGCGGGGAACGGACCGGATCCGCGAGCTCCCCGAAGTATGTTGGCTGGCCGCCCGGCGCGGGATCGCGGCGCGGTTGTGGACCCTGCTCGGTGTGCTGTCGCCGCTCGGGTGGTGGTTGGCCGCGGCTCTGTTGGCGTTGCTGGGTGTGCTGCTCGTGGCCGACGGGGATGACGGGTGGCTCACGCTGCCGCTGGCGGTCGGCCTCGCCGTGCTGATTCTGTGGGCGGGCCCGCGGTCCCGCATCGACCATCGCACGCTGTGGGCGGTACTGCCCGTGACCGCATTCGTCGTGGGAGCGGCCGTCGGACTCGCCGGTGCCCTGGTGGGGACCAGCGTGGAGCAACCTGAGGGCCCGCGCAACGACGTGTACGGGAGTATCGCCGGCGCCGGCACCGGGGAGCTGTTCCACGACGGTGAGCGCCTCGACAACCTCTATGTCTTCGACGCCGAGGGCGAACCGCTGACCGAGGTCTACGTCTACACCGAGGACGGGAAGCCGCTGTCGGTCCCGAGGTACGGCTGTGACGAGCACACGTCCGCGCGGATCCGGACGGGCAGGGACAACCTGTTCCCCCGCCCGCGCGTGGAGACCGGTGCCCTGGACGACCACGGCACCGTCGGCGGCTACAACGCCCACCGGCCCTTCTGCCGTGAACGGGCGGGTGTGCCGTTCACGGTCGCCGTCCCCAGCACGACGCCGGGCGGCAACTGACCGGGGGTGGCGCCCCGTCCGTCGGGGCCGACCGGGACGCCGGCCGACCGGGGACGCGCCGGTCCGCGTCCGGTCAGAACCCGTTCGGTCCCGACATCGCCAGCTTGCCGAGCAGGTCCCGCCCGCGTTCGGCGTTGCGGGGTTGGCAGAGGACGTCGTAGCGGCGGGCGACGAGCTGGCTCCGCGAGACGAAGTCCCGCTTGCCCCGGGTGGCCGCGTAACCGGCCACGGCGAACGCCATGCCGAAACCGACACCGGAGACCAGCCCGATCACGATCGGCGCCAGGCCCGTTCCGGGCGTGAACAGACTGAGCAGCAGGCCCACGAACAGACCGAACCAGGCACCGGACATGGCCCCGCTGCCGAGCACCTTCCCCCAGGTCAGCCGGGACGCGACCCGCTCGACGACCAGGGGGTCCACCCCGACGATGGTGACGTCGGAGACAGCGAAGTCACTGTCGGCGAGGTGGTCGACGGCACGCTGGGCTTCCTCATAGGTGTCGTAGGAGCCGATCGGCCACCCCGTGGGCATCGTCGGCAGCTGGGGAGGCTGGGACGCCCTGGTGAACGCCATCGGGGTGAACGCCGTGGTCATCGCTCCCACCTTCGAGTCTGTCGGTTGCTGTCCCGTTCAACGTGCGGAGCGTCCCGGCAGTGCCCGGACCACCGCCCGGTGTGCGCAGATCACACGGGCCCCGCGCCCGGGGACGGGGAACGCGACGGGAACCGGTCAGGCGCGGACCCGCTCGTCCGCGGGGTGCATGTCCGGAATGCCGTTCGGCGAGCCCGCGTGCAGCCAGCGGCCGAAGTGGCGGACGGAGAAGAGTTCGTCCAGCACCATCCAGGCCGCCCCGACCAGGCCACCCTCCTCACCGAGCCGGGCCTGCTCGATACGTAGCTCCCGGGTGGACAGGGGCAGCGACCGGCGGTAGATCGTCTCGCGGATGGTGGCGAGCAGAAGATCACCGGCGCCCGCGACCCGGCCGCCCAGCAGGATGGTCGACGGGTTGTAGAAGTTGACCAACGTGGCGAGCAGAGCGCCGATCCGGCGTCCGGCGGCGACCAGGAGCTCGACCGCGCTGTGGTCCCCGGCCCGGGCGGCCGTGGTGACGTCGGCGCCGGTGACCGTACCGCGCTCGTGGAGGGCGGCCGCCAGC
>NZ_KB912525.1:0-3671 GCF_000383775.1 Saccharomonospora halophila 8
GTCCGGCGGCGCCCGGACGTCGGCCCGGTCCGGGGGCGGCACAGCGTCCGCGGCGAAGCAACCGGCCCGCACGCCCCCGGCGAAGAAACCGCAGGCGAAAAAACCACAGGCGAAGAGCCCACAGGCGAAGAAGGCCCCGGCGACGAAGTCCCGGGCGCGGAAACAGCCCACCCGCAGCCCGGGCGGTGGCTTCTCCGGTGGGGTCGTCACCAAGGCCGTGGTCCGCACCTGGCGGCTGCTCGCCCTCGCCGTCGGTGGTCTCGCCCGCGCCCTGGGACGCACCCGCGAGCTCGACCCGGAGCACCGCCGCGACGGCCTCGCGCTGGTGCTGATCGCGTTCGGGCTGGTCACCGCGGTCGGTGTGGTGTGGGACTCCGCCGGACCGGTCGGCGAGTGGATCGCGATCGGCACCCGCAGTGTGCTCGGTTCCGGTTCGGTGGTGCTGCCGTTCGCCCTGGTGGCGGCGGCGGTCGTGTTGATGCGGTCGGAACCCCGGGCCGAGGCCCGGCCCCGCATGGTCGTCGGGACCCTGCTGGTGGGCCTGGCGGTGCTGGGACTGTTCCACCTGGGCAGTGGGCGGCCGCAGGGGCACACCGGGCAGATGTCCGCGGGCGGCTGGGTCGGCTGGTTCTCCGGCGACCTGCTCGCCCGTGGGGTGAGTTCCTGGGTCGCGGTCCCGCTGCTGCTGCTCCTGCTGGGGTACGGCGCCCTGGTGTTCACCGGGACGCCGATCCGCCGGATCCCGGAACGGTTGCGGGAGCAGAGCGAACGCGACCGGGAGGCCCGCCGCGCGTCCGGCGCCGACGGTACGGACGGCCCGGACGGTGCCCGGGCCGACATCACCGACACCGACCCGTCGGCCGCGCGGTTGCGCAGGCCGTCCCGCCGGAAGGCCGGTACGGGGGGCCGGGACGGGGAGGAACCGGCCGCCACCGGGTCCACGACCCCGGACAACGGATCGGTATCCGGGCCCCCGGCCGAGCGGGACGACGTCCCGGCGGAGACCGGCACGGCCGCACCGGCGAAGGGTGCCCGGACGAAGACGGCGGGGACGGCCGAGGCGACCCAACTGGAGATCGAGGCCCCGCTCTCGGTGACCCGCACGGTCGAGGGCGACTACACCCTGCCCCCGGCGGAGCTGCTCACCCTCGGCGACCCGCCGCTGGCGCGGAGCCGGGCGAACGACGCGATGATCGAAGCGATCACCGGCGTGCTCCAGCAGTTCAAGATCGACGCGGAGGTCACCGGCTTCACCCGGGGGCCGACCGTCACGCGGTACGAGGTCGAGCTGGGCCCCGGCGTCAAGGTCGAGAAGATCACCGCGTTGACGAAGAACATCGCCTACGCGGCCGCCACGGAGAACGTGCGCCTGCTGGCGCCGATCCCCGGCAAGTCCGCGGTCGGGATCGAGGTGCCCAACTCCGACCGCGAGATGGTGCGCCTCGGCGACGTGCTCCGCTCGCCGCTGGCCGCCACCGACGACCACCCGATGGTGATCGGGCTCGGCAAGGACATCGAGGGCAGCTTCGTCACCGCGAACCTGACCAAAATGCCGCACCTGCTGGTCGCGGGCTCCACCGGCTCCGGCAAGTCGAGCTTCGTCAACTCGATGCTGGTCTCGCTGCTGGCGCGGGCCACGCCGGAGGAGTGCCGGATGATCCTCATCGACCCGAAGATGGTCGAGCTGACCCCCTACGAGGGCATTCCGCACCTGATCACCCCCATCATCACCCAGCCGAAGAAGGCCGCCGCCGCGCTGGCCTGGCTGGTGGAGGAGATGGAGCAGCGCTACCAGGACATGCAGGCCAACCGGGTACGCCACATCGACGACTTCAACGCCCGGGTGCGCTCGGGGGAGATCACCGCCCCACCCGGCAGCGAGCGCGAGTACCGCCCGTACCCCTACATCATGGCGATCGTCGACGAGCTCGCCGACCTGATGATGACCGCACCGCGCGACGTGGAGGACGCCGTCGTGCGGATCACGCAGAAGGCCCGGGCCGCGGGGATCCATCTGGTGCTGGCCACCCAGCGCCCCTCGGTCGACGTGGTCACCGGTCTGATCAAGACCAACGTGCCGTCGCGGCTGGCGTTCGCGACGTCGTCGCTGACCGACTCGCGCGTCATCCTCGACCAACAGGGGGCCGAGAAGCTGATCGGCATGGGCGATGCGCTCTACCTGCCGATGGGCGCGGGCAAGACCAGCCGTGTCCAGGGCGCCTTCGTCAGCGACGAGGAGATCGCCGCCGTCGTGCAGGCCACGAAGGAGCAGGCCGCGCCGGACTACGCCGAAGGGGTGACCGCGGGCAAGTCGGCGGACACCAAGGAGATCGACCCGGACATCGGCGACGACCTGGAGGTGCTGCTCCAGGCGGCCGAACTGGTGGTGACCTCCCAGTTCGGCTCCACGTCCATGCTGCAGCGCAAACTCCGGGTCGGTTTCGCCAAGGCGGGCAGGCTCATGGACCTGCTGGAGACCCGGGGAGTGGTCGGTCCGTCCGAGGGCTCGAAGGCCCGCGACGTGCTGGCCAAGCCCGACGACCTCGCACAGGTGCTGGCCACCATCCGCGGCGAGGACCCACCCGGCGAGTCACCCGGGGCCTGACCGCGGGCACCGCGAAGGTCACCGGTCCCGGTCGTCGAGGTGCCGCAGCATCCGGGTGTTGCCCAGGGTGTTCGGCTTGACGAACGGCAGGTCGAGGAACTCGGCCACGCCGGTGTCGGCCGACCGACGCATCTGCTCGTACACCTCCCGCGGCACCGGCGTGCCCTCGATCGCACGGAACCCGTGCCGGGCGAAGAACTCCGTCTCGAAGGTCAGCACGAACAGCTTGGCCAGGCCCAGCTCCACGGCCAGCTCGATCAGACGCCGCACCAGCAGGCTCCCGACGCCGTGCCCCCGCACGGACCGGTCCACGGCCACCGTGCGGATCTCGGCGAGGTCCTCCCACATCACGTGCAGCGCGCCGCACCCGACGACCGTGCCCGCGAGTTCGGCGACCCAGAACTCCTGGACGTCCTCGTAGAGGGTGATCAGTTCCTTCTCCAGCAGCACCTCGCCCGCGTCGGCGTCGACCAGTGCCTTGATCCTGCGGACGTCGGCGATCCGTGCGCGGCGGACGACCGGTGCTTGCGGTGACTCCACGTCTGTAGACGCTAACGGGCGTGCGGCCGGACGGTCTCCAGGGTGTGCTCGGGGGCCGGTCGGCGGCGGTTACCCTGAACAGGTGTCTCCCGCAGAAGCCGTCGACAGTACCGGCTCGTCGCCCGACCGACGTCGCGTCGCGATGCTCACCCTGGGGTGTGCCCGCAATGAGGTCGACTCCGAGGAGCTGGCGGGCAGGCTCACCACGCAGGGGTGGGAGCTGACCGACGAGCCGGGTGACGGGGACGTGGTCGTCGTCAACACGTGCACGTTCGTGGAATCGGCGAAGAAGGACTCGGTCGACACCCTGCTCGCCGCCTCCGACACCGGGGCGAAGGTCGTGGCCGTGGGCTGCATGGCCGAACGGTACGGCCACGAGCTGGCCGACAACCTGCCCGAGGCGGACGCCGTGCTCGGATTCGACCACTACCCCCACCTGGCCGAGCGGCTGGACGACGTCGCCGAGGGGCGGGCGGTCGCCGCCCACACGCCGGCCGACCGCCGGACGCTGCTGCCGCTGACCCCG
>NZ_KB912525.1:3771-8284 GCF_000383775.1 Saccharomonospora halophila 8
CGCCGGGGACGGTGTGGCCGACGTGGACGGTGCGGCGGGCACGGGCGGCGCCGACGACGGCACCTGACCGGGACGCCGGGAGCCGGGGACCGGCGACGTCGTCACTCCGTCGTGGTGGCGGTAGGACCCGGTGGCGGCAGGACCCGGTGACGGCAGGACCCGGGAACGGCAGACCCGGGAACGGCAGACACAGCGGGAGGACGACATGGCAGGCCGGCCCACGGCGCACGGGGGGCCGTCCGGCAACGGCGCACGCCGCACCTACTCCGTCGGTGCCCGCCGGGGCGGTACGGTCTCGGTGCGCAACAACCGCGGCCGCTTCGTCGCGGGGCGTATCGTGCTCACCCTGGTGCTGGTCGCGGCGGGGCTGAGGCTGGGCTACATCCACGGGTTCGAGGCGGACGCCCTCTCCGAGCGCGCGGAACGACAGCGGACCACGCCCATCGACCTCCCCGCGCCCCGTGGCGCCATCGTCGACCGGGACGGGAACGAACTGGCGTTCAGTGTGGAGACCCGCGCCCTGTGGGTGCACCTGCGGAGCATGCGACAGGAATGGGCGGAAGCGGCGCGGTCCGATCCCGATTCGGGCGAGAACTTCGACACCCGGGCCGCCGAGGTCGCCGGCTTCATCGCGCGGAAGCTCCCGCACCGCACGACGGAGGAGGAGCTGCTGCGACTGTTCCACAAGGACGCACCATTCACCTACCTCGTCGAGGGGGTGCAGCCGTCGGTGGCGGAGGAGATCGAGGAGAAGTACCCGGAGATCGGGTACGAGAAGCGGGCGAAGCGGGTGTATCCGGGCGGTGACCTGGCGATGAAGGTCGTCGGGTACGCGAACTGGCGGCAGGACGACCCGGATCCGAGCAAGCACAACCTCGGCGGACTGTCCGGGTTGGAGTCCATGCGCAACGAGGTCCTGGCGGGCACCCCGGGCAGACAGATCGTCAACACCCCGGGTCGGGGTCTCGATCTGGTGATCCCCGGTACCGAACGGAACGTGCAGCCGGCCACGCCGGGCTCGGATCTGGAACTGACCCTCGACTCGGACGTGCAGTACGAGGTGCAGCGCACCCTCGCCGACTACGTCGAACGCGCGCACGCCGAGGGTGGTGCCGCCGTGGTCCTGGACGCCCGGACCGGCGAAGTGTACGCCCTCGCCAACGACACCACGTTCGACCCGGGCGAGGACGAGCTGACGAACGAGGCTCTCGGCAACGACGCGGTGACCACGCCGTTCGAGCCGGGTTCGGTCGCGAAGGTGGTGACCGCGACCGCCGCGATCGAGGACGGGATCGTCGGCCCGGACTCGGTACTCGAGGTCCCGGGCTCCATCGAGATCGCCGATCACACGGTGCACGACGCCTGGACCCACGGTACCCAGCGGTTCACCACCCGCGGCGTGTTCGCCAAGTCGTCGAACGTCGGGACACTGCAACTGGCCCGGGAACTGGGTCCGAACCGGTTCCTCAAGGAGCTGGAACAGTTCGGCGTGGGCCGGACGACGGGGGTCGGCCTGCCCGGAGAGAGCGCGGGTTACGTCCCGCCGCGGGACGAGTGGTCCGGCACGACCTTCGGGAATCTGCCGATCGGTCAGGGCATGTCGATGACCGTGTTGCAGATGGCGAGCATGTACCAGGCGCTCGCCAACGACGGGGTCCGGGTGGAACCGAGGATCGTGCGGGCGCGGATCACCCCGGACGGGGAGCGTGTGCCGGAACCTGCGCCGCGCACGACCCGCGTGGCCGACCCGGCGACGGCGGACACGGTCACCGACATGCTGCGGGCCGTGGTGCAGGACGGTGACTACCGGCACCGGGGCACCGCGCCGGAGGCCGCGCTGGAGGGATACCAGATCTCCGGCAAGACCGGGACGGGGCAGCAGGTGGATCCGGAGACCGGCGGGTACAGCAACACGCTGCACAACGTCACCTTCGCCGGGATCGTCCCCGCCGACGACCCACGGTTCGTGGTCGGGGTGTGGCTGGACGCCCCCGACACGACGCTGCCGGAGTACGGCTCCGCGGCGCCGCTGTTCCGCGAGATCGCCGGTTTCCTCGCCCAGCACTACCGTCTCCCGGTCTCGGACGAGCCCGCCCCGACACAAACCCTGGTGCGCTGACCGGACCGCAGAGGGTCCGGACACGAGGAAGGCCCGGGGCACGCGGAGCGGCCCCGGGCCTTCCTCATGGTGTCCGCCGGTGTGCCCGGCGGGGGATCACCGCCGGGCACACCGGCGGGAGAGGATCACTGCGCGTAGAGCTGCTCGATCGCCTCGGCGTAGTTCTTGCCGACCACATTGCGCTTGAGCTTCATGCTCGGCGTGATCTCGCCGCCGGCCTCGGTGAAGTCGTGCGGGAGCACGGCGAACTTCTTGATCGCCTCGGCGTTCGACACGAACGTGTTCGCCTCGTCGACGGCGGCCTGGACGTCGGCCCGCAGCTGCGGGTCGTCGGCGAGGTCGGCCACGGTCGCGTCCGCGGGCTTGCCGTGCTGCTGCTTCCAGGTCGGGAAGAACTCCTCGTCGATGGTGACCAGTGCGCCGATGAACGGCCGCTGGTCCCCGACGACCATCGCCTGGCTGATCAGCGGCTTCGACTTCAGCGTGTCCTCGAGTCCGGACGGGGCGACGTTCTTGCCGCCCGCGGTCACGATGATCTCCTTCTTCCGGCCGGTCAGCTTCAGGAAGCCGTCCTCGTCGAGCTGACCGAGATCGCCGGTGTGGAACCAGCCGTCCTCCAGCGACTCGTCGGTGGCCTGCTCGTTGTTCCAGTACCGGGGGAACACGACGTCACCCTTGAGCATGACCTCGCCGTCCTCGGCGATGCGGACGGAGGTGCCCGCCACCGGCTTGCCGACCGTGCCGACCCGGAACTCGTCGCGGGTGTTGACGTTGGCCGCCGCCGAGGTCTCGGTGAGCCCGTACCCCTCGAACACCGGCACCCCGATGCCGCGGAAGAAGTGCGCGAGCCGGCCGCCGAGCGGCGCGCCGCCGGAGACGGCGGCGATGCAGCGGCCACCGAGCGCGGCCCGCAGCTTGGTGTAAACGAGCTTGTCGAACACCGCGTGCTTGAGCTTCAGGCCGAGGCCGGGGCCGCCCCCGTCCTGCGCCTTGCTGTAGGCCACGGCCGTGGCCTCGGCCTTGTCGAAGATGTTGCCCTTGCCCTCGGAGTGCGCCTTGAGCTTCGAGTTGTTGTAGACCTTCTCGAACACCCGCGGCACCGCGACCACGAAGGTCGGGCGGAACGTGCTCAGGTCGGCGAGCAGATCCTTGATGTCGGGGGTGTGCCCCAGCGTGACCCGCGAGGTGAACGCGGTCAGCGCGATCGCGCGGGCGAGGATGTGCGCCAGCGGCAGGAACAGCAGCTGGGAATTGCCGGCATCCATCAGCTGGGGGAAGGCCTTGATGTCGGCCCGCACCTCGGCCAGCAGGTTGTGGTGCGTCAGCACGACACCCTTGGGCCTGCCCGTGGTGCCCGAGGTGTAGACGATGGTGGCCACGTCCTGTGCGCCGACGCTGCGCCTGCGGGTGTGCACGTCGTCGTCGGCGACCTCCGCCCCCAGCGCGGACAGCTCGTCGACGGCGGGCCGGTCGCCCTCGATCCGCCAGAGGTTGTCGAGTTCGGGCAGGCGCTCGCGCACGGACCCGACCGTCTCGGCGTGCTCGCCGGTCTCCACGACGACGGCCCTGGCCCCCGAGTCGGTCAGGATCCAGTGTGCCTGTTCGGCCGACGACGTGTCGTAGATCGGGACGGTGACGCCGCCCGCGGCCCAGATGGCGAAGTCGATCAGGGTCCACTCGTAGCGGGTCTTCGACATCAGTCCGACCCGGTCGCCCTGCTCGATGCCGGCGGCCATCAGGCCCTTCGCGACGGCGAGTACCTGCGCGGCGAACTCGGCCGCGGTGACGTCGCGCCACGAGCCGTCGACCTGGCGACGGAAACTCACGGTGTCGCCGAACCGCTCGGCATTGACCCAGACGACGTCCGACATGTTCTCGTCGTCGGCGACCGAAGCAGTCGCGGGGGCGCTGTACTCGCGCACGTCAACCTCCGTGTCCAAGCATTGTTACTGGCCGGTCAACCTAACCCCTGTCCGTTCTCGTGACGATGCCCGGGGGCCGACGAATCCGCCGGGACGTGCGATCGTGGCCGTCGTGTCCGACACCGCTGACGCCTCCGCGGGCGTGCCCGCGCTGGACTCCGCGGGCGTGCCCGCGCTCGACATCGTCGACGAGACGTTCCTCGCCGTACCCCCGGGCACGGTCGCGGCGGCGTTCGCCGACCCGCGGTCGTGGAGCGCCTACTGGCCCGACCTCACGCTCGAAGTCTACACCGACCGCGGGGACTCCGGTCTGCGCTGGACCGTGCGCGGGGCCCTGGTGGGCACCATGGAGGTCTGGCTGGAACCCGTGCTCGACGGCACCGTCCTGCACTACTTCCTGCGCGCCCGCCCCGTCGACGGACGGCCGCGCGGGCGGCGGAAACTCGCCGCCGAGGCCGACCGTCGGGCGCGG
>NZ_KB912525.1:8384-18362 GCF_000383775.1 Saccharomonospora halophila 8
GACCGGTGGCTGCGGGACCGGGTCCGCGCCGAGGGATGTGCCGTGACCGGCCCCGCGGCCCTGTGGCGGGTGCTCGACGCACCGCGCCCAGGGCGAACCCACCGCCGGTGGAACCCCCGCCGGTGAGCCCCGTCGGCGCTCCCGGACGTCTCAGACCTGGGCGCCGTTCTCGGGATCGGCGCCGTCCGGCGGACCCTGACGGACCCGCAGCAGCGCCAACGCGATCCCGCTGGCCACCGCCAGCAACCCGAGCGGTAGCGCGAGGGAACCACTGAGCCCGAACACGCCGGGAGCGGCGAGCAGGACGATCCCGACCACGAAGAACAGCAGCACCACGAACGCACCCTTGCGCGGCCGGGGGAGAGGGGGCGGCTCCGGGGGCACGAAGTGCTCGTCGTCCTCCCCGGGGTCGTCGCCGAACAGCGTGTCGTCCCAGTCGGTGTCGGCCTCGCGCCAACGCGAACCCGCACCGGGGTCCGTTCCGCTCCCGTCGGCCCGGTGGGAGGGACCCCGGCGCGGGATGCCCGACCGGTCACCGCGGCCGGCTCCGGTGGGCCCGTCGGGGGAACCGTCGGGCGTGTCGTCGTCCCCGTCAAGCTCCCGGGTCGTCCCCCCGGGGCCGGGATCGTCGTGCGGATCACCGGCGAGCGTGTCCGCGTCCGCGCCGAGCCCCTCCGCCCGCAGATCCGCGACGATCCGCTCGAACGTGGCGTCGACGTCCTCCGGCCCGTCCGCGCCTGACGTAGGGTTCATCGGACACCAACCTGTCTGACCGAGTTCACGAAGTACCCGACGCGCCCGCGGATCCGCGCGTCGTGGTCCCGGGTTGCCACGTGCGCGCCGCGCTCAAGCGCGGTCCCGGGCCCACCGGTACGGGGAAGCGGCGCGGCGGGGGAGAGCACAGGCATGCCCGGTCGTCCTTCCGTCGAGCTGTGTCCCCCCAATGTTCGCACGGACGGGAGGTCTCGCGAGGCGGTACCGTGAGGGTGACGGCGGGAGGGACCGGGGCGTCCGGCGTCGCCGGGGACACCGCGGGTCCGGTTCGCCGCGGGTACGCCGACACCGGTGTGGGCCTGGCGCTGTGATCTCGATCGCCGTGGCCGGTGCCGCCGGGTACCGCTGTTGTGCCGTCTCCTCCGGGATTCGTAAGCTGACCGGTCGGCGGCTCCGGCGCCGCCGTTCGTCGTGCGCACCGAGGAGGGACCCCGCAGTGCTGTATTGGTTCATGAAGTACGTGCTGCCGGGGCCCCTGATGCGGTTGTTGTGGCCCGCCAAGGTGATCGGGGCGGAGAACATCCCGGACGAGGGCGGCGTCATCCTCGCGGGGAACCATTTGGCCGTCGCGGACTCGTTCTTCATGCCGCTGCGGGTCTCCCGCCGGGTGACCTTCCCGGCCAAGCAGGAGTACTTCACCGAGCCGGGCCTCAAGGGCAGGCTCAAGAAGTGGTTCTTCTCCGGTGTCGGCCAGTTCCCGATCGACCGCTCCAGTGGCTCGGCGGCCCAGGCCGCGATCGACACCGCCGTCCGGCTGGTGCGCGAGGGGCGGCTGCTCGGAATCTACCCGGAGGGCACCCGGTCGCCCGACGGCAGGCTCTACAAGGGCAAGACCGGCGTCGCGCGGATCGCCCTGGAGTCGCGGGCCCCGGTGGTCCCCGTCGCGATGGTGGGCACCGAGAAGGTCAACCCGATCGGTTCGCGGCTGTGGTGGCCGCGCCGGATCGAGATCCGGTTCGGCACGCCGCTCGACTTCTCCAGGTACGAGGGGCTGTCCGGGGACCGGTTCATCGAACGGTCGATCACCGACGAGATCATGTACGCGCTGATGGAACTGTCGGGTCAGGAGTACGTCGACGTCTACGCCGCGAAGGCCAAGGAACTGCGCGACGCCGGACAGACCGAGGCCCGCCCCGCGGTCCCCGCGCAGGGCGACGCGGGTGGGACCGCCCGGATCCCGGAGTCGAAGGCGAGCTGATCCGCTCCCGGAACCCGGTGGCCCGTCGAGTACCGTGCCCGCGTGCGGTTCTTCTACGACACCGAATTCATCGAGGACGGCGTGACGATCGACCTGGTCTCGATCGGTGTCGTGGACGAGACGGGACGCGAGTTCTACGCCGTGTCGACCGAGTTCGACCCCGCCAAGGCGGGCCCGTGGGTGCGGGAGCACGTGCTGACCAAGCTGCCCCCGCCCGGGGACCGGGCGTGGCGCGGTCGGGAGCGCATCCGTGCCGACCTGCTCGACTTCTTCGGGGAACCGGCCGAGGGGATCGAGCTGTGGGCGTGGCTGGCCGCCTACGACCACGTGGTGCTCGCGCAGCTGTGGGGGCCCATGCCGGCGATGCCGCGTACCCTCCCCCGCTTCACCCGGGACCTGCGGCAACGGTGGGAGGACCTCGGCAGGCCCCGGTTGCCGGGCGCACCCGACGACGCCCACGACGCCCTGGCCGACGCCCGCCACAACCTCGAACGCTGGCGCGTCCTCGAACAGGTCCGCCAGGACCTCACCCGCCGTCGCGCCTTCCCCGCCCGGTAGGGGTGTTTGACGCAGGGAAGGGGTCCTTCACGGCACCACCGTCCGGTGGGGCCGTCAGCGCCGGGTACGGACGGCGTCGGCGAGTTCGTCCAGGAGGGTGGCCGTGGTGGGCCAGTCCAGACACGCGTCGGTGATGCTGCGGCCGTAGGTCAACCCGTCCGCGCGGCCGAGGGTGAGATCCTGCCGTCCGGCTTCGAGAAAGCTCTCCAGCATCACGCCCGCCACACCGGGCTCGGCCGTACCGACGCGGGCGGCGAGCTCGCGCACCACGTCGGCCTGCCGGTGGTGGTCCTTGCCGCTGTTGCCGTGGCTGGCGTCCACGATCACCCGTTCGGGCAGACCCGACGCGCGCAGGCGGGTGAGGGTGTCGGCGACGGTGTCGGGGTCGTGGTTCGGCCCCGTCGAGCCCCCGCGCAGGATGACGTGGCAGTCCGGGTTGCCGGACGTCGTCAGCAGGGCGGCGAGGCCGTCGGCGTTGACCCCGGCGAACACGTGGCTCGCCGCGGCCGCCCTGGTGGCGTCCACGGCGACCTGCACGTCGCCGTCGGTCGAGTTCTTGATCCCCACCGGCATCGACAGGGCGCTGCACAGTTGCCGGTGCACCTGGCTGGCCGCGGTGCGCGCGCCGATGGACCCCCAGGTCACGGTGTCGGAGAGGAACTGCGGGGTGATCGGGTCGAGGAACTCGGTCCCGACGGGCAGCCCCAGCGCGGAGATGTCGAGCAGCAGCCTGCGCGCCGCCCGGAGCCCCTTGTTGACCGCGTAGCTGCCGTCCAGGTCCGGGTCGTTGACCAGTCCCTTCCAGCCCAGCGTCGTCCGGGGCTTCTCGAAGTACACCCGCATCACGACGTGCAGTTCGTCGGTCACGGTCGCGGCGTGCTCGGCCAGCCTGCGCGCGTAGTCCAGGGCGGCGGCCGGATCGTGGACCGAACACGGTCCGACGACGACCAGCAACCGGTCGTCCCGGCCGTCGAGGATGTCGACGACGTCCCGCCTGCCCTGGGCGACCGTCTTGGCGACCCCGGGGCCCACGGGGTGTTCCTGACGCAGCAGGGCGGGGGAGAGCAACGGGCTGACACCCGTGATCCGCTGGTCGTCCAGCGTGTGCACCGGGTCGGTGTGGTCGGGTGCGTTCACCGCGGTCGCGGAACGGTCCGGTTCGGCCGTGGGGGTCATGGCTTCCTTTCCGCAAGCCGCCCCGACCGTGACCGCCGAGCCGGCTTGTCCTCGTCCGGCTCGGAATGGTCGGTGGTCAGCGCACGGTGTCGCCGACCGGCCCACCCCGGGCCGGCCCGCTAAACCAGAAAGCGAAGCGCTGCACGGAACGCACCCTACCAGGTCGGTGATCCGCTGCACCGATCAAGACCCCGCCGGGATAGGCTGGCGACCGGAAAATGTGACGGAGGACAACCGGAGAGGTGTCGTGGTGATGCGAGTCGGCGTGCTGACCGGTGGAGGCGACTGCCCGGGGCTCAACGCGGTGATCCGCGCGGTGGTGCTGAAGGGAATCGAGACGCACGGTTGGGAGATCTTCGGCTTCCGCAGCGGTTGGCGCGGGGCCATCACGGGGGAGGGTCGGTGGCTGACCCGTGACGACGTCGAGGGCATCCTCACCCGGGGCGGCACCGTCCTCGGTTCGTCCCGCACCAACCCCTACAAAGAGGACGGCGGCGTCGAGGCGATCCGGTCCGTGGTCGCCGACAAGGGCCTCGACGCGATCATCGCGATCGGGGGCGAGGACACACTCGGGGTGGCGAACCGGCTCACCGCGGACGGCGTGAAGGTCGTCGGGGTGCCGAAGACCATCGACAACGATCTCGCCGCCACCGACTACACCTTCGGCTTCGACACCGCGGTGCACATCGCCACCGAGGCGGTCGACCGGCTGCACACCACCGCCGAGTCGCACCACCGTGCCCTGGTGGTGGAGGTGATGGGCCGGCACGCGGGGTGGATCGCGCTGCACTCCGGCCTGGCCGGCGGCGCGAGCGTCATCCTGGTGCCGGAGCGCCCGTTCTCCGTCGACACGGTGGTCGAATGGGTCCGGCGGCGGTTCGAGCGGGAGTACGCACCGATCATCGTCGTCGCCGAGGGGGCCCTGCCGGAAGGCGGGGCCGAGGTGCTGCAGACCGGCGAGACCGACGCCTTCGGGCACGTCCGGCTCGGCGGGGTGGGCAACTGGCTGGCCGACGAGATCGCCCACCGCACCGGCAAGGAGTCGCGCGCGGTCGTGCTGGGCCACACCCAGCGCGGCGGCACCCCGACCGCCTACGACCGGGTGCTGGCCACGCGGTTCGGACTGCACGCGGTGGACGCCGTCGCCGACGGGGATTCGGGCGTGATGGTGGCCCTGCGCGGCACCGACATCGTCCGGGTGAAGCTGGCGGAGGCCACCGCCGAGCTGAAGACCGTACCGCCGGAGCGCTACGCCGAGGCCGAGGTCTTCTTCGGCTGAGGGGTTCCCCCCCGACCCACTCCCGCTGCTGACGGCCGACCGGCCCGGGACACCGGGGACCCCCGCCGATGTCCGGGGCCGGTCACTGGAGGGAGCGTGTGACCGCCCCTCCCTCACTCGTCGGTGTGGTCGACCGACGCCGATGCGCTACGTTGCGCACACTCGTCGTGGAGGTGAGTGATGTCGGAATCGGTCAGTGACGAGGCGCGGGGTGCGGACGACACCGACACCGGCGGGGAGACCTCCGGGGTGCGCAGGCAGTGGACCGGACTCGTGCTCGGCCCCGTGCTGGCCGTGCTCACGTTCCTGCTGTTGCCGGGAAGCCTGTCCCCGGACGGCCGGGTGACGGCCGCCGTCGCGGTGCTCATGGCCGTGTGGTGGGTCACCGAGGCGTTGCCGCTGGCCGCGACGGCCCTGCTGCCGCTCGTGCTGTTCCCGTTCCTCGGCGTCGGGGAGATCGAGGAGGTCGCGGCCCCGTACGCCGACGACATCATCTTCCTGTTCATGGGCGGATTCCTGATCGCCCTGGCGATGCAGCGCTGGAATCTGCACCGGCGGATCGCGTTGCGCACCGTCCTGGCCGTGGGGACCGGGCCGGTGCGGCTGGTCGCGGGGTTCATGCTCGCCACGGCGTTCATCAGCATGTGGGTCAGCAACACGGCCACCGCGGTGATGATGCTGCCGATCGGGGTGTCGGTGCTCGGGCTGGTGTCCCAGCTGGGCGACGGCGAGGGCGACACCAACTTCGCCACGGCGCTCATGCTCGGCATCGCCTACGCGGCCTCGATCGGCTCGCTGTCCACGATCATCGGCACACCGCCGAACACCCTGCTGGTCGGCTACCTGGAGGAGAACTTCGGCATCACCCTCACGTTCGGGGAGTGGATGCTGTTCGGGCTCCCCGTGTCCGCGGTGTTCCTTCTGCTCGCCTGGCTGGTCCTGACCCGGGTGGTGTTCCGGCCGCGCCTGCGGTCCCTGCCCGGCGGCCGCGAGCTGATCCGCGGCCGGCTGGCGGAGATGGGCCGGATGAGCCGGGGCGAACGCAACGCGCTGGCCGTGTTCGTGCTCGCGGCGGTGTCCTGGATCGCCATCCCGGCGTTGGCCGACGTCGACGCGGTCGCCGAGGTGGCCCCCTGGCTGGGCAACGTCTCCGACGCGGGCATCGCGATGGCCGCGGCCGTGGTGCTGTTCCTGCTGCCCGTGGACGCGCGCGCCGGGGTCCGCACGCTCGACTGGGACACGGCCAAGACCCTGCCCTGGGGTATCCTGCTGTTGTTCGGGGGTGGGCTGAGCCTGTCCACCCGGTTCACCGACACCGGCCTGAGTGAGTGGATCGGTGAGCAGGTCGGCGGGCTGTCCGTGCTGCCGCTGATCCTGCTGGCCGCCGCGGCGGCCCTGCTCGTGCTGATGCTGACCGAGTTGACCAGCAACACCGCCACGGCCGCGGCGTTCCTGCCGATCCTCGGCGGGGTCGCCGTGGGGCTCGGCCACGGGCCGATGGTGCTCGCCGTGCCCGCGGCGATGGCCGCGACCTGCGCGTTCATGTTGCCCGTGGCGACCCCGCCGAACGCCATCGTCTTCGGGTCCGGCCACGTCCGCATCGGGCAGATGATCCGGGGCGGGGTGCTGCTCAACGTCATCGGGCTGGTGCTGATCACCCTCGCCGCGTACACCCTCGGCGGGTGGGTCCTCGGCCTCACCTACTGAGCCCGGACGGGGCCGACGTAGCGTGGGAGCATGGCGTTCACCGGCTTCGGCGAGTACGCGATCGACTTCTTCGACGGGCTCGTGGTGGACAACTCGAAGGCCTACTGGCGGGAGAACCTGCCCACCTACACCAGGGACGTGCGGGCCCCGATGGAGGCGCTGCTGGCGGAGCTGCTGGCGGAGTTCGGCGACTTCGGCGAGGGCAAGGTCTTCCGCCCGTACCGGGACGTGCGTTTCGCCCGGGACAAGAGCCCGTACAAGACGCACTGCGGGGCGGTCGTCGAACGGGGCCGGGGCGGTGGCGCGTTCTACGTCGAGGTCGGCCCGGCGGGGCTGCGCGCCGGCGGCGGCTGCTTCCACCTGGCCCCGGACCAGCTCGCCCGGTTCCGCCGGGCCGTCCACACGGACGTGCACGGCGGGGAACTGGCCGACCTCGTCGCGGAGTTGCGCGGCGCGGGCTGGGAGATCTGCGGGGACCGGCTGCGGACCCGCCCCCGCGGGTTCGGAGCCGACCATCCCCGTATCGAGCTGCTACGGCACCGCACGCTGTACGCGCTGTCGACCTGGCCCCCCGACGACGCCCTGCACGAGCGCACCTGCCTGGACCGGGTGCGCACCGCCTGGCGCGCGTTGCGGCCGATCAACGACTGGGCGGCCGCGCACGTCGGCGCGAGCGAGCTGCCCCGCCGGTGACCCGCCACCGGTGACCGACCGGCAAGCCCCGGCCGCGCCCGGTGACATACGCGGCACGACCGACACGGGATCGGTACAGACGTGGGCGCGCCGACCGGCTAGGCTTTTCGGGTGTGAGCAGACGAGCGAAGATCGTATGCACCCTCGGCCCGGCGACGGCGACGGCGGACAAGGTCCGGGCGCTCGTCGATTCGGGGATGGACGTGGCCAGGATGAACTTCAGCCACGGCACCCACACCGACCACAAGCAGGTCCACGACCTCATCCGGACCGCGGCGCGGGAATCCGGGCGCGCGGTCGGGATCCTCGCCGACCTGCAGGGTCCCAAGATCCGGCTGGGTGAGTTCGCGGGCGGTCCCGTCGACTGGCGCGCCGGCGACAAGGTGCGCATCACCGTCGACGACATCGCCGGGACCCACGAGCGCGTCTCCACCACCTACAAAGGGCTGGCCGAGGACGCGAAGCCCGGCGACCGGCTGCTGGTGGACGACGGCAAGGTGGCCCTCGTCGTCGAGCGCGTGGAGGGCGCCGACGTGATCTGTGAGGTCGTCGAGGGCGGCCCCGTCAGCAACCACAAGGGCGTCTCGCTGCCGGGTATGGACGTGTCGGTACCCGCCCTGTCCGACAAGGACATCGAGGACCTGGAGTTCGCCCTCGAACTGGGTGTGGATTTCGTGGCGCTGTCGTTCGTGCGCTCCCCCGCCGACATCGACCTGGTGCACCAGGTGATGGACCGGGTGGGCCGGGGGAGGGTGCCCGTCATCGCCAAGCTGGAGAAACCCGAGGCGGTCTACAACCTGGAGGCGGTCGTGCTCGCCTTCGACGGTCTGATGGTCGCCCGCGGGGATCTCGGTGTGGAGTTGCCGCTGGAGCAGGTGCCGCTGGTGCAGAAGCGGGCCATCCAGATCGCCCGGGAGAACGCCAAGCCGGTGATCGTGGCCACCCAGATGCTCGACTCGATGATCGGCAACTCGCGGCCCACCCGTGCCGAGGCGTCCGACGTGGCCAACGCCGTGCTGGACGGCACCGACGCGGTCATGCTCTCGGGCGAGACGAGCGTCGGCCGCTACCCGGTCGAGACGGTGGAGACGATGAGCAAGATCGTCGAGGCCGTGGAGGCGGACATGCCCGCGGTCCCGCCACTGAGTCACGTCCCCCGGACCAAGCGGGGGGTCATCTCCTACGCCGCCCGGGACATCGGGGAGCGGCTGAACGCCAAGGCGCTGGTCGCCTTCACCCAGTCCGGTGACACCGTGCGCAGACTCGCACGACTGCACACCCGCCTGCCGTTGCTCGCGTTCACCCCGCTGGAGAGCGTGCGCTCGCAGCTGGCCCTGACCTGGGGCACCACGGCGCGGATCGTGTCGCCGGTGGACTCCACCGACCGTATGATCCAGCAGGTCGACCACGCGATGCTGGAGACCGGTCGGTACCAGCCGGGGGACAACGTGGTCATCGTGGCGGGGTCGCCCCCCGGAACGGTCGGCTCCACGAACCTCATCCGGGTCCACCGGCTCGGTGAGGAGGACCACGCGTGAGCGTGTCGGCGGGACGGGGTGCCGGGCAGCGCCGCCCCGACCGTGTTGAATCGGTGTCATGACTGAGCTGGCACGGCAGGCCGCCACGGGGTTGGACACCGACGGCGGGATGGGCGGACAGGCGGTGCTGGACCGGCTGGTCGCCCTGCTGGACCTCGAACGGATCGAGGAGAACATCTACCGGGGGGTGAGCCCGGCACACTCGCCGACCCGCGTGTTCGGCGGCCAGGTCGCCGGACAGGCCCTGGTCGCGGCGGGGCGGACGGTGCCGGAGGAGCGTGGAGTCCACTCCCTGCACGCCTACTTCATCCGCCCCGGTGACCCCGAGGTGCCGATCGTGTACGAGGTCGACCGGATCCGGGACGGTCGCTCGTTCACCACCCGCCGGGTGGTGGCGGTCCAGCACGGTAAGGCGATCTTCTCGCTGTCCGCGTCGTTCCAGCTCACCGAGTCCGGCGTCGAGCACGGCGAGCCGATGCCGGACGTCGCCGATCCCGAGTCGCTCCCGACGTTGCCGCAGCGCGCGGAGGGCTACGAGGAGCTCGGGCTGCGCGCACTGCCCCGGCCGATCGACCTCCGCTACGTCCACGACCCGCCGTGGGTGAGCCGGTCGACCGGCGAGCCCCCGGAGCGCAACCGGGTGTGGATGCGGGCCGACGGCACACTGCCCGACGACCGGCTGCTGCACGTCTGTGTGCTCGCCTACGCCTCCGACATGACGCTGCTGGACTCGGTGCTGGCCCGGCACGGTGTGTACTGGGACTTCGACAAGGTGCTCGGTGCGAGCCTGGACCACGCGCTGTGGTTCCACCGGCCGTTCCGGGCCGACGAGTGGTTCCTCTACGACAGCACCTCACCCACCGCCTCGGGCGGGAGGGGACTGGCCACCGGGCGTCTGTTCACCCGGGACGGTGCGCACATCGCGACGGTCGTGCAGGAGGGCCTGATTCGCGTCCTGTGAGGACCGGGGTGCTCACGGACCCGCTCGCGCCGCCGGCGCGGTGGGGTCAGCCGGCCGCGGTGGGGGTCAGCCGGCGAGGTGTGCGGCCGGCCGC
>NZ_KB912525.1:18462-22666 GCF_000383775.1 Saccharomonospora halophila 8
GGGGCGGGGAGCCGGTCGAGGGTGGCGCGGCCGAGGGCGCGGTCGACCGGGCGCATGGCCTCCCGCAGGGCCGGGTCGGTCCGCGCGGCGACCCACAGCTCCATCGCCGCACTGGCCAGCGTGCCGGAGTAGGACTCCCACAGCAGGTCGATGATCGCGGTCACCCGTTCGGGTCCCTCGGGGAGTCCGGCGGTGTCCGGGGCGTGCCGCTCGGTGAGCCGGCCGGTCAGGTGTTCCACCGCCGCGGCCATCAGCTGGGCCTTGTCGGGGAAGTGGTGCTGGACCGCACCCTTCGACACTCCGGCCCGCGCGCAGACCTCCTGCATCGACGTCCGCGCGTATCCGCGTTCGACCAGGCAGTCGATGGTCGCGTCGAGCAGCGCGGCGCGGGTGCGCGCCGTCCGTTCGGCCTGTGTGCGGTGCCTGCGTTCCGGCGTGGTCACGACTGTCCGGCTCCTGTCCGCTCGTCCGGTGGGAAGGGTCCCGCCCCGTCCCTCCTTTACCGGAAGGTGCGCGGCGGAGTACATTCCGGCGGAAACTTACCTTCCAATCGTAATGTTTTTCCCGCCCGTCCCGACTCCCGGAGGGAGCGCCGTGCCGCTGCAGCAACAGCAGAGTTCGTGGATGACCGAGGAGCTGGCCGATTTCCGGGACATGGCCCGGACCTTCTGCCGCAACGAGCTCACCCCGCATCAGGAGAGGTGGGCCGAGAACAAGCGGATCGACCGCGAGGTGTGGACCAAGGCGGGCGAGGTGGGCCTGCTCGCCCTGTCGATCCCGGAGGCCTACGGGGGTGGCGGCGGGACGTTCGCGCACGAGGCCGTGCTCTACGAGGAGCAGGCCCGCAGCGGGGACAGCGCCTGGGGCGTGTCGGTACACAACGGGATCGTGACGCACTACCTGCTCGCCTACGGCTCCGAGGAGCAGAAGCAGCGCTGGCTGCCGAAGCTCGCCTCCGGCGAGTTCGTCGGCGCCATCGCGATGACCGAGCCCGGCACGGGCTCGGACCTGCAGGGCATCGCCACCCGGGCGGTCCGCGACGGGGATCACTACGTGATCAACGGGGCGAAGACGTTCATCACCAACGGCGCGCTGGCCGATCTCGTGGTGGTCGCGGTCAAGACCGATCCGGACGGGGGCGCGCAGGGCGTCTCGCTGATCGTGGTGGAGACCTCCACCCCGGGCTTCCGCCGGGGGCGCACCCTGGACAAGGTCGGCATGCACGGGCAGGACACCGCCGAGCTGTTCTTCGACGACGTCCGGGTGCCCGCGGACAACCTGCTCGGCGAGCAGGAGGGCCAGGGCTTCGTCCAGCTGATGCAGCAGCTCCCGCAGGAACGTCTGCTCATCGCGGTCACCGCCGTGGCGGGGATGGAGAGCGCGATCGAGCTGACCCTGGACTACACCAAGGAGCGCACCGCCTTCGGCCGTCCGATCTTCGGCTTCCAGAACACCAAGTACAAGCTCGCCGAGGCCGCCACCGAGGCGGCGGTGTCCCGGGCGTTCCTCGACCAGTGCATCGAACGGCACCTGCGGGGCGAGCTGGACGTGCAGGGTGCGGCGATGGCGAAGCTGTGGACCACCGAGCGGGTGAACAAGGTCGTCGACGAGTGCGTGCAGCTGTTCGGCGGCTACGGCTACATGACCGAGTACCCGATCGCCCGGGCCTGGGCCGACATGCGTGTCTCGCGCATCTTCGGCGGCACGAACGAAATCATGAAGGACATCATCTCCCGTGGTCTGTGACGCGGGGTTGACCGACCAGGAAAGGCGGTCGTCATGAGCGCTGGACCGCTGAGCGGTCTGCGGGTCGTCGAACTCGCGGGACTCGCGCCCGCACCCTTCGCCTGCACCGTCCTGGCCGACCTCGGTGCCGACGTGGTGCGGGTCGACCGGGCCGTTCCCGGCGACGACGTGCTCGCCGTGCCGAAGGACCCGCTGCTGCGCAGCCGACGGACCATCGGGGTGGACACCAAGACCGCCGAGGGCGTCGAGCTGGTGCTCACGCTCGCGGAGAAGGCGGACGTGCTCGTGGAGGGATTCCGTCCCGGCGTCGCCGAACGCATGGGGCTGGGCCCCGAGCAGGTGCACGCCCGGAACCCGGGCCTGGTCTACGGGCGGATCACCGGGTGGGGCCAGACCGGCCCCCTGGCGCCCTCGGCGGGGCACGACATCAACTACATCGGCCTGTCCGGTGCCCTGCACCCGGTCGGCCGGGCGGGGGAACGGCCGGTGCCGCCGGTCAACTTCCTCGCCGATTTCGGCGGCGGCGGGATGTATCTCGCGATGGGCGTGCTCGCCGCGCTGTACGAGCGCCGCTCCTCGGGACTCGGCCAGGTCGTGGACGCCTCGATGGTGGAGGGGTCGGCACTGCTGACCACGCATCTGTTCGGACTGCGGGCCAGCGGTCTGTGGGACGGCGAGCGCGGGGAGAACATGCTCGACGGCGGGGCGCCGTTCTACGACACCTACACCACCGCGGACGGGCGCTACGTCGCCGTCGGCGCCATCGAGGGGCGGTTCTGGTCCGCGCTTCTCGAGGTGCTCGGACTCGACCCCGAGCAGGTGCCGGTCCACATCGACCAGCGCGAGTGGCCCCGCCTGCGGGAGATGCTCGCGGAGGCGATCGGCCGGTACACCCGGGACGAACTGACGGCCAGGGCGGAGGGCACGGACGCCTGCCTGACCCCGGTGCTGTCGCCGTGGGAGGCCGCGGAGCATCCGCACAATCAGGCGCGGGGGTCGTTCGTCGAGGTCGACGGGATGACGCAGCCCGCACCGGGGCCGAAGTTCGGCCGGACACCCGCGGCGGAGCCGGATTCCCCGCATCCGAGGGGGTCGGACACCGGGGAGGTGCTGTCCGAACTCGGCTTGGACCCGGCCGAGATCGACCGTCTCCGGGAGGCGGGTGCCCTCGGCTGAGCACGGTATGTGACCGTCGCATTTCCGTACCGGGCGCGCCCGACGCGTGCCGGGACACCCGCGGACACGGGCGGGTGTCCCTCCGGCGTGTCGTGCGGGCACCGTGCGGAAGGCGCCTTACAGTACCCGGACACCGGCTCGTGGGGCGGGGCCGCGGTGCGCCCCCGCCCCACGTTCGCGTGACTGCCCGTCGCGATGCCGCGCCCTGCGGCATGATGAATGCGGTGGGAAGCAGTGCCGTCACCGTGCGGTGACGCCGAGCAGGAATCGGGTGGAAGCCATGTCACCGGGTCTGAAGAAGGTACTGATATTCGGCGCGGTCGCGCTCGTGCTTTTCCTCCTCGTCTCGCGCCCCACCGAGTCGGCCGACACCGTGCGCTCGGCGTTGAGCTGGCTCCGGGACGGGGCGGAGGCCATCATCACGTTCTTCCGGTCGCTGTTCGCCTGAGGCCGAAAGGCCAGGTCACCGGCACCCCGGACCGGGGTGCCGGTTCGTCGTGCGTGCGCTCCGGGAACACATACGGTGCGTAGCGGCACGCGCTGAACGTCCCGTTTCGCTCCGACAAACGGGTGGATTCCCGTCCGAACACACTGGTCGGCGGAATCGAAGCCCGATCACCTCTTCCGAATCGTCGGTCCGCTCTCATACGGTGCTCCTCACATTGCGTGACCGAGCGGTACCCGAGGACCCACGCACTCAGATCGCGAACAACGTTGCTCGACCAGTCTTGGACGACACAGCAGTGCGACGACCACAGCAGTGCGTTGCTGAAGGAGGCAGGCGAAATGCGGGATTCCGGAGTCGACGCGGTGATCCGTCAGTGGGCCGCCGAACGTGAGCAGACCGCCGAGGACCGTGAGGTCAACCGGATCGCGACGGAGTGGATGGCCGAGGCCCGGCCGTCGGCAGCCGGCGTCCCGGCGCAGCCGTCGTCGGCCGGTATCCCCGCGCAGCGGCGGGAGACGGGCGACCGGGCGTGGGCACCGGTCGACCTGGCCGACCCGGACTTCCTCGACGCGATGCGCGAGCGGTTGCCCGAGGCCCCGGACGAACTGCTCGGCGCCGCGGCAGGTTGGTGGCAGATGATCGGGGATGTCGAGGAGGCCAAGGCCTGGTGGGACGCGGGGATCAGCCCCCTCGACCAGCGCGCCCTCGACTACCGGGCCGCCGGGCTCACCCCCGCCGACCTGGGCAGGCGGCTCGGCCCGCTCACGGTGCTGGATCACCTCCGGCGGGGCAGCGCTCCCGCCTGGTGCGTCGCGCGGCTCACGCGCCAGCGCC
>NZ_KB912525.1:22766-24378 GCF_000383775.1 Saccharomonospora halophila 8
CCGGGGCCGGAGCGGACCTCGCCGCCCCGCGGGCGGCCGTGGCGGAGCCGCTGGACGCGCTGTCCGACCTGCGGGAGCGGATCTCGTCCGGCCAGGTGGACGCGGTGGAGGCGGTGTCGGCCTACTCCGACGCCACGGGGGCGCTGCTCGACCTGCACTCCGTGGTGATGGCGGGCCTCACCGACGACGCCCTGACGGTCACCGCCGACGGACTGCACCATCTGCTGGTGGCCCGGGAGGCGGTCTCGGTGCACCGGGCACTCGTCGGGCACGGTCTCGCCCTCGGTCTCACCCCCAGCGACTACGAAATCCTGCGTACCGCCGAAATCCGGCGCACCGACCGGCTCGCCGAGTTCGGGGCCACCGTCTCCGAACCGCAGCGCGAGCGGTTCGCGCGAACCGTGCGGGACGGCCGGTTCGACGAGTACGTCCGGATCGTCGACTCGGTGCTGTCGGGTGAGGACGCCGACGGGGAAGCCACCGGCACGGTCACCCCACGGGAGTGGTCCGACGTGGCCGGTGCCGTCTCCGGTTCGCTGGGCCGGTTCGTCGACGAGCTCGGCGCCGAACTCGCCGCCGGGGCGCGGGGGTCCGCCGACGACGCGGCCGTCCGGGTCGGCGTGCTGGCAGTGCTGCTCGTGGTCGCGTTCGCGCTGGCCGCGGTGGTCGTGTTCGTGATCACGCGGCACCTGCTGCGGTCGCTGCGCGTGCTCCGTCGCAGTGCGCTCGACGTGGCCGAGCACGACCTGCCGGACGCGGTCCGCGAGATCCAGGAGGGACGGTCGGACGGGACCGGGCCGGACCCGGTCGGCGTGCACACCCGGGACGAGATCGGACAGGTGGCGCGGGCGTTCGACGCGGTCCACGAGGAGGCGCTGCGACTCGCCTCCGAACAGGCCGGCATGCGCGCGGGCTACGCGGGCATGTTCGTGAATCTTTCCCGGCGCAGTCAGAGCCTCGTGCAACGGCAGCTGCAGCTCATCGAACGGCTGGAGGCGGACGAGGAGGACGCCGACCAGCTCGCCACCCTGTTCCAGCTGGACCACCTGGCGACCCGGATGCGCCGCAACAACGAGAACCTGATGGTGCTCTCCGGCGCCGAACCCGGCAGACGCTCCGGTCAGCCCGTGAGCACCACTGACGTGCTCCGCGCGGCGGTCTCCGAGATCGAGCAGTACCAGCGGGTCGTGGTCCGTACCCCGCCCGCCGTCGACGTGGTCGGCCATGCCGCGGGCGACCTCGTCCGGCTCGTCGCCGAGTTGCTCGACAACGCCACCGCCTTCTCGGCACCGGAGACGCGGGTGACCGTCGCCAGCCGGATGCTGGACGACGGCAGGTTGTCGGTCGAGGTGCTGGACGAGGGCATCGGCATGAACGAGGCCGAGATCGCCGAGGCGAACGGGCGGATCGGTGAGGCCGGCTCGGTGGACCTGACGACGTCGCGGCGCATGGGGCTGTTCGTGGTCGGCCGGCTGGCGGTCCGGCACGGGTTCGACGTCGTTCTCCACGGTGGTCGGGACATCACCGGGGTCCGGGCGTCGGTCACCGTTCCCGCGGAGGCGGTGACCGACGCCGGTGCGGCGGCCCGTCCGGCCCCGGCCCGGACGCCCGC
>NZ_KB912526.1:0-5884 GCF_000383775.1 Saccharomonospora halophila 8
GTGCGGTGTCCGAGCGGCTGCCGCAGGCGAGCGCCGAGGCCGGTGCGCCGGGTTCGGAGGGCACGGCCCAGCCGCCGGCGTTGACGACCGCGGCGAAGCGGGTGCTGACCGACGCCTACCAGGTCAGCCAGGCCTTCGGCGCCACCTACATCGACCCGGAGCACGTACTGCTCGCGCTGGCCGCCAACCAGGAGCTGGCGCCGGGTCGACTGCTCGGTGCGGCCGGGGTGACGCCGCAGGCGCTGCAGACCGGCGGCGGCGACGGCTCCCACGGCTCGGACGGCTCCGGCGGATCCGGCGGCTCGGGGAACAGCGACACCCCGACGCTGGACTCCTACGGCCACGACCTGACCGCGCGCGCCCGTGCGGGCGAGCTGGACACGGTCATCGGCCGGGACACCGAGATCGAGCAGACGCTGGAGATCCTGGCCCGGCGCACCAAGAACAACCCGGTGCTGCTCGGCGAGGCCGGTGTCGGCAAGACCGCCATCGTCGAGGGCATCGCCCAGCGCATCGCCTCGGGCGAGGTGCCCGAGCTACTCACCGGCAAGCGGCTGGTGCAGCTCGACCTGTCCGGCATGCTCGCCGGCACGCGCTACCGCGGTGACTTCGAGGAGCGCATGAACAAGGTGCTCGACGAGATCACCGAGCACTCCGACGAGCTGATCGTCTTCCTCGACGAGATCCACACCGTGGTCGGTGCGGGCGGCGCCGAGGGCGCGGTCGACGCGGGCAACATGCTCAAGCCGAAGCTGGCCCGCGGTGAGCTGCACGTGGTCGGCGCGACGACGCGGGACGAGTACCGCAGAAACATCGAGAAGGACGCGGCCCTGGAGCGCCGCTTCCAGCCGGTGACGGTGGACGAGCCGAGCGTCGACGACGCCGTCGCGATCCTGTCCGGGCTGCGTGAGGCCTATCAGCGGCACCACAAGGTGACCTACACCGACGACGCGATCACCGCGGCGGTGGAGCTGTCCGCCCGGTACCTGCCCGACCGACAGCTGCCGGACAAGGCCATCGACCTACTCGACCAGGCCGGT
This sequence comes from Saccharomonospora halophila 8, assembly GCF_000383775.1. GTDB lineage: Bacteria > Actinomycetota > Actinomycetes > Mycobacteriales > Pseudonocardiaceae > Saccharomonospora > Saccharomonospora halophila. The sequence continues at coordinate 1,041 of NZ_KB912526.1, forward strand.
GCCCGGCTGCGCCTGAGCCGCACCACCGGCGAGGACCGCGAGCGGATCCGGCAGCGGCTGGCGGATCTCGAACGTCAGAAGGACGGGGCGGTGTCCGAGGAGGACTACGAACGGGCCTCGCAACTGCGCGACGAGATCACCGGGCTGCAGCGCACCCTGGACGGTGCCGGGCAGGACGCCCCGGAGGCGGATTCGGCCGGCGACACGGTGACGGTCGAGCAGATCGCCGAGGTGGTCTCCCGGCTGACCGGCATCCCGGCCAGCACGCTCACCGAGCGGGAGAAGCAGCGGCTGCGGCGGCTGGAGTCCGAGCTGCACCAGCGGGTGATCGGCCAGGACGACGCGGTGACCGCGGTGTCCCGGGCGGTGCGGCGCAACCGCACCGGCATGAACGACCCGGACCGGCCGGTGGGCACGTTCCTGTTCCTCGGGCCGACCGGGGTCGGTAAGACGGAGCTGGCCAAGGCGCTGGCGGGCTCGCTGTTCGGCGACGAGGACAACATGATCCGGCTGGACATGAGCGAGTTCGGCGAGCGGCACACCGTGAGCAGGCTGGTCGGCTCCCCGCCCGGGTACGTCGGCTACGACGACTCCGGCCAGCTGACCGAGAAGGTGCGCCGTCGCCCGTACAGCGTGATCCTGCTCGACGAGATCGAGAAGGCCCACCCGGACGTGTTCAACCTGCTGTTGCAGGTGTTCGACGACGGCAGGCTAACCGACGGGCAGGGTCGCACGGTGAACTTCACCAACACGGTGCTGATCATGACCAGCAACCTCGGCTCGGAGATCATCTCCAGCCGGTCGGGTGAATTCGGGTTCAGCGGCCCCGCGCAGGAGCGCTCCGGCAAGGCGGTGCGCGACCGGTTGATGGGCAAGCTGCGGGAGTCGTTCCGGCCGGAGTTTTTGAACCGGGTGGACGAGGTCGTGGTCTTCGACAAGCTTGGTTCCGAGCAGTTGCGCGAGATCACCGATCTGCTGCTGAACGACAGCCGCGAGCGGCTGCACGCGCAGGAGATCACCGCGGAGTTCACGCCGGAGGCGATCGACTGGCTCGCCGAACGCGGCCACCAGCCCGAGTTCGGCGCCCGGCCGCTGCGGCGGACGATCCAGCGGGAGGTCGACGACCGCATCGCCGACCTGCTGCTCGACGACGCGATCGGCCCCGGGGCGAGGCTGCGGATCACGCCCGACGCGGACGGTGAGCGGCTCGCCTTCGCGGTGACCCAACCGGCCGCGACCGGCTGAGCCACCGCGGGAACACCACACGACACCACAACCGGCGGGGCCGGGTCCACGACGGACCCGGCCCCGCCGTTTCGCTGTCCGCGGCGTCCGTCCCCGCCGGGGACGGCTTCACACCGGCGGGCCCGGCACACGGCAACTCACCCCGCAGGCAGATCATCATGTAACATGTTACTTTCCATGGTGCGACCACCGAAATATCCGGCGCGGACGCACACCCGTGCGATACTCATTCTGCGGAGTGTGGGCGTCGAAGGAGGTGACATGTTCCCCACCAACCTCACGGCCGTGTTGACCGGCGCGTCGCGCTCACAGCTACGTCGCTGGAACTCCACCGGACTGCTGGTCCCGGAACTGGCGACCAAGCCCCGACTGCTCTACTCGTTCCGCGACGTGGTGGCGCTGCGCACGGTTGTTCGCCTTCGCAGTGAGACGTCCCTGCAGAAAGTGCGGAAAGCTTTCGCGCGGATGCCGACCCTTGATCTGACCGAGCACCCGTCGAAGTACGGCTTCGGTACCGACGGCAACACCATCGTGGTCGCCGACAACGACGGCAACACCATCGACCTCGTCGCGAACCCGGGACAGTATCACATCCTCAGCCTGGCGGACATCTTCGAGTCGTTCCGAACCAATCGCGGCGACACCGTGGTGGACTTCCTCCACCCCCGCGAACACCTGGAGATACGGGCCGGCCGTATGGGAGGTTGGCCGACCATCGCGGCCACCCGCATCCCTTACGACACCATCGCCGACCTCCTCTCCGATGGCGAGGTCTCCCTCGACGAGGTGAACCACTTCTACCCCGGAGTCGATGCCGACTCCGCCGCCGATGCGCTGGACTTCCACATGGCCGTCCGGAGTGTGGCGTGAGATTCTTCGTGGATCACAACCTCAGCCCGACCCTCATCGGGACGGTATCCCCCATGCATCCGGACCACGATTTCCGCTGCGCGAGGGATGAGCAACTCATGGCCGAACACGACATCCCGCTGTTCACCAAGCTCACGCAACGTGGGTTCGACGCGATCATCACTCGCGACGGCAATCAACTTGTCGACCCGGATGAGAAACAGGCCTTGGTCAACAGTGGTCTTCACTGGCTGGGAATCAGCCCTGCCAAGGGAAGGGGCTGTTAGGCATCGCGCTCGACTCGGCAGCCATCACGGTGGGTTTGACGATGGTTCTTCCGGATCTCGAACGGCACCAGAGCGCTGTCCGGTTCCGTGCGATACCTCATCAACGGGAACAACGTGTCAAACACATCGACTTGCGAGCGAAGAACGGCTGAGCCAGCCGCCCGGGTCAGGTCGGCAGGGTGAGGTAGTCGGTGAGCAGCAGGTAGGCCGGGAGCCAGCCGGTGCCGATGCCGACGAGGAGCGTGACGACGCCCGCGATTCGGGTGATGGGCCGTTGCAGGCCCAGCAGGACCCAGTACAGGAACCACAGCACCGCCCATGCGGCCCAGTTCACCCCCAGCCAGGTCATCCACGTCGCGCCGTCCGCGTCGGCGAGGGTGAGGGCGGCGGTCGGCGCCGCGGTGAGCGCGACGAACAGGCTGTACCAGCCGAGTCCGCGCCCGTCCACGTCCACGTACCGGTTGTAGGCGATCCACAGGTAGGTGAACGAGAACAGCAGCACCTGCGCCCCGAACACGATGAAGGTGAAATCGTCGCGCAGGGTGCCGAGGACCATCGCGATGATCGCCGCGACCAGGATGATCCCGCCGGAGAAGACGTTGATGATGCCGATCTCGCGGTCCTGGACGTAGCCGAGCAACCAGAGGCCGTTCAGGGCCAGCACGGCCCCGACGTACAGCAGCACAAGAGCGATCATGGGAAACCCTGTCCTTCCCGGGGCGGACGTCGCGTGTGGTGCGGACCCGCTCAGCTCGCGAGCAGGTCCTTGAGTGCGTTGTCGATGAACTCGGTGTCGGTGGGGTTGGCGCCGCTACCGGCGAAGTGGCCCCAGACGGACGGGATCGGGCGGAACTCGGCGTTCGGCAGCGATCCCGCTTCGTACTCGCTGTCCTCGGGGGTGAAGTAGAGATCCGTCCGGCACGGCATGACGACGGCGCGTGCGGTGATCGCATTCAGCGCGGCGGTGAACTCGCCCCGGTAGCGGTCGTTGGCGCTGATGTCGCCGTGTTGCCAGGTCCAGGCCATTGTCAGCAGGTTGTTCGGGTCCCGGAGCAGGAAGAAGCCCTCCCAGAAGCCGACGAGGAAGTCCTCCAGCGAGGCGTAGCCCATCTCCCGCCACAGTTCCTCGCGGTAGAAGGCCTGGGAGACTCCCCAGCCGGCGTACACGCGCCCGACCGCGCGCAGCGCACGGTGCGGCTTGTCGGTGTACCACCCGTTCCGCCATGCCGCGTCGGTGCGGATCGCCGCCTTGACGGCCTCCAGGAAGACGACGTTGTGCGGCCACACCCGGGCCGTGCCGCAGAACGGGCCGATCCGGTCGACCATGTCGGGATGGGCCGCGCCCCACTCGAAGGACTGCATCGCCCCCATCGACCACCCGGTGACCAGGGCGACCCGGTCGAAGCCGAACACCTCGGTCACCAGCCGGTGTTGCAGGCGCACGTTGTCGTGCACGGTCACGGGCGGGAACGCCGCCTGGTTGAACGGCTCGTCGGCGTTGCTCGGGGAGCTGGACACGCCGTTGCCCAGCATGTTGGGCACCACGATGAACCAACGGTCCGGGTCCAGGGCCATGCCGGGGCCGATGAGCCATTCGTTGTCCTGATGCCGACCCGAGTACCAGGTCGGGTAGACGATCAGGTTGTCCTTCGCCGCGTTGGGCTTGCCGTAGGTCTGGTAGACCAGCTCCACACGGGGCAGGGTCTGCCCGCACTGCAGCGTGACGTTGTCGAAGACGGCCGTCTCCGGCTCGCGGGCCATGGGGACTTCTCCTTCCGTCCGGGTGACACGGGTCGGGCGCGTCAGGAGGTGACGCAGACCTGCCCGCGGTCCTGTTTGACCGGCCCCTGCCCGCCCGGCCGGATGTCGAAGTCGAAGATCTCGGTCGGCAGGTACAGCGAACAGCACGCGTTGGGGATGTCCACCACGCCGCTGACCCGCCCCTCAATCGGGGCCGTGCCCAGGATCATGTAGGCCTGCTGCCCGGTGTAGCCCCACTGTTGGAGGTACTCGATGGCGTTGAGGCAGGCGTTGCGGTAGGCCTCGGTGGCGTCCATGTAGAGGTTGGTGTTGTCCCGGTGGTCGACCGAGACACCGATGAACGTCAGGAACTCCGAGTACCTCGGCTCCACCCTTCCCGGGATGAAGGCGGGGTTGGTATGAATGCCGTAGGTGTCCATCCCGCCCTTGATGACGTCCACGGCGAGGTCGATGTAGCCGCCCATCTCGATGGCGCCACAGAAGGTGATCTCACCGTCCCCCTGGCTGAAGTGCAGGTCACCGCCGGAGAGTTTCGCGCCGGACACGTGGACGGGGTAGTACACCCGGGAGCCACGGGTGAAGTTCTTGATGTCGTGGTTTCCGCCGTTCTCCCGGGGCGGCACGGTGCGCGCCCCGTCCGTGGCGATGGCCTGCGCCGCGTCTCCCGTCGCGGTGCCCGCGAGCGCCCCGTCGGCCAGCGGT
>NZ_KB912526.1:5984-16329 GCF_000383775.1 Saccharomonospora halophila 8
CAGCGCCAGCGGCGGCACGCGGTCCGGGTCGGTGGCGATCAGCGCCCGCTCCCGCGAGTTCCACCGTTCGAGCAGATCGGTCGAGGGGGCGACGCCGAACAGTCCCGGGTGGGTGATGCCGTGCATGCGGACGCCCGGGATGTGCCGGGAGTCGCACTCCTGACCGTGGAAGTCCCAGATGACCTTGTAGGCGTCGGGATAGTGGTCGGTGAGGAAGCCCCCGCCGTTGACCTTGGCGAAGATCCCGGTGTATCCCCATCCCTGGCCGGACACCGGCCCGGTCTGCTGGGGGATCGGGCCCAGGTCGAGGATGTCGATGACGAGGAGATCGCCCGGTTCGGCCCCTTCGACGCCGATCGGGCCGCTGAGCACGTGACAACGGTCCAGGTCGACGTCCCGGACGTCGTTGGCCGAGTCGTTGTTACCAATCTGGCCGTCCGTCCATTCCCGGCACTCGATGCGGATCTCCTGGCCGGGGCGCACCTGCGTCACCGCGGGCACGTCCGGATGCCACCGGTTGTGGCCGGGGACGTCCTGCTCCGCCATGGTGCGGGACGGGTCGTGACTGAACACTACGTCGGGCATTCGAACTCCTCACAGTGGGCTTGGTCAGACGTCCCGGCGGTCGTGGTGGGCTCAATGGCGATGCGGGCGGCTCGCCGGGTGGGGCACGGTCCGCATGTGGCGCGCCGACTCCCGGCCCACGAGCCGTTCCAGTCCCGGGTCGGGCCGCGACCGGCCGACGCGCTCCGTTCCGGGTTCGCGCCGCACCACCTCCGGCTCGTCCCGGCTCTTCTCCGCCGCATCCCGTGCGCGGACGAGTTGCGGCGACACCTGTTTCAGCCGGGGCGCGGAAATGACGCGCCGCGCCTCGTTCCCGCACCCCGGACAACACTCCGTCGTCGGAGCGCTGTTCATTCCGTGGGAACGTTCGATGATTCCGCATTCCGGGCATCGGTATTCGTACAACGGCATGTCGGAGCCGCCCTGATCATTCGTCGATGTGAACGATTCCGACGCTACCGACCCACCCGCCCTCGCGCTGGCCGCGGGCGGTGTATCTGTCGCCCTTTCGTGAATCCTCACCCGTCCTGAGGACGAAATTGATCGCGGATGGGGCGTGGGACGGGTGGCAGGGTTCGCCGCCGCCCCACTGAAGTCGTTCAAGGAATCGCTGATCTTGAGGAGGCCGCCGCGGCCGGCCGCGTCCGCCACAGCGCCCCACCTCGAAGAAGGCTCCCGCCAAGCGCGGCGGGTGCACCGAACTGCTCTACTCGTCGTGCCCCGACCACCTACGCGGCGACCTGCACAGTGCCGTCGCCCACGTCGCCGAAGTCGCCGCCTTCATGTCGTTCGACGCCTCTGCCCACAGCGAAGCCGAGCGCCTGTTCACGTTCGCCCTGGCCTGCGCCGAAGAAGCCGACAACTGGCCGTTGCGGGCGCTGATCCTCGGCAACATGGCGCAACAGTCGGTATGGCTTGGCGACCCGCAGACGGGACTCACCCACACCGACCTCGCCCTCGTCCGCGCCGACCGCCTCCCTGCCACGCACCTCGCGCGCCTGCACACCATGCGTGCCCGTGTGTTCGCCGCCATGCACCGGATGGAAGAGACCCGTACCGCTGTCGGCACGGCCGACGAGCATCTGGACAACAGCCGCCCCGACGACGACCCGATCTACCTGGCCCACGACGACCCGGCAGAGCACAACGCGGTCGCCGGAGAAGCGCTCGCCTCCCTCGCCGCCCCCACTGGACACGGCACGGCCGAGGCCACCCGCCGCCTCACCGACTCCATCCACGGCTACGGCCCCGCCTACACCCGCTTTAAACCCTCGCCGAAATCCGCCTCGCCACCCACACCCTCACCACCGGCGACCCCCGCGAAGCCGCCCACATCGCCGCAGGCGCCCTCCACCACACCGACACACTGCGTTCCCAGCGCGCCCTGACCAACCTGCGCCACCTCAACCACCACACCACCCGCCACACCGCCATCCCCGAAATCGCCGACCTGAACCACCGCCTCACCACCCACCTCACCAGTGCGTGAACCGAACGCGCCGACAAGCTGCTCCTTCACAGCTCCACAAGCTCGTCCGAGCTGACCCCTGACTCGTAGAGCACCGTGATGTCCGGGCCGAGCTCGCGCTTGACCCGGCGCGCGAGCTCCCGCCCGTCGGCAACGAATCGTTCGTACTCCGCCGGGTCACCGAACCCGGAATCCTGCGGTTGCTCGGGCACGTACGTACGCTGCAACCGCCCGTCCCACTCCGCGACCGCCGCCACCAGCTCGGCAGACAACGGCAAGACGTCTGCGACCTCGTCGGGAAGGTAGTTGGTCTCCACGTCATCGTCATCGAACAACACCCACCACGGCCCCATCCGCCACTCGAAAAGCAGCGTTACCTCGACGACCCGACTATTCACGCTCACGATTCTCCCTCAGCTTTGTTGCCGTCGAGATCGGGTTGGCCCCGACGATTTACCCGTTCGATCCTGTGGTGATCGCTACTCGGCGCAGACGCCCGTCGAACTCTACTTCGTAGACGGGCCGATCGGTTCCGTTGTAGCCGACAAGATCGCCCTTGAGCAGGCTGTCGAAGATCAGGGCAACAATCCGGTCCTTCGCTACCCCGAAGCTGTCGAATTGGCGAATCCTCTTGCGGCTCATGAGATGCCCGAGCCCACTCGCCCTCGTCGCCTTCCTCCAGCCACACCACCCAGCCGTCGCGGGCACGAGCCATCCGCACCACCCGCTCCGGGCTGATCTTGTGTCCGTTGCTGCGGACCTCGGCGATCAGCTCGGCATCCGGCGCAGGCCGTGACGGCGGCCGCGGTGGTTCCGCGACCGACTGCCGACGCCCAGTCGCATTCTCCGTCGATGTTCGGACCACGCCCAAGCTCGCCAGATACGCGCCGAGTAGGGCTTCCACCCGGTCACATGCCTGCTGCACAGACGCGAGCTGCTCCCTCGCCTGATCCAGCCCAGCCACGGCATGAAACAGCTCCGGCGCGGCACTGCCCTGCGCCGACTCAGCCAGTGCGGCATGCGACTGCTCGACACAGGCCAACGCCTCACGCAGCGCGGAATCAGGCCGTGCCGCGAGCACGTGATCAACCGCGGCGGCAAGATCCTCGACCGACATTTCCTCCCCCAGACGCCCATCCACTTTTGAGCAGTCCCATCGTGGCAGAACATCGGGCGCACCACCTGCTCCGAGCAGGGAGAGGAACCATGATTTCCGCACGCAGCCCGATAGCGCGGATGCGTGAACACTAGACTCTGGCTCAACAGGGTGTCGAAGGATCGAAAGCATGGGGGAAGGCACCACGTGATCGAGGTGATTGGCGGGGGGATCGCCGTCCTGCTCGCGTTGTGGTTCGTCATCGACGTCGTCAAAGCCCGCAGGCAGAGCTTCCACCGGGCGGTGCGCCGGGTCGAACGGGAGATGGCCAGGCCACAGCCGCCGGGGAAGCCCTCGTTGGTGCTGACGTGGATGATCCACCCGTTGTCCGAGCACATGGTGAAACGGATCGCAGAGCTGGGCGGGTTCCGGTTCCTCGGGCAGCAGCAGGCTTACAACGGCGCCCGTGCACTGGCATTCGCCCCGCCGAAGAACTCCCCGAAGCAGAAGCTGTCGATCCATGACTGAGGAGCTGGCGAACACCATCGCCCTGTGGCTACTGCTGCCCTCGATGGGCGTCATCTTCGTCATCGTCTTTGCGAGGATGTTCGGCACCCCGACCGAGGTGCGGCAACGCCGACGGACCGAACAGTTGAAGATCCTCCGCGAGCTCGCCCGCTCCTCCGGACCCACGCTCGAATTCGACTGGCTGCGCTGCAAGGACGTCTCCTTCGCCGAGCTGCGCCGGGAACTGGGCCGGAAAGGCTGGCGCTTCGTCGACGAAGAGATCACCTCCACCGGGTGGCTGCTGTACTTCTCCCGGGAGGAGGGGCGACCGGAGAAGCAGACCGACTCCGGGCAGCAGCTGCGCCGCGAGCTGCGGGAGGCCACGGTCAATGCCGACGGCTTCTACCCGTTGGACACCGGCCGGTACGCCGACCTGAGCAACGGTGTGATCGCCGAGATCGTCCGTGGCACCGGCTGGAAGGAAGCCGGTCACTCGCAGATCCGGCAGGGTGAAGTGGTCCGGCTGACCCGCCCCGGCACCACCGTCGTCTCACCGGCACAGGAGTCGTTCGCCGACGCCTCCCACCCGGACGAGTTCCGGAACACCCCCGCGGTGCGGGCCCGGGCCGCCGAAATCGAGCGGGTACAAGGATTCGACCCGCTGTCGCCGCAGGTGCTCAACCGGGCCCGCGAGCAACACCGCACCTGGGGCACCAGGTTCAACCGCCAGGGACGGTTGGCGATGCTGTACGGCTTCGTCGGCCTGTTCATGCTCCTCGGCACGCTCGCCTCGACGGAACACGAGAATTTCGCCATGGTGCTGGGCGTAACGGCGGTGGTGTGGCTACTGTTCGGCGTGTCCGTGGTCAAAGCCGCGCTCACCCGCGAACGACGCAACCGCGACGTCCGCCCGGTCCTCGACGCCTACGCCGAACTCGAAGAGCTGGCCAGACGAGGCTGATCTCGTTATTTCTTCGGAGGGAAGGTGTGGGGCCGAGCAGACACCCTGACCTCGATGTCTCTGTCGGTCCCGGCGTCGGGTTCCTCGTCCTAGTCGACGGAGAGGGCGCGTTCCACCCGTTCCGGGGCGAAAGCGCACACGCTCCCATCATGGCCGTCATGGCGTCGCCGTAGTTGGTCCATTGGACGCTTGTCGGTTGTCGGCCGCTGGTGTGGAACTCACCGGCGGCGGTGATCGCGGTGTCGAGGCTGATTTCGCTGTGGGTTGGTAAGAGGATCTCGTCGAGGCCGTAGGACTCGGGGGTGTCGTTGGTGCCGCCGGTGGTGACGGCGTCGTCCGGGCTGTGGGTGAGCCAGTACAGGACGGCGTGCCCGCCGTGGACGCCGACGACGAGTTCGGCCTCCGCGTGCCGCAGATGCACGGTCCGGGGGATGTCGCGTTCGGCGTCGGCCTGGTCGCGCAGTACTCGGCTGAACTGCTGGGTGTCCGGGAGGTCCAGTGGGGTGCCGTCGTCGAGGCGTGCCTAGCATCGGGTCATGACTCTGCTCGCCCTCGGTAGGTGTGGTGGAACGGTCGGCCGTCGCTGTCGCTGCCGAGGACGGTAAGCGTGGTGCCGGTCGGCAGGAAGTGTTCGAGTGCCTGGTGGCATCCGTGTGTCGTGCCGGGGCGGAAGCCGCAGGGCACGTTGTTCATCACCACCCGGGCGTTGCGGACCCCGCTGGAGATCAACATCGCGGCGGCACGCATCTCCACGTGATACGGCGCGCCAGGCGGTGCCGGAAAGGCCCGGAAAGCGGGACACGCTGCTGTGATCGCAGCCCGCCAGGCGAACGACATCCCCTGACACCTTCTGAGCGAACATGAGACACTGAACCGTGGGGACTGACCAAGCCCTGAGTCCGGTCAACCTTCTATACGCACGTCGTGGCCCGGAGCAGCCGGAACCGCTGATCGCTGTCGTCTCGACCGAAGATGAAGCGCGAGCCATCGAAGCCGAGGTGGTGGGTGGCGAACCCGAGACGCGGGTGGTATGGGAAACGCACGAAGTGGGAGGTCAGGTCGGCGACACCGTTCACATCGTGCTACTGGCAGCTGGGGGTGACAGCGGTCCAGAAGCGACAGACCCTATTGCTGTCAGCGTGTTCGCCACCCGTCGCAAGGCCGAGAGTGACCTCACCATGCGCCGGACAGGCGACGACGGAGCTCACTACTCTGTCCGCTCGCTTCCGCTCGGCTGGCGTCGCAGTGGTTGGCCTTTCGTGGGCAATCGCTGATTCTTGAGCCAAGTTTCCCGTCCATTGATCGAGGACAATGCAGGTGTCGATGACGACTTGGGGAAGCCCGTTTACTCACGCCCGCGTCTCACCCACTCGACCGGATCCATACCCTCTGTCCAATCCGGCCCAAAATGCCGGCCACGTCGTCGAGTGTGACTCGTTCCCGTGATTCCTCCACGACTTCGAGGCCGATGGCCTCGACCGACCGGATCCGATCGTGGCGGTCGCGGGTGACCTCCCCCCATATCTCCCCCTCGTGATCGAGCGCGGAACGAATCTCTCCGGTCAGGTGCTCGGGGAAATCGATCTCCACGGAACGCCCTGTGCGGGCGTTCCGTGGAGTCCGGCCGAACGCCTGCCGCCGTTGTAGTAGCGGTAGAGCAGGCCGCGTACCGACCCCAGAGAAGGCGGGGAGGGCGCGATGCTCTCCTTCGCATGCCGAGCCAGAGTCTCGTCGATCATGTTGACCGATTTCGTCGATGGCGATCCCGATGCTCTCGACTCCGTGCCGGTTCGCCACCTGCTGCAGATTGAGCAGGCCCACGACACTCTCCGAACTCCAGCCGGGTGGCACAGCGGCCGACTCGGTCAACGCACCGAGTCCGGTGCGTAGCAGCTTCGCTCCGAACCGCCGCGGATCGTGATCCGCGCGCTCCCGGTCGACAGGTCGGACAACGCGGGCGCCGCCGGATCGCCACCGCTTAAATCGCCCCGCTGTTCACCGACCGCGAGCTGGACACCGCCCGCAACCGCCTGGAGCAGTTCGGCCACGGCACCACCCGCCGGGCGGGGTGAGAACCGGCGCGGGCGGGTGGCGGTCGCCCCGGTCGGTGAGCGAGCGCCGGGCACTTCCCACGGGATGGGTGCAGTTTGCACCCATCCCATGGTACGGTTTCGGCATGTCCAAGGTCGTGCAGATCCGTTACGTCCCCGACGACGTTCACGACGCCCTGGTCGAAGCCGCCCACGCCCAGGGACTGTCCCTGACCAGGTATCTGCAGCGCGAACTCGAACACCTGGCCACGCGCGCGGCGCTACTGCGGAACAACGAGGCGGTCCTCCGTCGGACCCAGGCCGAGGTGCGTGGTCAGGCGGATCGGGACACGATCCTGTCCGTGTTGCGCGAGGGCCGCGGCGAGTGAGAGTCATCGATGCCGGCGTCATCGTGGAACTCCTCGCCGGGAAACTCGATCCCGACCGGCTCGGGGACGAGGAACTGGCGGCCCCACATCTCATCGACAGCGAGGTCACCCAGGTTCTGCGTGGTCTCGTCCGCCGCGGTTCGCTCAGCGAGGAACAGGGCGATCTGGCACTGAACGGCTTCAGCCGTCTGGCGCTCGAACGATTCCCCGCCGACCCGCTCCGGCCGAGGATGTGGGCACTGCGGCACAATCTCAGCGCCTACGACGCCACGTATGTCGCGCTGGCCGAGACGCTGCGGGCCACCGCACTGCTGACCACCGACGTCCGCCTGGCGAACGCACCCGGCCCCCGATGCCCGATCGAACTGATGTGATCATGCTGGGCAGCTGACGGCCTCGTCCACGGAGCAGGTCGGCCCACCCGACCATGACAGGCCGGGATTCCGACGATACGGACAACCGGATTCCGCGAGTCACCCCGGCCCGGCCGCGTCCGGCCGGACCGGGGACCACGGCTCAGCGACGCGCGGGGCGTCCGACTCCGATCCGGTCGGGGTCGTCTCCGGCGAGGAACCGTCCGGGGTCGCCGCCCACGCCGTCCGGGAGAGCGATGTCGTGCGGACGGCGCGGGCGGGGGCGGCGGACGTTGCGCTTCGGCCGGTTCAGTGGGAGACCTCGGCCAGGTCGTTGTCCTTGGTCTCGCGGACGAACAGCAGCAGCACCGCGGCGCTGACCACGCAGATCGCGACCAGGTAGACCATGACGCCGGTGACCGAGCCGCCCGCCGAAGCGGCCAGCGAGGCCACGATGACCGGGGTGAATCCGGCACCGAGCAGACTCGCCAGCTGGTAGCCGAGCGAGGCACCGGTATAGCGGGCCTTCGTGCCGAACTGCTCGGACACGAACGCGGGCAGCGGCCCGAACGTGGCGCTCTGGCACACCGACAGGCTGAGCAGGAACGCGGCGATGACGAGCGGGAAGCTGCCGGATTCGAGCATGGTGAACACCGGCCAGGTCACCACGATCATCGCGACCAACCCGCCCAGCATCACCGGGCGTCGCCCGACCCGGTCGGACAGCCAGGCGTACAGCAGGATGAAGCCGACCGCCGCGAACTGGCAGATCGCGAACGCCGCCAGCGCCTGGGACTTGCTGACGCCGTGCGTGGCGGCGTGGTTGATGGCGAACGTCGAGAACAGCGCCTGCATGGCGAACGCCGACATGCACACCAGCCCGGCCAGCAGCAGCGGCCTGGGCCGCTTCAGCACGGACACCAGCGGCATCCGCTCCTTCCTGCGGGCCTTGTCCTGCGTCTCCACCTGCCGCACGGCCTTCTGGAACAGCGGGCTCTCGGACACCCGCGCCCGGACGAACAGGCCGACGGCCAGCATCACGGCCGACAGCAGGAACGGGATGCGCCAGCCCCAGGACAGGAAGTCCTCCTCGGGCAGCAGTCCGGCCAGCGCCAGGGCGACGGTGCCCAGCGCCGCCCCGGTGGGGGCACCGGCGTTGGTGAACGACGCCGCGAAGCCGCGGTGGGCGCCCTTGACGTGTTCCAGGGACATGAGTGCGGCACCGCCCCACTCACCGCCCACGGCGATCCCCTGGCAGATCCGCAGCAGCACGAGCATCACCGCACCCCACCCCGGGATGGGCGGGACGAGTCCGATGAGCGTGGAGGCCACGCCCATGATGCTCATCGAGATCAGCAGCATCTTCTTGCGGCCGAGCACGTCCCCGAAGTGGCCGAAGACGATGCCGCCGATCGGGCGGGAGAGGTAGGCGACGGCGAAGGTCGCGTACGAGACGATCGTGCCCAGTGCCGGGCTCAGTTCGGCGAAGAACACCGGGCCGAACACCAGCGACGCGGCCGTCGCGTAGAGGATGAAGTCGTAGAACTCGATAGTGCTGCCGAGGTAGCTGGACAGCACGACCCGCCGGACCTCCTTTCTCCGCTGGTCCGGGGAGGGGGCGGCAGGGGTCTGCACGGTGGTCATGAAGGCGCTCCAGGGGGCGGGGAACACGCAGGGTGTGGGGGGCGGGGCTGTCAGAACGGGTAGTGCGGCACGTCGCCGCGCAGGGTGATCCAGCGGGTCTCGGTGAACGCCTCGATGCTGGACGCCGCACCGCCGAAGCGGGCGCCGTTGCCCGAGGCCCCGAGACCGCCGAACGGGATGTTCGCCTCGTCGTCCACGGTCTGGTCGTTGATGTGGGCGATGCCGGTGGGCACCCGTTCCGCGATCGCGAGTCCCTTCGCGACGTCGCGGGTGAAGATGCCCAGGGACAGGCCGTACTCGGAGTCGGCGGCCAGCCGCACCGCCTCGTCGGTGGTGGCGAACGGCACGACCGGGGCGACGGGTCCGAACACCTCGTCGGCGTAGGCGGGCGCGGTGGTGGGCACGTCGGCGAGCACCGTGGGCCGGTAGAACAACCCGTCGTAGGTTCCGCCCGCGGCCAGGCGTGCCCCGGCGTCGACGGAGTCGGTGACCATGTCGTGGATCGCGTCCCGCTGCCGCCGGTCGATGACCGGGCCGAGGGCGACCTCGCCGGTGGCCGGGTCCCCGACGGGCAGCGCCGCGGCCTTGGCGGCCAGCCGGGACACGTACTCCTCGTACACCGACTCGTGTACCAGGTGCCTGCCGGTGGTCATGCAGACCTGCCCCTGGTGCAGGAACGACCCGGCCGCCCCGGCCGCGACCGTGGGTTCCAGGTCCGCGTCGTCGGCGACGATGATCGCCGAGTTGCCACCCAGCTCCAGGTGGACGCGCTTGAGGTTGCGGGAGGCGGCCGCGCCGACGTGCCGGCCCGCGGCCGTGGAGCCGGTGAACGAGAGGACGCGGACGTGCGGGTCCTCGACCAGCGCCTTGCCGACCTCGGCGTCGCCGGGCAGCACCGACAACACCCCCTCGGGCAGACCGGCCTCCTCGAAGATCCGCGCCAGGGCGACACCCCCGGAGACGGCGGTGCGGACGTCCGGTTTGAGCACCACCGCGTTGCCCAGGGCGAGTGCCGGTGCCACCGAGCGGATCGACAGGATGAGCGGGAAGTTGAACGGGGCGATCACCCCGACGACCCCGGCGGGGACCCGCCGCGCCATGCTGAACCGTGGCTTCTCGCTCGGCAGGGTGTCCCCGTGCGGGTGGGAGGGCAGCGCGGCCGTCTCGAAGCACTCCTGCGCCGCGGCGTGCGTCTCCATGCCCGCCTTGGCCGGCAGCGAGCCCGCCTCGGCGATCAGCCAGTCCTCGACCTCGGCGGCGTGCCGCTGCCAGAGTTCACCGGCCCGGCGCAGCACCGCGGCGCGTTCGGTGTGCGGCAGCGCCGCCCACTCCC
>NZ_KB912526.1:16429-27393 GCF_000383775.1 Saccharomonospora halophila 8
CGGCGCGTTCGGTGGCCCGGGACAGGTCCCCGGCGTCGGCCATCCCGACGCTGCCCAGGGATGTGCCCGTGGCGGGGGCGGTGACCTCATGTTCACCGCCGCCACCGCGGATCCAGCCCGCGGTGTGGATCCGGCCGTTGAAGATGCTCTCGTCGAGCAGACCCATTGTCGGCTCCTTTGCCATGACGGTCCGGGTTCTCGTGTGTGGGGGGACGTGGTGTCCGTCCGTGCGGGGGCGCTCTCCCCCGCGTTCAGTGATCTCCTTCCGTGGCGGGGGCGACGGCGCCGCCCGTGAGCAGCTCCGCCGCACGGGGCACGTCCCAGTCGCCGAGGACCCGTGCGGGGTCGTCGTCCCCGGGCGCGGGTGGGGAGGAGGGAAGGGTGGTGCGGGTGCGGCTGAACCGCGGCGCGGGTGCCGGTTCGGGATGGCCGTCGCGGTCGACGAACGTGCCCCGCGCGCGCAGGTGTTCGTGGCGCGGCGCCTCGGTCAGCGACAGCACCGGGTAGGCGCAGGCGTCGACCCCGGTGAACACCCCGGCCCACTCGTCGCGGGTGCGGGTGGCGAAGGCCCCGGCCAGCCGGGCGCGCATGACCGGCCATCGTGGACGGTCCCACTGCCCGGGCAGGTCCGGGTCGTCGGCGA
The DNA here is from genome assembly GCF_000383775.1 of Saccharomonospora halophila 8. Classification (GTDB taxonomy): domain Bacteria; phylum Actinomycetota; class Actinomycetes; order Mycobacteriales; family Pseudonocardiaceae; genus Saccharomonospora; species Saccharomonospora halophila. Next base: position 17,073 of record NZ_KB912526.1, read on the forward strand.
GGCCGAGCCCGGCGAGCAGTTCGGCGTAGAACGGGGCCTCCAGGGCCGCCACGGCCATGTGGCCGCCGTCGGCGGTGGCGTAGACGTCGACGAACGGGGCCCCGGAGTCGATCAGGTTCGTGCCCCGCTCGTCCCGCCACGCCCCGCCCGCCAGCAGCGAGTACGGCGAGGCCATCAGGTGCGAGACCCCGTCGACGATGGCCGCGTCCACCACCTGTCCCTGCCCGGACCGGGTGGCCTCCCACAGCGCGGCGAGCACCCCGGAGACGAGGTACATCGCCCCGCCGCCGAAGTCACCGACCAGACTCAACGGGAGCTGCGGCGGCCCGCCCTCCCGGCCGATCGCGTGCAGCGCCCCGGTCAGCGCGAGGTAGTTGGGGTCGTGCCCGGCCCGCTGCGCCAGCGGGCCGTCCTGCCCCCACCCGGTCATCCGGCCGTAGATCAGCGCGGGGTTGCGTGCCCGGCAGTCGTCCGGGCCGACCCCGAGCCGTTCGGCCACCCCGGGCCGGTAGCCCTCCAGCAGCACGTCGGCGCGTTCGGCCAGGCCCAGCACGACCTCGGCGCCGCCGGGGTGCTTCAGATCCACGCCGAGCAGGCGTTTGCCGCGCTGCAGGGTGTCCCGGTGCGGGTCGACGGGCATGGTGAAACCCGCGCCCGAGCGTTCGACGCGCACCACGTCGGCTCCCTGGTCGGCCAGGAACATCGCCGCGAACGGGGCCGGGCCGAGCCCGGCCAGTTCCACCACCCGCAGGCCCGCCAGCGGTCCGGTGCGCCCGGCCGTCGGTCCGGTCGTCGGTCCGGTCGTCGGGTCCGCCATCGTCAGCGCACCACCCGGCTGGTCTTGTCCCGGGTGATGTTGCGCGCGAGGAAGTCTTCGTTCAGCTCGATGCCGAAGCCCGCGCCCTCGTTCGGGTAGAGCCTGCCGTCGGCGAACACCGGGACGTTGCGCGCGATGTCCTCGGTGACCGGCTCCCCGTCGGTGTCCCACCGGCCGTGGATGATCAGCGGCCCGAGGTTCTCGTGGGTGAACTGCGAGGCCCACTGGTCGGCGACCATCAGGTGCGCCGAGGGACTGGCCTCCAGTCCCGAGCCGATCATGCAGCCGCTCATCACCGGCAGGTCCGCCAGCCGGGCCAGGGTCAACCAGCGCTGCGCCTTGAGCAGACCGCCCGCCTTCTGCATCTTGATGAACAGCCCGTCGGCGGCACGACGGTCGATGATCTCCTTGAGGTGGTGCGGTTCCTGGGCGGACTCGTCGGCGAAGACCGGGGTGCCGATCCGGTCCCGCAGCCGGGCCAGCCCCTCGATGTCCCAATGGGGCAGCGGCTGCTCGACGCATTCGAGGTTGTAGGCGTCGAGCCTGCGCAGCGTCTTCAGGGCCTGGTCGTAGTTCCAGAACCCGTTGACGTCGACGGTCAGCCGGACGTCGTCCCCGACCGCCTCACGGACCGCACGGACCGTGGCGACGTCGTCGTCGATGGTGCCGTGCCCGGTCTTCAGCTTGATCAGGCAGAAGCCCTTCTCCAGCGCGGTGAGCGCCTCCGGCACGACCTGCTCCGGGGACCCGGCCGAGGCGACCCAGCCCTGCACCGACGCCTCGGCGCACCGGCCGCCGAGCAGCTGGTAGACGGGCGTGTCCAGGATCTTGCCCTTGAGGTCGTGCAGCGCGAAGTCGACGGTGGCCTTGGCCTGGTTGTTGTCCCGGACGAACAGGTCCATCCATCCGACGATCTTCTCGATGTCCCGTGGGTCCTGACCGATCAGAAATCGGGGCGCGATGTGCTCGCAGAGCATTCCGATGATCGATTCCTGGGTCTCCCCCCGGTACCAGGTGGAGGTGTCGCCGGAATCGGCGAAACCGACGAGACCCTCATCGGTGTGGATTTTCACCACGACGCTGTCGATTCCGGTGATGTGGGTCCCCGGCATCACGAACGGCTTGTGCAGCGGCGTGGTGACCGGGAACGCTTCGACCTTGCTGATCTTCATGAGGTGTCGACCTCCGGGAAAGGCGGGGGTGGGGGCACCGCGGAGTGCGGGTTCCGGGGAGCGCGGCGGTTCAGGGGGCGGTCGCGGAGTCGCCACCCCGGTCGAGTTCGGCGAGGATCTCCCCGGTGTGCTCGCCGAGCAGCGGTGCCCGGTGGAGGACCGCGCCGGGGGTGCGGGACAGCTTGGCGGCCACCCCGGGGACGGCGACCTCCCGGCCGGTGCCCGGCTGCTCCACCCGCGGCAGCATCTCCCGCGAGGCGAAGTGCGGGTCGGCGAAGATGTCCGCCGCGTCGTGGATGGGCCCGAGCGGGACCTTCCCGCCGAGCAGGTCGATCAGCTCGGCCACGGTGTGTGTCCGGGTGAAGGCCTCGACCTCGGCGTAGACGGCCGCGCGGTTCTCCCAGCGGGCGTGGTCGGTGGCGAACCGCGGGTCCTCGACCAGCTCGGGACGGCCCATGATCCCGCAGAGTTTGCGCCACTGCGCATTGTGCGGGGCGCCGAGCGTGACCACGCCGTCCTTCGCCCGGACGGTGTCGAACGGGGCGAAGCCCGCGAGCTGGTTGCCGCTGGGCGCGGGCACCTCGCCGGTGTGCGCGTAGGTGTTCACCACGACCTCGGACAGCGCCAGAACACTGTCCACCATCGCGACGTCGACGTACTGGCCCTGCCCGGACGTCCGGGCCTGCCAGAGCGCGGTCATCGTGCCGAACGCGGCGAACAGCGCCGGGATGGTGTCGCCGAGACCGGACCCGGCGCGGACCGGGGTGTGCTCGTCCGGGCCGGTGATGCTCATCAGCCCGCCCATCGCCTGGGCGATGATGTCGAAGGCGGGCCAGGAGGCGTAGGGACTCTCCCCGCCCCGCGCGTCGCCGAAACCGCGGATCGAGGTGTAGACGAGCCGGGGATTGCGCCGGGACAGCTCCTCGTAACTCAGGCCGAGCCGGTCCATCACCCCGGCACTGAAGTTCTCCACCAGCGCGTCGGCCCCGTCCACCAGGCGCAACAGCACCGCACGGTCGGCCCCGGTCTTGAGGTCGAGCACGATGCTGCGCTTGTTCCGGTTGGCCGACTGGAACACCCCGCCGTAGGCCCGGGTGTCGTCGTCGGCGCTGTACGGGCCGCTGGCGCGGAGCATGTCACCGCGCGGCGGTTCGACCTTGACGACGTCCGCGCCGTGGTCGGCCAGCAGGGACGTGCAGAACGGGCCAGCCAGCGCCTGGGTCAGGTCGATGATCCGCAGCCCGTCGAGGCTGCGCCGTCCGGAGGTGGTCCGCTCGGCGGGCATCAGCGGAACTCCCTGCCCAGCAGCGACCGGCCGATGACGACCTTCTGGATCTGCGGGGTGCCCTCGCCGATCTCCAGCCCGGAGACGTCACGCAGCATCGCCTGGAAGGGCAGTTCCTCGGAGTAGGCGCTGTGCCCGTGCAGGACGATGCAGTCCCGGATCGCCTTGATCGCCACGTCGGTGACCCACCACTTCACCATCGCGGCCTCCTTCGTGAAGGGCCGGTCCGCGTCGGCCAGCGACAACGCGCGGTAGGTCAGCCAGCGCGCGGCCTCCAGCGTGGTCGCGTGCTCGGCGATCGGGAAGGACACGCCCTGGTTGTGCGCCACGGCGCGGCCGAAGGCCTCGCGCTGCCGCACGTGCTCGATGCTCAGGTCGAGGGCCTTGCGGGCCACGCCGGAGGACATCAGGCCGATCACCGAGCGGGTGTAGTCGAACTCGCTCATGACCAGCCGGAACCCGTTGCCGACCCCGCCGATGACCAACTCGTCCGGCACGAACACGTCGTCCAGGAACACCCCGGCGCGGCCGAGCGGCTTCCAGCCGACGTCGTCGAAGGTCTGCATCCCGACCCCGGCGGTCGCCAGCGGAACCAGGAAGGCGGTGATCCCGCCCGCGCCGTCGCCGTCATCGGCCACGCGGCCGAAGGTGATCATCGCCTCGGCGTGCGGGGCGAAGGTGATCGAGGTCTTCTCCCCGTTCAGCACCCACCCGCCGTCGGCGCGCCGGGCGCGCATCCGCATCGCCGCCGCGTCGGAGCCACTGCCGGGTTCGGTCAGACCGAGCGCGACGACGCGCTCCCCGCGCACGATGCCGGGCACCCAGTCCTGGGCGACGTGCGCGGGCAGGAAGCGTTCCAGCAGCGGCGCGGTGAGGTTGCTGGTGTAGGCGAGCTGGGAGAGGTAGAAGTCGGCGTAGGCGAGTTCCTCGTGGGCGATGCCGAGGTGGACCTTGGTCAGCTCGTCGCCGAGGACACCCTGTCCGCCGAACTTCTCCGAGGTGCCGAGACCGAGCAACCCCTGCGCGCCCATCCGCCGGGCCGTCTCCCAGGGGAACTCGGCGCTGTGCGCACGGGCCAGGTAGCCCTCGCTGTACGGGGCGGCGAATCCGCGCACCCACCCGGCGAACTCCTCGTACTCGTCGTCGAAGAGCACGGGCGGACGGACCGTCTCCGGTGTCTCGGTCATTCGGATCTCCTTTCGGCGCATTCCCGCCGCGCGGAGCATCCGCCGGATGCGTTCGCGTGCGGTTTTTCGGCGGTTGCGGGAAACGCCGGTCGTGCCCGCATTCCACGGCGCGCGCTGTTTTTCGACTCCCGGTGCCCCCGGTAATGCGATCCGCACTTCCCGTGGTCGATGTGGGCACCGTCACCTACGGTTGATGAGTATGTCGAAAACGCCCATCCGTTGAATAGCACAGGAAAGTGCACATATTGTTCAGCCGGATCGAAGAAGCCTGCTCAGCGCAGCTCATGGGCCTCGTACTCGTCGGTGCGGGCGGCGGCGAAGCGGATGAACTCGCGGGCCACCCGGCTGAGCATGGCGTCCTGCTGCCAGGCGATGACCAGCGCCACCGGGTCCAGCGCCGGGGTGGCGACCTCGCGGGAGACGACCTCCATCCCCTCGTACGTGATCGCGGTACGCGGCCGTTGCAGCATCAGCGTCCAGCCCAGCCCGCGACCGACCAGGGCGCGGACGGTCTCGAAGTTGGAGGTCCGGTAGGAGATCCGCGGGGTGAACCCGGCCCGGCCGCACATCCGCATGGCGTGGTTCGAGCTGGGTGAGGTGTCCAGCAGCACCATGGACTCGGCGGCCAGCGCCGTGAGGTCGAGCGGCTCATCCGAGTGCGCCAGCGGATGCGCGCCGGGAAGCAGCACGGTGGGGCGGCGCTCGGTCAGCACCGCGGTGCGCCACCGCTCGGGCAGGTCCAGGTCGTAGGCGATCACGGTGTCCAGCTCGCCGCGTTCCAGCCCGCGTTGTAGCTGGTCGAGCGTCCGCTCGTGGAACTCCACGGACACACCGGGATGGCGGGTGGTGAACTCGGACAGCAGCATCGGCAGGACCGTCGGCCCGACGGTCGGGTAGCACCCGAGCGAGATCGGCCCGGTGAGCTCACCCCGGACGCCGCCGAGCTCGGACTCCAGCTCGGCCGACTGGTGCAGGATCGCGCGGGCACGGGCGAGCGCGGCCTCCCCGGTGGGCGTCAGCTGCACCCCGTGCGCCCGCCGCCGTACGCACAGCTGCGCCCGCAGCGCCTTCTCCAGTTCGGTGATCGCCATGGACACCGCGGACTGGGAGATGAACAGCCGTTCGGCGGCCCCGCTGATGGTGCCGGTCTCGGCGACCGCCACGAACGCGGACAGTTGCCGCATGGTGAACGCGGGGGGTGTGTTGTGCGGCGCCATCGTTTGAGAACCATAGTCGGCACCGCCCGGGGGCGGCCCCGCCGTCTCGCGACAACGCTCCTGGTCACAGGAACGCACGGATCCCACACGAACGGTGACGCGACGCGGCGTGCGGGTCAGGCGCCTGCCCCGCGCAGCGACCGCGTGATGCGTTCCGCGGCCCGGGTCACCACCGGGATGGCACGGTCGGCGAGGTCGGCGCGATGGGTGATGACGTTCACCGCGGCGGCCCGCTCCCCCGGGGGTGTGGCGACGGGTGCGGCGATGCCGTAGGCGCCGTCGACGACCTCGTTGTGCGTCACGAGGTGCCCGGTCTCGCGCACCTGCCGGACCCGTTCGGGCTCGCCGTCCCGGGGTGGCCCGGCGGCGAGCAGGGCGAGGCCGGCCGCACCGCGGTCCAGCGGGTCCCGATTGCCGACGTCGTAGGAGAAGCGGGGACCGGGGCCGGAGGGTTCGACGACCACGACGGCCACGGCGTGGTCGTTGTCGGCGACGACCAGGCAGGCGGTGGCATCCAGTTCGCCCGTGACCTCGTGCAGCACCGGGTGGGCGAGGTCGAGCAGCCGGGGACGGACCCGTTCGGCGAGCGTGAAGAACGCGAGCCCGGCGTGGTAGCGGTTCTGCGCGTCCCGGTTGGCGAAGTCCTGCCTGGTCAGCGCCGTCAGCAGCCGGTGGGCGATCGACCGGTGCACTTCCATCCGCTGGGCGACCTCACCGGCCGTGAGACCGCCGGGGCTCTCGGCGAGCATCCGCAGCACGAGCAGCCCGCGCTCCAGCGTCTGCGCCCCGTCGGCCCTACGCCCCTCGGCCATGCGTCCTCCCGGGAATCGCCGTGCTCCGCGCGCCGGGTTCGCCCCGGCGGTCTTGACACCGGCCGCGACACGGCCCGATAGTACCGCACAGATTCGTAACACGCTGTCTCTATAATTGCAACAGTGAGGTTGCTGTGTACTTCACCGCGCGTCGCTACCCCTTCACCCCGTTCCCCCCGTCGCCACCGGACACCGACCCCGAGAGCGTCGTGGTCGTCGGGGCGGGCCCGGTCGGGCTCGCCCTGGCGTTGGGCCTGGCCCGGCGCGGTGTCGCGGTCACCGTGCTCGAAGCCGGTGACTCGGTGTCCTACGGCAGCCGCGCGATCTGCCTGTCCCGGCACTCCCTGGAAGTGCTTGAACGCCTCGGGGTCGGCGCGGAGTTCGCCGCGCGCTCGCTGCCGTGGACGTCCGGACGCAGCTTCCACCGGGACACCGAGGTGCTGTCGTTCGAGATGCCGCACACCGACGGGGACGTGCGCGCTCCGATGGTCAACATCTCGCAGTCCGTGGCCGAGCAGATCCTGGTCGACGAGATCGACCGGACCGAGGGCTGCACCGTGCGCTGGCAGTGCCGGGTGCGCGACTGCACCGAGGACGACGGCGTGGTCACCGTGCGGGTCGACACCCCGGACGGGGAGCGCGACGTGCGCACCCGGTGGCTGGTCGCCGCGGACGGCGCCCGCAGCACCGTGCGCGAGTCACTCGGACTGTCCCTGACGGGGACGAGCTACGAGGGGCGCTACGTCATCGCCGACATCCACTGGCGCAGCCCGCTGTCCACCGAACGCCGCGTGTGGTTCGACCCGCCGAGCAACCCCGGTTCCACGATCATCTTGCACCGGCAGCCGGACGACATCTGGCGGGTGGACTACCAGCTCGGCCCGGACGACGACCCGGAGACCGAGTCCGGCGAGGAGCGCATCCGCGAGCGGATCACCCGGCATCTGGACTGGCTGGGCAACACCGAGCCGTGGACGCTGGAATGGTCCAGCCTCTACCGGGCGCACTCGCTGTCGCTGGACTCCTACGCCCACGGCCGTGTCCTGTTCGCCGGGGACGCCGCGCACCTGGTCCCGATCTTCGGCGTCCGGGGTCTGAACTCCGGACTGGAGGACGCCGACACGCTGGCCTGGATGCTGGCCCCGGTGGTCACCGGCACGGCCGATCCCGCGCTGCTGCGGACCTACGCGGCCGAGCGCCGCGACGCCTGGTGCCAGAACGTCGAACAGGCCGAGAAGAGCACGCTGTTCATGACGCCCGGCACTCCCGGATACACGATGACCCGCGATGCCGTGCTCTCGCTGGCGAACCGCCGCCCGGTGCTGCGGCACCTGATCAATCCACGCCAGTCGAGCGCCACCCACAGCCGCACCTCCCCGCTGACGGCCCCCTCGACGGCACCCTCGACGGCACCGCCGTCCGGACCGTCGACACCGGCCGCGGCCGTGGACCGGCCGGGCCCCGCACCCGGGGATCCGGTCCCGGACCGCGTCCTGGCCGCCCTGTCCCCGGACGGGCCGGTCCCGTCCAGCCTCAACGTCGAGCGCGGCCCCGATCTCACCGTGCTCGGCGTGCGCACCGAACCGGGCGCGCTCACCGGGTTCACCCGGGCACTGCGCACGCGACTCGCCCCCGCCGTGGGAGTACGCGCGCTGGTGACGTGCTCCGGGGACGGGCGCGCACCGGACACCGCCCATCCGGAGGAGCGCCTGCTCGGCCCCTCCGACGGGGACCTCGAAAGCGCCCTCGGCGCCGAGCCCGGGGAGGTGTTCGTCCTCCGTCCGGACGGCCTGCTGCTGGCGCGGTTGCCCGACCCCGGCCACCTCGGCTCCGCCGACGCCCTGGCCGACCACATCCTGCAGGGAGGAAACCGATGACCATCACGGGATCCACGCCCGAGTCCGAACGCTCCGTCCCGCACGCCGAGTCCGTCTGGCGCACCCTCAGCGAGGCGATCGACGCGGTCCCCGAGTCCGAGCGGGAGGCCTTCCTGACCCGGCTCGTCCTGCTGACCGCACTCGACCACCTCGACACCGGGGACCTCACCGCCCTCGTCGCCGAGGCACGGGAGAGCTAGCATGGCGGAGTACGCCTCGGGTCCGCCTCTGCCTCGGCATGCCACCCGGGGCACTGCGCTACTCGCCCCGGACCGCCCGCGCGGCCCAGCTACACCCGGACACCGTCCACAGAGACCTCCGCGTGTTCTTGGGGGACGCAGACGAAACCGGCGATGCGCTCGCTCTCCGGCAGCGGCGTGGGGTACGACCACACCAGGTCGGGCACCGGGGTTTCGCCCACCCGCACCGACCAGTACTCGGCCTGCCCCTTGTACGGGCAGTGGGTGACGGTGTCGCTCGGTTCCAGCAGGTCGAGGCGGACGTCCGGCTTCGGCAGGTAGTACCGGGTGGGCAGGTTGGTCTCGAACAGCAGGCGCGCGCCCCGCGTGTCCGCGACGGTGACCCCGTCGACGTCGACACGCACGTGCCGGGAACTGGGCAGGATGTCGATGCGCACGTACGGGTCGCGCGGGTGGGTGTAGATCTGTTCGTCCTCCTCGAACCAGGCATCCATCGCGCCGAAGTCGAGGCGGACGTGGTCGCGTAACAGCTCGATCGGTGACTCGGGGTACTCCGTCACCGCGTCGGTCGCCGTGTGCGCGCCGAGCCGCAGATGCCCGATCCGGCCGGTTCCCCTGGTCGGCGAGGTGCGGGTGCGGTCGGTGAATTCGAGCAGCCCGGTGCGGACGTCGTCGCGCGGCAGGTAGTAGGTCGGGAAGTACGGCACCTCCCACACCAGCAGCGGCCTGGTCGTGTCCGCGACGACGTGCCCGGCGAACACGGCGCGCACCCGTTTGTCGTGCCGCTCCACCCGGCCCCGGTTCCGGTTCCGCACGTCGCCGGAGTGGTCGGGGGCGGACGTGGTGGGTGTGGTGTGCGTGGTCATCGCGACCTCCGTCGCTCGTCGTCGTCCGCCTCCGGCTGTGGCGCATCGGCGGATCGTGCGTGCCGTCACACCATTGTCGTCATGTCCCGGGGCCGACGCACGTGGCCGGGACCACGCCCGGCGCGGGACGGTGCGCGGGCCGTGGCGACGTAGGCTCGACACATGGCCATCGAGGTGCTGCTCGTCGACGACCACGAGGTCGTGCGCCGCGGGTTGCGGGACCTGCTGGAGGACGAGTCGGACATCACCGTGGTCGCCGAGGCGGGCGGCGCGGATGAGGCACGGGCCGTGGCACTGCACGTGGAGCCCGACGTGGCGGTGGTGGACGTGCGGCTCGGCGACGGGCGCACCGACGGCGTGACGTTGTGCCGGGAACTCCGGGGCTCCGCGAGCCCGCCCGCGTGCCTGGTGCTCACCGCGTTCGACGACGAGGAGGCCATGGTCGGCGCGATCATGGCCGGGGCGTCGGGCTACCTGCTGAAGCAGGTGCGCAGCCAGGACGTCGTGCACGCGGTGCGCGAAGTCGCGGCCGGGCGGTCCCTGCTGGATCCGCTGACGACGACGCGGCTGTTGGAGAAGGTGCGCAGCCCCGCGCCGCCGGACGAGCTCGACGCGCTCAGCGACCGTGAGCGCAGCGTGCTCGAACTCATCGGCCAGGGGCTGTCCAACCGGGAGATCGCCGAGCGGCTGTTCCTCGCCGAGAAGACGGTGAAGAACTACGTCACCTCGCTGCTGTCCAAGCTCGGCCTGCGCCGCCGGACCCAGGCCGCCGCCTGGGTCGCCCGGCACCGCACCGGCACCGGCACCGGGACACAGACCTGAGCGGGGCCGGACACCAGGCCCGCCGTTACCCGTCCGTCCCGCCCCGCCCGTGCAGTGGCAGGGCGA
>NZ_KB912526.1:27493-31114 GCF_000383775.1 Saccharomonospora halophila 8
CCCCCCCCCCGGGACCCGCCACACGGCCACCGCACCCGCCACGGGCACCACGGCCACCGACAGCAGTGACCACCCCGTGCCGTGCTCCGCCTGCACCGCGACCAGGAGCGCGAGGACGGGCGCGAGGGCGACCGGCGCGGCACGCAGGGCGATCCGGCGCGCACGGTCGGCCACTTCTCCCTCCGTCTTCAGCGCCAGGAACACCGCCCCGTGGACCAGGGAGAACCCGGACACGGCCAGCCCGCCGAGCACCGTCTCCCACCGCACGCTCTCCAGCACCGAGCCGACCCGGTCGCCGTCGGCGTCCAGCGGCAGCCCGAACACGGTCGTCGCCAGGATCAACCCGACGCCGAACGGCGGCACCCAGGAGCCGAGCACGATCACCCGGTCCCACACCGCCCGCCAGCGGACCGAATCCACCTTGCCCCGGTACTCGAACGCGACCCCACGCCCGATCAGCGCCAACAGCACGAACAGCAGGGGCAGGTAGGCGGCGGAGAACAGGCCCGCGTACCAGGCGGGGAACGCCGCGAACGTGGCACCGGCCGCGACGATCAACCACACCTCGTTGCCGTCCCAGACCGGGCCGATCGTGTTGATCAGTACCCGGCGCTCGGTCTCGCGGCGCCCGAGCACCGGCAGGAGCATGCCCACCCCGAAGTCGAACCCCTCCAGGAACAGGTAGCCCAGCCAGAACAGGGCGATGATGCAGAACCAGAGTGTCGGCAGGTCCACTAGCCTCGCCCTCCCTCGTATGCGCGGCCGTGCTCCCGAGGAACAGGGTCACCCGGGACGGCGCCCCGGGGAACAGGTGTTCCCCAGGCTGTGGACAACCGCCCCCGTTGTCCACAAATCCCAGGTGAGAGGCGGTGGAAAAAATGATCTTGCGGTGTCGCGGGAATCCGGGGGGAGCTGCCGTGCATCGTGTCCTCCTCGTGGTCGGCGGCGTGGTCGGCGGCGTGGTCGGCGGTGTGCGCGGTGGCGCGGTCGGCGCGGGCGGGTCAGTAGGCGAACGCCAGCGCCTCCCCCGATCCACCGGAACCGGGTTCGTCGGGGTCGTCGGGGTCGTCGGGACCGGAACCGTCCGGTCCGTCCGGGCCGCCCGAGCCCGGCCCGCCCATGACCCCGGCGACACCGCCCCGGACGTAGCGCACGAGCAGGAACAGCTCGACCGCGCCGAGGACGCCGTACACGGTGGTCAGCGCGATCAGCGACGTCCACACCTCGCCGGTGGTCACGTTCGAGACCGCCTGTGCGGTGTACATCCACACCCCGTCGACCCCGCTCGGGTTCGGCACCACCACGAACGGCTGCCTGCCCATCTCGGTGAAGATCCAGCCCGCGCTGTTCGCGACGAACGGCAACGCGATCCCGGCCAGGGCCATCCGGGGGAACCACCGGGTTTCCGGGATCCGCCCCTTGCGCGTCAGCCACAACGCGACCACCCCGATCGCCGCCGACAGCGCGCCGAACCCGATCATGATGCGGAAACCCCAGTAGGTCACCGGCAGGCTGGGCACGTAGTCGACCGGCTCGCCCGCGAGCTCGCCCAGCGCCGGGTCGTCCGGGTAGTGGCTGCCGTAGCGCTCCCGGTACTCACCGACCAGGTCCTCGATCCCCTTGACCTCGGTGTCGAGGTCGCCGTGGGCCAGAAACGAGAGCAGGGCGGGCACGGTGAACGTCTGCACGCTGTCGCAGTCGGCGTCCGCCACGTCGCCGAGGGCCATGATCGAGAAGCCCGCCGGTTCCTCGGTGTGGCACAACGCCTCGGCGGCGGCCATCTTCATCGGTTGCTGCTCGAACATCAGCTTGGCCTGTGCGTCCCCACTGATCGCCAGCACCGCGAAGGACACCACGCCGACCCACGACCCGAGCCGCAGCGACGAGCGCCACACGTCCCGGTCGCCGTCCTCCGCACCCGCGCCGGGACGGCCGCGCCAGAGCCGCCACCCCGCGATGCCGACGAGGAACGCCGCGGCCACGGCGAACGCGCCCGCCACCGTGTGGGGTACGGCCGCCAGCGCGGTGTTGTTGGTCAACACGGCCCAGATGGAGGTCATCGTGGGCCTGCCGTCGACGAACTCGGCGCCCACCGGGTGCTGCATCCACGAGTTCGCGGCCAGGATGAAGTACGCCGAGGCGACCGTGGCCAGCGAGAACGCCCACGCGCACGCCAGGTGGACGCGCTTCGGCAACCGGTCCCACCCGAAGATCCACAGGCCCAGGAACGTCGACTCGACGAAGAAGGCGACCAGGCCCTCCATGGCCAGTGGCGCCCCGAACACGTCCCCGACGAAGCGGGAGTAGGCACTCCAGTTCATGCCGAACTGGAATTCCTGCACGATGCCGGTCACCACGCCCATCGCGAAGTTGACCAGCAACAGTTTGCCCCAGAACTTCGTCATGCGCAGGTAACGTTGCTCACCCGTGCGCAGCCACGCCGTCTGCATCCCGGCCACCAGCACCGACAGGCCGATGGTCAACGGAACCATGAGGAAGTGGTAGACGGTCGTGATACCGAACTGCCACCGCGCTAGCTCGAGGACGCTCACGAGATCGACTCTGCCTTCGACCTGCGGATCCGTGTCAGGTCCCTTGATCCCGGACCGCGCGGGACCAAGGTCCCGCGCCGTCCGGACGTGCGGCCCGAACGATTCTTTTCGGCGTGCCGCAATCAATCTTCAGGCATACCCGGAAAAGGATCTGGCCGAACCGTACGAGGCAATTCGAGATCCCGATTCACTGCCCTGTCCCGCGATTCGCCTTTATCGTGTCAGAGGAAAGGGAGGTGAGTGCCCGCCGTGACCGCTGAGCTCGTGGCCCTGGTGTCGACCTTCGCCCTCGTGGCGGCCGTCGAACTGCCGGACAAGACGACGGTGGCGACGCTCGTCCTCACCACCCGGTTCCCCGTCCGTGCGGTCCTGCTCGGGATCGCGGTGGCGTTCGCCCTCCAGACGGTGGTCGCCGTGACGTTCGGTGGCGTGCTCACGGCGCTGCCGGATGTTGTGGTCTCGGTGGCCGTGGGCACGATGTTCGGCATCGGCGCCGCGATGCTGCTCCGGGAAGGCTTCCAACCGGGCGACGACGACTCCGTCGACGCGGCGCGGAGCGGGCGCACGTCCGGTGGTTTCGTGCGGGCGAGCCTGGCCTCGTTCGCGGTACTGTTCACGGCGGAGTGGGGCGATGCCTCGCAACTGACGATGGCGGGACTGGCGGCGGACTCCGCCCGGCCGCTCGCGGTGGCCGCGGGGTCGCTGCTCGCCGTGCTGAGCGTCTCGGGCCTGGCCGTGCTGGTCGGCCGCAAGCTGCGGGACCGCATCCGGCCGAGACTGCTGCAGCGTGTGGCCGGGTTCCTGCTCGCCGGACTGGCCGCTCTCGCCTTCGGCAGCGCACTCGTGTGACGACGGGCGTGCCGAGGTGCCGAGGTCTCGCCGCCGCGCTCAGCCGCGCAGTTCGTCCGCCAGGGTGGTGGCGGCCTCCGCGAGACGGGCACCGACCGCGGCGTCGTCCAGGCTGGTCAGGGACACGACCCCCAGCGCCGCCCGCACCCCCGGCACACCACGCACCGGGCCGCGACGGCGAATGTGCCCTCCTGCGGGTCACCGGCGACGGCGGCCCAGG
>NZ_KB912526.1:31214-38045 GCF_000383775.1 Saccharomonospora halophila 8
CGGCCCCCGTGTCGGCCCCGGGACGGGCACCGCGGGCGCCCACGGTGCCGGCCACGACGGCTCCGGCCACGACGGTGCCGCCCGTGACGACGACCGCGATGAACGCGTCCGTCCGGCATTGTGGCACCTGCACACCGGGGACGACGTGAGCGTCCTGCTTCCGGACGACGATCCCCTCGTCGCCCCGGCCCGGCAGGGCACCGGTGAACTCGCGATGACCCTGGAGATCACCGACCTCGCCCCGCTGCCCCTGCGGCAGCCCGTGCGGGGCCTGCTGTGGCTGACCGGCTGGCTGCGCGCCGTCGACGAACGGTCCGCCCGGGCCCGTGCCCTGACGATCACCGAGCAGCACCGCGACCCCCGCATACTCGACCTCGGACACGGGTTGACCATGCTCCGGCTCACCCCGGCCTCGGTGGTGCTGGCCGACGCCGAGGGCAGCCACTCGCTGAGCCCGGTGACCTTCGACGCCGCGCGACCCGACCCGTTCCACACCCACGAGGACGCCTGGCTGGAACACCTCAACGACTCCGACGACGCGGACATCGTCGGCGCTCTGGCCCGCCACCTGCCCGAGGACCTGCGCGGGGGCACCGTCCTGCCGCTGGGCCTGGACCGCCAGGGGCTGCGGCTGCGGGTCGAGACGGCCGACACCGACCACGACGTCCGGCTCCCGTTCTCCCGCTCGGTGGAGACCCCACCGCACCTGTCCCGCGAGCTGCGCGCTCTCGTCGGCCCTCCGTCTCCGCACCGGGACGGCAGCGGGCCCGAGCACACGGAGGGGCCGGAGCACACGGAGGATCCGGAGGCCGACGACTCCGACCCGGAGGGCCGCTGAAGCGCGCGACCCACCCGGCACACCCCCCGAACGACGACGGCGCCCCCGGTGGAAACCGGGGGCGCCGTCGTGTCGTCGCGGGTGCCCCGTCAGGGCAGCCCGCCCGGATGGGTCAGGACGTGGACGGTGCCTCGCCCGTACGCCTCGCCTTCGCGCCCGTCGACGTGCCGGCTTCGCCGTTCGGTTCCACCAGCCCCTCGTCGATGAGGCTGTGCGTGACGTGCTCGGTGAGCTCCTCCCGCTGCATCCGCCGCTGGATCCGCAGGGCGGTCCGGCGTTCGTTGCGGAAGTCGCGGATGATCGACACGCACATCAACAGCATGACCACGCTGAACGGCAGTGCGATGAGGATCGACATCGTCTGCAGTGCGGTCAGGCCGCCCGCCAGCAGCAGGGCGATGGCGACCAGGCCCTCCAGCGTCGCCCAGAACACACGGCTCCAGGTCGGCGGGTTGGGGTCACCGCCGGAGGCGAGCATGTCCACCACCAGCGAACCGGAGTCCGACGAGGTGATGAAGAACGTCGCGATCAGGATGACGGCACCGATCGCCATCAGGGTCCCGCCGGGCAGCCCTTCGAGCATCCCGAACAACGCGGCGTTTTGATCGACCTCGCCGTCGACGATCAGCCCGCCCTCGCCGAACAGCTGACGGTAGAGCGCGGTACCGCCGAAGACGCTGAACCAGAGCATCGTGACCGCGGTCGGCACCAGCAGCACACCGGAGACGAACTCACGCACCGTGCGGCCGCGCGAGATCCGCGCGATGAACACACCGACGAACGGGGCCCAGGCGATCCACCAGCCCCAGTAGTAGGTGGTCCAGTAGGCCTGCCAGTCGGTGCCGGTGTCCACCTCGAACGCGGTGGTGTTGAAGCTCATCTGCAGCAGGTTCTGGAAGTACGCACCGATCGACTGCACCAGATCCCGGAAGATGAACAGGGTCGGGCCGAGGATCAGCACCGCGATCAGCAGCACGGCGGCCAGGCCGATGTTGAAGTTGGACAGGTAGCGGATGCCCTTCTTCAACCCGGTGACCACCGAGACGATCGCCGCGAGGGTGATCGCACCGATCAGGATCACATAGGTGAGGTTGCCGGGGTCCGAGACGATGTCCAGGAAGTTCAACCCGGCTGCGATCTGCATGACACCCAGGCCCAGCGACGTCGCGACACCGAACAGGGTCCCGACGACCGCGGCGATGTCGATGATGTCGCCGATCCAGCCCTTCACGCGCCGGCCGATCAGCGACTCCACCGCGTAGCGGATGCTGACCGGGCGCTTCTTGCGGTGGATCGCGTAGGCGATCGCCAGGCCGACGACGACGTAGATGGCCCACGGGTGCAGGCCCCAGTGCAGGAAGGTCTGCACGAGGGACTCCTGAGCCCCCGCCTCGTCCTGGGTGATGCCGGTCGCCCGGTTCGGTACACCCGCGTAGTGGCTCAATGGTTCGGCCACGCCCCAGAAGACGAGGCCGATCCCCATGCCCGCTGCGAACAGCATGGAGAACCAGGACAGGAGTCCGAACTCGGGCTCCTCCTCGTCCGGTCCGAGCTTGATGTCGCCGTAGTGGCTCAGTCCCACCCAGACGGCGAACACCACGAACAACGACACGATCAGCATGTAGTACCAGCTGAACTTGCCGACGACCTCAGACTGGAGCGCCGTGATGCCCGACTCCATCGTGCCGGGCACGATGACCGTCACGACCACGAACGCCAGGATGATGAGCGCGGAAGGCCAGAAGACCTTCGGCGCGACCGACGATGTTCGTCGCGAACCGGATGGCGTCGCGGCCTCCGTTTCTGACGTCTCCGTCACGAGGCTTGCCTCCTTCATCGGATTTCGGGTCCGTAAAACCCTAGTACGTCTCGGGATCGATCAGGACAAAAGTTATGAGATTGCCTCCCGAATCACGGTGACCGCGCCGCCCGTCGCCCCTTCGGTACGGACGTGACCAGCACTTTCGGCGTCCAATGTACCGTGCCACAGTGCCCCGATTCGTCCGCGACCGGCAGAACCCGACGCCCCGCGCACACACTGTCACGGTGCGCGATAATCGCGAGCGCACGGCGTTGGTGGCCGAACTGGTTCTGGTCTTTTCCATCACCCTCGGTTTATCCGCCGTACGCAGCACGTTATCGCTTGTGGAAGCGTTGCTGCGCCCGGAACCGCTCACCGACCAACGCACGGCCATCAATGTGCCCCAGGCCACGATCGGCGCGATCGACCTGCTGAAGCAGCTGCTCGGGGTGATCCAGCTCGTCGGGTGGGGCGCGCTCGGCCTCTACCTGCTCTGGCGGGGCGGGGTACGCCTCGCCCACGTGGGGCTGGATCGGCGCCGCCCCGGCAGGGACTGGTGGTGGGGCCTGGTGCTGACGACATGCATCGGGCTACCCGGTTTGGCGTTCTATCTCGCCGCCTGGCAACTCGGGTTCAACCTCGCGGTGCAACCGTCCACCCTGACGGAGGCATGGTGGCGGCCGATCGTGCTCACGCTGTCCGCGTTCGGCAACTCGTTCGCCGAGGAGGTCCTCGTCGTCGGCTACCTCCTCACGCGCCTGCGCCAACTCGGGGTCGGAGAGAACTCGTCCCTGCTCGTCTCCTCGGTGCTGCGCGGGGCCTACCACCTGTACCAGGGCCTCGGCGGCTTCGTGGGCAATCTGGTCATGGGACTGATCTTCGGCCGGGTGTGGCAGCGCACCAACCGGCTGTGGCCCCTCGTCATCGCCCACACCCTGCTCGACGTGGTGGCGTTCGTCGGATACGCGCTGCTGCGTGACCATCTGTCCTGGCTGCCGTGACCCACCGGCTGCCGTGACCCACCGGCGCGTCGAGTTGCACCTCTTGTCGAACAGGTGTTCTAATCGATGCTGTCGGGGGCGGGCCGCGGCGACGTGGGTCTCGGAAGGACGACGTGCGTCTCGGAAGGACACGGGCCGCGGGGAGCACGAGCGAGTACAGGAGGGGACGATGGCCTGCAAGATCACGCACCGGGTGAACGACCAGGAGATCCGGTTCGCCAACCGGGACGCCGCCGAACGCTATGCCGAGATCATGGGCGGCGGTGCCCACAACTGGCTGTTCACGACCGTGACCACCACCGAAGCCCGGCCGGTGGTCACCACCGAACCGGCGCCGGCCCCTCGGACGCCGTCGCGGTGACACGCGTCCCGGGCGCGGACGCAACGATCCCCGTCCGGGAGGACACCTTCGTTGTGCCCGGACACGGCGTGCCGGAGCAGGCGCGGCCCCGGCACGCCGTGTCGTTTCGTCGCCGCCGCCGCGGCGCCGGATTCACTAATCTCACCCGCGTGACTGGTACGACATCGCAGAACACGCCGGACGCCGCCACCGCCGACCCGTCCGAACTCCCGCCACCCCGGGTGGAGAGCGAGGTCGGGCGACTGGACGCGGTGCTGCTGCACCGTCCGGGCAACGAACTCCGCCGACTCACCCCACGCAACAACGACCAGCTGCTGTTCGACTCGATCCCCTGGGTCGCCCGCGCCCAGCAGGAACACGACGCCTTCGCGGAGGTGCTGCGCGGCCGTGGGGTCGACGTCCTGCTGCTGACCGACCTGCTGCGGCACGCACTGGGCGATCCCCGCGCCCACGCGGCGGGGGTCCACGCGGCCGTGGACGACCGGCGGCTGGGCGGCGACCTCGCCGACGCGCTGCGGTCGTTCCTGTCCACCGCGAAGCCGGACACGCTGGCCGAGGTGCTGACCTCCGGGCTGACGTTCGAGGAGCTGCCCGACTCCGAGGGCGGCTCGCTCGTCCGGCGGATGCATCACCCGCACGACTTCGCCGTCGACCCGCTGCCGAACCTGCTGTTCACCCGCGACTCGTCGGTGTGGATCGCGGACAGGGTCGCCGTGTCGTCCCTGGCGATGCCCGCCAGGCGGCGCGAGACGGCCCTGCTCGACATCGTGTACGCCTACCACCCGCGGTTCCGCGGCGCCGTGCGCGCCTACGGTGCGCACTCCGCGCCCGTCGAGGGCGGTGACGTGCTGTCGCTGGCGCCCGGTGTGCTGGCCGTCGGGGTCGGGGAACGCACCACCCCGGCGGGGGCGGAGTCGCTGGCCCGCTCGGTGTTCGCCGACGATCTCGTGCACACCATGCTCGTGGTGCCCATCGCGCAGGACCGCGCCACGATGCACCTGGACACCGTGTGCACGATGGTCGGCCCGGACTCGGTGGTGATGTACCCACCGGCCGGGGAGTCGCTGGTCGCCTACACCGTGCGTCCCGACGACCGCGGCGGTACCGGGGGCCGGGCGGACGACGGTGGACTGCGGGTCGAGGGCCCGGCACCGTTCCTCACCGCCGCGGCGGAGGCGATGGGCATCGACCGGCTCCACGTCATCGACACCGGACTGGACCCGGTGACCGCCGAACGGGAGCAGTGGGACGACGGGAACAACACCCTCGCCCTGCGGCCGGGTGTCGTGATCGGCTACGAACGCAACGTCGAGACGAACGCCCGGTTGGAGGACGCGGGCATCGAGGTCGTGCGCATCGAGGGCTCGGAGCTCGGCTCCGGGCGGGGCGGCCCGCGCTGCATGTCCTGTCCGATCAGCCGCGCCCCGGTGCCGAATTGATCGGCGTTCTCACCCGATGAGGTTTGCCTCACCGAAATAACACATCCGAGGGTTACCCGGGTGAGGGTCGACTAAATTAGCCAAACCTTGGCTCACAATTGTATCCGAATGCGAGCGAGATCACCGTTCCCGATTGGATCAACGAGCGCACGGCGCGTACGATGAGGATATGAGCATCACGAAGAAGCAACCGCGTTCCAAGTTCTACGAATTGCTACAGGCGCAGATCCACAACGAGTTCCACGCCGCACAGCAGTACCTCGCGCTCGCCGTGTGGTTCGACAACGAGGACCTGCCGCAGTTGGCGAAGCACTTCTATCGCCAGTCGCTGGAGGAGCGCAACCACGCGCTCGCGATGGTGCGGTACATGAGCGACACGGAACACGCCGTGGAGATCCCGGGGATTTCCGAGGTGCGTAACGACTTCTCCGAGGTGCGGGAACTCGTGGCTCTCGCGCTGGAACAGGAGAAGGAGGTCTCGGCGCAGATCACCGAACTCGCGCGGACCGCGCGGGACGAGGGCGACCTCATCGCCGAACAGTTCACGCAGTGGTTCCTCAAGGAGCAGGTCGAGGAGGTCTCCCAGATGTCGACGCTGCTCACCGTCGTGGACCGCGCGAACGGCGACCTCGCCCAGATCGAGCAGTTCCTCTACCGCGAGGACGTCGGCGAGGAGACCGACCCGACGATGCCCCCGGTCGCCGGCGGCGCGCTGTGAGCGTGCCTTCTCCGGCCGTTCTCCTCCGCGACGCGCGGTGGTCTCCGTTCCCGCGCCGGGTTCCCGCGCCGGACACGGTGCGGGAACCCGACGCGGTGTCGCTCAACAATTCGAGAAGAGTGCGGTGAGCCGCATCCCGACCACCGTCTCGTCCCGGACGGCGAAGTGGAACGCCGCCCCAGGACGGTCGACGAGGTACTCCTTCTCCGGGAGCGGTTCCTCGCTGCCCCACTCGCCGTTGTGCGGCATGGTCGCGTAATGCCCGTCCGGGTAGGCCGCACGCAACCGCCGTTCCCGTGTGCCGACGCCGACATCCCGGTCGGTGTGCGCCCCGGTGACGTCGAAACTCACCACCCCGTGTTCGGGGGAGATCGTGACCTGCCCGATCGCTTTCCGCCCTTCGACGAGCGGGTATGAGGTGCACCGCTCCGGTGGGGCGGCCTCGCCGGAGACCCGCAACATGTCCGTCTCCACCGCTTCGCGATACGACATCCGGAGCGTGAGGGCGCGGTACCCGTCGTCCCGGATGCGCGGGAGCGGCCCCCGGACCTGCCCGCCCTGCTCCGGCGGCAGACCGTTCCCGGTGTATCCCCCGGACGCCGCCGCACTCGGTGGACCGGCCGGGTCCCGGGGGTTCCGGGGCGTGGCCGGGGCCGTGGGGTCCGGCGGAGGC
>NZ_KB912526.1:38145-41293 GCF_000383775.1 Saccharomonospora halophila 8
GGCCCCGTCGGCACCGTCGGCCCCGTCGGCACCGTCGGCCCCGTCGGCCTCATCGGCCTCGTTGAGCCGGTCGGGGCCGGGTGCGGTGTCGGTGCTGCGATGGCTGACGGCCTCCAGCAGTGCCGCGACGCGGTGTGGGTCGGACCCGGTACGCAGCAGCCGCGCGAGCGCGTCGAGCTGTTCGCGGCTGGGCGGGGTGTCGAGCGTTCGGGCGGAGGTCGGTGCGTGCCGGGTGGGGAAGGCATCCGTGGTCATGCGGGTCCTCGTGTCGTCTCGACGGGCGGTCACCGTGGTCCGGAACGTCCCGTCCCGGAACGGCGTGGGGCAGGGCAGGAGCGGGTCCGGCCACGGTCGGGTTCTTCCGGGGCGGGGGATTCCTCCCCGGGGAGCGGAGGGATCTGCTCCGGCCGGAAACCCTCGCGGACGCGGATCTCGCGGTCGCACGTCCAACAGGTGGGTCGCGGCCATCCGCCCAGGTGGAAGTCGTCGTCGGCCGGAGTGACCCGGGCACCGCACAGCGTGGGGAAGAACCTGTCCGGAGCGGGGACGGTCACGGTGCGGTCGTAGGCGTGCAGCCGACCGTCGGCCTGCTGCCACCGCCACCACATCAGCGACACCCCGCACCCGGCGGAGCGACGACCCGGTGCCGGGCATCGTCGGCGGTGACCTCTCCGCGGCCGGGCACCACCCGGCGTTCCCGGATCGGTGGATGGAGTGTTCGGTCCGGCATCGTCGCCTCCCCGAGTGCAGGAGCGTGAGCGCTTTCGTCGCATGTTCCGGAATACATGGTCTTATGTTCCGGAACATTGAGGCAATGTCTCGTTCGGATGACGCAGAGGCACCGCGTAGTTCAGCTATGGTCTGTTCCATGCCCGGAACATCGGACGAACTCGCCTACCTGTTCGGTAGCGAGCTACGCGGCTTCCGTGAGCGCGCGGGACTGTCTCAGAAACGCATGGCCAACGGCGTCGGCATGACCACGCATACCGTGGTCTGGCGTTGGGAGCGGGGCGAGCGCATACCGTCGGCCCAGATCATCGACAAGATCGCCGACGTCCTGGATGTCACGGCCGTCGAGCGCGATCGCCTCACCAACCTCGCGCGAGAGGCCGCTGACCAGTCCGTCAACGAAGTGTCGGCCGGGAGTACCGGGCAGGCTGACGCTCTCACCACGCTCATCCGGCTGGAGCGGGTTGCCACCGCGATCACGGACGTGTCGATCGTGTTGGTGCCAGGGCTGCTGCAGACCCCCGAGTACGCCCGGATCGTTCTGGGTCACGTGCCGAACGTGGATACCAAGGTCGCAGCTCGGATTGGACGCCGGGAAGTTCTCACCCGCGCCCGCTCGCCGGTGCGGTACACCGCGTACATGTTGGAGGGGGTCCTGCACCAGAAGATCGGACGGGACCTGATGCGGGACCAGCTCCGACTCATGCGTGATCTGGCCGGTCGTGCGAACGTCAACATCCGTATCATCCCCGAGGCCCGTGGGATCACTCGGGCACATACGGGCTCGTTCGTCCTGATGGAGTTCGCCGCCGCGGAACCGATTGTCCACCTTGAGGATTTGAGCAGTGCGGCCTTCCTCCGTGATCAGGAGGATGTGGAGGCACATCAAGCGGCGGTCGCGAGTCTCAACCAGGCGGCGCTGAGCCCGGACGCTTCGGTCCAGCTCATCGCCGAAATGATCGAGAGTATGGAGTCACCATGACGGCACCGCATCAGACAACGGGCTGGCAGAAGTCCAGCTATTCCGGGGAACACACGAACTGCGTGGAGTTCCGTCGGGTCGACGGGGGTGTGCAGGTGCGCAACTCGAAGCGGCCCGACGAAGCCACCCTCCACTACACCGACGACGAGTGGACGGCGTTCCTCGCCGGGGTGAAGGACGGCGAGTTCGACCTCTGACGCGACAGCGGCACGGACGACACGACGGCACGGACGGGCCCCGGCACCGGAGGGCCGCCGGGGCCCGTGTGTCCGGGTGGCCTCCGGACGGTGACCGGGGCCGTGGCGTCGGGTTAGCCTCTGCGGATGTTCGATCCCGCCGACCCGGGCTTCCTCGCCGATCCGTACCCGGAGTTCGCCCGGCTGCGCGCCGAGGGCGACGTCCACCACCACGAGGGCCTGGGCCTGTCGATCGCGGTCTCGCACCCGGCCGCGTCCGCGGTGCTGCGCAACCGGCGCCTCGGCCGCCTCTGGCGCGACGCGACCCCGGTGGAGCGGTTCGCCTCGTTCAACCTGCTGCACCGCAACTCCCCGCTGGAGAACGAGCCACCGGCACACACCAGGTTGCGGCGGCTGGTCTCGTCCGCCTTCGCCCGCGGTCACGTGGAACGGCTGCGGCCCACCGTCGAGGCGCTCGCGGAACGGATGGTGGGCACCCTCGCCGACGGCATCGCCCGCGACGGCGAGGCCGACCTGCTCGAACACCTCGCCCAGCCGCTCCCGGTGGCGGTGATCGCCGAACTGCTGGGGGTGCCCACCGAGGACGGTCCCGCGATGGTGCGGTGGAGCAACGCCATCGTGAAAATGTACGAGTACGGCCTCGACGAGGACCGGCGGCTCGCCGCCGAGCGGGCGGCCACCGAGTTCGCCGACCACCTGCGCGCACTGGCGCGGGACCGGGCCACACACCCCGGCGACGACCTGCTCAGCCACCTCGTGGCCAGTGACCTCACCGGGGACGAGGTGGTGGCCACGGCGGTGCTGCTGCTCATGGCCGGGCACGAGGCCACGGTCAACGTGCTCGGCAACGGTGTGCACGCCCTGCTGACCCACCGCGGGCAGTGGGACCGGCTGGTCGCCGGGGTCGGTGACCCCGCGCTCGTCGCCTCGGCCGCCGAGGAGCTGATCCGGTACGACTCGCCGCTGCAACTGTTCGAGCGCACCGCCACCGCCGACATCGAGATCGCGGGACACCGGGTCGCCGAGGGCGGGAAGGTGGCCGCCCTGCTCGGGGCCGCGGCGCGCGACCCGGAGGTGTTCGCCGAGCCCGACACGCTCGACATCACCCGGGACCCGAACCCGCACCTGGGATTCGGCGGCGGCATCCACTACTGCCTCGGCGCCCCGCTCGCCCGCGTCGAGATCACCGCGGCGCTCGGTGCGCTGGCCCGCAGGCTGCCCGGGCTGCGGCACGCCCGCA
>NZ_KB912526.1:41393-46541 GCF_000383775.1 Saccharomonospora halophila 8
CGGCCCCGTCCGATCCGGCGGCCCCGGCCGCGGGGTCCGCCGCCGGGGACAACGTGACCGCGGGCCGCTCGGGTTCGGGGTGCGGACTCCTGCCGAGTGTGGGGTCCGGCTCCCGGATGCCGCCGACCCTGCGGTAGATGTCCTCATCGGTCATTCGGCGGCTACCCGGCGCGCGAGGAACCGACCAGCTTGTCCTTCAGCTCCCGGGTGTGCCGCCTGCTGACCGGCAGCACCTTCTCCTCGTCGCCGAGCACGACCTGGTAGCCGCCCTGCCCCATCCGCAGTTCCGTGATCAGTGAGAGGGCCACGAGGAACGAACGGTGGATCCGCACGAACCCCGCGTTCTCCCAGTTCTTCTCCAGCTGGGAGAGCGGGATGCGCACCAGGTGGCTGCCCTCGGTCGTGTAGAGCCGGGCGTAGTCGCCCTGGGCCTCCACCCAGCGCACCGCCGCCCGCGGGATCAGTTTGGTGGTGCCGGCCAGTTCGACCGGGATCACCTCGTCGTCCCCGCGGACCTGCGGTTCCGCGCCCGGGGCACCCCCGGCGGGTGCCGCGGGTGCGGCGTCGAGTTTCTCCACCACCCGCGCCACGGCCTTGTCGATGCGCTCCTGCCGCGCGGGCTTGAGGACGTAGTCCACCGCGCCCAGATCGAACGCCTCGACGGCCTCGGTGGGGTGGCCGGTGACGAACACCAGCACCGGGGCGGGATTCAGCGAGGCGAACACGCGGGACATCTCCATCCCGGACAGCCCGGGCATGTTGATGTCGGCGAACACCGCGTCGACCGGCGGCAGCCCGCGCCGCTTGCGCATGTCGATCTCGTGGTCGGTGTTGCCGAGGTACCGCAGTGCCTCCGAGGCGTCCACGGCGGGGATCACCCTGCCGACGTGCGGGTTCGCGTCGAGGCAGTGGCGCAGCTGGTCGAGCCCGGGCAGCTCGTCGTCGACAGCGAGGACGAGCAGTTCAGGGGTCTCTCGATGAGCACTCACAGTGACACGCATCCTGCCGTCTGCCGGGTCCGATGTCCACTACGCGCCCGGGCGAATCATCACGTGACGCCCGTTCGCCACAGAGTAACCACCCAAGCGTAACGAGTGCAGCGCGAGGTTCGGAACCAGCCACCGTACCGGTGAACGCGAGTACCCGGAGTGACGTCGGCGATCACGGCCGGCGACGACGGGGTGCCGCCCGCCCGGTCAGAGCCCGAACCGCGACCACTGCGCCCGGTGCTGCACCGCGTCGAGCAGCGCCGACGCGGGTGCGCCGACCCCCAGCCGTGCGAGCAGCGGCTTTCTCGGCTCCGCCACGGTGATCTCCGCGTCCGGGTAGCGCCGGGTGAGCACGTCCCGGAAGTTGCCGAGGCCATCGACGAGGCCGAGCTCGGCGGCACGGGCGCCGAGCCAGACGTCCCCGGTGAACAGGTCGTCGGCCGCGGCGAGCCGGGAGCCGCGGCGCTGCTTCACCCAGTCGACGAACATGTCGTGCAGCTGGGTGTGCAGCGAGCGCAGCCACTCCACGTCCTCCTCCTTCTCCGGGGAGAAGGGGTCGAGGCGGGACTTGTTCTCCCCGGCCGTGTAGAGCCTGCGTTCGATCCCGAAGCGGTCGAGCAGTCCGGTGAACCCGAACGAGCCGGTGATCACCCCGATCGAGCCGACCATGGACGTGCGGTGCGCGTAGATCTCGTCGGCGGCGCAGGCGAGCCAGTAGCCGCCGGAGGCGGCCACGTCCTCGGCGAAGGCGAGCACCGGCACGTCCTTCTCGTCGGCGAGCTGCCGGATGCGCTCGGCGATCAGTCCCGACTGCGTCGGCGCACCACCGGGTGAGTTGATCCGGAGCGCGACCGCCTTGAGCCGGTCGTGGTCGAACGCTCTGGTCAGGGCCGATTCGACGGAGGAGAGGTTGAGGATCCCACGGGCCAGCGGCGACGCCTGCGGGTTGAGGACCCCGTGCAGCTTGACGACGGCGACGACGTCCTTGCGCTCGACGCGCTCGCCGATCTTGGGAATGCGACTGACCAACGTGTCCGTGCGGCTCATGCCGTCCACCCTACTGAGTGGTTCCGGCGGGCCCCGCCCGTTCCGGCCGGGACGGTCAGGAACCGACGGGCGCGGAGGTGCGGGCCGGGGGCAGGTCGCGCCTGCTCCGGGCGCCCACGGACGGGTCCGGGTAGTTGGGCATGTCCGGGTGCACGTGCCGGACGAACTTCGGCACCCGCATGGTGACCTTCATCCCCGCGCCGACAGCCGTCTCCACCATCAGCGAGTAGCGCTGGTCGTAGACCTGGTGCATCCGCCGGTTGATGCCGCTCAGTCCGATGTGCGCGCTGCCCGACGAGTCCCGCATGTTCTCCAGCAGCGCGGGGTCCATCCCGACCCCGTCGTCCTCCACGCTGATCTCCGCCTCGGGGCCGCGGTCGTGCGCGGTCACCGTCACCGTCCCGCCCCCGGGCTTGCCCGCGATCCCGTGCTTGACGGCGTTCTCCACCAACGGCTGGATCAGCAGGAACGGGAGAACCACCGACTGCACCTCCGGTGCGATCTTGAGTCGCACGTTGAGCCGGGCGCCGTACCGGGCGCCCTCGATCGTGAGATAGCGGTCGATGTTGCGCAGCTCCTCGGACAGGGTCGTGAACGTGCCCTCCGCCCGGAAGCAGTAGCGGGTGAAGTCGGCGAAGTCCTGGAGCAGTTCGCGGGCCTCCTCGGGATCGGTCCGGATCAGCGACGAGATCGTGTTCAGCGCGTTGTAGACGAAGTGCGGCGAGATCTGCGCCCGCAGCGCCTTGATCTCCGCCTGTTGGAGCTGGTGTTTGGTGTCCTCCAGCTTCGCCGCGTGCAGCTGGGTGCTGATGAACCGGTTCACCGTGTCGGCCATCTGCACGATCCGTTTGCCCTTGGTCCGACCGAGCACGAGCAGCACGGCCTCGACCTCGTCGTCGACGATGATCGGCATCAGCACGGCCGTGCGCATCCGGCAGTTCCCCCGGTGGTCGCAAGGCAATTTGTCGTGGGAGACGACCTCGCGGCTCTTCCGGCGGATCGCCGAGCCGACCGGCCCCACCAGGTCGACGTAGTGGTCGTTGGCCTCGCCGTCCCAGGACAGCAGCGTCCCCTCCCGGTCGGAGATCCCGACCGCGACGCACTTGAGCAACCGGAGCAACCGGGTCACCAGTTTGTCCGTCGCCTCCTGCACGAGACCGTCCCGCAGGTCGACCTGGGCCTTGGACATCACCCAGACCGCTTCGAGCACGGCCTCGTCCACGGCGTGGCTGGGCTTCCGCCGCCGGACGAGGACGACGAGGATGGTGACCAGCGCGACGAGGCAGGCCCCGGCGGAGAACGCCACGACGGACTGCGTGGTCAACAAACCTGACACAGCGTCCATGCTCTGCGCTCCCACAGTGACATGCAAGACGGACCGGATCACCCCCACACTCCACCCCACCACCCACCCCCAACCCTCAACTACCCACCGTCACCACCCTCGCCTGTCCGAGGGATGTGCCGTGAAGGGCACCTTTCCTGCGTCGGGCGCAGCGAGGGGCACATTCACTGCGTGAGACGCAGTGAATGTGCCCCTCACGGCAACACGCCGGGTGACTACTTCACGAGGCGGGAGAGGCGGCGGTCGGCGAGGGGTTTGCCGCCGGTCTGGCAGGTGGGGCAGTACTGGAGGGCGCGTTCGGCGAACGAGACTTCGCGGATGGTGTCGCCGCACACCGGGCAGGGCAGCCCGGTGCGGCCGTGGACCCGCAGCCCCGAGCGCTTCTCCCCCTTGAGACGGGCGGCCTCCTGTCCCACCGACCGGTCGACCGCCGAGGTGAGCACCTCCCGCATCGCCTCGCTCAGCCGCTCGACGGACCCGTCGTCGAGCCGGCCCGCGGTCGCGTACGGCGACAGCCGGGCCGTGTGCAGGATCTCGTCGGAGTAGGCGTTGCCGATACCCGCGAGCACGGACTGATCGGTCAGCACCGTCTTCAGCCGCGCCGTCCGCCCCCGGAGCAGCCGGGCGAGCCCGGCGGTGTCCAGGTCGAGCGCGTCCGGACCCAGGCGCGCGACCGGGTCGATCTCGCCGGGGTCGTGCACGATCCACACGGCGAGGCCCTTCTTCGTCCCGGCCTCGGTGAGGTCGAAGCCGGGTGCCTGCCGCCCCTCCGGATCGGACAGCCGTACCCGCAGCGCCACGGGCCCCTTCCCGGGCCTCGGCGGCGCCGCGGACAGTGCATCCGACCAGCGCAGCCACCCCGCCCGTGCGAGGTGGACGACCAGGTGCAGGTCACCGAGCACGACGTCGAGGTGCTTGCCGTACCGGGCCGCCCCGGTGACCTCCCGGCCGTGCAGGTCGGCGGGCCCGGGACGGACGGTCTTGAGCACCGTCAACGAGGCCACGTCCACCCGGGTCACCACACGGCCGACCGCGTGCGTACGCAAGTGGTACGCGAGCGCTTCGACCTCGGGCAACTCGGGCATGGCTCACTCGACAGGCTGTAAGGGTCCGTCGAAGTCCGGAAGATCGTGCTTCTGGATCGACTTGGCGATGCGGTGCACCTCGCCCCGCACCTTCAGTATGCCCACGACCGTGCCGACCCACCGCTCGGACGGACGCTCACCGGTGACGTCACCCTCCGTCTCGGCGACCACGGTCCACGGCCTGCGCAACGTCCAACGCAGCGGGAAGAACAGCGCCACCAGTAGCAACGCCAACGGCACCCAGCTCGGCACCACGACGTCCTCGGGCATCCACACGACCAGCACGAGCCCGAGCAGCACCGCGACGGCGCCCATCGCGACCCCCGGCGTGTAGTTGGCCGCCACATCGTGTTCGAAGTCCTCGGCGGTGGCGGGCCGTCGCCATTCCAGCTGGGCCCGGATCACCCAGTCCCGGCCGTCGGACCCTCGGACAAGCCGGTTCATGCAACATCCTCCGCTGCGCCGCTGGGCACTGGTTGTGCACGAAACGTTACCCCGATCGCGAGCCGACCGTGAAGTCCACACCGCCGCTGATCGACTTCACGACCTTCCACGGCGACGTTCCACCCGGACGGGTGAGGATCACCGCAGGCCGCTCCCCGCGTCACTCCCGGCGCGGCCGGCGGTCGGAACCTCCGCGTCGGACCACGGCCCAGCACGCCCGGGGCCGCCTCCGCGGCCG
>NZ_KB912526.1:46641-48963 GCF_000383775.1 Saccharomonospora halophila 8
GTGCCGCCGCTGTTCCCCGGCCCCGGGCAGTAACGCCGCCAGCGTCTTCCCGGCCACCTCCGGGCCGAACCGGGCGTCGACGGCCCGCTTGCCCGCGTCCGACAGCCGCCGCCACACCCCGTCGTCGTCGAGCAGCGTGGCGATGCGGTCGGCGAGGAGTCCGGCCGTGTCCCCGACCAGCACGTCCGCACCGTCGACGAGGCCCATCCCCTCCACCGCGACCGTCGTGGCCGCCACGGGGACACCGTGCGCCATCGCCTCACCGACCTTGCCCTTGACACCGGCACCGAACCGCAGCGGAGCGACCACCGCCCGGGCCCCGTCGTACATCGTGGCGAGGTCGTCCACCCATCCGTGCACCACCACGGACCCGTCGTCGGCGTCCGTACTCCCGAGGTCGAGCACCTCGGGCGGCGGGTTGCTACCGACGATGTGGACGACGGCGTCCGGGTACCGCTCGCGCACCTCGGGCATGACCTCCTCGACGAGCCAGCACGCGGCGTCCCGGTTGGGCCGATGGTCGAACCCGCCGACGAACAGCACCCCGGACCGTCCCCGCGGCGACGCGGGCGCCGGATCGACGTCGTGCACATTGGACAGCACCTCGACCCGTGCCTCCGGCGCCTCGACGGCGAGCAGGTCGCGTTCGGTGTCGGACACGGTGAACGTGACGTCGCAGGCCCGCGCCAACCCGAGTTCGAGTTGCCGCAGCGCCTCCGCGCGCCGTCGCAGGGAATCGGCCTCCACGGTGTCGTCCAGCGAGCGCGCCAGCTCCGCGTGCCGCCCCAGGCGCACGTGGTGCAGGTCGACCGTGTCGTAGGCGATCGTGCAGTCGGGGGCGTGCTCGCGCAGCGGCTCCAGCCACTGCCACGCGACCTGCGGGCGGGACAACACCGCGAGCCGGATCTCCGGACCGACGTCGCGCACGAAATCCTCCTGCTGACGCCGGTCGCCGACGATGGTCACCCCGGCCCGGTACAGCGGCCCGGCGTAGCGCAGGTCGGCGAGGTCGTCGTCCCCGGGGAAGAACACCACCCGCTGGTCGAGTCGGACGAGCAGTTCGAGGATCCGCATCATCCGGACCGAGCCGGAGTCCTCGTCGGTGCGCGGCAGGCGGTGGTCGGCCACGACGACGAACCCCCCGTCGTGGCCCTGCGCGGTCCGGCTGCGCGCGGCCCAGAGGTTGCGTCTGCTCGCCCGGGCGCGGTGGGACACCAGGGCGTGGGCCCACTTCTCCGCGAAAACCGTGCGGTTGAGTCGCTGATAGCGCTTCACCCCGCGTGCGGTGTCGGTCCCGTTCGACACGCCCTCGTCGTGGATGACCACCGAGGCCGGTTGCACCACGGTGCGGTACCCGGCCGCGCGCACCGCGAAGGCCAGATCGGTGTCCTCGTAGTAGGCGGGTGCGTAACGGGGGTCGAAACCGCCGACCGTTTCGAACACGTCCCCGCGCACCAGCAGGGCCGCACCGGAGCAGTAGTCGACGTCCCGCAGCGTCGCGAAGCGTGGTTCGTCCGCGGGGCTGCCCCGGCCGTAGTTCGACCCGGACCCGTCCGCCCAGACGATGCCCCCGCACTCCTGGAGTGTCCCGTTCGGATAGACCAGCTTGGACCCGACGAGTCCGATCCCGGAATCGTCCCGCAGCACCGCGGCCGACTCGTCGAGCCACCCGTCGTGGACCTCGGTGTCGTTGTTGAGGAACATCAACAGCTCGCCGCGTGCGTGCCCGGCACCGAGGTTGCACGCACCGATGAATCCGCCGTTGCGTTCGGTGCGCACCAGCCGCACCCCGGCGCAGGAGGCGATCCGTTCCGCCGTGTCGTCCGGGGAGGCGTCATCCACCACGATCACCTCGAACGGGGTGACCGGCGGACGCCGCGCGATCGAGGCGAGGCAGCGCCGGGTCCAGGGCCACTTCCCGTACACCGGGATGATCACGCTGACCACCGGTTCGGCGCTGGTGGGCACCGTCACCGGACCGGTCTCCAGCCGCGGGGCGGGCGCGACGCCCTTCGGCCTGCCCAGCGCGCTCTCGTAGAGGTCCCGGCGGATGGTGCCCCGGGGGGCCACCCGCTCGATCATCCCGCGGTACCGGCCGATCACCTTCTGCGCGAGGGCGGACTGGTGGGCCCGCAGCGTGGCGTTCTCCTCCTCCAGGGCGTCGACCCGGGAACGCAACGTCCCGTTGTTCTCCCGGAGCCAGTCCCGCTCCGTGGCGTAGCGCTTGAGCCGCAGCCGCAGCGCGTCCCCGTCCGCGGGCACCGGGTCATACGCGGGCACCGGGTCGTCCGCGGGCGCCGGGTCGCGCAGCGGTGCGGCGCC
>NZ_KB912527.1:0-6266 GCF_000383775.1 Saccharomonospora halophila 8
CGTGCGCCCGCCCGGCGGCAGCGCACCGGAGGACAGCCCGGCACCGTGGGCGACGTCGTGGGTGCCTCCGTGGGTGACGCCGTCGTGTCCGGACGACCGGGCCGCGGTGGCCCCGCCGTAGACCTTCTCGACCAGCCCCCGGCCCGCGAGCGCGTCCAGGTCCCGCCGGATCGTCATGTCGGAGACCCCGAGCCGCGAGACGAGCTCACTGACCCGCACCGCGCCGGTCCGCAGGGTCTCTTCCAGGATGACTTCTTGTCGTTGTCGCGCCAGCATGGTTCACTCCGTCCCGCGCGAACGGCCGACCACCACAGATTTTACGCGAATCGGGCAACTCCGGGTACGATCACCCACACGTGGCGTGACCGGGAGGCGGGACGTCGACATCCACCTCGGCCAGCCCCGCGTGCTCCTCGCGGTACCGCCGCAGTCCGTCCTCGTCGAGCCCGGTGAGCGCGACGAAGGACTCGTGCTCCCACACCAGCCGGAGCACGGTCTCCTCCAGGCAGGCACCACCGAAGTCCCGCTCGGCGATCCGGGACAGCGCGTCCCGGGTGCTCCGGCTGATCCGCATGCGGCTCTGCGTACCGGAGACCACCCACGCGGTCCATTTCGGGGTCATCATCCTTCGGACACGGGTGCGCGGGCCTCATCGGGGGCGCCGGGCAGGCGGATCGCCAGCAGAGCCCCGCCCTCCGGGCGGTTCGCCGCGTACACCGCGCCGCCGTGCCGTTCGGCGGCCTGCTTGACGATGGCCAGGCCCAGCCCCGAACCCGGCAGGGTGCGCGCCTCCGACGAACGGTAGAAGCGGTCGAACACCCGCGGCAGGTCGGCCTCGGCGATCCCCGGCCCGGAATCGGCGACCTCGACCACGGCGGTGCCGTCCCCCAGCGGACGCGCCACCACCGACACCGTGCTGCCCGCCGGGGAGAACTTCACCGCGTTGTCCAGCAGGTTCAGCACCGCACGCTCCAGCGCGCCGGGTTCGCCGGTGAGCACCCACGGGGTGAGGGTCGTGCTGAAGTCGACGTCGCCCGCGCGCCTGCGGGCCCGCTCCAGGGCCCGCTCGACCACCTCGACCACCTCGACCACCTCGACCCGCGCCTGCGGCACGTCCTCCCGCGCCAGCTCGGACAGGTCCCCGATCAACTGGGTCACCTCGTCGAGCTGCGCGCGGATGTCCGACTCGATCTCCGCGCGGTCGGCGTCCGACAGCGACGGCGCCCCCCGCCGGTCGGCGGCCAGCAACAGTTCCAGGTTCGTGCGCAGCGACGTCAGCGGCGTGCGCAGCTCGTGCCCGGCGTCGGCGACCAGCCGGCGTTGGCGCTCCTGCGACTCGGCGACCGCGCCGAGCATGGTGTTGAAGCTGTGTGTGAGCCGGGCCAGCTCGTCGTCCCCGCTGACCGGGATCGGGCGCAGGTCCATGGTGCGGCTCACCCGCTCGGTCGCCGAGGTCAGCCGCTCCACCGGCCGCAGACCGGCGCGGACCACCGCGGTGCCCGCCGCCGTGGCGACCAGGACACCGAGGCCGCCGAAGAACAGCAGCACCAGCGCGAGTTCACGCAACGTGCGCTCGGTCGGGGCCAACGACTGCGCCAGCACCATCGCCACCCCGTTGCCGGACGGCAGCGCGACCACCCGCATGTCCGTGTCCCGGTCGGTGCGCAGGGAGGACTCAGCCTCCCCGCGGGCGACCGCCAGCTCGTCCGGCCCCCAGGGCGGCGGGTCACCGGCCCGGGGATACACCAGCTCGCCCCGTGCGGTGAGCAGTCCGATCTGTATGTCGCTGCTGACCAGGAACGCGCCCGGGATGGACTCCACCCGCGACTCGACCGTCGGGCTGCGCACCGCGGCGGTGGCGCGGTCGATCAGGTTCTCGTCGAAGGCCTGGTAGAGGTTGCTCCGTACGGTGAAGTACGCCCCCAGCGACACCAGCGCGACGGTGCACCCCACACACAGCGCCACCAGCAGCAGCAAGCGCTTGCGCAGCGAGATACGGCGGGTGCCCGCGGCGTGCGCACCGGACGGCACCGGCTCCGGGGCCGAAGATTCGGGTGCGGACGACGGCGTGGAGTCCGTCCCGGAGGTGGTTCCGGACGGTGGACCACTGTGCTGCGGGTCGTGCGGGGCGGGGCCGCCCGGGGTCGTCACGGTGGGGTCTCCCGCAGCACGTACCCGACCCCCCGCACGGTGTGGATCAGCCGGTGCTCCCCGTCGGCCTCGGTCTTGCGCCGCAGATACCCGACGTAGACCTCCAGGGCGTTGCCGGAGGTCGGGAAGTCGTAGCCCCACACCTCCTCCAGGATGCGCGTGCGGCTGAGCACCTGCTTCGGGTGGGCGAGAAACAGTTCCAGCAGGGAGAACTCGGTGCGGGTCAGGCTGATCGGCCGCGGCCCGCGGGAGACCTCCCGGGTGTCCGGGTCGAGTGAGAGGTCGGCGAAGGTCAACACCTCGGACCGCCCCTCGGAGCCCTCGCCTCCGGTGCGCCGCAGCAGCGCGCGCAGCCGGGCGAGCAGTTCCTCCAGGGCGAACGGCTTGGGCAGGTAATCGTCGGCGCCCGCGTCGAGGCCGGAGACCCGGTCGGAGACCTCGTCCCGTGCCGTGAGCACCAGGATCGGGAGGTCGTCGCCGATGCCGCGCAGGCGCCGGGCGACCTCCAGCCCGTCGAGGCGGGGCATCATCACGTCCAGCACCATCGCGTCCGGCCGGTCGGCGGCGACCATCTCCAAGGCTTGCGCGCCGTCGCCGGCCAGCTCGACCTCGTAGCCGTTGAACGCGAGCGACCGCCGCAGCGAGTCCCGCACCGCCCGGTCGTCGTCGACAACGAGTATCCGCATGGGTTCCAGTCTGGCCCGCCCGGCTGAGAGCACGCTGAGCGCGGCGGACAGGGGCGGGTCGCTGGCTACCGCGCGTCAGCTCACCAGGCCGCCCCGGTAGGCGAGCAGGGCCGCCTGGACACGATTCCCCGCCCCGATCTTGCTCAGCACCGCCGAGACGTAGCCCTTGACGGTGGCCTCCGACAGGTGCAGCCTCCCGCCGATCTCGGCGTTCGACAGTCCCTGACCGATCAACGCCACCACCTCCCGCTCCCGCTCGGACAGCGAGGACAGCATCTCCCGCGCGGGCGCGGCGGCCCGCTGCTCGTCCCGGCGCGCGTTGACCATCCGCGCGGCCACGCTCGGATCGAGCACCGCGCCACCCCGCGCCAGGTCGCGGATCGCGCGCACCAGCACGGCCGGTTCGATGTCCTTGAGCAGAAAGCCGTTGGCCCCGAACCGCAGCGCGAGGCTGACGTACTCGTCGATGTCGAACGTCGTCAGCATCGCCACCTTCGGCGGTTGGGGCAGCCCCTGCATCGCCCGCAGCGCACGGATACCGTCGTCCGGCGTGCGCATGCGGATGTCGAGGAGAGCGACGTCCGGGTGGAACCGGCGGGCGGCCTCCACGGCGGTCCTGCCGTCGGCCGCCTCGCCGACGACCTCGATGTCCGGAGCGGGGGTCACCATCGCGCGCAACCCCGAGCGCACCAGCTCCTCGTCGTCGGCGAACATCACTTTCAGCACGAGCGCCTCCGGCCACCGGGCGGACACGGGATCACCGTCTCCGCAGCAGGTTAGTTACTGTTAGGTAGTAAAGGCATTACAGTGAGCATGCAGCGCTGAGTCAAGGCCCGTTCGGGCGCAGCGGGCGGACGCGCTAGGGTGTGGAGGGAGTCGACGGACTCCAGCAAGCCCTCGTAGCTCAGGGGATAGAGCACCGCTCTCCTAAAGCGGGTGTCGCAGGTTCGAATCCTGCCGGGGGCGCCCAGGTCACCGCGTTACCGCAGGTCGCGTGATCACTCCCGGGGCACATCCGGGGCACACACGATCTGATCCATCCGGTCCGCGATGTCGTTCAACCGGTCCGGGAACAGGTGCCCGTAGAGGTCGAGCGTCATCGTCGCGGTCTTGTGCCCGAGCATCTGCTGAACGATCTTCACGTCCGCCCCGGAGGCGATCGCGAGCGAGGCCGCCGTGTGCCGGAGCTCGTGCGGATGGAAGCCCTCCGGCCCGACCTCGCGCACGGCCGCATCGAACACCCGCCGCCGGAAGTTGCGCACCCGCAGCACGTCCCCCCGCGGTGACGGGAACACCAGCGCGTCCGCACGCCGGCCCTCGACCCGCGGCCGCAACTCCTCCGCCAGGAAGCGCGGCAGCGGCACCGAGCGCCGTTCGTGCGTCTTCGGGCTCCCCCAGACCAGCCGACCGCCGACCTCGGTGACGGACTCGGCGACGAGGACCCGGCGACGACGCAGGTCCACCCGGCCGACCGTGAGCGCGGCCAGCTCGCCCCACCGCAGGCCGGTGTAGGCGAGGAAGCGCACGACGACGCCGTGGTCACCGCAGCGTTCCGCGAGGGCCGCGACCTGGTCGTGGTCGAGGTAACGGTGTTCCGGTTGCTCCGGCCGCGGCAGCCGCACACCCTCGGCGGGATTGCGAGCCAACCGGGCATCCCGCACCGCCCAGGCCAGCATCAGCGAGAACACCCGGTGCACCTTGGCCACCGTGGTCGACGCGAGGCGACCGACCAGCCCGGAGATCCACGTCTGGACGTCCGCATGCGTGATCGAGGAGAGGTGGATGCTGCCCCACCGGGGCACGATGTGGGTCTCGATCACATCCCGGTACCGGGCGAGCGTGGACGGCGCGAGGTGCGCTTGACCGTCCAGCCACCGCGTCGCCCACTCCCCCACCGAGACCCGGCCCGCGTCCGGGGCGATGTACGAGCCGGAACGGAGCCCGTGCTCGAGACTGGCCGCGTAGCTCTCGGCCTCCGCCTTGCGCTTGAAGCTCTTCTTCCGCTGCCGACCCTGCGGGTCGCGCCACCGCACGAGCCACCGCGCCCCCTGGCCGTGCCGTTCGGTCTTTTCCCGCCGACCGTCCGGGCCGCGCCGGTACCACCGGTCGTCGATGTCGGCCACGTCAGACCTCCCCCTGCTGTTCGACCCAGGTCTCGACGTCCTGGGGCCGGTAGCGGACGTATTTGCCGATGCGGCGGCCTTCGGGGCCGTAGCCTTTGGTGCGCCACTGGTAGAGCGTGTTGACGGGGACGCCGAGGTAGTCGGCGACGTCGCGGATGGTCATGAGTTTGCTGCTCATCGCGGGTTCTCCTCTCGGTATTGCTGGCGGCGTTGGTCGCGGAGGCGGTCGGCGATGCCGGCGGCGAGTTCGCGTTCGGCGTCGTTGCGGTAGCCGGTGCCGGTGAACTGCCAGTCGTTGACCACCACGACCGCGTCGGGGTCGAGGTCGAGCGCCTCGAGGGTTTCGGCCAGGCGGTACGCGCGCCGGTCGTCGCGGATGGCGCGGAAGGTGGTCGAGTAGGCGCGGCTTTTGGTGAGGAAGTGGCCGCGGAAGCCGAGCATGTGTGCCCAGCGCCGCAGGTTCAGGTTTTCGTAGGCCTGCAGGCCGCCGAGGTCCCAGCAGGTCTGGATCAGCCGCCGATGGTGGTCCGAGACCCGCAGGTGGTCGATGTCGAGTTGCGAGCGGATCCGTCGGTCGGCGCCCTCGGTGGTGCCGGTGCCCTTGGTGGCGTACTTGGCGATGTAGCCGGCCAGGGCGTCGTCGGCGATGCCCTCGCCGCCGGCGGTGTCGGCGGTGTCGACGGGGCGGATGTCGAGCTGTTCGCCCCAGGTCAGCGTGAGCCGGCGGCCGTCCGGACGCGGAACGGTGAGAACGACGCCGGCCGCGGACGCGGTGACGGCGTCGGCGAGGAGTTCCCGCGTGGCCCAGGACGGCGCCGGGTCGGTGGGGCCGTCGGGGCCGTCGAGGCGGACGAGGGCGTGGAAGTGGACCAGGCCGCGCCGTTGGTACTCGGCGACCTTGCTGTAGGACAGCCGAGCGTGGTCGGCGAACTCGCGGGCACGAAGTCCCGCCCGGTGGGCCAGTTCGCGGCGTAGCCGCATGGTGAACCGCTGCCACAGCACGCCCGCGTGTGCCTGCCACAGCACGGCGCCGACGTAGTCGTAGGACTCCGGATCGAGCGGAGTGCTGACCCGCGGATCGTCCTCGCTGCGGTGTCGCTCCCCGCAGCCGCAGGGCATCACCCGGCCCCGAGCGGACACGCGCCGGGTGTGGACCCGGCCGAACGACGGCGCGGTCAGGGTGACGAACGCTCGCGGCCGGGCCGTCACCGACTCCGGGACCCCCTTGGCGCCACCCACGACACCCGCCCGGACGAGGTGGAAGGCGTCGGCGGCGTAGCGGTCCGAGCAGGCCGGGCACACGCTG
>NZ_KB912527.1:6366-12535 GCF_000383775.1 Saccharomonospora halophila 8
CCGCCGCACTCGCACTGTCGACGGCCGCGGGTTCGGTGGCGGCCGGGATGGCCGGCTCGGTCGCCGGCTCCGGTTCGGGCTCCCGGGGAACGTCCACCGAGGCCGTTTCCGCCGGGGCGCCCGCGGTGTCCGCCGACCCGACCGTGGGCAGGTGGGTACGCCGCATCAGCAGCTTGACCACGACGAGGAAGCCGAGGGCCGGCATCGCCGCCAACAGCCACCCGGCCGGCGTCGGCTCCGCCAAGGCCACCTGCGCGGCCATCTGGATCCCGAACGCGACCACCAGCACCACCACCGGGAAGGTCACCCGCCGGGGCGGCCGCAGTCCCGCGTCCTGCTGCTGCCGGTCGCGCTGGATCTCGAAGCCGGCCACGACCGCCATGCCCTCGATGACGACCGCGTCCGCCCAGGCCAGCCACCCGGTCTGGCCGTGATGCACGGCCCAGTCATGGGTGTGCTTGAACCCGGCCGCGGCGCCGATCCCGCCCAGCACCACCGTCACCACCACGCGGATCACGCCCGCCGCCGACCACCGCCGACGATCCGTAGTGGACACAGCACGTCCCTCCTGTCTGTCGGGCGCGGTACTCACCGCCGCCGCCCCTCGGGCCGACCGATCTCGCGCTCCTCGAACTCCCGCAGCGCGAGCGAGGCCCCGCCGGCGACGAGGCCGAGCAGGCACAGCACGGTCAGAAACAGCGGGGACAGGCCCTGCGCGAGGTAGAGCAGCACCAGCACCAGCAACGCGGGCAGCCCGTACTTGAGCACCAGCCCCGCCCGCCACACGCGGAATCCCAGACGCCACACGATGAATCCCTCCCAGTTGTTGTGACCCGCCCTCGGGTCAGTGATCAGCGGGGCGAGGCCAGATCTCGGCCTGCCGAACCTCGGTCCAGACGTCCCGGATCTGGTCGACGACGCCGGTGCACTCCTGGTACTCGTGCGTGTCTTCCAGCGCGTCCGGGTCGCCCCACAGGCCGAGGCGCTCCTCGACGTCCCGCAGCACGGCGTCCTTCCACTCGGCCGAGACCTCGTAGGCCTGGGCCAGCAGCCGCAGCAGCTCCCCGCGCGCTTGCTCCCGTTGACTCATCAGCTCACCGCCCGCAGATGCGCACCGTCGGCCGAAGCGTCGGCGGAGGCGAACTCGACGAGCTCGGTCAGCTCGTCGTCATCGACGTAGGCCGTGCGCAACCGCACCGGCGTCCGGGTGCGCTGGCGGACCATGTAGCCGATCCCCGCGGTCTCCGGCACGTTCGGGATCTCGTCGGCCAGCGCGCCCCGCACCCGGGCACCGTCCCCGAGCACCATGTCGACATGCCCCCGGTCGGTGACCCGCAGGCACAGACGCACCGTGAACAGCTCCCGCACCGGCACGGTGTCCTTGGTCGGCTCCTGCACCAGGCCGAGCATCGAGTGCCCGGTCGCCCGGCCCTGCGAGCCCACCAGCGCGAGGAACCGCTTGATCTCGGAGGCCACCGAGCGCTCCCCGTAGGCCAGCAGCGCGCCCAACTCGTCGAGCACCAGCAGGTTCACCGGCGTCTCCGGCGAGGGCGTGATCTTGCGTCCGCCCCGCTCGGACACGGTCCGCTGGGTGGCCCGCATGTCCTCGACGAAGTCCTCGATCAGCTCCCGGCACTCCGCCGGATCGGTGGCGTAGCGGTGCGCGATCGGAGCCAACGCCGAGAACTCCAGCTGCTTCGGATCGCAGATCCACACCCGCACCAGCCCGTCCCGGATCGCCGGAGCGACCCCGCGCAGCAGACCGGCCGGGACGCTGTTCTTGCCGGACCCGGTCGCGCCGGCCACGAACGTGTGCTGCCCGAGCAGGGACAGCCGCACATCCTCGCCGTACTCGTCGTCACCGACGTAAACCCCGGTCAGGTCGACGGCGTCGGTGTCCCGCGGCATCGCCGGCGTGTCGATGACCTCGGTGAACGGCTCCCGCCGCTGCACCACCAGCGCGATCACCAGCGGCTTGACCCGCTCGACCGCGACCCGCTCAGCCTTGAGTGCCTCCGTCAGCTCCGGGAGCTTGGCCTCGAACTGGCGGGCATGCTGGCCCGGAACGATCCGGACGTAGAGCGTCTCCACGTTCGCCGTCGCCGACCGCACCCGCAGCAGCCGCGGGAACAGCTCCTCACCGGTACGCCGGTGCGTCTCGTACAGGTCGCAGGCCCGGACGATGTTGCGCCACCGTGCGCCGACGTAGCGCACCCAGCGCCGCCGCCAGGCCCGCAGCCACGGAGCGGCCCACCGGTCGAACGAGTCCGGATGCCCCCGGTACCAGGCACACAGCCCGAGCGCCGCACCACCGAGCACACCCCCGGTCGGGGTCCACCCCAGTTCCAGCCCGGAGCCGGCCACCGCCCCCGGCGTGAGCACGCTGCCCGGATGCCGGGCCAGCCACACCGCGGCCTGGAACTCACGGCCCCGACGTCGTGTCGACGTCCGTCCCATTGCTTGCCTCCTCACACGAGAAAGGGCCGGCCCTCGCACCCCGCCGAGGAGGTGATCGAAGGCCGGCCCGATGCCGAATGGCTTGGTTGGTCAGTCCTTGATGGCCGAGCGCGAGTCCGACAGCGTCACCGTCAGCGTCGCCACCGCCCGGGCCACCGCGTCGTGCGAGTCCTTGAACCCCTCCCGACGCACCGGAACCCCGCGCACCGCCGTCCGTAGCTGCCGCATCGCCGCGTCCACGTTGTCGAGCGCCCGGTCGAGCTGGATACCTGCCACGTCAGACCCTCCAGTCCCGCGACACGAGGTCGGCCTCGTACTTCTTCGCCTTCGCCCGCAACCGGTCCAACTCGTCGACCGCCCGCCGGCGCAAGCCCTGCAGCTCCTCCCGCGTGGCCATCGACCACGTCCCCTCGCCGACCCGGTCGTCGTCGACCCGGTCGATGAAGCGGTCTAGCTCTTCCAGCGCCTCCAGCACCAGGTCCATCGCCGAGACGAACGATCCGTACCGCTCCCGTGCCCGGCGATTCACCGCCTCGATCTGCACCACTCACACCCCTTTCTCGGTCGTTGTCGGACCCCGTAACGCCCCGGACCGAGCCAGCAGCGACCGCAGCCCGAGCCAGGCCGCGAACAGCACCACCGACGCCCCCGCCACCGGCGAAGCCACCAGCAGGACCCCGACCAGAATCGCCACCGACACATTGACCAGAAATCGATCCATCACCATTCACCCGCCTTGTCCGTACCGACCCCGAAGGGGTCGAACCAGCACACGCCGTCACCCATCGAAAGCACCCCCGTTCCCGCGACAGCATTCGCTGACGCCGTTACCGCCGAACGTTGTCCACCTGCCACACCTCGCGTGGTAGGACCCCAAAGCCCCCGGTCACGCGCACACCGGGGACCAAGGCGCGCCACCACACGGCGCGAAAAAAAGCACAGACCGGCTCACTCTGGAATTCTCAAACACCGCAGTAGCGCCCTCGCCCGACTCGAACGGGCCACCCACCACGGGAAGGGGAAGGGCCGGAAAAACCGACGAAACGTCAGGCCGCCGATGGCGCCGACGAAATCGACGGACCGGCAGGCTTGAGCCCGTCGGCCTTGAACCACACACCCGAGGCCGTGATCCGCCCGTCCTCGCCCCGCATCTCGTAGGTGTTCAGGATCGGGTTGATCAGCTCGACGTAGGAGCCCTCCTCGAACCCCTCGCCCGGGTCGGCCACGAGGGTCACCTTGATCTCCTCGCCCTTACCCGTGCGCTGCCCCTGCACCGGCCGCGGCTTCGCGAACAGCATCACCACGAACTTCGCGACCCCGTCGCGGTCAGTGGCCGGCTCCATCTCGCCGGCCTTGTTCTCCCGCATCTTCATGGTCGGCTCCTCCGTGACCATCAGCCGATAGCCGCTCAGGTTCACCGGGATGTTGTCCATCAGGCCCTCCGTGATCGGGCACTTCGCTGGTATATCCCCCCTAAACCACCGAAGCGCTCTGTCGTTTGCCGTTGTTGAGGGGGTCTAAACGAGAAGGTACGGGCGGGTCGCGTGAGCTGTCAAGGGGCTCTAAACTTCCGGCATGGACACCGACAGCGAGTTCGAGGCGCTGCAGCACGAGTCGGATCCCATCCGACGAGGACGGCGAGCGTCTGACCTGCTGGTCCTTTACCAGCAGCGGGCTACAGAACTCGCACGCCTGCGCAAGGGAGCGATCGAGGAGGCCCACCGTGTGCGGGGGATGAACTACACCGAGATCGCCACCGCACTGGGCATCACCAAGGGACGCGTGACCCAGATTCGCAGCACAGCGCCCCGGCGAGAGCGCGCGTTCTTCGGCGTCGGACCAGTCAGTATCAGCGTGCCATGGCGCTACCAGACGACCGATCGAGAGCGCCCGCTGATCGCCGCTGAAGACAGCGCCACGGCCGATCAACTCGAACGCCTGCTTGACGGCCTCTCGTTCGCGGTGACCGACCGGCACCAACTCGAACCGGACGCCACTGAACCCCCCGCCGGCGACACCATCGTCGTGTGCGGGCCGAAGTCCGCACCCGTCGGAGCCGACCTTCTGTCGCGTGACCCCGCGCTCGACATCACCCAGGCCGACGGCCGATGGTGGATCGCTCATCGGACGACGGGTCAGCGATTCGGATCACCGTCTGACGAACCGCAGCCGGAATCCGCGGACCTCGCCTACATCGCGCGGCACCGGATCGACGACCGGGTGGTTATCCACGTGGCGGGCATCCACAGCATCGGCTCACTCGGAGCCGCGCACTACCTCACCAGCCACCTCAGCGATGTCGTGAGCGCGGCTGGGGACAAGCCCTGCTCGCTCATCGTGCGAGCCGACTACCAGGCACTCACGATTACCAGCAGCGAACTCGCCGCCGGACCGTTCGTGTGGTGACGGATGCGCGTGACAACGGCTCAACTCCCCCCGATCGAGGACAGCGCCGACAAGGTGTTCACCACCACCGAGGCGGTGGTGGTGCTCGACGGTGCCTCAGCGTTCGTCCCGGTTCCGGTGCCGGCAGCCACTTACGCCGACCACCTCGGTCGAAATATCCTTGCGGGTCTCGGCGACTCGGACGCTCACCTGCGAGCCGTTCTGGCCGAGGCCATCGACCGCACCGCCGGCGAGCTCAACCTCTCCCCCGGATCGTCCCCGTCGAGCACGGTACTGATCCTGCGTCGCCGTGCCGACGAAGTGGATGTTCTCGCGCTCGGCGACAGCGTCGTCATCCTCCCGGACGAGACCATGACCGACGACCGCATCGACAGTCTCGACCTCACCCCGCGGTCCAACTACCAAGAGAGACTCCGGGCCGGTGCCGGCTACGACGACACCCACGCGCA
This sequence comes from Saccharomonospora halophila 8, assembly GCF_000383775.1. Lineage (GTDB taxonomy): Bacteria > Actinomycetota > Actinomycetes > Mycobacteriales > Pseudonocardiaceae > Saccharomonospora > Saccharomonospora halophila. The sequence continues at coordinate 11,679 of NZ_KB912527.1, forward strand.
ACTCCTCCGCGAACTACAGAACCAGCAGGCCACACATCGCAACGCCCCGGACGGCTACTGGATCGCAGAAGCCGAACCCAACGCGGCCGACCACGCACTCATGACAACTCGCCCTGTCGAAGCGACGCCATGGGCGGTCCTCGCAACGGACGGCGCGTACAACACGATAGAAGCGACGGGGCTCGACGACTGGCCGAGCATTGCCGCCAGCACTCGCGAGGACCTCGCCGAGTTGCTCGAACGGTGCAGAACATGGGAACGGGACCGCGATCCAGACGGACAGCAACTTCCCCGGGCAAAACGCCATGACGACAAGGCCATCGCCGCCGTCAGGTTCGAACCGATCCGAGAACAGCATTCCGCGTGACTATGGGGCACTCCGTCAGTGTTGCGGGCGTCGTCCTCGACGCCGATGAGCGCATCCTCGCCATACAGCGGCACGACAACGGTCACTGGCAGATCCCGGGGGGAGTACTCGAACCAGTCGAGACTTTCGAGCAAGGGTTACGCCGCGAGGTCCTCGAAGAGACCGGCTTGACCGTGAACATCGGCCCACTTACCGGCGTCTACAAGAACATGCAACTCACAGTCGTCGCCCTCGTCTTCCGTTGCACCGCACAGGACGGCGAACCGCACCCCACTGACGAGGCTCGCGACGTTCAATGGCTCACCCTCGGCCAGGTCCACCAACTCATGACCCCAGCGTTCGCCGTACGCGTCACGGACGCCCTCCAGCCACTACCGGCCAGCCGTAGCCACGACGGCACCGACCTCCTCGACCCCTGATCCGGCGACCACTAGCCACAGCGCAGAGCGTGTGTTCAGACTTTCTTCTCTTGTTCAAGGCGGCGCCTGCG
>NZ_KB912527.1:12635-20594 GCF_000383775.1 Saccharomonospora halophila 8
CGGCAAGCGCGGGCGTGCGGCTGCCGCCGGTCCCGCGCGCCGGCCGGGGCCTGGACGCGGCCGGACAGCACCGGTCGCAGAGCAAAGAAGAGATGTCCTCGCCGGACGGGCAGGTCTCCGGGATAGCCGGGGCAAGGTGCGTGCGCTGCGGTCCGTGGGTGGTCCCGCGGGGTGTGCCATCCCGTCGACCTCCCAGAGGGCTATCACGCCGCATCAAGGGGGCAAGCCTGGTCACGCCCGTCACCACCGCAGGAGGGTTGCCCCCTTGACACGGCGTGATCGGGCTTACGCCAGGTCGACGGGATGGCACACCGGACCCACCCACGTTCATGAGGAACACTGCGTCACACCCCAGTACGTAGCGACTTGAGTCTCTCTAGCGACACTATTGACATGAAGGATCGAGACCGGAGTCTGCTGCGGCAGATCGAACGAGACATAATGGATGAGAGCACCTCTGTCACGTCTCTACTGCGCAAATGCATAATCTTGGGAGGACGAGCAAGTTCCAGCGAGTTGCGGGACTGGGCACGGAAAGAACTGCGAGGCTACAACCACGATGAGCCTATTCCGGATTATCGGCACGTACGCGGAATGATCGCCATCGATGGACTTTTGCCTTTCGGTGGCCAGATACACAATCAACAAATCAGCTCGCATGACTTACCCGACGTGGTGCGCGATCATATCAACGAGCAAGTCCCTCTACATGATGGCCTGGGCGATATCGAACAGTTGGCAAACGCCGAGGAAGATCATCTAAAGCTGGCGCTCCCCGGGTCTGCCGAAATCATTAAATTGATGCACGCAAAGAGATCGGATCCTCATGCTGGACAGATCACCCGTATATATTGGGCGGTGTCCCGGGCCAGCATCAACGGAGTAATTGAACAGGTCCGCACTTCACTCGCGGAACTGATCGCTGAGATAGCGGCATTTCTTCCTGATCATGACGCAGACCCAGACAAGACGACCGTCGACCACGCAGTTGGATTGATCGTCACCGGGAAACGAAACAATGTAAGACTCGTCAATAGCCAATCCTCAAACTCATCAACGAGCCAGGTCGGAGATTTTGACTCTGAGTCCGAGGACACACCATGGTGGACTCGTTGGCGTAAGCGTGGTCTCATCATCGGAGCTGCAACAATAGCGGCGGCTATTGCGACTGTCTCCACATGGCTCGGATGGACTCCTTGGTGAACCGAGCAACAGATCGAGTAAACTGCACCACTAGATATGGTGCCCAAGCGGATTGCAACTTAGGACAGCATAGGCGGAGACATGCCAAAGACTACTCTACCAGGACTTGATGAAACGACGGTCGGGCTTGACTCAGTCCTGCACACGTCGCAGCGTTACCTTGCGAGCGCATATGATTCCGTATCTGGGTTAATTGAAACAACCTACCCGATACTTCGGGAGTCGCGTCCAGCTTCAAGAGGACGCTTGACAGATACCGAACAGGACATCTTTCGTGCAGCTGTCGTGTTTTCAGGAGCCGCCATCGACACAGTATTCAAAGAAGCCTTGAGGAACTGCCTAGCGATCCAAGTGGAAGCCTCCGAGTCCGCTAGAGACAAGTACATTCAATTCGTAATGAAGTACATCCAAGATGGGCCGAACTTAGATACGAAGAATGTCGCTATTCTCCTTGCTTCGCGAGAGTCAAGCGACATCCTAACACGCGCCTATGTCGAGTCTTTAACTAACTCGAGCCTACAGTCGCGAAACCAGGTGGAACAAAGTCTATCCGCACTTGGGTTAAAGGGAGAAAAAGATTTATACATAGACGCAAAGCGTCTCGACCCGCTTTTTCGAGCACGGAATAATATAGCACACGAGATGGATATGACGCCTTCCTCTGCACGAGGCCAAGGAAAGCGATCGAGACGCGAACGGATAATCAGCGAATATGTCGATATGTGCCACACAGGGCTCAATTACTGTCAACGAATGCTCAACCGACTTCAATCTACTCTCTATTTTCCCGAATGATGACCCCGCGAAGACTTTCAGTAGTTTTACTTGACATCCTGTTCAGCAGCGGGACGGGAGTAGCGTCGACCAACTTGACTCGCTGAGAGAGGTCATCAGCACCGCGTTGGGTCAAGAACCGCCGTACAGCGCGCCAGCAACGATGGGGCACATATGGGGCACATCCCATCAAGTAACAGCCGCAAACGACGACAACCAACGCTTCGCGTCACGCCGGTGGACAGGCGTGCACGCACCGTCCACGCAGGCTGACGCGAGCCCTGGAGCGCTCTCCTAAAGCGGGTGTCGCAGGTTCGAATCCTGCCGGGGGCGCCCAGGTCCGGTTGGACTGCCCACGCCGTGCGTTTACCCGGTCATACTGACCGCATGGAGACTGCCATCTCGATCCCGGACACCACGTTCGAGAAGGTGGAGCAGCGCGCGACGGCCTTGGGGGTCAGCCGCTCGGAGTTCTACACGCGGGCCGCTCAACGCTACCTGGCCGACCTGGGAACGCAGGACCTCTCCGAAGAGATCGACGATGTCCTCGCCCGGATCCAGGGCGAGGACAGCAGCACCCTCGTAGTGCGAGCCGGGCATCGAAGCATCGCGGAACTGTCGGGTGCGTGGTGATCCACGGAGGAGTCCGCACGTGTTCATGACAGCGGTGGCGAGTGGGCCACCGAAGACTCGACCGACAAGTCTCGGGACAGGTGGACCGTAATCTCCGGCAGGGCTCCCGGGGACGGAGCGACCCGGGTGAGCACGGGGCGTACACCGTCCACCAGCCGCAGCACCGCGGTGTGACGGAGACAGCAGCCTGCGCCGGTCCCGGACGTCCGCGAACCCCCGCCTGGGACCGTGGAGTGTGTGGATTCCTCGACGATGCGGCTCGGTGTCGGCGGTGCCGCCGTCGTCGGTGTCGCCTTCGGCATGGCCCGCTACGCCTACGGCCTGACGCTGCCCGACGTGCGTGCGGAGTTCGGGCTCTCGGAGCTGCTGCTCGGGCTGATCGCCAGCGGCACCTTCGTCGGCTACCTGGTCGGGCTGCTGTGCGTCCCCTCCGTCGCCGCCCGATTCGGCCACCGGGCCCCGACGACCATCGGCGGACTGTGCGGCGTGGCGGGTGCGGCGACGGTCGCGTTCGCGCCCACGCCGGGGCTGCTGGCCGCAGGGGCGGTGCTCGCGGGCAGCTCCGCGGGCTGGGTCTGGGCACCCTACTCCGACATCGTGACGGCGGTGGCACCGCCGCGCGACCGACCGACCCTGCTGGCGGTGATCACCACTGGTACCGGTGGCGGCTTGATCGGACTCGGGGTCCTCGGCATCGTCGGGACGCTGACCTCCTGGCGGGTCGCCTGGGCGGGTATCGCTCTCGCCGCGGCGGTGGCGGCCGTGGTCAACCTGCGCACGGTGCCGCGCCTGCCCCCGGAACCGGGCGGATCCGGCACCCTGCGTCCACCGCTACGCCGCAGCATGGTGCGGCCGCTGGCCTACGCCGTCGTCTACTTCGCGGCGTGCACCATCTACTTCACCTACGCCAGCGATGCGGTCCGCAGCGGCGGGCTCGGGGCCGCCGCCGGCGCCACCCTGATCGCGGTGCTCGGTGTCAGCGGACTGCTCGGGCTGCGCACGGGCGCCATCACCGGTGTGCTCGGGTCGGCGAGAACGGGTGCGGCGTGCCTCGCCGTGGTCGGTGTGTCACTCGCCCTGCTCGCCCTCGGGGAGACCTCGCTGCCCCTGGTGCTGGTGTCCGCACTGCTGTTCGGGGCCGCGTACATGGTCGGCTCGGCGGTGCTCGCGATCTGGACCGCCGAAGCGGTCGCGGACCGACCCGGTGACGGCTTCACCGTGGCGCTGGTGGTCGGGGCCGTCAGCTCGATCGCCGCCCCGGCGGCGGTGGGCGCGTTCGTGCCCGTGCTCGGGCTGTCCGGGGTGCTGCAACTGCTCGCGGCGGCGTCGGCGCTCTGCGGCATCCTGCTGTGGCTGCTCGACCGGCTCCGGCCGGTTGCCGTGCCCGAGCACAGCGCCACCTCGTCGCAGGGGGGCGCCTCGCACGGCTGAGCGAGTTGCGCGGTGCGCGGAGACCCTGTGCGCTGTCCGGGAGCACTGCAAATCCCGGCCACCAGGAGTCTCCGTGCGTGTTCTGGTCGTGAACCATGTCAGCCTCGACGGTGTGCTGCAGGCTCCGGGCCATCCCGACGAAGACACCCGGGACGGCTTCCGGCACGGCGGTTGGGCTCAGCAGGCCAACGATCCGGCGATGGGCGCCGCCATGGGCGAGCGCATGGGCCGGGAGTTCTCCTGGCTGTTCGGCCGACGCAGCTACGACGGCATGCTCGGTTACTGGAACGAGGCGGGCGGCCCGTTCAAGGACGGACTCAACGAAACGAGGAAGTACGTCGCCTCCTCCAGGCCGGACGCCGAACTGCCCTGGCCGAACTCCACGCTCCTCAGCGGGGACGTCCCCGCTGAGGTAGCCGCTCTGCGTAGTCAGCCGGGCGGCAACCTCGTGATCATGGGTAGCGGCCGGCTCGTTCGCTCCCTGCTCCCCCACGGACTCGTCGACGAGCTGTTCCTGATGATCCATCCGCTCGTCCTCGGCTCGGGCCACCGCCTGTTCGGCCCGGACGACGACGCGCACCGGCTGCGCCTGGTCGACTGCACGCCGACCACCACAGGAGTGTTGATGGCGACCTACCAGCCGTCCCGGGCGGCTTCCTGAGGAAGCCGTGCGCTCGACACCCGCGCGGACACCGCTGGCGGAGCGACCGACTCACCGGCAAGGCTCGATCAGGTCCCACCGATTCCCGTAGAGGTCGTGAAACACCGCGACCGTCCCGTAGGGCTCGTGTCGGGGAGCCGTCTCGAACACGACTCCGGCCGCGGACATCCTGCGGTAGTCGCGGTCGAAGTCGTCCGTGTTCAGGAACATGCCGACGCGCCCGCCGGTCTGGTCGCCGACCCGTGTTCGCTGGTGTGGAGTCGCGGCCCGCGCGAGGAGCGGCGCGGTCTCTCCCGCACCGGGCGGCCGCACCACGACCCACCGTTTGTCGTCCTCGAGCGCGGTGTCCTCCAGCAGCACGAAGCCAAGACGACCGGTGTAGAAGGCGATAGCCTCGTCGTAGTCGTCGACGACAAGGGTCACCAGTCCCAGATAACTCATTTAGCGATCCTGCAGGAGACGCGCATGCATTCGACGCGTCCACGGCAGGCAGGTCGGTAACACGTCTTCGGCCGACAGATCCGAACCTGGTCCGACACCCACACCGCTTCGAGCGCCCGTATACCACGACGTTGCGCTCATACCCGGCAGGCACGGGTACGGCATAATGGGCGATCGTGGAGCTGTCACGACACTTCCTATGGCGGGATCGCACGGTAGCGTGGGAACGACTGGGGAGCGGCCCGGCGGTGGTGCTGTGTCACGGGACGCCCTGGTCGTCCCAGCTGTGGGTGCCGTTCGCCGAAGCGCTCGCCCGAGACTTCACGGTCTATCTGTGGGACATGCCCGGCTACGGGCAGTCCTCGAAGCATCCGGACCACGCCGTGGATCTCGGCACGCAGGCCGAGCTGTTCACCGACCTGCTGCGGCACTGGGAGCTTCCGGCGCCGCACGTGATCGCCCACGACTACGGCGGTGCCGTGTCGCTGCGGGCGCACCTGCTGCACGGCGTGCCGTTCGCCTCGCTGGCACTGGTCGACGTGGTCGCGCTGCGCCCCTGGGGCTCGGACTTCTTCCGCCTCGTCGCCGAGAACACCGACGCGTTCGCCGGCCAGCCTCCGGCGGTGCACCGGGGCGCACTGGAGGCCTACGTCGTCGGTGCCAGTCACCGTGGCCTGACTGCCGAACAGCGGCACACGGTCACCGCGCCGTGGCTGACACCCGAGGGACAGCCCGCGTTCTACCGGCAGATCGCCGCCGCCGACCAACGCTTCACCGACGAGATCCAGGACCGCTATCCCGAACTCGACCTCCCCGTGAAGATCATTTGGGGTCGGGAGGACACCTGGATCCCCGTGGACCGGGCCGAGCGATTGACCGCGGCCATCCCCGGCGCCGACCTGGAGATCATCGACGGAGCCGGACACCTCGTCCACTACGACGCACCGGTGCACCTCGCCATCGCCCTGCAACGGTGGCTGACACACGTCCGTTGAGAATGGTGTCCCGCGCAGGACCGGACGAATTGTCGGTCCACCGTGGCATCCTGCACCGCCATGTGGCCCCTCGATCATCAACGCACGCGACTGCGTGACCTGCTCGGCGATGTGTTCGACACCGTGACCGCCGACCGTCTTCTCGCGCTGACCCGCACGGGACTACGCCTGGTGCCGGGACGGTCCGGCGACGCGGGGCACTCCCGTCTCGGCGGGCTGCCCCGGCTCGACGACGGGACACCATGGCCTACTCACCGCGACGTGCCACTCGACCCGCTGGCGGTCATCGACTTGGCGGAACTCGGGCCGTGCGACCTTCCCGAACCGCCCCCGGGAGTGCGTTTTCTCAGCGTCTTCTTCCTCGTCGAGCAGCCCGAGCTGTTGTGGACGGTGCCCGATCCGTCCACCACCTGGCGTGTGGTCCCCGCCAAGGCCGATGCCGCGGAACGCCCAGCCCCGGACAGTGCTCGGGTCCGTTCAGCCCGAACCGTCGAGTTCGCGCCGGTTCTCACCCTGCCCGCGTGGGAGGACGAGATCGTGCCCCGCACACTCGCCGTTGCCGATACGCCGCATCCGGCCGACCCCGAGGACCGGATCGACGTCTATACCGAGGTCACCGAGGTATGGGACGAACTTATCGGCACCGAACTGGGGCATCACGACCATCGGATCGGCGGATGGCCGACTCCCGTGCAGGCTCCGGTATTCGGAGACGTGGAGACCGACCCCGCACCGGACCATTCGTCCAACGGGGACGACGGGGTGCCGTGGCGGCTGCTGCTCCAGTTGGACAGCGACGAGCACCTCGGCTGGGAATGGGGGGACAGCGGGATGCTCTACTTCGTGGCCCACGACGCGCATCTACAGGCGGGCGACTTCGACGCGACGTGGCTCGAGATGCAGTGCACATGACGCACTGCCCCACACACCACCGGAGTGGTCGCACCCGCCGCTGTCGAGAGCAACAGACCGGCGGACGACCGACGTCGCAGGAATGGCCGATGCCGGACAGCTCCGCCGGAAGCGGTGCCGTCATGTCGGGTGATTTGCTAGCTTACGTCGATGTTGTGGACGGTGTTCGCGCAGCAGGAGCCCGAACTGGCCCGCCTCGGTGAACGGCTGCTCGACGAGAACCACGGATACACGTTCCTGTCGACGGTGGCCGCCGACGGGAGCCCCCGGATCCATCCGATCGCCCCGATCCTCGGCGCGGGCGGGCTGTGCGTGGCGATCACCCACAGCTCCCCGAAGCTGGCAGATCTCCGGCGGGAACCGCGGATCGCGCTTCACTCGACCGTCGTTCCACCGGACGACGAGGAGTTCGCGGTGCGGGGTGTCGTTCGGGAGGTCGAGGGTGACCGGGCCCGGACGGCGGCGGTAGCCGGGGCGCAGAGTGGCGCGCACCTGTCCGAGGCGATGGTGCTGTTCGAGGTCGACCTGCGGGAGGTCGGGTGGGCGCGGTGGTCACAGGATCAGCCTGCCCGTCGACGGTGGCGCGCTACCGGGGCACCTGGCGCACTGAGCTGAGCACGGGAAACAGACGTCGCCGCCCAGCAACGCCGACCGAGTGTGCCGGGGCGAATCGTCACGGCAACAGCCCCGCCCGCCGGGCGGCGGCGACCGCGTGGTGGCGGGAGTGGACGTCGAGCTTGCGCATGGCGCTGCGCAGATACGCCTTGACGGTCTCCGGCCGCAGCGCCAGCCGCTCCGCGATCTCCGCGTTGGTCAGCCCCCGCGCGACCTCGGCCAGCACGTCGCGTTCCCGGGGCGCGAGCGCCTCCGCCGTGTCCGGGCTGTCGTCCCTGTCGGCCCGGGCGCAGG
>NZ_KB912527.1:20694-36945 GCF_000383775.1 Saccharomonospora halophila 8
CGGGTGCGCGCGCCGTGGAACTCCGCCAGGCGCAGCGCGCCGTCGGCGACCGGGCCGCCGAAGGCGACGTCGACACCGGTGTGTCGCCGCACCGACGCCAGGGCGGAGCGGAACAGCACGCTGTCACCTGCCCGGGCGTCGTCGCCGTGGGTCTGCCGCATCGTTCCCGCCTCGAGAAACCGTCGTTCCTGGTGGCCGCATCGTAACCCCGGTCACTACCCCCTCGGGGGTAGCGCCGCCCCCGGCCGGGCACGACCATGACGGCTGTGCCCCGGCGCACACTCACCCAGCCGAACGTCACAAGGGAGTGCCTTCGATGACCTCGACCCCGCAGCGCTCGCGGGACGCCTTCCTCGCCGCCCGGGAGTTGCTGCTCCGGTACCGGGAGGACTACGACAGCGCCGCCGCCGAGTTCGCCTGGCCGGAGCTGGACGAGTTCAACTGGGCGTTGGACTGGTTCGATCAGCTGGCGGCCGACCCGGACTTCGCGGCGAACCCGGCGCTGTGGATCGTGGAGCAGGACGGCACCGAGACGAAGGTGACCTTCGCGGGGATGGCCGAACGCTCCGACCGGGTGGCGAACTGGCTGCGCGCGCAGGGGGTGCGCCGCGGCGACCGCATGATCCTGATGCTGGGTAACCAGGTGGAGCTGTGGGAGACGATCCTGGCGGCGATGAAGCTGGGCGCGGTACTGATCCCCGCCTCGACGCTGCTGGCTCCCGCGGATCTGGCCGACCGGGTGCGCCGCGGCGCCGTGCGGCACGTCGTCGCCCGCGCCGAGGACACCGTCAAGTTCGCCGACGTGCCCGGCGACTACACCCGCATCGCCGTCGGCGGGCCGGTGGACGGCTGGCTCGACTACGCCGACTCCGCCTCCGCCGACGCCGCGTTCACCCCGGACGGGGTGACCCGGGCCGATGACACGCTGCTGCTGTACTTCACCTCCGGCACCACCGCGGCGCCGAAGCTGGTGGAGCACACCCACGTCACCTACCCGGTGGGGCATCTGTCCACGATGTACTGGATCGGGCTGGAGCCCGGGGACGTGCACCTGAACATCTCCTCGCCCGGCTGGGCCAAACACGCCTGGAGCAACGTGTTCGCCCCGTGGAACGCGGGGGCGTGCGTGTTCATCTACAACTACAGCCGGTTCGACCCGGAGGCGCTGCTCGGGCACATGCAGCGCTGCGGGGTGACGAGTTTCTGCGCCCCGCCGACGGTGTGGCGGATGCTGATCCAGGCCGATCTGAGCACGCTGACCACCCCACCGGCGAAGGTGGTGGGCGCCGGGGAGCCGCTGAACCCCGAGATCATCGAGCAGGTCCGCCGCGCCTGGGGCATCACCATCCGCGACGGGTTCGGCCAGACCGAGACCACCGTGCAGATCGCCAACACCCCGGGGCAGAAGGTCAAGCCGGGGTCGATGGGCAGGCCGCTGCCCGGGTTCACCGTGGCGCTCGTCGACCCGGCCACCGGCACCCCGGGCGACGAGGGCGAGATCTGTCTCGACCTCGCGTTCCGCCCGGTCGGCCTGATGGTCGGCTACCGCGACGACGAGGACCGCACCGCCGAGGTGATGCGGGACGGCTACTACCACACCGGCGACATCGGCAGCCGGGACAGCGACGGCTACCTCACCTACGTCGGCCGCGCCGACGACGTGTTCAAGGCCAGCGACTACCGGATCAGCCCGTTCGAGCTGGAGAGCGTGCTGATCGAGCACGAGGCGGTCGCCGAGGCGGCCGTCGTCCCCTCCCCCGACCCGGTGCGGCTGGCCGTGCCGAAGGCCTACATCACGGTGGCCGCCAGCCACGTGGCCGACCGGGAGACCGCGCTGTCGATCCTGCGCTTCGCCCGCGAACACCTCGCCCCGTACAAGCGCATCCGCAGGCTCGAATTCGCCGAGCTACCGAAGACCATCTCCGGCAAGATCCGCCGCGTCGAACTCCGCGGCCGCGAGGACGAACTGCACCCGGACGCCGAGACCACCCCGCCCGGCGAATACACCGACAAGGACCTGCCCGAGGCGTAGCAGGAAACGACGACCGCGCAACGGTGCCCGACACGGGATGGGTGGGTGAACCAGGCTCCCGTCCGGAACCGGCGACCTCCCGGGTCGGGACCGTTCCGCGGCCGTACGGTGCCTCCCAGGCAGCTACCTGGTGTTATAAGCATTTGAAGAAGTCGGCTCATAATGCTTATACTGTCCAGGTGAACTGGGATGAGCGACTGATCGAGGCCGGAGTGGAGATCATCCCTGCCGACGCCCAGCACCTGCGGCTGCGTCACGAGGATGACGAGGTGGTCATGCGTCTGGTGCGTACGACTCGGCGGCTCCATCCTTCTGAGGTCACCACGCCCATCGCTCAACGCAGCCTCCTGGTCGCTCCGACGGTGTCCACCGCTGCTGCGGAGCGGGCACGGACTGCGGGCTGGTCGTTGGCGACCGACGAAGGGCCGGTATCGATCCGATTCTCTGACCGGCACGTGCTGGAGTTGCCGGGCCGACCGCCACCTGCACCAGCAGTACGAGCACGCCCGGGACGTACACCCTGGGGCGCGTTGGCGGTGGTCCGACGGCTCCTCTTGGCCGCGCCCCTCCCCCAGACCCGCCTCGCGCAGTCCGCTGGAATCAGCCAGGCCAGGGTCAGTCAGGTATTCGACATCCTCCGGCGCGACCAGTTGGTCCGCCGCACCCGCAGCGGATGGGTACCTGCCGACTGGGACAGCCTGTGCGAATGGTGGTTGGCACACTATCCCGGCCCCGGGGGAATCACCACCTGGTGGTCCGGTCTGACACCGCCGCTCGCGCAAGCCACCGCTGCCCTCTCCCTGTTGCCTCCGGGAGCAGACGCGGTCCTCTCCGGCGACCTCGGAGCCGATCTCATCGCGCCGTGGCGCCGACCTGCCCTCGGTCTCGTTTACGCGAACCACGGCGCCGATCTTTCCGAGGCAGATTTGACTCCGCTGGCTTCCCCCGAGGGCGCCACACTCGCACTGATCGTTCCCGACGATCCCAGCGTCCGGCCGCAACGACCGATCATCCGCACCTGGAACGACATTCCGCTGCCGGTCGCCGACGGCTTACAGATCCTCTACGACCTACACCGTTCCCCCGGACCGGACGCCGCGGAAGCGGCCGCCCACTGGCGTACCCACCTGCGTACCACGGCGGACAAGCGGTGACCGAACTCGATCTCACGTCGACCTCTCGCGCCCAGGACGCCGCATACCTCGCCATGGCCGTCGCGATTGGTACCAGCGGTACCACCGGTGCGGAACCGCACAGTGACAGTTGGTTTCTTCTGGGTCAATGCACCGAACGGGCGACCCATAGCGGAGGAAACAGTTACGTATGCTGTGGTGCGTGGCTGGTACCACGCCGAAAGCACGGGCGCTCGGGGCGGAACTTCGTAAGGCACGTCAGGCCGCCAAGCTCGGTGTCCGGGAACTCGCTGCGATGTTGGAGACCTCGCACGCCACGATCTCGCGGTGGGAAACCGGCCAACGCTCGCCACTACCGGAAGACGTCTCCGCCTACGCGGCCAAGGTCGGAGCCTCAGCCGAGGTCCGGCAGCAGCTCGTCGATCTCGCACGTGACGCGGACGGGCCACACTGGTTGTCGGTCGGGATGCCCGAACAACAACGACAACTCGCCGGGCTACTCGAAGTCGAGCGCACAGCCACACGGATCACAACGGTGTCGACCCTGCTGATCCCCGGACTGTTACAGACCGGCGACTACGCCAGAGCGATCATGCATGCGGCCGACGTGCCGGCCGGTGAAGTCGATACCCGTGTGGCGGTCCGGCTCGGCCGACGTGAGGCGATCACACGCCGATACCCGGTGCAGCTCGTCGCATACCTCGGCGAGCCGGTGTTACACGCGGAGATCGGGGGACCGAAAGTGATGGCAGACCAGCTTGACGCGCTGCTCGACAACACGAAGCGGTCGAATATCGAGATCCGGGTCATCCCGACGCGGTCCGATTGGCATCCGGGCCTGGATGGCCCCTTCAGCATCGCCGATGCACCTGACCGTGCTCCGGTGGTGCATCTGGAGAACCGCATCTCCGGGTTGTTCCTGCACGAACCCGAAGAGGTCGAGGTGTATCAGAGCGCGGTGGATAAGGTAAACAGGACGGCCATGAGCGTCGAAGAATCCGAGGCGCTCATCGCCTGCGTCATCGACGGCTAGGAGACAACACCATGAGGATGCCCGAGATCGCCGGGGAATGGCGTAAGTCGAGCTTCAGCGCTAACACCGACAACTGCGTGGAGTTCCGCCGGACGGCCGACGGGGGTGTCCAGGTGCGCAACAGCAACCGCCCCGACGACGGCACCATCACCTACACCGCATCCGAATGGCGGGCCTTCATCGCCGGAGTCAAGGACGGCGAGTTCGACCTCTGAGCCCCGGGCAAGCAGTGAGCCGATGCCGGACCGGCCGGTGGTGAGGCTGCGGCACTTCCCCGCCGGCGGTCCCGGCCCCGCCGCCCGATGAGGAGGCATTATGGGCGTGTGGATGTCGAGCTGTTCTACTTCACCGGCTGCCCGAACTGGCACCTCGCGAAGGAACGCCTCAGTGAGGCCGTCACGGCCGTGGGGCACTCCGTCCCGGAGATCACCCTCCGCGCCGTCGAGACGGACGAGGAAGCCAGGGCCTTCCGTGTGCCCGGATCGCCCACGATCCGCGTGAACGGGCACGACCTCTTCCCCGCCGCGGCGGAGACCGACTGCCTGGCCTGCCGGGTCTACCCGACACCGGACGGCCTCTCCGGCGCGCCGACCGTCGACCAGCTCATCCAGGCGCTGAACGGCGCTTCCGGACAGCATCGGCCTCTCCTCCGCGGCGACGGCCCCACACCTGCGTTCCGGAACCGGGCACGCCCCGGCGCACCGGCCCGCCACGTTCCGACGATCGGCGGCTTGCGCCCCGGCGTCGAGACCGGTTCGATCCTCCCATGAGACCGGCGGACGGGTCCGACGAGACCGGACAACTGCTCGACGAGCAGATCACCTACTACCGCGCCCTCGCCCAGGAATACGGCGATCACCGCCTACCGTTCTCCGGCGGGGACGAAGTCGTCACCGCCCTGGACGAGTTCCGCCCCACCGGGAACGTGCTCGAACTCGCCTGCGGGCCCGGTACCTGGACCGGCCGACTGCTCCGGCACGCCACGGAGGTCACCGCCGTCGACTCCTCGCCGGAGATGCTCGCCCACGCCGCCGACCGGCACGGCACCGAGCGGGTGCGGTACGTCCGCTCGGACATCTTCGACTTCACGCCCGACCGCCGCTACGACGTGGTTTTCTTCGGCTTCTGGATCTCCCACGTGCCGGCGGAGCTGTTCGACTCCTTCTGGACGCTGGTGGCCGACTGCCTCAACCCCGGTGGCCGGGTGTTCTTCGTCGACGACGGATACCGGACCCCGGAGGAGCTCGTCGACGGGGAGGACTCCCCCATCGTGCGCCGACGCACCAACGACGGGACCGCGTACCGGGCGGTGAAGGTCCCGCACGAGCCCGCCGAGCTACAGCGGCGACTGACCGACCTGGGCTGGCGGATCACGGTCACCGCCACCAGCACCGGACCGTTCTACTGGGGCGCGGGCGACCGGGCCTGAGCCCGCATCTCGGGCGCCGGAGTCGTTACCGCCCCGGGGAGACCTCGGACTCCAGGGCGCGGGTCGACGGCACTCGGCGTCGTGTAGTCCAGGAAGAATCTGGCGCGTGGCTGGGGGAAGCAATCGTCTGACGTGAAGCCGCCAGTGCGGCACACCGTGCGCGCGATGCCCTCGTCAGCGGAGCGGATGACCTCAACTACGCCCGTGACCTGTGGGGAACCGTGCTCACCGGCACTTCTGGAGATTGCGCGGACGTGAGCCCCGACATATCGATGATTTCAAGCCTTCAACACAGGGGCGAAGGACGGCGAGTTCGACCTCTGACACACGGGAGAAGGAAGCCCCCGGCACAGCACTCGTGTCGGGGGCTTCTTCAATCCACGAACAGGCGGACGCGCACGCTCCGCCTCGGAACTTCAGCTACGAGACACCTCGATCACGGTGTCGACGGGGATCTCGTTCAGCTCCATCCGACCGATTTCCAGGCGCACCGTCGTCACCACATCGGTGTCCCAGTCCCAGTCGTCGATCCCCAAGCGCTTGAGTACACCGCTTGCCGCAAGACGTTCCCCCTCGACCTCGGCATCGATCCGCACCCGAGTACGGCCCACGTCTCGAAGCGTGAGGTCACCAACTGTGAGTTTCGATGTTGCTTTCACGACCGGGTACATCGCTGTGGCGAACCGGAATGCTACAAGGTGTCATACGATCGAGTAATGCAGTAACCATGACGACCGCCCTCGACTTCGCGCAGTTCGCCCACGGTGCCCGTACCGCGGACGACCGTGGCTTGCCGGCATCAGGCTGTCGGCAAGCCACGGCTGGTTCAGCCGACCTGCCCGAGCAGCGCGCGGGCGACGCCCATGCTCGATGTCGGGTTCTGCCCCGTGACGAGGCCAGCGTGTTCCAGCACGTGCTCGCTCCACGGAGCGGCGCACCGGTAATCGGCACCCGCGCCGACGAGAGCGCCCTCCAACGTCCAGGACAGTTTCCCTGTCAACCCGACCGAGTCTTCCTCGGCATCGGAGAATCCGGTGAGGGCCCGGCCGGTGAACGGCCACGCTTCACCAGCCGGTTCGTGTAGGGACAACAAGGCCGCGGTCCCGTGGCACACGGTGGCGATCGGGGTACCGGCCCGTCGTGCTCGGTCGAGCAGAGTGGCCACGGCGCGATGGTTGTGCAGCTGCGCCAGGGGCGCATACCCACCGGGAACATAAACTGCATCCACAGCGGACATATTCAAAAGGTCCGCGGTCTCCGGTGATTCCAGCTCCCGCGCGTGTTCGTCGAGAAACGCCGTCAACCGGTCGCACTCCGCGCGACTCAACGATGCGGACTCGGGAACCAGACTCGCTTCCTCGACCGGCGCCGCGCCACCGTCGGGGGTGGCCACCACGACCTCGGCTCCCTGGTCGCTGAACAGTTGCCACGGTCCCACGACTTCCTCGGCCCAGAATCCGCACGACCGGTTCGTCCCGTCCACCAGCGGCAGCGCGTCGGTGGACGCGAGCAGGATCACGATCCTCGTCATCGATGTGTCTCCTCGTGTTCGGCGCGGTAGAGCCCGGCGGCGCGCAGCAACGGTGATTCGTCGTACGCGAAGATCACGGCCTGTTCCTTCGCCCCGTTGGTGTTCTCGATCGACCACCGCGCCCACGACGGCACGGCGACGGTGTCTCCCTGGCCGGCAGAGAACACGGTCTCGCCCACGCGCACGGTGACCGTCCCCGCGGCCACGATCAGAACCGCAGCACCGGTGTGCCGCCGGATCGGGGTGCTCCGTCCCGGTGCCACGGCAAGAAAACGCCCGGTCACGGTGGGGCTGAGGGTCGGTTCGCCGTCCGGACCGCCCAGCCGAAGCTCGGTCCAGCCGTCGCCGGGCGCGCTGAGCTCGGCCAGCGCGTCGAGCGTGTCGTGCCACCGATGCACCAGAACGCCCGCTTCGTGCGCCGGGGGCACGGGCGGGACCGACGCCGAATCCCCGGTGTCGTGCGGGCCGAGGTGGCTGCGCGTGGGGAAGAGCTCGAAGTGGTTGGCCGCGAGTGCCGTCACGAGCGGATCGTCCGTGCAATCCTGCCACACGACCGGATTTGGGCCGTCGTTGCCGTGCTCGTGCCACTTCATGGCCGGGGTCAGCACGACATCACCGGGCCGGACGGGCATCCGCTCCCCGTCGACCGCGGTCCAGCCGCCCTCACTCTCGTGCACGAACCGCACCGCGGTCGGCGAATGCCGGTGGCTGTGCATGTCCTCTCCCGGCACGAGCACCTGCAGGCCGGAGTACAGGTGCCCGGCCGCGGCTTCCAGCTCGGAGTGGCCCGCGTTCAGCAGCGTCAGTACGCGCAGCGCTCCGTCGGCACCCCGGACGAAACCGGTGGCTTCGAGCGCGAGCGCGCGCAGCTCGGCGTAAGCCCAGTGCTGCGGCACGGAACGGGGTTCGGGCCGCCACGGCAGGTTCTCGTTGGCCGAGGACCACCGTCCGACGACACCGGCTCGCGCAGCGCGCTGGTGGTAACCGGCGACGTCAGGGGCGGACGGGGTCGTGGTCGTCGCTTCCACGTTCGACTCCTTCCAGCACGGTCTTCTCCGCTCGCCGGATCGAGTCCCACAACGACTCGATGTGCCGGTGTGCGGTGTGGATGTTGCCTAGGGAGACGCGCAGCGCGTAGCGGCCCTGGTACCGCGTGTGCGAGACCGCACTGCTGCCTTCCGCGTTGACCAGGCGGTGCACCTCGGCTGCCACACGGTCGCCGTCCTCGGCCCCGCGCGCGGGGTCGTCGTAGACCATCGTCACCAACGGCAGGGGCGACCGGTGGGCCGGTCGCCAGTGCGGGTGCTCGTCGACCCTGGTGGTGAGCGACTCCGCCAACCGCACCGAGCGCTCCAGTCGACTCCGCAGCCCCTCCCGGCCGAAGGACTGCAGCACCCACCACACTTTCAGGGCTCGGAACTGCCGACCCAGCTGGAGTGAGTAGTTCATGTGGTCGAGTCGGTCGTCGTCGGTGGAGGTCCGCAGATATTCGGGTACGAGCGAGAACGTCTCCCGCAGCGCTGCTGGGTGACGGACGAACAGGGCGGACGCCTCCATCGGGCAGAACAGCACCTTGTGCGGATTGGCCACGACCGAGTCCGCCCCGGCCAGGGACGGAAGCATTTCGGCGATCTCCGGCACGATCCGCCAGAATCCGCCGTACGCGGCGTCGACGTGGAGCCACACGTCCTCCTCGTGACACACCTCGGCGATCTCCTCGACCGGGTCGATCGCGGCCACGTTGGTCGTGCCGAGGTTCGCCACCACGGCCAGCGGGACGAACCCGCGGGACCGGTCCGCGAGAACGGCCTCGCGGAGGCCGGCTGGAGAGAGGACGCCGTCATCGGCACGCAATTGCATGAGGTTGCGCGTACCGATCCCCAGTGCGATCGCGGCCTTGGCGACGGAGCTGTGCGTCTGGTCCGTGCAGTAGATCCGCAGCCGCGGAGCACCCGAGGCTCCGTCCTCCCGCCAGTTGTGGCCGCACAGGCGTTGCCGGGCAGCGCACAGGGCGTAGCAGGTGGCGAGCGAGGCACCGTCGACCAGCACCGAATCGGCGTCGAACCAGTCCAGCCCGCACAGCTCCGCCAGCCAGTCCAAGGTCTGCCGTTCGACGGCCGCGGCCGCGGGAGCGGACTCCCACACCATGACGTTGACGTTGAAAGCGGCGGTGAACAGCTCGCCCAGCATCGCCGGGGCCGAGGAGCTGTTGCTGAAGTAGGCGTGATGTCCCGGGTGGTTCCACTGCGTGAGGCCGGGAACCACATCACGCCAGGTGCGGTCGAGGAGTTCCGTGAACCCTGTGCCCCGCTCGGGCAACGGGGCGCGGAATGGCGCGGCGATCCGCTCCTCGGACAGGTCCGCAGGACGGACGCGCTGGGTGTCGAGGGAGTCGAAGTGCACCGCCAGCCGGTCGAGTAGGGCGATCCCCGCGTCGCGTAGCTCGTCGGGCGCCCAATCACCGGCGGAGCCGCCGGAACTCCCGGTGCCGTCACACATCGACCGGCAACTCCTCGGCGTACTCGACTTCGCGCTCCCGGGTGCAGTAGCGCGAGACGAACTCACCCAACAGCGGAATCTCCGATTCCAGCAGCCGTTCATGCTCGGCGCGCGTGGCCCAGGTGTAGATCATCATGACGTGGGTGGGTTCGGAACTGAGCTTGAAGAACCGCGCGTGGCCCGCCCAGCCGGGACTGTCGTGCGCGTTGTCCTCCAGCAGGTCGTCCATCTCCTGCATGATGTCGAACGCCTTGTCCGTGAATTGCGGCTTCAGGTGCCAGTGTTCGATCACGGTGATCGGCACGGGGATCATCCCTTCCTCGTCTCGTCGAAATAGTCTTGGAGCAGCGATCCACCGCCGGGAACGAATCTCTCGCAAATCATCTTGTGCTCTCTGCGGTTTCGTGACTGCGCTTTCCACAGGGCGCGGGAAGCCGTCTTGACGTCCGCGGGCAGTGACCGTTCCGCGGTTCGGCCCCGCAGTCGGGGCTTCAGGCCGGTGAGGCTGCTCAGCAACGTCTCGTGCTCCCGGTTGAACACTCCGGAAAAACCCGGGGGCATCCACGGGGGCTCCATGGACGGTCGGACGGTCTCCGCATACGCCGAAATCGGAAAGCTTGACGCGTAGTGCATGGTCGCCGTGGCCGAGTCGTAGAGCACGGTCAGTTCCTCGACCAGCAGACCGACGGTGACCGGATCCGGCTCGTCGAGCGCGGACGCGATTCCGTCCGCATGGGAGTTCATCAGGGACAACATGTGGTGGAACAGGTGGTGGCCCAACTTCCAGCGTCGGGCCGCCACGCTGTCCTCGCCATGCGTTGGTGTCCGGACCGGCATCGTGGTCCCGCTGTGCGCCGGAGCCGAGGCGCTGGCCAACAGCAACCTGCTGACACCGGCGAGAAGGTCGGCTCGGAGGTCCTCGTCGAGTCCGGTGGCGGGCAGGTCGTCCACTACCAGCCTGGCCACGCGCTGGGCGCCCGCCCACCAGGTGGCCGAGTCGTCGGTGCGGTCGATGCGGAAGTAGTCGTCGTAATGCCGCGAGTCGGCGGCGGTTTCGGAGGTCGGCGCCCGCGCGTCGTCGCGGAGCGCGATGGTTTCGATCAGATCCGTTTTATTCTCGGTGTTCACAGCGAGCGATCTCCCCAGGAGCTCTTGTTCTCCATTGAGCCGGGTTTCGAGTACATCAGGAGAGGTTTCCGACGGCAACCTCCAAAAGGACTAAGATGAGCGAGCGGTGTGCCGATGGAACTCGAACGCACCTAGGATGCGTGATCAATGCAACAAGGTTTCCGAAATGCCGAAAATAGCGTTTCGATACGTTCGGGGGCCATTTTCGTCCGTGATGGGACCGCCGGTGCTGCTTGTGTTTCGGTGTGTGGAAATGTCCGCGGCTCAGGTCCGGCGTGGACGGGCCCGGACACGGTTGGCGACGGCGACCGACGCGAGCACCAGCACCATTCCGCACACCTGGAGCGAGGACGGCACCTCGGCGAGCACCAGCAGGCTCAGGAGCACGGTCAGGACAGGATGGATGAGCAGCAGCGCCGCGGTCCGGTTCGCGGGCAGGTGCGGGGAACCGGAGTTGATGAGCAGCCACGCGAACACCTGGCCGAGCAGCGCGAGGCCGATCATGGCCAACCACGAGGTGAGTGGGATCGCGCCGAGGTTGATCCCGCTGCTGAGCGGCGAGAGCGCGGCGGAGGTGACCGCCGCGCTCGCCGTCGCCAGCGCCAGCGGCGTCACGGTGCGTCCCGGTTCGGCCCGACCCTGTCGCCGCGTCAGGTAGAGATACAACGCGTAGGCGGCGCCGGCGAGGACGCCGAGCACGGTGCCGCGCACGGCGTTCGGCGCGGCGGTCCCGCTTTCGAGCATTCCGCTGATGAGGACGGTTCCGGCGAGCATGACGGGGCAGGCGAACACGAAAAGCCTTCCCGGACGCTCGCGGTCGAGGACAAGACCCAACAACGGAAGCACGACGACCTGCACGTTGATCAGCACTGTGGCGAGCCCGGCACCCACATCGAAGATACTGCGGGTCCACAGTACATAGTCAGCGCCCAGCGCCGCACCGGCGACGAGCGCCACCAGGACGCCGCGGCGGGACAATCCGCCCACCCGCCGACATTCCCGCCAGGCCAGCGGAGCCAGCACGAGGACCGCGATGGTGCAGCGCAGGAACGCGGAGGTCGACGGGTCCACAGCCGCGACCTTCACCAGTACCGCGGACGTGGACAGGCAACCCGCACCGGCCAGCACCAGCACCACCGGTGCCCACCCGCCCGCGCCGGGTGCGGACGGGAGGGCACCGGAGGCCGTGTTCCGCTGCGTGTCGGTCGCCACGGGACCAGCGTGGCCGGATATCCAGGACGGGTCCAGGTTGCGTTCCTACCGGATACTGCTAAGCACAACTACATGAACAACTGGACGTGGGACCGGCTGCGGGTGTTCGACACTCTCGCCCGGACCGGGTCGGTCGCCGCCGCCGCGCGCAGTCTGTGCATGACGGGCCCGGCCGTGTCGCAACACCTGCGCAGGCTCGAGGTGGAGGTGGGGGCCGCGTTGGTCGAGCGCGCGGGACGCGGGCTACGGCTGACCGGCGCGGGGCACGTGCTCGCCGAGCACGCCCGGACGGTCGCGCGGGCGGTGGAGCACGCCGAACGCGATCTCGCCGGACACACGGGCGAACTGCACGGCACCGTGCGGGTCGGCGCGATCTCCTCCGTGATCCGGGGATCCCTGCTCCGGCGGGTGCGAGAGTTCGCCGACCGCCATCCGCGGGTGCACGTGTCGCTGTGCGACGGCGAGACCGTGGACCACCTGCGCGCCCTGCACGAAGACGGGTTGGACGTCGTCGTCGCCGAGTCCTGGCACGACCTGCCCTCGACGATCTCGCGTGGCGCGGAGGTCACCCGACTGCGCACCGAACGCGCGCGACTGGTCCTGCCGGACGAGCACCGGCTGGCGGACCGGGACACGGTGCTGTTCTCCGAGCTGGCCGACGAGGTGTGGACCTGCTGCCCGCCCGGTTCCGACGCGCACTCGACGCTGGCTCAGTTGGTGCGCCGCGCGGGTGCGGAGCTCCGTGTCGGGTTCCCCGTCGCCGACCACGCGACGCAGCTGGAGGTGGTGGCGAACGGTCTCGCCGTGGCGTGCATTCCGGAGCCCGCCCTGCCGCGGGAACCGTCCGGGGTCCGGATCGTCGAACCCGATCCCGTACCGCTGCGCAGTATCGAGCTGGTGACGCAATCGAAGACGCTTCCGTTGCACATCCACGAACTCGTGACGAGCCTGACGGGTCGCTGACCGGGCGGCCGGTGGGCCGGGTGCCTTCGGCGCCCTGCGACGCGGACATGCGAGCATGTTACATCACACCGAGCCGGATCGGTTCGACACTCCGTACCCGGACCCTGCCGTGTCTTGAGCTCGACCGTGCTCCAGGTCGCACACTCGACGTATGACCGTCTGGATCTGCGCCACCTGCGGGGTCGAACACCCCGGCACCGAACGCCCACCCGAGTCCGACTGCGAGATCTGCGCCGACGACCGCCAGTGGGTGCCGGAGTCCGGCCAGTCCTGGACGACGCCGGCCGAGCTCGCCGCCGAGGGCGCCACGCCGGTGCACCAACAGCTCGAACCGGACCTGCACCGGTTCAACCGTGACCCGTCCTTCGGCATCGGCCAGTGGACCTACCTGGTGCGGACACCGCGGGGCAACCTGCTCTGGGACCCGCCCAACCACATCGACCCACCACTGGTCGAACAGGTCGGGAAGCTCAGCGGGGCGGCGGTGATCGTGGCCAGCCACCCGCACATGTACGGCTGCCAGGTGAGCTGGAGCCACCGGCTGGGTGACGTCCCGGTGCTGGTGCACGCCGCCGACCGCGAGTGGGTGCGGCGGGAAGATCCCGTCCTCCGGGAGTGGCGCGGTACGGAGGAGGTGCTGCCCGGTGTCACGCTCGTCGAGGTGGGCGGGCACTTCCCCGGCTCCACCGTCGCCCACCTGCGCCACGGCTCCGAGGGCGCGGGCACGCTGCTCACCGGGGACGCCATCGTGCCGGTGGCCCGCAAGGGCCAGGTCACCTTCCTGCGCAGCTACCCCAACCGGGTCCCGCTGTCGCCCGGGCTGGTGCGGCGCATCGTCGACGCGCTCGAACCGTATCCGTTCGAACGCCTGCACAGCCTGCAGGGCGCCACGGTGGACGCCGACGCCCACGGCGCGGTGCGCCGCTCCGCCGAGCACTACATCGCCTGGGCCAGCGGCCGCAACGACCACCTCGGGTGAACCGCCGGCCGGGGCCGTGACTCAGGCGGTGCCGGCTGTGGTGGCGCTGCCGCCGGTGGTGGTCTCCTTGGCGAACGCCAGGTGCGGCGAGAGCTCCCCCGCATGCGTCAGAGACAGCTCGTGCATGGCCCGCGTACAGGCGATGTAGAGCATGCTCCTGTCCATCTCGGTGGCGTAGTTCGCCGCATCCACGTCCGGCACGATCACGGCGTCGAACTCCAGTCCCTTGGCGATGTGAGCCGAGGTGATGATGCTGCCCGCGCTGAACGACGTGCTGTCGTCATCGAGGAAGGTCAGCTCCACCCCGGCCCCGGACAGCGTCTCGGACAGCGCCTCCGCCTGCGGCACCGTCTTGCAGATGATGCCCAGGGACCGGTTCTCCCCGGCGCGGTGCGCGGCGATGAGCTCCCGCAGCTGCGTCCGCTGGGCGTCGGCGTCCGCGCAGGCCAGCACCTGCGGAGGCATGCCGTGCCGGGCCACCGGGACGAGCTTGTCGTTGCGGGAGATGTTCTGCGCGAACTCGGTGATCTCCGCCGTGGAGCGGTAGCTCTTGCACAGCTCCAGCGTGTCCGCCTCCGGGAAGATACTGTGGATCGTGGCCAACGACGAGGAGCTGAACGGGTTCACCGACTGGTTCGAGTCGCCGAGGATCGTCATCGTGCAGGAGAACAGCTCCCGCAGCACGGCGTACTGCACCGGCGTGTAGTCCTGCATCTCGTCCACCAGCAGGTGCCGGATGTGGCTGAAGCTCTCCTGCCTGCTCGTCTTGAGCATGGTGTAGAGCAGCGGGAAGACGTCGGCGTACTCGATCTTCTTCGCGGCAAGCGGCTTGAACAGTCGTCTGCGGGCGGGGTCGGCCTTGTAGAAGGCCTTGTACATCGCGAACGGGTCCTTGTCCGGGAACATGGCGCGGACCTGCTTGCGGACGCTGTTCGTGTCGGCGGTCGTCCAGGAGCCGCCCTTGTCCCGGACCTCGTTTTTCAACTGGTGGACCGCGGTGTTGGCGACGTGGTCGATCCGCGTGAAAACCGGCAGCGAGGCCGACTCGTGGAACATGTCCGCGACCCACTCGGCCGACAGGCGCCGGTGTTTCCGGGCGATGTCGGTGGGGGCGAACTCCCCGGTCCGCGCGGTGATCCAGTCGTCGAGGAGGGTGACGAACTCGGGGGTGGCCTTGTAACGCATGCGCTCGGCCGCCGCGTCGTCGACGTTCTCCAGCAGTGTGGCCACCTGCTCGCTGAACGTCTCGTACCCGGTGACCTTGCCGAGCACCCTGTCCGCGATCCGCTCGAAGTCGATCTCGGCGACGTGGTCCTCGCCGAGATCGGGCAACACGTCGGCGATGTAGTCGCCGAACACCTTGTTCGGCGAAAGGATCATGACGTTGTCCGAGGACAGGGTGTCCTTGAAGCGGTAGAGCAGGAACGCCACCCGGTGCAGCGCGATGGAGGTCTTGCCGGAGCCCGCCACGCCCTGCAGGATCAGCACCCGCGCCGTCTCGTTGCGGATCACGGCGTTCTGTTCGCGCTGGATGGTGGCGACGATGTTCTTCATCCGGTCGTCGGCGGACTCACTGAGCTCGCGCTGCAGGATCTCGTCGTCGATGTTCACCGTGCTGTCGAACAGGTACTCCAGGCGCCCGCCCCGGATCTTGTACTGGCGCTTGCCGGTGATCTCGCCGTGCGTGGTGCCCTGCGGTGTGGCGAAGTGCGCCGCGCCCGACTCGAAGTCGTAATACAGGCTCGACACCGGCGCCCGCCAGTCGTGGATGACGACATCCTGGGTCTCCGGGTGCGAGAAGTTGTGGATGCCGATGTAGTGGGTCTTCGCCCCGGCCTCGCCGGAGGCGTGGAAGTCCACCCGCCCGAAGTATGGCGAGTCCAGCAGCCGCTCGACCCGTTTGCGCAGCATCATCGCGTGCTCGGCCAGCCGCACCGACATGTCCACCGCGCCGCGGTAGTTCGCCTTCTCGGCGAAGTCCATGTCCCGCAGGTTGTCCCAGAGGTGCTTCTTGCGCTCGTCGATGGAGGCGGTGGCGGTGGCGATCTCGCCGGTGAGCTTTTCCAGCTCCGTGGACAACAGCTCGATCGTCCCGGCGAGATGCCGGCGTTCGTGTTCCTCTTCCCGTGTCTGGACGTCCGTCACAGCAGTCTCCGGTTCCGGTTCGTCCGTCTCCGCTGCGCAGGGCAGAATCGCCACGAAAGGCACGACGGAATGGTTCGCGCGTCTCGCACCGTCGCCGGTGTGCGGTACCGGCGACGCGCCGACCCGGTCGGTCGGCGGGGCGGCAGGCGGGCGTCGGCCCTCGGCCG
>NZ_KB912527.1:37045-47682 GCF_000383775.1 Saccharomonospora halophila 8
CCGCGGTGTCGGCCACCGACCGCCGGGCCGCCGCGCCCCGGCCGCCGTCCAGCGGGTGGGAGTACTGCACCTCGGGCCACCGCCAGCGCAGCCCGTGCCGTGCCAGATCGAACCGGCGGGAGAACGGCGTGTCCACGGCAAGCGGGTGGAAGCCCGAACACTCGTCGTGCAGCAGGCCGGGCAGGGTGAGCTCGGCACTGCGGGTGCCGCCGCCGACGGTGTGGGCGGCCTCCAGCACCTCGACGTCCACGCCCTCGGCCGCGAGGGTGAGGGCGGCAGCGAGCCCGTTGGGCCCGCTGCCGACCACGACCGCTTTCGTCATCCGGTGACCATGCCATCGGGACGGCCCTCGGGGCCAGAGCCCTCCGCCCGGCTCCCCGACCCGGGGTCGTCCGGCCGGTTCTTCGGGCCGGTACCGGCGCCCTCCGGAATCGGCTCGGGGTGGACGAAGTCCCCGGCGGGCTCGTAACCGGGCATCCGCCAGGTCACCCGGTGCGGGATGGGGCCGTTCGGGATCCACGGCTGTTCGGCCACCGCATCGCGGACGTCGTAGTCGCCGAGCTCTACCACGCCGAGGGCGGCGTCGACGACCTTGTAGCGCACCCGGGTGGTGTGGATGGGCTGCGACTCGGTCCAGGCGAGCACGAACTCACCCGGCTCGAAGTGGCAGCGCCGCTGCACGGCCGCGATCGTGCGCTCGTCGAACAGGTGCCCGTCGCCGAACTGCCAGCCGACGAGCACGGTGCACACGACCTCGCCCTCGCGCAGCCGGTAGTTCTCCAGCTGATCCAGGTGCCGTTGCAGCAGCGACAGGTGCGCCCGGCCGTGGCTGTGCATGCTGCGGAAGGCGACGCACTTCTGCAGGAAGATCTCGGCCACATCCGACCCGTACAGGTCGGTGAGCTGCTGCCGCTGGGTGCGCAACGTCTTCGTCAGCCCGGTGTCGAGCTTGTCCTCGGCACCGTTCATGCGGAAGGCCATCGTCCCGGACGCCCAGTTGCCCGCGTACTGCCGCATGGAGATCAGGAACGAGACCCACTCGGGCTTGAGGTTGCCCAGGATCGGTCCGGTCAACAACAGCACCAGCGCCGCGGCGAGGATCCAGCCGCTGCTGAAGTCGGTGACGCCGTATCCGTCGCCGGCGAAGAAGCCGCCGAACAGGAACGGCGTGACGAAGACGAAGAGCACGTTCCACTCCAGCGGCACCGCGAGCGGGTACGTCGAGTAGATGAAGACGTGGAACAACACCATGCCCGCGATCGCAAGCCAGGTCAGCGTCGGGTTCGTGGAGAACAGCAGCACCAGCGGGAGGGTCAACTCGACCACGGTGCCCCCGACGTGCGCCCAGCCCAGCGCCGTCCTCGACGGGCGCAGGTCGTTCGGCGGGTCGCGGTAGAGGGAACGCTTGAACCGCTTCGAGGTCAGCCAGGGCGTGTTGCTCATCATGGCCTGCACGACGAGGCTGAAGTGGTGCCCGAACTTGGACACCCCGGCGCCCAGCCAGATGGTGACCATGGCGATCTTGGCGATGAGCACCATGTCGACGTGGCTCGCCAGCACGCCGAAGGCGAGCAGGCACACCGCGTACTGCTCGGGGCGGGAGGCGAGGAAGACGACCTTGTCCCGGAAGCCCATGACCAGCAGCAGCGCGACGTAACTGATCAGTGCCCAGCCCGGCAGCAGTCCGGCCTCGCTGTAGGCGGCGGCGTTCTGCACACCCGGTGTGACCAGCAGGAACAGCAGGTTCGCCACGAGTACCAGGTACAGCCCGACGTCGAACAGGCTGCGCGCGTCCCCGGCAGTTCCGGGGACCCGGCCCGGGTACGGCGGCAGACGCAGCGTCCCGGGTTTGGTCCAGTAGCGCCAGCCGCCGATCATCGGGCCGAACTTGAACGCCAGCGGACCCCAGGACGCGGCGTGTCCGGTGATCTCCCACAGCACCGTCCAGACCATCAGCTTCTCGTAGACGATCAACTCGCCCCACCAGGCGGAGAGGTCGGTGAGGCCGATCCCCGGGGTGGTCACGCCGACGATCAGCCAGCCGCCCAGCACGAACAGCACGGTCTTGACGATGTAGAGGGCGTGCATCTGCTTCGGGCCGCCGAAGCCGTACTCGGTCCAGTGCGTCGCCAACATCCGCAGGCGGTCCATCACGGGTGTCGACTCGAACTCCGCCGGGTCCCCCGGCGGCATGTCTGGAGTCTTGAATCCCACGGTGCTCTCCTTCGACAGGACAGGGTGGTGCGCGCGAGGTGGCCTCGCGTCGCGGGGAAGGGCCGGGGCCGGGTTCCGCCTCAGGCCGGTTGGATGTCCGGGTTCCGCCGGAGCGCGGGCTTGTCGATCTTGCCGACGGGGTTCTTCGGGAGGGCGTCGACGACGTGGATGCGCTCGGGCACCTTCACCCTCGTGAGGTGACGTCGACAGTGGTCCAGCAACTCGGACTCGGTGAGCGCCGAGCCGGGATAGACGCTGACGTAGGCGGTGGGGACCTCGCCGTAGACCTCGTCCGGACGGCCGACGACGGCGGCTTCGAGGACGTCGTCCACGGCGGTGAGCACGCTCTCGATCTCCTTGGGGTAGAGGTTCTCCCCACCACGGATGATCATGTCCTTGAGTCGGTCCACAATGGTCAGATAGCCGTCCTCGTCGAGGTGCCCGACATCGCCGGTGTGCAGCCACCCGTCGACGATCGTCCCGGCGGTGTCCACCGGCCGGTTGAGGTAGCCGCGCATCACCGTCGGGCCGGAGATCACGACCTCACCGTCCTCGCCGGGCGGGAGGAAGGCGCCGTCCGGGCCGACGACGGCGATCTCCTGCCCGGGCAGGGCCGGGCCGACCGTGCCGATCTTGCGGACGCCGTCCACCGGGTTGCACGCCGAGGCACAGGTGCCCTCGGTGAGCCCGTACCCCTCGACGATCACGAACCCGTACCGCTCCTGGGAGCGGACGAGCAGTTCCCGGGAGACGGGGGCGGCGCCGCAGATCACGAACCGCAGCGACGACGTGTCCGGCCGCACGTCCCCGGGCAGCGCAGCGAGCACGGCGTAGATGGTCGGCACCGCCGAGAAGTAGGTCGGCCGCAACCGCTCGACGTGGTCGAAGAACGTGTCCGCGGAGAACCGCCCGACGATGCTGACCTGCCCGCCGCACCGCATCGGCGCCAGGACACTCACCATGATCGCGTTGACGTGGAACAGCGGCAGCACCAGCAGACAGTGGTCGTGTTCGGTCAGCGCGAGGTGTTGCGCCATCGTCGCGGACATGGCCTCGGCGTGCCGGTGGTCGAGCATGACCCCCTTGGGCCTGCCGGTGGAGCCACTGGTGTAGATGAGCAGGGCGAGGTCGTCGCCGGCGAGTTCCACCGGCGGCCGGGAACCGCCCCGGCGGGCGGTGCGCATGTCGTCGACGTGCACGGCGGGCCTGCCCCCGGTGGGCGCGTCCGGGCCGGAGTTGACCACGAGCGCCGCACCGGCGTCGGTGATCTGATACCGCGCCTCGTCCTCGGTGAACACCGGGTTGACCGGGGTGGCGGCACCGCCCAGCCGCCAGGCGGCGAACATCGCGACCAGCAGCTCGACCCGGTTCGGCAGCACGATCGCCAGCACGTCGCCACGGCCGAACTCGTGTTCGGCGAGCTGCTCGGCGAAGGCCTCCACCCGCGCGTCGAACCGGGCGTAGGTGAGTTCGACCCGGTCGTCCCGAAGCCCCACGTGCTCCCGGCGACCGCGCAGGGGGCTCGCGGGGTCCCACGGCAGATAGCGCAACTCCATGCCTTCTCCCACCACCTCGTCGTGTTCCGAGTCACACCGAATGTGGCCCCTGACACTACGGAGTGGGGGGCGGGGTTCCTAGGTCCGACCGGGACGAAGTTCGCGCGGCCGGTTGTGCGAGATGCATAAGCTGAGGGCCGGGAGGCCGGGCACGTCACGCCCGGACACCGGCACCGACGACGGGAAACGCATGCGGGTCTGGTTCACCAGTGACACCCATTTCGACCACCGGCTGGTCGCCGGGAACCGCGGGTTCGCCGCACCGGCCGAGCACGACGCCGCGCTGGTGGACAACTGGAACGACCTCGTCGGACCGGACGACGAGGTGTGGCATCTGGGTGATCTCGGGATGGGAGATCCCGCCCGGTGGGTGGACACCGTGCGGCGGCTGCACGGCCGCATCCACCTCGTCACCGGCAACCACGACCGCTGCGCGCCCGGGGTGCGCCGGGACGCCCACCGCCACCAACGCGCCTGGCTGGAGTTCCTCACCAGCGTGCAGCCGTTCGCCCGCCGCCGGCTCGACGGGCACACGGTGCTGCTGTCGCACTACCCCTACGTCGGCGACCACACCGCCACCGACCGCTACCGCCAGTGGCGCCTACCGGACCTCGGCGACCGGCTGCTGCACGGCCACGTGCACAGCACCGACCGCCTGCACGGCAGACAACTGCACGTCGGCCTGGACGCCTGGGAGCTACGCCCGGTCGCCGCCGAAGAGATCACCGCACTGTTCGACGGCCGGGGAGCAGAGTGAACCGCGAACTCGACAGTACGAACCACGTCCACCCCGGCTAGACATTGCATCATCAAGCGGGGCTAGACTAGGGTGGATGGTCAAGGAGATGAGATATCGGGACGTTCGTAGAGCGCTCATCCAACATGGCTGCACGCACAAGTCGACGAGAGGGAGCCACGAGAAGTGGGCCTGCGCATGCGGAGCCCTCTTGGTCGTAGTCCCGAGTCACAAGATCGTCTCCCCTGGCGTTGTCCGTGACCTCATGGACAAACTGAGCTGCCTGCCGAAGGGATGGTTGCAGTGATGACCTACACCGTTACCGCCAAACGCTGGGATCACGGGTGGGAGCTGCACATCGAGAACGTCGGCGTCACCCAGGCACGTTCCCTTTCCTCAGCCGAGAGCATGGCCCGCGAGTACATCTCCCTCGCACTCGACCTCGACGATGAGACATCTTTCGACATTGACATCGTCCCCCAACTCGATGCCGCTTTGACCCAGCGAGTCCGTACAGCCCGCGATGAGGTCAGAGCAGCAGCGCAGAAGCAGCGAGAAGCCGCGGCCAAGCAACGGGAAGCCGCCGAGGAGCTTCGGGACACCGGACTCACCGGTCGCGAGATCGCAGTGGTCCTCGACATCTCCCCGCAACGTGTCAGCCAACTGCTCGAAGGATCGACCACCGAACCTTCCGCTGCCACGGGCGGCTGACCAAACTTCGGTGTCGTCGACCGTGCTCAGCATGTTCCACGGCCAACCTCTCGAAGTCGTGTGGCCAGAGCACACGGAGAATTCATTTTCGCGCGGCGATCTGGAGGAGGTTGCCGCAGGTGTCGTCGAGTACGGCGGTGGTGACCGGCCCCATGTCCAGCGGCTCCTGGGTGAACCGCACGCCCAGCGCGGTGAGCCGCTCGTGCTCCGCCCGCACGTCGTCGACGGTGAACTGGGCGGCCGGGATGCCGTCGTTCGCCAGGGCCTCCTTGAACGGCCGCACGGCCGGGTGCCCGTCCGGCTCCAGCAGCAACTCCGGCCCGTCCGGGTGTTCGGGGGAGACCACGGTCAGCCACCGGTCCTCCCCCACCGGGACATCCTCCTTCTTGGCGAAACCCAGCACCTCGGTGTAGAAGCGCAGGGCCTTGGCCTGGTCGTCGACGAACACGTTCGTCAGGGTGATCCGCACGGGTGACTCCTTCACTCCTCGATCGGCCACCGGTCGACCACGGCGCGCAGTGGCGAGGTGTCGATCCGGTGGAACTTGTACCGGCCCTCCCGGTGGGTGACGACGAGACCGGCGGCCTCCAGCACGTCGAGATGCTGGGACAACGCCTGCCGGGACGAACTCACCCCGCGCCGGCTGAGGAGCCGGCCGCACAGCTCGAACAGCGTCTGGCCGTCGTGCTCGGTGAGTTCGTCCAGGATCGCGCGTCGGGTGGGATCGGCGAGCGCCTTGAACACGTCCGTCACACGACGACAATAGGCAAGTGTTCACTTGCATGTCAACGCGGCTCACCCGTTCCGGGCCTACTGTCGCCCAGGGTCCGTCCGCCCGGCGACGGGTGTCGCAGGTTTCCGTCCGGCCCTGGTCCGTGGCAGCGGCGGTTGCTTCGCTGAACGGACCACCCACCCACGGATTCCGGGAGCGCGATGATGAGCACCCCGTGGCGTCGCCTCGGCACCCTGACCCTCGCGGCCGCGACGTCGGCCGCGTTGGCCCCGGCCGTCGGGGCGGCCGCACCGTCCACGACCACGTCCGTCCCCGTCCCCACCGTGTCCACCGCGGGCGGGGAGGTCACCGGCCCACTGCCGGGCACCGTGCCCGGTGATCCGCTCGCCGACGAACTGGCCGACACCTACCCGTTCTTCTCCACCCCGGACCCGCTGGCCGCCCGCGGCTACGTCGAGGAGGAGTTCCTCCTCTCCGGCGCCGCCGACGGCTACGCCCCGACGGCGAGCGGGTCGCCACCGACGTCGACTACACCACCCGCGTCGTCGTGCGCCGCCCCGCCGACGAACGGCGGTTCAACGGCACGGCACTGGTCGAGTGGCAGAACGTCTCCGCGGGCTACGACCTCGACGCGCTGTGGGAGTTCGACGCGATGACCCGCGCCGGCTACGCCTGGGTCGGCGTGTCCGCGCAGCGCGTCGGGGTGGACCACCTGCGGGAGTGGAGCCCGACCCGGTACGGCGACCTCGACGTCACCGGCGGCGGGCGGTACCCGGGCGACGAGCTCTCCTACGACATCTTCGCCGAGGCGGGCCGGGCGGTGGCCGACCCCGGCGCGGACTCCGTGCTGGGCGGGCTCGACGCGCGCACCGTGCTCGCCCTCGGGGCGTCGCAGTCGGCCGGGCGGATGAGCGTCTACTACGACCACGTCCTGCCCAAGACCGAGCCGGTGTTCGACGGGTACACCTTCGCCGTCGGCACGGCGCCGTCCCGCGACGGTCACGCACCGGTGTTCCAGGTGCTGTCCGAAACGGACGTCCGCTCACCGCGGCGTCCGGCCGACACCGACCGGTTCCGCCGGTGGGAGGTCGCCGGTGCCGCGCACTCCGGATACCGGGGGCAGGAGTACCGCGAGCCGATCTTCGAGCGCGACCTCGGTGCCACGCCGGAGTACGACTGCGACGAACCACCGTTCAGCCGCACCCCGCTGCAGCACGTGCTCGCCGCCGCGAACCACCATCTCGTGCGCTGGGTGCAGGACGGCACCCCACCGCCCACGGCCGAGCCGCTCAAGTTCACCGACGACGGCATCAAACGGCGCGACGAGCTGGGACTGGCCGAGGGCGGAATCCGGCTGTCCCAGCACGCGGTGCCCACCGCGCGCAACACCGGCCACAACACCGGGGAGACCTTCTGCGTGCTGTTCGGCACCCACGAACCGTTCACCGACGACACCCTGGACGCGCTCTACCCCACCCGGGGCAGCTATCTGCACGCCGTGCGGGCGGTCGACCGGCACAACGTGCGGGCGGGCTACCTACTGCCCGCCGACGCCTGGAACAACTGGCGCGACGCCCGCGACAGCGACGTCGGAGGCCGGTAAACGGGGCGGGCGGCGCCCCCACGGGCACCACGCGGGAACCCGCCTGGTGCCCGTGGGGGCGCACCCGACTTTCCACTTCGCGTGCGCTACGCGCCCCCGCCGGCTCGCACCGCCGCGCGAACCACCGGGACATGGTCGTGACATCAGGCGAACAGTCTTGCGCGCTCCTGCACCGCCCGGCGGCTGTTCTCCGTCACCCTCCGGTTCCGGTCGATGCGGGACTCGATCTCTTCTCCATACTCCGCCGCGTAGTCGACGGCCACGCGGATGAGTCGTGGGTGCAGAGTTCCACGCCCCCTCACCAGCGGTCGTTGGGGTGGCGGCCGGTGCGGCCGTCGGAGTCCAGGGCGTCGATGGCGGCGACGTCGTCGGTGTCCAGCGAGAAGTCGAAGACGTCGAGGTTCTCCTCGATGCGCGCCGGGGTGACCGACTTCGGGATGACCACGTTGCCGAGGTCCAGGTGCCAGCGCAGGATGATCTGGCTCGGCGTGCGGCCGTGCTTGTCGGCCAGCCGCCGGATGGTGTCGTGCTCCACCAGCTGCCCCCGCGCCAGCGGCGCCCACGCCTCGGTGACCACGCCCAGCTCGGCGTGCGCTTCGCGCAGTGCGCGCTGTTGCAGCAGCGGGTGCAGTTCCACCTGGTTGATCGCGGGCACCTCCCCGGCTTCGTCGGCCAGCCTGCGCAGGTGTTCCGGCTCGAAGTTGGACACCCCGACGGCGCGTACGCGGCCCTCGTCCCGCAGCCGCCGCAGCGCCTGCCAGGTCTCGACGTAGCGGTCCTGGTCCGGCACCGGCCAGTGGATCAGATAGAGGTCGACGTGGTCGAGGTCGAGTTCGGCGGCGCTGCGGTCGAAGGCGCGTAGGGCCTCGTCGTAGCCGTGCGCGTCGTTCCACAGCTTCGTGGTGACGAACACGTCCTCCCGCGCGAGGCCGCTGTCCCGGACGGCCTCGCCGACCTCGCGTTCGTTGCCGTACAGCGTGGCGGTGTCGACCGCGGTGTAGCCGTGGGCGAGGGCGTGCCGGACCACCTCGGCGGTCTGCCCCGGCGGCACCTTGTACACGCCCAGCCCGAGCTGGGGAATCGCCACCGAATCGGACAACGGAACCCTCGGCATCGTCGTACTCATGCCACCCATTGTCCCCACCGGCGGCACCCGCTGCGCCCTCCCGTCACCGCCCTCCCGGCAACCTACGGGACGCGGGTCACCAGGTGACGGGGAGTTCGTAGACGCCGTAGACGGAGCCGTCGTGTTTGAAGGGGGTGTCCGCCAGGGAGGTGGCCGGCTGGAGGGTGGGGATGCGGGTGTACAGGGTGTTGTACACGATCTGCAGCTCCACCCGGGCGAGCTGTTGGCCCAGGCACTGGTGGACGCCGAAGCCGAACGCGAGGTGCCGGTGGTCGCCGCGCCGGACGTCGAGCGAGTCCGGGTCGTCGAACCGGGGACAACCGGCCCACGCCGCGGACGCCCCGTCCTGATCGGACCCGTTGGAGATCCGTCCCGGACGACACCGGCCCACCGGGCCGCCGTTCGTCGGCGGTGCCCGGTGGGCCGGTGTCTCGTGGTGCGTGGTGTGCGGACCCGACGTGGCGGTCAGAACCAGCGTGGGATCGTCGGGAGTTCGCCGCCGCGGTCGCAGGTCGGTCCGCGCGCTCCCCGTCCGGTGACCCACCGGACGAGGTCCGGCAGCGCACCGGAGACCCGGGTGCCGCCCGCGCCGAGGACGGTCTCGGACCGTCCGTGCGGAGCGAGGACGAGATCGACGTGCTCCCCGCGCCGCTGCCAGAACCGCAGCACGTCGGCGAACAGTTCGTCGAGCAGGTCCTCCGGGAAGTCGCGCGTGCCCGCCCCGGTGTCCAGGTCGAGCGCGTGCATCCACACCTCGCGGGTGCGCATCCACGCGGTCTCCCGCGCGGGCACGAGCCGCCCCTGCGCGGTGCGCACCTCGGCGTCCCACGCGGCGTCGGGCAGATCGCGCCACTCGACGTTCAGGTGCGTCCCGGAGTGCGCGAACAGGCTACGCAGCGCCCGTGCGGGCAGCGTCGCCCCCG
Source organism: Saccharomonospora halophila 8 (assembly GCF_000383775.1). Taxonomy (GTDB): domain Bacteria; phylum Actinomycetota; class Actinomycetes; order Mycobacteriales; family Pseudonocardiaceae; genus Saccharomonospora; species Saccharomonospora halophila. The sequence continues at coordinate 46,648 of NZ_KB912527.1, forward strand.
CCTCGATCTCGGCATTGCGCTGCTCCGGCGAGGCGTACATCGGGGTCACCACACCCGTGCGCGCCCACTCCAGCAGCCGGGTCAACGCGCGGGCGTTGTACCCGACGTGGGCGATCACCTGCCGCCGGGACCAGCCCGGCAGCAGACTGGGCGCGTCGAGTTCGGAGTCGGCCAGCCCGGCCAGCTCCCGGGCGAAGTAGGCGGTGCCCCGCCGCGCCCAGGACAGCTGCGTGGCCGGGGCGTTCGGCGCGTCGTACCGCGCGCCGGGCCCCTGCCGCCTGCGCAGCTCCTCGCGCGCCACGTCCTCCGGGGTGCTCATTCCGGCACCCGCTCCGTGGCCGCGACGTTGACCAGTTCGCCGATGCCGTCGACCGACGTCGTCAGCGTCTGCCCGGCGGACAGGTACCGCGCCGGGGTGCGGGCGTGCCCGACGCCGCCGGGGGTGCCGCTGGCGATGACGTCACCGGGGGACAGCGTGACGATCGTGGAGAGGTAGCGGACCAGCTCCACGGGATCGAACACGAGGTCGTCGATCGTGGTCCGCTGCACCTCGTCCCCGTCCACACGGGTCACCAGCGCCGCGTCGGAGGGCACCTCGTCCGGGGTGGCCAGCACCGGGCCGAGCGGGGTGCTGTTCTCCCAGGTCTTGCCCTGCAGCCACTGCGGTGCGCGGTACTGGTAGTCGCGCATGGTGACGTCGTTGAGCACCGAGTACCCGGCGATGGCCGCACGGGCCTCGTCGGCCGAGGCACGGCGCACCCGGCGACCGAGCACGACCGCGAGTTCGCCCTCCCAGTCGACCTTGTCGGACTCCGGGGGGAGTTGGATCTTGTCTCCCGCCCCGATCAGGGCCTCGGGGTACTTCGCGAACAGCGTCGGGTGCTGCGGCAGCTCCCGGCCCATCTCCAGGATGTGGTTGCGGTAGTTCAGGCCGATACAGATGATCTTGCCCGGGGTGGGGACCACCGGGGCCGCCTCGGCCGTGCCGAAGTCGTGCCGGGCGCCGTCGGCGGCGGCCGCTGCGTCGAGGCCGCC
>NZ_KB912527.1:47782-56041 GCF_000383775.1 Saccharomonospora halophila 8
GCTGCGTCGAGGCCGCCGTCCCGCAGCAGCGCCCCGACGTCGGGGTGTCCGGTCTCGACGGCCGTCGTGCCCTCGACGCGCACGGCGGCGGTCGTGCCGCCCCGGCGGATGGTCGCCAGCCTCATGCTTGTTCTCCTTCGGTGTGGATCCGGTTGAAATGCAGACGCTCCATGATCGGGGCGTCGGAGAAGCGGAACAGGTCGAACTGCTGCTCACCCTGCAGCGAGCACTCGGCCCACGACGGCACGACGAACAGATCGCCCTTCTCCAGCGGGTGCTCGACGCCGTCCAGCACCACCTGGCCACGACCCTCGAACACCTGGAACACGCTGGAGCCGACCTCGCGCCGGGCCGGGGTCGCCGTGCCCGCGCGCAGGCGGTGGAACTCGGCGCGGATCGTCGGCATGACGTCACCACCGGTGGTGGGGTTGACGAACCGCACGGCGGCGTGACCCTGATCGACCGTGGCGGGCTGACCCTCGTCCTCCAGCAGCAGCTGCTGGGTCAGCGCGGCGTCGGTGTGCTCCCAGCGGTAGGCGCCGATCGGGGACGACACCGTGTTCCGCAGGCCGGAGAGCGGACGCAGCCCGGGATGGGCCCACAGGCGCTCGCTGCGGGAGACGTTCGGCCTGGAGTAGTCGGTGACCCGGTCCGCGCCGAACTCGAAGAATCCGACGTCGGTGTAGTGCGAGAACGGGATGTCCAGCCCGTCCAGCCACGCCATCGGCTGATCCGTCTCGTTGTGGTGGCCGTGGAAGTGCCACCCCGGGGTGAGCAGGAAGTCGCCGCGCGACATCCGCACCGGGTCGCCGTCGACCACCGTCCAGACCCCCTCGCCCTCCACGACGAAGCGGAACGCGTTCTGGGCGTGCCGGTGTTCCGGGGCCGTCTCCCGCGGCCCGAGATACTGGATCGCCGCCCACAGGGTCGGGGTGGCGTAGGCGTTGCCGTCGAGGCCGGGATTGGCCAGCGCGATCGCGCGCCGTTCCCCACCGCGCCCGACCGGCACGAGATCGCCCGCCTGCTGCGCGAGCGGGTAGAGCGACGACCATCGCCACACGTGTGGCACGGCCCGGGGCTTCGGAGTCATCGGCATCAGGTCGCCGATCTGGGTCCACAACGGAACCAGGTGTTCGTCGTCGAAGTCCCGGTAGAGCTTCTCGAGCTCGGGGCTGTCCTGCGCGGTCATCCGGTTGTCGACCGAGTCGTGGTCGATCTCCTCACCCGGGTTCACCGACATAACGTCTCCTTCGTCGTCCTCGGTGTCACAGTGCGCCTGCTGAATGTCCGCTTCGTGCCGCCCGTCCCGTGGGTTGCCGTGAAGGGCACATTCGCTGCGCGGGACGCAGCGAGGGGCACATTCACTGCGTGTGACGCAGGAAAAGTGCCCTTCACGACACACCCCCCAGCGGAGGGGTGGTGGAGGTGGGCAGGGTGGGTTCGTTCACGGGGCGGTACAGCCAGTCGACGAGGTGGTAGTCGTGGATGTCGCGGCTGCGGAAGACCTCGTCGCGCAACAGGGTGGAGACGGGGTCGTCCACGTGCCAGATGTCGCCCCAGGTCCGGGCCCGCTCCTGCACCGTGCCCGCGAACTCGACCCGCTCCCGTTCGTAGACCTCCAGCGCCCGGGCCAGGTCGCCGGCCGACCAGGGTCCGTCACCGAGACCGGACAACGGCCCGGCCAGCGCCACCCCGTCCAACAGCGACTGCCCCGCCCCCTGCGCGAGGTACTGCAGCATCGGGTGTGCGGCGTCGCCGAGCAGGGTGATCCGGCCCTTGGTCCAGGTCCCGATCGGCCTGCGGTCGTACATCGGCCACCGGTTGTCCCGCCGCAGCGACGGGATCGCCCCGCGCACGCCCTCGCACATGCCCGCGTAGGTGCGGTCCAGCTCCTCGGGGGTGCCCCAGTCCTGCTCGCCGTCGAGGTACTCCTGGCTGCGGAACACCGCGACCTGGTTGTAGAGCTTGCCCGCGCGCACCGGGTACTGCACCAGGTGCAGGCCGGGCCCCATCCAGACCGCGACGTCGTCCAGGGACGAGTGCAGGTCGACGTCCTCGACCGGCACCGCACCCCGGTAGGCCACGTAACCCGAGCAGATCGGCTCGTCGTCGACGAGTTCGGCGCGCAGCGTGGAGTGCAGCCCGTCGGCGCCGACGAGCAGCTCGCCGGTGAACTCGGCGCCGTTGTCGCAGCGCACGACGACGTCTTCGCCCCGATCCCGCACCCCGCTGACGTGGTGGCCGGTGTGCAGGGTGATCCCGGGTTCCGCCTCGGCCGTTCCGAGCAGGGCGCGCAGCAGGTCACTGCGGTGCAGCACCAGGTAGGGCCCGCCGTAGCGCTCGCGGGCGTCGGCGAGGTCGAGATGCGTCAACTCCTCACCGCTGGCCGCGTTGCGGAACACCAGCCTGCTGGGCGCGAGGGACAGCGGGAGGATCTTCTCCAGCACCCCGACCTCGTCGAGCAGCCGGGTGACGTTCGGGGCGAGTTGCAGACCCGCCCCCACCTCGCCGAACTCGGGTGCGCGTTCGAGGACCCGGACCCGCACGCCCCGTTGCGCGAGCATCACCGCCGCCCCGAGGCCACCGATCCCGCCTCCGGCGATGATCACTTGATCCGTGGGCATGACCTTCTCCTCCAGACCTGGTCGGCAGCCACCGCGGACGGTCGTCCCGGCACCGCCGCGCTGTCCGGAGAGCCTAGGCAGAGTTTTGTATCGCGCAAAGATGCCGGTACGATTTTTCTGTGGAGCAGAAAGACGAGCCGTATCGCGTGGAGTCGGTCGACCGCGCACTGACCCTGTTGGCCCTGCTGGCGGAGCAGGGCCAACTGAGCGTCACCGAGGCGGGCCGCGCGCTGGGGGTGACCCCGTCGACGGCGCACCGGCTGTTGTCCACGCTGCGCCACCGGGAGTTCGCCGTCCGCGCCGAGGGCCGCCGGTACGCACCCGGACCGGCCCTGCTCGGACTGGCGGAGCGGGACGGCGTCCGCCCGCTGTCGGCACGGGTGCGCCCGTATCTCGAACGGCTCTTCGACGCCGTCGGCGAGACCGTGCACCTGATGGTCCGCACGGGCGCCGAGGTCCACTTCCTGGACGGCATCGAGGGTCGCCGACCGTTGCGGGTCGGCCTGCGCACCGGCGTGCGGATGCCCGCGGCCCGCACCTCCGGCGGCAAGGCCATGCTCGCCGACCTCGACCCGGCCGAGGTCGACACCCTGCTGACCACCGCGACGCACGGCGAGCCGGACTCAGCGGCCACCCTGCACGACGAGATCACCACGGTGCGCCGCACGCACTACGGCATCAATCACGACGAGAGCGAGCCGGGTGTGACCGCGCTCGGCGCCTCCGCCGGGGCCGTGGACGGCCGCCACGTGGCACTGTCCGTCGCCCTGCCGACCGCCCGCTTCGCCACCGTCGACACCGACCCGCTGATCGCCCACCTGCTGGAGATCCGTACCGACCTCCGCCACACCCTCGGCGACGGGAACTCCTGACCGACCGCCACCCACACCCGCGAGTTGACACTCCAAGACACCGAGTCGACGCTTTGTACCGACGAGTTGTCGCGCGCGTGCTCCCACCCCGGGACGCCTCCCGGCCCACCGAACAGCGGCGGTCCGGTCGTCGGCGAGAGCCCGCGGGCGTGCGGCGTCGACTCGCGAGCGCGGATCGTCAACTCGCGGGCACGGGGTGGCGACTCGCGGGTTGAACGAGGGTGTGCCGCGGGAACATCCGGTCAAGTTTCTCGCGTTCCGGATGCTGGGATTCGCAGGAGTACACATACCCCCTTGGGTATGATTGTCGCGGAGGTGATTGCCATGGAGCTGAAGCCGGAACTGACCGGGGACGCGCTCACGCGCCTGCGTCGTGCGCAGGGCCAACTGGCCGGAGTGATCGAGGCCATGGAGGAGGGGAGCGACTGCGCCCAAGTCCTCACCCAGCTGGCCGCGGTGTCCCGCGCGCTGGACCGGGCCGGATTCAAGATCGTCGCCAGCGGAATGCGGTACTGCGAACAGGCCCGCGAGAACGGCGACGAACCCGAGATGACCGAGCAGGAGCTCGAACGACTGTTCCTCTCGCTCGCCTGACGGACCGCGCCCGGGAATCGGTGGAGGTCGAGATGCGTCGGATACCCCTGGGGGTATAGTCGTACGGAGACGGCAACCCCGGGAAACCGACCCGGCGCCGACCGGGCATGCGCCGAGACGAGAAGAAAGGGCGTGGATGATGACCGCGCAGACAGCGCAGCAGCATCAGCTCGCGGGCGGACTGGCGGTCGAGGTCGTGGAGACCTCGTCGCTGGGCGACCGCAGCTACCTGGCCACCGACGGCGACGCGGCCGTGGTCGTCGACCCGCAGCGGGACATCGACCGGGTGGTCGGGCTCGCGGGGCGACTCGGTGTGCGGATCGCGCTCGTGGTGGAGACCCACGTGCACAACGACTACGTCTCCGGCGGCCTGGAGCTGTCCCGGCTGACCGGCGCCGAGTACGCGCTCTCCGCCGAGGACGTGGTCCCCTTCCACCGTCGCGGGCTCTCCGACGGCGAGGTCGTCGACGTCTCGGAGCGCCTGCGGGTGCGGGCGGTGAAGACGCCGGGACACACCTACCACCACCTGTCCTACGTGCTGGAGGGCTCGGCGGGCCCGGTGGCGGTGTTCACCGGCGGCTCCCTGCTCTACGGCACGACCGGGCGGACCGACCTGGTCGGCGAGGACCACAGCGAGGAGCTGGCCCGGCACCAGCACGCCTCCGCCCGGAAGCTCGCCGACATGCTCCCCGAAGGCACGCAGATCTACCCGACGCACGGGTTCGGCAGTTTCTGCTCGGCCACCCAGGCCGAAGGTGATTCCGCGACCATCGGTGACCAGAAGCAGAACAACCCGGCGCTGACGCTGGCCCGGGACCAGTTCGTCGAGCAGACCCTGTCCGGCCTGGACGCGTACCCGGCCTACTACGCGCACATGGGTGTGCAGAACTCCCAGGGGCCCGCGCCGATCGACCTGCGGGCACCGACCCGGGCCGACCCGGACGAGCTGCGGCGCAGGCTGGAGGCCGGGGAGTGGGTCGTGGATCTGCGTGCCCGCAAGGCGTACGTGCGCTCGCACCTCGCGGGCACGATCAGCCTCGGCCTGGACGGGCCGATGGTAACCTGGCTCGGCTGGATGATCGACTGGGGCGCCCCGCTCACCCTGCTCGGGGAAACCTCCGAGCAGGTGTCCACCGCCCAGCGGGAGCTGGCCCGGATCGGCATCGACGAGTTCGCCGGCGCGGCCACCGGCACGCCGGAGGAACTGGCCGCCGACCGCGCACAGCTGGCCCAGCTGCCGACGGCCACGTTCGTCGATCTCGCCGAGGCCCGGAAGAACGGCGGCGCCGACGGCCTGCCGAACCCGGACGTCGTCCTCGACGTCCGGACGCACAACGAATTCGGCTCCGCGCACGTCACCGGCGCGGTGCACATCCCGCTCTACGAGCTCAAGGACCGCGTCGACGAACTGCCCGCGGGTTCCGTCTGGGTGCACTGCGGCAGTGGGTACCGCGCGGCGGCGGCCGCCTCCGTGCTGGAGAGCGCGGGCCGCGACGCCGTCCTCATCGACGACCTGTTCGGCAACGCCGCCGACTCCGGCGTCGAGCTGACCGACGGCTCCTGAGCCGACCGCGCGAACGACCGACCGGACACCGCGGACCACCACCGTCCGCGGTGTCCCCCTGTGCGAACGAGAGGAACGTATGTCGACCACCGCATCCCCGACCACGCTGGACACTTCCGGCCTGAAGGAACTGCTCGACGACGGCTCCCCGGTGCGCGTCATCGACGTGCGGACCCCGGGCGAGTTCGAGGCGGTGCACATCCCCGGCTCGGTGAACCTGCCGCTGGACGTGTTGCGCGCCCAGGAGAATGTGACCGTGCGGCACGACGAGCCGATCGTGCTCGCCTGTGCCTCCGGTGCGCGTGCCGAGCAGGCGCGGAATCTGCTGGAGTCCTCGGGTGCCACCCGGCTGCGGGTGCTCTCCGGCGGCGTCTCCCGCTGGGAGCAGGACGGCGGGGCCGTCGAGCGCGGCAGCGACGTGTGGCCGATGGAGCGCCAGGTGCGGCTGACCGCCGGGCTGCTCGTGCTCACCGGCGTGCTGAGCAGCATCGCCTTCGAGCCGCTGAAGTGGATCGCCGGCTTCGTCGGCGGCGGTCTGACCTTCGCCGCGCTGAGCAACACCTGCGCGATGTCCAAGGTACTGGCATTGCTGCCGCACAACCGGCCGAAGAAGGCCACGGACCCGCAGTCGGCCCTGCCCACCCTGACGGACCGGCGCTGACCGGACCGGACCCGGCGGCCAGGGTCCGGGCCCCCGCCGACCGCGACGGTTGACCGGCGAGAGGACCCGGCACGCCATCCGCGTGGCGGATCCTCGTCCGTCCGGCTCCGTCGCGGGTGGTGGGGTCCCGTCGATCGGGACGACCCGGTGCAGCCGGACGAGGCCCCCGCCGGGCCGTCTCACAGTCCCTCGGGACGTCGGTCCGCGCGCCGTCGCGGTATCACACCGGTACCGCGCGATTCCGGTCCATCCGGCACCACGGCAGGCGCAACTGCTCGACCGTTTCGACACACCGGGGAGCGAGCTCCGCCACCGAGGACACCTCACCATGCCTGCTGAACACCGAGTCGACATACCGGTGCCCGGTATCGGCCGCCAGGAACAGCACGGTCCGCTCCGGTGCGCGGTCGCGTTCGTACCGCGCCGCGAGGTAGGCGGCGCCGCTGGACAGCCCGGCGAAGACGGCGTGCCGGCGCAGCAGCTCCACACTGCCGGACACCGCCGCGGTGAAGCCGATCCAGTGAATCGCGTCGTAGGCGTCGTGCCGGACATTGCCGAACGGGATCGAACTCCCGATCCCCGCGACGATGATGTCGGGGTCACGGACGTGCTCACTGCCGAACGTCACACTGCCGAACGGCTGCACCCCCACGAGCGTCACCGCGGGGTCACGGCGCCGCAGGTGTGTCGCGAGCGAACCGGTCGAGGCTCCCGAGCCCACGCCGCCCACGACCGTCAGACCACCGGGCGGCGTCCCCAGCTCGGTGGTGATGCGCTCAGCCACCGTGGCGTAGCCGCGGTAATGGATGTCGTCGTGGTACTGCCGCATCCAGTGGTACCGCGGCATCGTGGCCAGGAGTTCACGAACCCGGTGCACTCTCCGCCGCTGGTCGAGCGCCAGGTCGTCGGACGGTTCCATCCGGTCGAGCCGGGCCCCGAGTATCTCCAGCTGCACCCGCAGCGCCTCGTCGACGGTCACCGAGCCGACGATGTGGCAGCCGAGGCCGTACCGGTGACAGGCCAGGGCCAGCGCGTACGCGTAGATGCCGCTGGAACTGTCCACGAGGGTGTCACCGGGCCGGACGGTCTTGTTGTCCAGCAGGTACTCCACGGCCGCCAGCGCCGAGACGACCTTCATGCTCTCGAACCGCAGACAGAAAAGACCCTCGTCCACCCGCACCAGGCCCGGACGGGCGAGAACGTCGGTGATGTGCTGGTCCATACTTCCCTTCCGGTGTCGGCCGGGTGGTGAAGATCCGCGTCACGGGCATGCCGTTACTCCGCAACGCCGCCACGCACCGCCGCAGTCGCTGCCGCAGCCGGTGCGGTGACACGCCGTCCACGGCGTACAGCAGGCCGGTCACGTTGCCGCTGTGTGCCACCTGTACGCCCACCGCCCCCGTCGCGTCGGCGATCCGCAGGAGTTCGCCGAGCTCCGGCTTGACCAGCACCCGCTGGTTGAGCCGGGCGCTCGCCGTACAGACCCGGCCCAGCAGGGCTGCGTCCTCCTCGGCGACGGCCCGGCGCGTCAACCGCCGCAGCCACTCGTAGGCGTGGACGTCCTCGGGCCGGTAGGCGTCGGCGGGCAGGGACAGCGTGTCCACCGCCGCTCCGCCGCCGGTACGGCAGCCGACGACGAACACGGACGGCCACGCACCGTGGAAGGTCTCCAGCACCGCACCCTGCCGTTGCGCGAACAACAGCGGTCCGGTGCCGAACATGAGCGGGTCGCTCGCCTGTTCACAGGTCACCGCGATCCGGGCGAGCGCATCGGGACCGAGTGCGACGCCGTAGGAGGACTCCACGGCCCGCACGGCGGCGACGACGTCGGTGGTGGAGGACCCCATCCCCAGCCCGATCGGGACGTCGCCGCGCAATCGCAGCACCCCGCCGTGGAACGGACCGCCGCACGCCGCCGCGCACTCGGCGATCGCCGCCCGCGTC
>NZ_KB912527.1:56141-66087 GCF_000383775.1 Saccharomonospora halophila 8
CAGGAGCCCGGCGACGGCGGCGTCCCGGGCCCGCGCCTTCTCCCCCGGAGTCCCGGCGGGCAGGGTCACCGCCTCGGCGCGCGGATCGGCCGGGTGCGGGGTGACAGAGGCGAGATAGGCGTCCAGGGCCGCCAATCGCACCGCCGGTGGCGCGTCGTCGAGCAGCGAGCCGACCGCGCGTCCCGAGTGCCGCGCGCAGACTTCGGGATCGATTTCGCCCGCCTCGAACGCACAGGCGCCGAACACCGTGCCGACCCGGACGACGACGTACCGGGTCAGGGACGTGCTCTCCGCACCGGGCAGCCGGGTGCCGTGCTGCAACCAGAACACGCTGGTGGCGGTCATGTCGTCGGGAACCGGGCCGAGCGAACCCGACCGCGCCTGGGAGAACAGCTCGTCCAGTGTCACGCACGACTCCCCTGCCGGAAGCGGAACAGGTAGGTGAGCACCCCGTCACCCCAGTCGTGGCACAGGGCGACCTCCGCGGAGAGGCCACGGTCGGCCCCGGCGCCGACGACGGCGCGCAGATCGGCGGTGTTGGACACGACGACGTACACCTCGCCACCGGGCGCGAGCAGCGCACCCCCGACGAGCTGGTCGAAGAACCGTTCCACCAGCGGGGCGCCGACGCAGACGTTGCGCACGACGTCGGGATCGTCGCTGACCCGCGCACGCACGGCGGGTGGGTTGAACGTCACCACGTCCAGCCGGGTGTCCTCGCCGAACGCGTCGAAGGCGTCCGAGACCACGCCGACGAACCGGGAGTCGTCGTCCGGCTCGGCCACCAACCGCCGGTAGTGGCGTCGCGTGGTGTCCACACTGACCCGATGCACGTCGACGGCGAACACCGTGCGGGCCCCGCGCAGGCCGGCGATCACCGCCTCCACACCCAGTCCGACGCCCATCGCGGCGTAGGAGCGGTTCCGGACGTCGATCGTGCCGTCGAGCAGCCGGTCGTGGATGATCCGGCTGGTAGCTCCGGGAAGGAACACGCCCGGCGGCACGTCGAAGCGCCACCCGTTCCACTCGTATTCCCGGTGCTCGGCGAGGTCGGTCTTGGGGCGGTTGAGGGCGATGATCCGTTCGGTGGGCAGCGGCGGCGGTAGCCGGTCGATCAGTGCGCGGTCCACGCTGGACTCCTTTCCCGGACCACTCGGTCCGGTGGTACTGCGGTGTGGTCAGGTGCCGGTCGGTCGTCCGCGGTACTCGGCGGCGGTCCTCGGCGGCGGTCCTCGGGGGCGGTACTCAGCGGCCGATCGAGCGGAGGTACCCGGCGAGATCCTCGGCCGCATCGAGGTTGCCCGGTGCGCTGACCACGCGCCCGTAGTCGAGGACGTGGAACCGGTCGTTCCGTACGGCGGGGGTGTCGGACAGCGGCGGGTGCGAACGCAGGAAGTCCAGTTTCTCCTCGACGGGGCGGTCACCGTAGTCCACGACGGCGATGACCTCGGGCTGTTCGGACACCACGCTCTCCCAGCCGACCGTGGTCCAGCGTTGGTTCAGGTCGCCGAAGATGTTGCGTCCGCCCGCCAGCTCGATGATCGCCTCCGGCGCGGCCTGGTTTCCCGAGGTGAACGGCTTGTCGGTGCCCGAGTCGTAGAGGAACACGGGGGTAGGGTCCCCGTCGGGTGCGGCCGCGCGCAGTGCCCGCTCCCGCTCTTGCAGGTTCCCGACCAGCTCCTCGGCACGCTGTCGGACGTGGAAGATGCGGCCGATCTGCCGCAGGTCGGTGTAGAGCGCTTCGAGCGGTGGCACTCGGACCGGGTCGTCACCGTAGTCGAAGCAGCTCTCGGTGTGCTGGTAGCTGTGGATCCCGACGGAGGACAGCTTCTCGGGCGTGATCCCCCGGGACTCGCTGAATCCGGAGTTCCAGCCCGCCAGCACCCAGTCGGCCTCGGCGGCCACCACCGTCTCGAACGAGAGCACATCGGTGGACAGCGTCTCCACCGCCCGGTAGTCCTCGCGGTACGGCGACCGGCGCACCGACGGGTCGGCGGTGCTGGGCATCACGATGCCGCGCATCCGGTCGGCGAGTCCGAGGGCGAACATCTTCTCGGTGCTGCTCATGTCGTAGGCCACGGCGCGTTCGGGCAGTGGGTAGGTGAGGCGCTGACCGCAGTTCTCGATCGTGACCGGGGCCGGTCCCCGCTCGGCCTCGGTCTGTACCTCGGCGCCGCACGCGGCGAGCAGACAGACGGTCAGCAGCAGGGACAGTGGTGCCACTGCGGGCGGACGTCGTTTCATCGGAGGGTCCTCTCCTCATTCGGTGGTGGGGTCGGGGTGTGCAGCAGTTGGGGGACTCCGGTGTCCGGGTGCGGCACCACCACGGGACGCACGCCGAACACCCGCTCGACCAGATCCGGCGTGAGCACCTGACCGGGCGGGCCGCTCCGCACGAGCCTGCCGCGGGCCAACACGGCGATCCGGTCGCACACCGCCGCGGCGAGATTCAGGTCGTGCAGGGCCACGAGCACGGTCAGGCCGCTGTCGCGGATCAGGGCCAGCAGTTCGAGCTGATGTCGGATGTCGAGGTGATTGGTCGGCTCGTCCAGCACGAGCACCGGGGTCCCCTGCGCGAGAGCCCGCGCCAGGAAGACCCGTCGGCGCTCCCCGCCGGACAGCGACAGCACACCCCGCTCGGCCAGGTGCATGGTGTCGGTCAGCCGCATGGCCCGGTGACAGTGTTCCCACTCGTCGCCGCCGAGGGGTCGTCCACCGCTTCGGTGGGGATACCGGCCGAGCGCGACGAGCTCGGCGACGGTGAAGTCGAGATCGGCGTGCTCGTCCTGGCTCACCGCGGCCACACGGCGGGCGCGCTCCCGTGGCGGGAGGTCGTCGAGGTCGGTGGAGTCCAGCAGCACCGCGCCCGCACTGGGCCGCAGCGCCCGGTACACCGTACGCAGCGCGGTCGACTTGCCGCTCCCGTTCGGCCCCACGAAGCCGAGCACCTCGCCCGGGGCGACCCGCACGTCCAACCCGTCCAGCAGGGTGGTTCCCGCCAGCTCGACCGTGATCCCGTCGAGGGTGACCCGCATCAACGCCCTCCTCCGAACAGATAGGCGCGCCGGCGCAGCAGCACCACGAACACGGGAACCCCGATCAGTGCGGTGATCACCCCGAGCGGCAGCTCCCTCGGGGCGAACACCGTGCGGGAAGCCAGATCCACCCAGACGAGGAACACCGCACCGGCCAACGGTGCGACGGTCAGCACCCGCCGATGCCCGGCTCCGACGAGGATGCGCAGGACGTGCGGCAGAACGAGCCCGACGAAGCCGATCGCCCCGCTGACGGCCACGAGCGCACCGGTGACCACGGCGGTCAACCCGAACAGCTGCCTGCGCAAGGCCTCGGCGTCCACGCCGAGCCCCGCGGAGGTCTCGTCGCCCAGGGAGAGCACGTCGAGCGCGCGGGCGCGGCCGAGCAGGCACACGACCGCGCCGACGACAGCCACCGTGGCGATCGGCAGCGATCCCCAGGTCGCGCCGCCGAGGCTGCCCAGCAGCCAGAACAGCACCGACCGCGCCGCGTCGCCGAACGGCGCGAAGAACACGATCACGCTCATCAGCGCCTGGAAGCCGTAGGCCAGCGCCACGCCGGTCAACACGAGCCGCAACGGGGTCAGCCCGCCCCGGCCACGGGCGGCGACGTACACCAGCACGGACGCCCCGAGCGCACCGAGGAAGGCCGCGGTCGACAGTGCGTAGAGACCGAGCCCCCCGAACAGTCCGAACGCGACCACCGCGCTCGCACCCACCGAGGCCCCCGATGAGACGCCGAGAATGAACGGGTCGGCCAACGCGTTGCGCACCATCGCCTGTACCGCGACACCCAGGACGGCGAGCCCCGCGCCCACCACGGCGGCCAGCAGGACGCGAGGGGTCCGGACCTGCCAGACGATCTGGTACGTCGTGCTGTCCTCCGCCGGCACGGTTCCCCCGGTCAGTGCCGCGGTGAGATGGCGCACCGTGTCGGAGGGTGGGATCACGGTCGCTCCGAGCGCGACGGCGGCCACCATCGACACGCCGAGGACCGCGGTCAGAACCACCACCCACACGGCGATCCGTCTCCCGGATGCCGGGCCGTGGTCCGACTCGCGTCCCGGGTTCGGCGCCGTCGGTGGCGCCTGCGCTGTCGTGGTCACGTCCGGCCACCGACCTTTCCCTCGTCCCGACTCGACTCCCGGCCCCGGCGATGCGTCCGTCGTCCCGCGGGTCGCCCGACGAGCTCCGACAGGATGCTACAAATGATAATCATTTTCGTCTAGAGTCGACGCGGCCGTCGTCGAGACACGCACGCGGCCACCGGACGAACAGGAGGGACCTTCAGCGTGACCCCGACTTCCCCCGCGGATCCGACGAGCACCCGATCCGTCCGCTCCCGCTCCCCCATGCGGGAACCCGCATTCGTCCGGTTGTGGGTCGCCACCACCGCGTCCGGACTGGCCACCTGGGCGCTGCCGTTTCTGCTGGGGCTCGCGGTGCTCGACGACACGCTGACCGCCCCGGCGCTCGGTCTGGTGCTGGCGGCACGCACGGTGGGGTTCCTCGTGGCGGTACCGGTGGGCGGTGTCCTCGCGACCGGTACTCCCGGCACGGCGTGGTGCTCGCCGCGGGGGCCTGCGCCGCGGCCGCGACACCGGTCGTCGCCCTGGCGATGGGCGAGTCGACCTGGCTCACCGCCACCGCGGCCGCGGGTGTCGGCATCGGTCAGGGAGCGTGCAGGCCGGCGTTCCAGGCACTGACGGCGGAGGTGGTGGATCCACCCCGGCGACAGCGGGCGAACGCGGCGATCACTTTCGCGGTCCGGGTCACCACACTGCTCGCGCCGGGAATGGCCGCACTTCTGGCCTACGTGGTGGACACCACCACACTGGTACTCGCCACGGCCGCGCTCTGGGCCGCGGCGGCGGTGCTACCGCCGCGGCCACGGAAGCACACACCGACCTCGGGCACGACCGGAGAGGCGGCCCGACGTGGTCACGTCCTCGCCGATTTCCGGGACGGCCTCACCGAGGCGCGACGGCACCCGTGGTTCCTCGCCGCACTCGCGGCGCTCACCACCGTGATCGCCACGGGATACTCGGCGACCGGCGTGGCGCTGCCCCTGGTGAGCCGGGACACGTTCGGTACCGAGGCGGTACTGGCCGGCGCGCTCACCGCCTACACGGCGGGAGCGCTGCTCGGGGCGCTGGTCATCGCCCGGTGGCGGCCGCGTGCCCAGGGCCACGCCGCGTTGGCCGCGCTGGCCTGTTACGGCTTCGCACCGCTGAGCCTGCTGCTGCCCGTACACCCGGCCGCGGTTCTCGGCGCCTACCTCGTGGCGGGAATCGGCATCGAACTGTTCAACGTCCCGTGGTTCACCGCGACCCAACGGGAGATCGCGCCGGACAAGCTGGCCCGGGTGTCCGCGCTCGACTTCCTGTTCTCCTACGGGTTCGCCCCGGTCGGCCTCGCCCTCATCGCCCCGGCCATCGCGACCTTCGGCACCACCGCGGTCCTCGGCGTGTGCGCCACGGCGTGTTTCGTCGCGCCCGCTCTCGCCGCCGTCGCCCCCGGCGCCCGGGCGTTTCGCACCGGGGACGGCTCGTGAGTTGACACTCCACTTCGCCGAGTTGACGCTCCGTGCCCATGAGTTGTCGTCCCGGGGGCCGGCCCGGTCGACGCTGCGGCACCGCGAAGCGGACGTCATCGCCGGTCCCGAGGTGGGACGACGGCCTGCGACACACCCAGGAGCCGGTTCAACGCGAGCCCGACCGCGGTGACGAGAAGGACCCCGATCCCGATCGTCAGCAGCTCACCGCCGGTGGTGAGCAGCCCGAGGCCGATCAGCAACGTCGTAGCCCCGGCGGGCGGGTGCGGACAACGCACCGCCAACAACACGAACGCGGTCACACCCACCGCGGTGGCCGCCGCGAGCACCCGCGGCACCGTCAACCCTTCGGTGAGCACGGACGGCGCGTGCACGAGACCGTAGGCCCACAGCGTCCCGATCCCGGCGGCCATCCCCACACCGTGGCCGACCACCGTGCACAGCGCGCTCGCCGACCTGCGCAGCGGTGACTCGAAGAACAGCAGCACGGTCGGCCCGAGGCTCGGGAACACGTACGGCTGGTCCGCCGCGAGGCCGACGGCTCCGACAATACCGAGTGTCACCGCGCTGAGGACCAGCGTGTATCCGGCCCGGCCCGGCCTTCCGAACCGGCGTTCGGCGGCACCGAGCAGACCGTGGGCACCGTCCGGTGTCTCCGACATGGAACCCTCCTCGTGCCGGTCCGGGCCACGCACGTCCGCGGCCGCGGGCGCTCACGCGGCCGCGATCAGCGCCTGTGGGGCGGCCTGTTCGATCCGGGTCCGCAGCCACGCCACCGCCGAACGGGTGTCGGCCACACACGAGCCGGTGATGCACAGCAGCTCCCGGTCCCGCAGTGCCTGGGCCGCCTGACCCACGGCCGTCCAGGTGATCTCCACCAGGGCAGCCCGCACGACGAGGTTCTGCAAGTCCCACACCAGACCCGCGCCCGCGCCACGCGGCCCGGCGGGAAGCTCGGCCCCGGGGGTCGAGACCACCGGGGAGGTACCGAGCGCCGCCTCGCCGTAGTGCGCCACCACGGGCTCCAGACGACGCACGTGGGCGCGGCCGAGGTCCGCGAACCGCGAGCCCAGGGTCGCCACATCGGGCTCGGCGGCGTGCCCGTCGGCCACTTCGGTGAAGGCGTCGGCGAGCGCGGTCTCCGCGGCGACCAGCAACGCCAGGTGTTCGGGTAACCGCACGATTCGTCCTCCACGGTCGTCGGATGGTCAGCGGCCCTCGTGCGAGTGGTGGGGCAGGTTCGGGGTGTGCCGGGGCGTCGGCGGGTGCGGTGGTGGGTCGACCGGGGCGATGTCCTCCGTCACCTCGTCCGCCGCCACACCCCGGGTGGCGGGTGCCCCCGCCGGATCGGCGGGGGCCGAGGCGGTCGTCGTCGGTGCCGGTGCCGCCCCGTCGGCCGACGACACCCGGGTCACCGACACCGCGCTGATCTTGAAGTACGGCTGCTTCGACACCGGATCCCAACCGTCCATGGTCAACTCGTTGGCCGCCCGGGCCTCCCCGTCGAGCGCCGAGGGGGAGCCGGTGTCCCAGTAGCCGTAGTGGAACGGGACGAACACCACACCGTCGCGGCCCCTGCCCACCCGCGCCGGGAGGTCGAGGGCGCCACGGTCGGACTCCACCCGGACGAGGTCACCCTCGGTCACACCGAGCCGGTCCGCGTCCGAACGGGACAGTTCGACCCACGGACCCGGTGCCGCCTCGTGCAGTGGACGGGACCGGGCGGTCTTCGTCCGGGTGTGGAACTGGTACACCGTGCGCCCGCTCACGCACGCGAACGGCCGCTCGGCCGTGGGAGTCTCCGGCGGCGGGATGTACGGCGCGTGGCGCAGGAACGCGCGGCCGTCGGGTCGTGCCGCGCGGTACCGCTGCGATCCGAACGCCGCGCCGGTGACGAGGTCGTGCCCGAAGCTCTCGCACACCTCCGGGTCGGTGGGGAACACGCCGTCGGCGTAGAGCCGGTCGCACCCGTCGGGGTGTTCCCCGTTGCACGGCCATGGGATTCCCGATCCCGCCCGGAGTAAGGGGTACGACAGTCCCGTGTAGTCACACAGCCTGCCGCGGGTGCACTCCTTCCACGCCTCGAAGGCACCCTCCGGGTCGCTCCACCGGATCAGCGGACCGCCCTCGTCGTCCCGCAGGTCCATCCGCTTGGCGTAGTCCAGGAAGATGTCCAGGTCGCTGCGCGCCGCACCGGGCGGGTCGACGGCCTTGTCCGAGAGATGCACGGTCCGGTTGACGTTGGTATAGGTTCCCTGCTTCTCGCCCCAGAGCGCCGCGGGTAGCACCACGTCGGCGTACTCGGTGGTCTCGGTGCGGAATCCGTCCTGCACCACCACGAACAGGTCCGGATCGCGGAGGATGTCGCGCACCCGGCCCAGATCGGGCAGCGACACGGCCGGGTTGGTGCCGGAGATCCAGAGGAACCGGATCGAGCCCTGTTCCGCGTAACGCCAGATCTGCATGGCGTGCGTCGGCTGGGACCAGTGCGGGATCCGCAGCTCGTCGACCCGCCACAACCGCGCCAGCTCGCGCACGTGTTCGGGATTGTGCCAGTTGCGGAAGCCGGGGAGGTCGCCGTCGGCCCCGCACTCCCGGGTGTTCTGTGCGGTCGGCTGGCCGTTCATCTGCAACACCCCGCACCCCGGCCTGCCGATCCGTCCGGTCAGCAGGTGCAGGTTGTTCACCTGGCAGGACGCGGCCGTGGCCTGGTGCGACTGGTAGAAGCCCTGCAACACCGTGGACAGGACCCGGTCCGAGGTGCCGAAGACGCGGGCGGCGGCTCGTACGTCGTCGGCGGCGACCCCGCAGATCTCGGCGACCCGCTCGGGCGAGTACTCGCGCACCGTCTCGGCGAGCTCGTCGAAACCGAGCGTGTGCGCGTCGACGTAGGCGCGGTCCAGCCACCCGTGCACGACGAGCTCGCGCACCAGGCCGTTCAGCAGCGCCTGGTTGGTGCCCGGTAACGGCGCCAGATGCACCCCGCCCGTCCGTTCCGCGGCCTCGGCCACCGCGGTGCGCCGCGGGTCGACGGCGACGACGCGGGGCGGGTCGGCGCCCGCGATCCGGTCGAGCACGCGGGTCCACAGCACCGTCTGGGTCTCGGGCATGTTGTGCCCGAAGCAGAACAGGGCGTCACAGCTGTCGATGTCGGTGTAACTGCCGGGCTGGCCGTCCGAACCGAAACTCTCCTTCATCGCGGCCGCCGCGGTCGCGGTGCACAACCGGGTGTTGCCGTCCATATGCGGGGTGCCGAGACCACCCTTCCCGAGCACGGCGAGGGTGTAGTACTCCTCCAGGAAGAGCTGGCCGGTCGTGTAGAAGCCGTGCGACAGCGGGCCCACCGCGTCGAGCAGGTGCCGGGACCGGCCGACGACGCGATCCATCGCCGTGTCCCAGTCGGTGGCGACGAGTTCGCCGCCCTCGCGCACCAGGGGGCGGGTCAGCCGGTCGGTTCCGCTCCACCGCCACGAGCCGTAGAGCCCCTTCGGACCGAGCCTGCCGTGGTTCACCACGTCCCCGGCCAGGCCGCGTACGCCCACCATCCGGCCGCCGGAGACGGCGATGTCACAGGCGCACCCGTTGCTGCACAACACACAGGCCGACCGCACCCAGCGGTCCACGTCGTCCTCGGTGACCCCGTCGTCCAGGTGCGTGTCCACGCGTACGGGCCAGGCCGCGTCCCGGGCGAACGGCGTCCGTGTGCCCCATACGTCGCTGATGCGGTCCATCCGTGTCCCGTACCCACACAACCGGGCGTCGCCCCACCGCCCGCCGCGGGTTGACCCGTTCGAGCCCCGGACCGTCCCCCACCCCGCCCGCGTGGGGTCCCGCGTCTCACGCCGCCCACCCCGCGGATGTCGGCACCCCCTCTTGACCAGCAGAGAGTATGCAGTCAAGCACCGCCACGGGATTCGGAGCTATTCCGTAACCGAATCGTTGTGGCAAGCGTCAAGTTTTGTGGAGTGCCCCGCGCGCCGCTGCGCATAGTCGCGACAGCCCCGAACCCGGGTGCCCGTCGGCCCCCCACCGACGGCCACCGTTTCCCCGACATCATTGGAGTCGCACATGCGTGCGCGTCACCAACTGAAGCGTGCCGCCCCGATGGCCCTGCTCGCTTCGCTGACGCTCGTTTCCACACCTGGCATCGCCACCGCGGCCACGGACTCCCAACCCGCCCAGCCGCGTGCGGTCCAGGTACAGCAATCGACTACCACCAAGGCCCCGCAGCCAAACCCGGACGCTTCGCTGGAACAGCGGATCGCCTCCGCCGAGCGGGCGCTGCAGCAGGCCCGGGACCGCGAGGCCGCCGAGCGGGAGGAGCTCGACGCCGCCGTCGCCGCGCACGAGCGGGCGA
>NZ_KB912527.1:66187-69127 GCF_000383775.1 Saccharomonospora halophila 8
CCGGGCCGCCGAGGCCCAGCAGCGCGTCGACGACCTCGAGGCGGCGATGCAGCAGACCCAGCAGCGGCTGGACGCCGCCGCCCGGCGCGCCGAGCAGTTCGCGGGCAGTGAGTACCGCTTCGGCAGCCTCGTCGGCCCGGTCCTCGGCTACCTCAGCTCCGACGAGGACGAGCGGTCCGGGACGTCGCTCGACGTGTCCGGCAACAGCAGCGCGGATCCGACCGGCGACCTCACGGACCGCCTCGAGGCGCAGCAGGACGCCGAGCTCGCGGCGCAGGCGAAGCTGAAGCAGACCCGCAACGCCGAGGAGAAGGCCGCCAACACGCTGGCCGAGGCGGAGAAGGCACACGGCGCCACGGTCGCCGACCTCGACGCCGCCCAGGCCCGGGTGGACGAGCTCGCCGCGGAGAAGGCCGCCCGGACGCCGGGTGGTGCCGCCGCACCGGCCGCCGGTGTGGTGCAGCCTGCCCAGGGCACCTTCACCTCCGGGTACGGCGCCCGTTGGGGCAGCTCGCACCTCGGCATCGATATCGCCAACGACATCGGCACCCCGATCGTCGCGGCCCACTCGGGCACGGTGGTCTCCTCCGGCCCGGCGAGCGGCTTCGGTCTGTGGGTGCGGGTCCAGCGGGACGACGGCCTGACCACCCTCTACGGCCACATCCACGAGTCGCTGGTCTCCGTCGGCCAGCGCGTCGAGGCGGGCCAGGAGATCGCCACGCTCGGCAACCGCGGCCAGTCCACCGGCCCGCACCTGCACTTCGGTGTGGTCGAGAACGGCCAGAAGATCGACCCGCAGGAGTGGCTGGGCCGCTTCGGCCTGAGCTACTGATCCTGCGCCGAGACGTGCGGGCCGCCTTCGCCGCCACGGACGCGGCGGGGGCGGCCCGCAGCACCATGTCGCGGGCGCGGTGCCGGATCGACGGCGGGCGCGCCCGTTTCCGTCACAGGCCGAACACGAAGCGGGCCACGAGGAAGTAGATGACCAGGCCGGTGGCGTCGACGAGCGTGGTCACCAGCGGTGCGGAGATCACGGCGGGATCGATGCCCACCCACCGGGCCAGCAGCGGCATCGTCGCGCCGATCGTGGCGGCCCAGGCGCACACCAGCACCAGGGACACGGCCACACTGGCCGCGACGGTGAACTCGACGATCAGCGTCCCGATCACCAGGCCCACGACCGCGAGGATCGCTCCGAGCAACAGCCCCACCCGGCACTCCCGCCAGGCGACCCGGGGCACGTCCCGGGTGCGGACCTCGCCCACGGCCAGTGCCCGCACCGCCGCTGTCGCCGCCTGGGCCCCGGCGTTGCCGCCCGTGCCGACGAGCAGCGGGATGAACAACGCCAGCGCCGTGATGCGCTCCAGCGTGCTCTCGAAGAACTGGAGCACGTTCACCGTCAGGGTCGCGGCCACGATGAGCAGCAGCAGCCACAGCGCCCGCGACCGCGCCAGCTGCACCACGCTCGCCGACATGTAGTGCCCGGTCCACGGGGTCGCGGCCGACTGACGGGCGATGTCCTCGGTGTCCGCGGCCTCGATGACCTCCAGGGCGTCGTCGATGGTCAGCAGCCCGAGCACCCGGTCCTCGCTGTCCACCACCGGCAGCGCCAGCAGGTTCGCGTCCTGCATCAGGCGCGCGGCCTCCTCGACGTCGTCGGTGGCCCGCACCCGCGGGGTGAAGCCGTCGGCGATCTCGGACACGGGCAGGTCCGGCGGACTGAGCACCAGGTCCCGCAGGGAGACGGTGCCCAGGAAGCACCGCCGGTCGTCGATCACCGGGAGGGTGTAGACGGTCTCCGCGTCGGGTCCCCGTCGCCGCACCACCCCGAGCGCCTCGTCCGCGGTGAACCGGTGCCGCACCGCCACCGTCTCCGGGCTCATGTACCGGCCGACGGTGTGTTCCGGGTAGCCGAGCAGCGCGGCCGTCAGCCCGCGTTCCCGGGGACTCAACCCGGCGAGGACGTGCCGGGCGAACTTCGCGGGCGCCTCCCCCAGTAACCGCGCACGGTCGTCGGGGTCCATCCCCTCGACGATGTCGCGGAACGCCCGGTCGCGGAGCCCGGAGAGCACCTTGTGCTGGTCGACCGGGTCCAGCTCCTCGAACACCGTGAGGGCGCGGTCCTTGTCGAGCAGCCGGAACAGCAGGACCGCCTCGACCTCCTCGGCACGGGCCAGCTCGTCGGCGATCTCGTACGGCGCGTGCCCGGCGAGCCACCGTCCGAGCCCGGCGATGTCGTTGCTGTCCAGCAGGTCCCGCGGAACCTCCGCTGTCATGTCCCTCCCCTCACGTCCCCTCGCGGGTACCACGCGGTAAACGCGCTACCCGCGAGCGGACGCCGAGGGACGCTTCTCAGCGAAAGGTGCGCAACCGCAGACTGTTGCTGACCACGAACACCGAGCTCAGCGCCATCGCCGCACCCGCGATCATCGGGTTGAGCAACCCGGCCGCCGCCAGTGGAAGCGCGGCGACGTTGTAGGCGAACGCCCAGAACAGGTTGCCCCGGATCGTGCCGAGGGTGCGCCGGGACAGCCGGATCGCGTCCGCGGCCACGCGCAGGTCACCCCGCACGAGTGTGAGGTCGGCCGCCTCGATCGCGACGTCGGTACCGGTGCCCATCGACAGGCCCAGGTCCGCCGCGGCGAGCGCGGGGGCGTCGTTGATGCCGTCGCCGACCATCGCCACGGCCCGCCCCTCGGAGCGCAGCCGCTCGACAACGGCGACCTTGTCGGCGGGCAGCACTTCGGCGATCACCTCGTCGATGCCGACCTCGTCGGCCACGGCACGGGCCACGGCCTCGTTGTCCCCGGTGAGCAGCACCGGCGACAGGCCGAGTCCGGTCAGCCGGGCGACGGCCCCGGCGGAGCCGGGTTTGACGGTGTCGGCCACCGACAGCACCGCGCGGACCCGGCCGTCGGCGGCCACGACGATCGCGGTCCG
>NZ_KB912527.1:69227-77018 GCF_000383775.1 Saccharomonospora halophila 8
GTGCCCGGCGCCGGTGCGCATCCTGCGGTCGACGACGAGGAAGCCGGCGACCACCAGGAACCCCGCCGCGCCGAGGGCGAGCGACGGGCCGAGGTGCTCGGTGGGGGCCAGCAGGGCCCGGTCGTCGTCCTGCCACGGCCACAGTGCGCGCAGACTGCCCGCGAGCAGACCCGTCAGCACCACCAGGGTGACGCGCTCCCGGTGTTCCAACAGCCACTGCAGGCCCTTGACGATCGAGGCGAGCCCGAGCAGTGCTCCCAGCGCGAACAGCCCGAGATAACCGAGGTCACGGTCGTTGACGGCGCCGAGCGTGGTCTCGTAGAGCCCGATGGTGAGCAGGATGAACGACCCGGACAACCCGGGCAGCACCAGCGCGGACACGGCGATCGCCGCCGAGAGCAGCACGACCACCGGGTTCGTGCCCACGTCGCCGGGGGGAATGCTGACGACGACGAAGGTCAGCACGGCGGCCGCGGCGCCGAGGCCCCAGTCGAACGGGCGCCACCGGGGTGCGGTGCCCCCGGTCGGCGCGTCCCCCGCCGACGTGGGCGCGTGTGCCGCCAACGAGAACGGCACCCACAGCGACGCCAGCACCAGGCCGAAGAACAGCGCCCGCATCGGCACCGGGTGCTCGGCCATCAGCCCTTCCATCACCCCGGCGACCAGGATGACGGCGGCGAACATCCCCACCAGCAGGGGCAACACGACCCGCCAGTGGACCCGGCGGAACTCCCCGGCGGCGGAGGGGTGGCCCCGGCGGGTCACCGCCTTGACGATCCCCGAGAGCAGATGCCCCGCCGAGGTGATCACGCTGTCGTAGACCCGCACCACCAGCGCCACGGTGCCGCCGCTGACCCCCGGAACGGTCTCGGCCGTGCCGATCAACGCGCCGCGGACCACGTTCAGCGCCAGGGCGGGCCACGACACACGCGTGGCCGGACGAGGCGGGGACTTCGTCACGATCTGCTCCTCGGGTGTGCTCGCGCCCCGGTACCCGGCCTCGCGGGCACACTCCTTCCGGCGGGGCGGAAACCTGCGGTGAGTACGCGCGCACCTCGCGCGGCACGACCGCCATCGTGCCACGTGCCACATACCCGCCCGGACCGCCCGGTGCACCCCCGCCCGGGTGTTGCCGTGAAGGACCCCTTCCCTGCGTCACACGCCGTGAGGGCCCCCTTCACTGCGTCACATGCAGCGAAGGGGGCCTTCACGGCACACACCACCCACGCGGGTGGTGCGGCGGTGTCACGCCCTTTCGGCGTTGACGATGACGTTGTCGGTGTAGCTGTGTTCGGCGTCGTCGAACACGCCGCCGCAGGTGATCAGCCGCAGTTCCGGGCCCTCGGTGTTGCCGTAGACGGCCTCGGTGGGGAACTCCTCCTTGGGCACCCGCTCCGAGCCGGTGACCGTGAACGTCAGCCGCCGGTCGTCACTGCGGTGGACCCGGATCTCGTCCCCGGGTTCGAGGCGGTGCAGGTCGTGGAAGATCCCCGGCTCGCCGTAGCCGTCCACGTGGCCGAGCAGGATCGCGGGACCATCCTCGCCCGGCACCGGGGACAGGCGGTACCACGCCGCCTGCATCGGCTCCCGGGCCGGAGGCACGGCCATCTCGCCCTCCACGGTCACGGCCACCGTGATCAAGTCCGAGGCCGCGCCGATCGCGGGGATCTCCACCCGGGTGGGCCGCAGATCGTCGTAGGGCTTGGTCACCTCCACCGCCGACGCCGGCGGCGGGTCCGACCGCGGGGAACCGCCCGGGCTCCCGCCGGACGACGAGCACCCGGCGGCGAGGGTGACCGCGAGGGTCCCCGTCGCGAGCACGCCGGGGACCCGCCGGGTCGGCTTCCGCATGCGGATCGACACCGTCAACGCCGGGCCGTGCCACCGAGGCCGGTCTCGACCCCGCCCTTCGGCGCGACGTCGACCTGGGCGTCCCCGTCGTTGCGGTCCTGCCAGTCACCGGCGCCGTCGCCGCCCGGGACGGGCACCGGTGCGGAGCCACCGCCGGGACGCCCGCCGCACCGCCAGGTCAGCGAGATCTCGTCCGAGTCGTCGGCGAAGGTGAGGCCGTCCCGCAGGCGCACGAGGTACGACCAGTAGCGGCCGTCGACCTCGTCCTGGTGGGCGCCCTCCAGAATCTCGAAATCCGGCGAACCGACGCCCCGCGGTTCACCCGCGGCACAGGCGATCATGAGGATCCCGAGGCCCCGCTCCGGGTCGATGTCCAGCCCGTAGGCGACGTCGTCGACGTAGTCGGGCTCGCCCCCGGCAGGCGGTTGCGTGGGCTGGGTCGTGGTGCCCGGATCGGAGGGCTCCGTCGGGTCGCCGGGCTCGGTCGGGTCCGTGGGATCCGTGGGATCGGTCGGATCCGTGGGCTCGGTCGGGTCCGTCGGGTCCGTGGGGTCCGTCGGCTCGGTCGGATCCGTGGGATCGGTCGGATCCGTCGGCGTCGGGTCCGTGGGATCGGTCGGGTCCGACGGCTCCGTGGAATCCGAGGGCTCGGGCTGGTCCGTCGGCTCCGTGGTATCCGCCGGGTCGTTCTCCGTGGTCGACTCCACCGTCGTCGTCGATGGAGCGCCCGGTGACGTGGAACCTTCCTCGGGTGTGGCGGAGACCGGGACGGTCACGGCTCCGGCCAGCACCATTCCCGCGACGACTGCCCCCACGAGATGACGTCTCGGCTTTCTCACATTCTTCTCCCATTCCCCAGTGCCGGTCGGCGCGGCGACCGGACGGTGTACGACGGGGTCGGTGCGCCGACTCCCCGACATCATTGACGCCGACGACCCGAAACCCCCCAGTTCGGACGTGCCGGGAATCCTGCCGCACACCCGCACCGGAAGTGAAACCGATTCGGAGTGAAAAACCTCATCCGCCGATGCGGTAACGAAAAGCCGTCCGCGACCGAGCGGGCCTTCGCCACAGGGATCCGCACCCGCCCGCTGTTCAGCCGTCGCGGCCGGTGAACCGGCTCCGGACCTTGTCCGCCGCGCCGGACATCGCCTCGCCGACGTCCGAGAACACCCGCAGCAGCGGATCGGTCGAGGTCGTGAACGAGTCCCGGTAGGAGCGTGCGGCCCCGGCCAGATCCCGCACCCAGTTCGACTGCGGTTCGTCGTCGTACCGCCGCGGATACTGCCCGGTGAGAATGTCGCGGTACTCCGCCGAGGCCGCCCACCGCTGCAACTGGGCGGCACGGACGACGGCGAGCGGATGGCCCATCAGCTCCACGTTGCGCACCTTCGCCAGGCTGTCCCGGATGTCGTCGACGGACTCGTACTCCTCGGCCTGCCGCAGGAACGCGGAAACGTCCACCTCGGACGGATCCGGACCACCCGCGAGCAGCAGGTGCGTCCGCAGCGCCGCCGCGGGGTCCTGGCCGCACAGCAGTCCCGCACGGTCGCACGACAATTCGGCCTTGCGGTACCACTCGTGCAGCGCCGCGA
The DNA here is from genome assembly GCF_000383775.1 of Saccharomonospora halophila 8. Taxonomy (GTDB): domain Bacteria; phylum Actinomycetota; class Actinomycetes; order Mycobacteriales; family Pseudonocardiaceae; genus Saccharomonospora; species Saccharomonospora halophila. Next base: position 72,674 of record NZ_KB912527.1, read on the forward strand.
GAACCGCGCGCAGCCCCAGCGCGCTCGCGGGGGTCCAGGACAGCGAGTGCTGCAACCGCAGCAACCGCAGCAGCATCGTCCGGTACAGGGCATGCCCGGACAGCACGTGGCCCATCTCGTGCCCCACCACGAACCGCAGGCCCTCCGCGTCGAGCAGCTCGGCCATGCCCGTGCTCAGCAGGACGAACGGTTCGTCGATGCCGATCGCCATCGCCGAGGCCGCGGGATCCCGCGCCACGAAGAGGTCGGGGACCGGGTCGAGGTCCAGCACTCGCCCGCACTCGGTCCGCACGCGGTCCAGCTCCGGGTACTGGGTCGGCCCGACCCGGACGGCCGAGCCCAACGCCATCAACCGTTCCCGCGCTCGGGGAAGAACCCGGCCACGGCCTTGAGGACCTCGCCGAACCCGGGAACCGTGCGCAGCGTCGCCAGCGCGCCACGGTCCACCGGGTGCTCGTAGGCACGGGGACTGAGGTCCGGGAATCGGACCACGGACGGACCGTCGCCGTCGACAATCGTCATCGAACGCTTCCTTTCGTCGCCCGCGACAGCCTAGAAGCCCGTCACCGCGCCCGGGGGCGGATCGACCACACCTAGGATCGGGGCCGTGCGCACTCCCGAGACGCGGCAGGTGCTGAAGCGGGTCTTCGGCTACGACTCGTTCCGCGACCACCAGAAGGACGTCGTCGACCACGTGACCGCGGGCGGCGACGCACTCGTGCTCATGCCGACCGGCGGCGGCAAGTCGCTGTGCTACCAGGTCCCCGCCCTGGTGCGGGAGGGCGTGGGCGTGGTGATCTCGCCGTTGATCGCGCTGATGCAGGACCAGGTCGACGCCCTGCGGGCGCTCGGCGTGCGGGCGGGCTACCTCAACTCCACCCAGGATCCGGACGAACGCCGCACGGTCGAGGCGGAGTTCCTCGCGGGCGAACTCGATCTGCTGTACCTCGCCCCGGAGCGGCTGCGGGCGGAGAGTACGGCACGCCTCGTCGAGCGCGCGCCGATCTCGCTGTTCGCGATCGACGAGGCGCACTGTGTCTCGCAGTGGGGCCACGACTTCCGTCCCGACTACCTCCAGCTCTCCGACCTGCACGAACGCAGGCCGGACGTGCCGCGTGTGGCGCTGACGGCCACCGCGACCGCCGACACCCGGGCCGAGATCGCCACCCGGCTCCGGCTGACCGGGGCCCGACACTTCGTGGCCGGCTTCGACCGGCCGAACATCCGGTACCGCATCGTCGGCAAGACCGACCCGCGCAAACAGCTGCTCAAGCTGCTGACCGACGAGCACCCGGGCGACTCCGGTATCGTCTACTGCCTCAGCCGCAGGTCCGTGGAGGAGACGGCGTCCTTCCTCGTCGACAACGGGATCGAGGCGCTGCCGTACCACGCCGGGCTCGACGCGGGCACCCGCGCGCGGCACCAGGCGCGGTTCCTGCGGTCCGACGGGCTCGTGGTCGTGGCCACGATCGCCTTCGGCATGGGGATCGACAAGCCCGACGTCCGGTTCGTGGCACATCTCGACCTGCCCAAGTCGGTGGAGGGCTACTACCAGGAGACCGGCCGGGCCGGGCGCGACGGCCTGCCCGCGACGGCCTGGCTCGCCTACGGGCTGCAGGACGTGGTGAACCAGCGCAAGCTGATCGACTCCTCGGACGGCGACGCCGCACACCGCAGGCGCTCGGCCGAGAAGCTCGACGCCATGCTCGCGCTGTGCGAGACGGTCGAGTGCCGGCGCGCGCACCTGCTCGCGTACTTCGGCGAGTCCGCGGGGCCGTGCGGCAACTGCGACACGTGCCTGACCCCGGCCGAGTCGTGGGACGGCACGGTCGCCGCGCAGAAGCTGCTGTCCACGGTGGTACGGCTCCGGCGCGAGCGACGGCAGAAGTTCGGGGTCGGGCAGATCGTCGACATCCTGCGCGGCAAGCGCACCACGAAGGTCGCCCAGCACCGGCACGACGAGCTGTCCGTGTTCGGCGTGGGCTCCGACCTCGGCGACACCGAGTGGCGCGCGGTGGTGCGGCAGCTGCTCGCCCGCGGGTTGCTCGCCGTCGAGGGGGACTACGGGACGCTGGTGACCACCGACAGCTCCGACGAGGTGCTGTACCGGGGCCGCACGGTGTCGATGCGGCGTGAACCCGCCCGGACGGTCACCGGTTCCGGGGCCGCCCGTGGGAAGGCCGACGGCGGGACCGACGGGAGGCGGCGGGTCGAGACCGCCGAGCTCGGCGCCGCGGACACCGCGATGTTCGACCGGCTGCGGGCCTGGCGGGCGGAGGCCGCCAGGGAGCAGGGCGTGCCCGCCTACGTCGTCTTCCACGACGCCACGCTGCGCGAGATCGCCACCCGCCGCCCGGCGTCGTTGTCCGAGCTCGGGGAGGTCGGCGGGGTCGGGGAGAGCAAGCTCGCCCGCTACGGCGAGCGGGTCCTGGACGTGTTGGGCGACGACTCCGCCACCGGGTCCGCCCGGACGTGACCGTGGGGGGCCGGTGGACCACCGGACGCGACCATCTCCACCCTCAGGCGTCCGACACCTTCACCCCATCGGACCATTTGCTATTTCCACGGACAGTTCTTCTGCGTAGCCACTGAGCCACTGGAACGGGTCGACCGGCCGGACCGTCCGGGTTGTCAACTACCGTGCGTAGCACAAGCATGGGCACGACTTCCCTGCTCAACGCACGAATCCGGACCAAACAAGAACACAATGTGATTCAGGCCACCGCTTATCCGGGTGACGGCACGGCATCGCATTTTGCCGTGTGTGACGTTCCGGCGGCTTGTAACTTCGTCCTCGGTTGCGGTCAGAAATCCAGCCGCAGCAGAAGACATCACTCGAGTCGATAGGAATGGGTTAAGGTGTTCAAGAAGTCTGCAATTGTCGCCACCGCCGCGGCCGGCCTGCTGGCGATCGGCTCGCCCGCCCTCGCGACCGCCCCCGGAGACAAAGAGACGAACGTCGAGGACAACACCAGCCAGTTCGGGCTGATCAACGTTGACGACGTCCTCAGCCACAACAACATCGGCATCTGCGACGTGCTCGACGTGGGTGTCGGCATCCTGGGCGTGGGCAACAGCCAGGGCAACTCCACCTGCATCGCCACGGCGGAGAACTGACCGTCGCCCGAACCACGGGTGGGAGGCCGTGTGGCCTCCCACCCGTTTCCATGTGTGCCCCGGGACACCTGACCGCCGCCCGGTTCCCGTACCGGAGCGGCGGTCAGGTGTCGTCGGTGTCCGGCATGGCGGCGGCCACCGCAGCCAGCAGGTCGCGCGCGAGTCCGGGGCGGCAGATCAGCAGATCGGGCAGGTACGGGTCCGGCGCGTTGTACCGCAGGGGAGAACCGTCGAGGCGGGAGGCGTGCAGCCCCGCCGCGTGCGCGATGCCGACCGGGGCCGCCGAGTCCCACTCGTACTGTCCCCCGGCGTGCAGGTAGGCGTCGGCTTCCCCGCGCAGCACGGCCACGGTCTTCGCCCCGGCCGATCCCCTCGGCACCAGATCGGCGTCCAGCCGCGCGGCGACGGCGTTCGCGAAATCGGGTGGACGTGTGTCGCTGACGAGAATACGGACCCGATTCCCGGGTATTTCCGCGCTCGCTTTTTCGGCGGCGAGATCGTCGGTCACCAGGACCTCTCCCGAATCCGGCCGGGCGACGGCCGCGGCGGTGATTCCGGTCCCCGGTTCCCGCGCCGCGGCCGCGGCCTCCCACAACGCCACGTGCACGGTCCAGTCGGGCCTGCCGAGGCCGTACTCCCGGGTGCCGTCCAGCGGATCGACGATCCACACCCGCTCGGCACCGAGGCGGCGCCGGTCGTCGGCCGACTCCTCGGACAACACCGCGTCGCCGGGCCGCTGCTCCAGAAGCGACCGCGTCAGCAGCTCGTTCGCGGCCGCGTCGCCGCGGCGGCCCAGTTCCCTCGGGTCCGTGGCCCCGGCACCGGCGGGCACGTCGTCCCGCAGTCGGAGCAGTTCCACCCCCGCTCGGTCGGCGAGCCGGGCGGCGAGTCGCGCGTCTGTCGTCACACTCCGCAGCCTAGCCCGCCCGGCCCCGGCGGACGGGACCTCGGCTCCGTCCCTCCGAGCGCGATTGCGGCGCCCTGCGGTGGGTAGGTCCCGTACAACAGGACCGAACGCCGGGAGGGCGATGATGGCGTCTCCGTTGGCCGTGGTGACCGGGGCCTCCGCCGGGATCGGACGGGAACTGGCCCGGGAGTTCACCCGGTACGCCTACGACCTGGTGCTGTGCGCCGAGGACGCGCGCGTCGAGGACGTCGCCGCGGAGCTGCGGGGCGCGGGCACCCGGGTGTGGGCGGTGCGGGCCGACCTGGCGACCGGCGACGGGGT
>NZ_KB912527.1:77118-82192 GCF_000383775.1 Saccharomonospora halophila 8
GGTCGGACACCGGGCCCGGCGGAGGCGGCCGTGCGCCCGCCGGACGACCCCGACGACCTGGTCGGTCTCCTCGCCCACGCGGCATCCCGGTGGCCGGACCGCGAGGCGTGGGTGTTCGACGAGACCGGGCGACGATTCACCTTCGCCGAGATCGCCGCGCACACCGGCACGCTCGCCGCCACGCTGGCCGGGCTCGGGGTGGGCCGGGGCGACCGGGTGGCCGTGATGCTGCGCAACCGGCCGGAGTTCCCGCTGCTGTGGCTGGCCCTGGCCCGGCTGGGCGCCGTGCTGGTGCCGGTGAACACCGGATACCGGGAGCTGGACGGGGAACACGTGCTCGCGCACTCCGGCGCGCGGCTGGCGGTGACGACCGCAGAGTTCCGCGACCTGCTGGAGTCGATCGCCCCCGCGACCGCCGTGGAGCGGGTGTTGACCGTCGACGACCTCACCGCGGACACGGCCGCCGCGGACGAGGCGGCGCCCGGACTCCCCTCCGGAGGGACGGGCGAGCTCTCGGCGAACATTCAGTACACCTCGGGCACCACCGGCGCCCCGAAGGGCTGTGTGCTGCCGCAGCGCTACTGGACGACGTTGGCGCGCGGGCTGGTCACCGACTTCCCGCACATCGATGCCGACGACACGGTGCTCACCGCTCAGCCGTTCCACTACATCGATCCACAGTGGAACGTCGCGTTGGGACTGTACTCCGGGGCGCGGCTGGTCGTGCTGGACGGCTTCCACCCGTCGACGTTCTGGCACCGGGTCCGCGAGTACGGTGTGACCTGGTTCTACTGCCTCGGGCTGATGCCCACCCTGCTGCTGCGGATGCCGCCGGAACCCGACGACACCCGGCATCGCGTGCGGGCGGTCAGCGCGTCGGCGATCCCGGCGGAGCTGCACACCGAGCTCGAACGGCGCTGGGGCGTGCCGTGGTACGAGGCGTTCGGCATGACCGAGACCGGCTCGGACCTCCGCATGCCGCCGGACGAGCACGACGCCTTCGTGGGCACGGGCTGTCTCGGCAGGCCCGCTCCGGGCCGGGAGGTGATGGTCGCCGACGGGAACGGCCGTCCGGTGCCCCGCGGCGAACACGGTGAGCTGCTGGTGCGCGGGGTCGGGATGATGCACGGTTACCACGACGCCCCCGAGGCCACGGCCCGGGCGTTTCACGGCGGGTGGTTCCGGACCGGGGACCTCGCCACGATGGACACCGGCGGGCGCGTGTTCTTCGTCGGCCGCACCAAGGACATGATCCGCCGCAGTGGGGAGAACATCGCCGCCGAGGAGGTCGAGCGGGCACTGCTGCGCCATCCCGGCGTGCGCGCCGCCGCCGTGGTCGGCGTCGCCGACGAGCTCCGCGGCGAGGAGGTCAAGGCGTGGGTGGTCCCCGCCACCCGCACCGGGCCCGATGTCGGTGACACCGGAGACACCGCCGGGGACACCGGGGGCACCGCCGCCGACCCGGCCGAACTGGCCGCGTTCTGCGCGGGCGGACTCGCCGCGTTCAAGGTGCCGCGTTACTGGGCGGTGGTGGACTCGCTGCCGATGACCGATTCCGAGCGGGTCGCCAAGGGGGCGCTGCGCGCGGACGACGGCGACCCCGTCGCGGGGTGTTACGACAGCAGGGAGGGCCGGTGGCGGTAGACACCCGGGAGCGGGTCCACGAGGCGGCCGTGGAGTTGTTCGCCACCCGGGGCTTCCACGGCACCGGCATCCGGGACCTCGCCCGCGCGTCGGGCGTGTCCACCGCGAGTCTGTACCACTACATGGGCGCCAAGGAGGACCTGCTCGCCGGGATCATGCGGGCGTGCCTGCGGGACCTGCTCGACGCGGCCACCGACGTGGCCGACACCGTGGCCGACCCCCGCGAGCGGATCCGGCGGCTGGTGACCGGGCACGTCGACGCGCACGCCCGGATGCCGCGGGAGACCCGCATCGTCGACCACGAGCTGCACGCCCTGCCGCGGGAGGTGCGGGAGGAGGTGGTGTCCCTGCGCGACGGGTACGAGCGCGTGTGGTCGGACACCATCGCCGAGGGGGTGGAGGCGGGTGTGTTCCGTACCGCACATCCGCACGTCACCCGCATCGCGTTGCTGCAGATGTGCACCGGGGTCGCGCACTGGTACTCGGCTCGGGGAAGCCTGTCGCTCGGTGACCTGGCCGGGGCGCACGCCGACATCGCTCTGCGTGTCCTCGGAGCTTGCCCCGCGCCCTCCGCTGAGGGACGCTCAGGGGGTGAGTGAGGAAATCATCCAGCTGGAACTCAACGACGCGGGTGTCTCGCCGGGGCTTCCGACGCCCTCGGACCCGCGGGACCAGGTACAGGACGTGCCCTATCGCCCGGTGGAGTTCCGCGACGACGATCTCCCGGCGGCGATGGAACGCTGCGCCGGGTGGCTCAAGCAGGCCCAGCGGTGGCTCGGTGAGCCCGTGGACGTGCTCGCCGTCCACCTCGACTACGACGAACGGGACGGCTACCCCTACTACGACCTGAAGCTGCTGTGCAACGAGGAGGACCTGGCGGGCGTGCCGGTGGCCCTCCGCGAACGCGACGACGCACAGGCCGAGGGGTAGTCCGCCGGGCCCGACCGCAGAGAGGAACCGTTCCGACGCCGGCGGTGTGGTGCCGCGCGTACCGCCACACCACACCGCCGGCACGCGCGGCACGCGCCGGTGCCCTGACCCCGTGCCGCCCGCCCGGTACCGTCCGCCCGGTGCCGGTCAGCCCGTGCCGGTCAGCCCAGGGCGCCACCGACCTTGGCGTGCCCCTTCAGCAGGTTGCGCGCGATCGTCCGGCGCTGGATCTCGTCGGTGCCCTCGTAGATCCGCAGCAGCCGCAGCTCGCGGTACCAGCGCTCCACCGGGAGCTCCCGGGTGTAGCCCATTCCCCCGTGGATCTGGAGCACCCGGTCGACGATCTCGTTGGCCTTCTGCCCACCGAAGAGCTTGGCCATCGACTGCGCGTGCCGGGAGTCCATGCCCTGGTCGACCTGCCAGGCGGCGTGCAGCACCAGCCAGCGCAGCGCCTCGATCTCCACCCCGGAGTCGGCGATCATCCACTGGATGGCCTGCCGGTCGGCGATCGGCGCGCCGAACGTCTCGCGGGTGTTGGCGTGCTCGATCGCCATCGACACCAGCCGCTCGCACGACCCGATCGCCCGCGCGGGCAGCAGGTACCGGCCGCGGCCGATCCACTGCATCGCCAGCGTGAAGCCCTGACCCAGCTCACCGAGAATCTGGCTCTCCGGCACCCGCACGTTGTCGAAGATCAGGGACGCGGGCCCCCACTCGCCCATCGTGTCGATGTACTCCGAGCGCCAGCCCATGTCGCGGTCGACGAGGAAACAGGTGACGCCCCCGTTCGCGCCCTTCTCCGGGTCGGTGATGGCGAACACCATGGTGAAGTCCGCCTCGTTGCCGCCGGTGATGAACGTCTTCTCACCGTTGATGATCCAGTCGGAGCCGTCCTTGCGGGCCGTCGTGCGGATCGCCTTGGCGTCCGAGCCCGCACCGGGCTCGGTGATCGCGAAGCAGGACGTGCGGGTGCCCTCGATGGTGGGCAGGAGGTAACGCTGCTTCTGCTCCTCGTTGGCGTGGAACAGGATGTTGTCGGCCGCACCGCCGAACCGGAACGGCACGTACGTGCGGCCGAGCTCGGCCTCCAGCAGGGCGGTCATGGTGGCGGACAGGCCCATCCCGCCGTACTCCTCCGGGGTCTGCACCCCCCAGAACCCGGATTCCTTCGCCTTGAGCTGTAGCTCGGACAACTCGTCGCCGGTCAGACCCGGCTGGTGGGCCCGTTCCCTGCGGAGCACCTCCTGTTCGAGCGGGACGAGCTCCTTCTGCACGAACGTCCGGACCCAGTCCCGGATCTCCCGTTCCTCCACGCTCAGGCTGAAATCCATCGCCGCAGACTCCCTCGATGACTGACTAAGCGGTCGCTTAGCCAGTAAGGTAGCGCATCACCGGGCTTGGCGGGAGTCCCGCCCTCGACGTAGGTTCGAGATCGATCGCCACGGTGCGTGGCGGGATGTGGGGGCGGGGACCTGTGCGGGCCCGGGGACACCCGGCGGCGGGGACATCTGGTGGGCGGCGGGAGGCTGTGAGGCGAATGACCGAGTGCGCGGTGTGGTGGACGACGCCGATGACCGCGACCGACGACGCGCTGGGCGTGCTGGACCCGGACGAGCACGCACGGTATGCGGCCTACCGCAGGGCCGAGGACCGCTCGCGGTTCCTCACCGGCAGGGTGCTGGCCAAGACGGTGGCGGCCGCCCGGCTGGGTGCCGACGCGCACGAGATCCGGTTCGACGCACGCTGCGCGGACTGTGGACGCCCACACGGACCGGTCCGGATCCCCGGGTCGACACTGGAGTTGTCCGTCTCACACTCCGGGGACCGGATCGGTGTGGCCGCCACCGACGGGACGGCCGTGGGCCTCGACGTGGAGGCCTCCGGGCGGGACGTCGACGACTCGCTGCGCGCCTACGTGCTCAACGAGACCGAACTCGCCGGCCTCGACGGCTGCTCCGGACCGGCCGGTGCGGAGGCCTTCTTCCGGTTCTGGACCCGCAAGGAGGCGGTCATGAAGGCCACCCGGCGCGGGCTGCGGATCCCGCTGCGCGCCCTGACGATCTCCGGCCCGGACGACCCCCCGCGGCTGCTCGCCTCGACCGACGACGCGGTGTCGGCGGAGGCGGTCCGCCTGGCCGACCTCGACCCCGGCCCCGGTTACCGCGCGGCCGTGGCGGTGCTCACCGACGCGCCGTCCGACGAGATCGACGTCACCGAGCGGTGGTGGGACCCCGGCACCCGGACGGACGGACAATAGAACCGACGGCCGGACGTCAGGCACCACGGCGGAAAGGGGCACGCTGGTGAACGGACCGAACCCCGCCGGGCTGCTGCGGGCCTACACCCCCGGCGACTTCTTCCTCGCCACCCGACGGCGGACGCTGCTCGCCTCGGGCGCTCGCGAGGTGGTGACCGACACCGACGAGTTCGCCCTGGCCGACCGGGTCCGGGACCGTCTGCGGTCCGACCCCGCCGGGCCCGCGCTCGCGGTGGGCGCGCT
>NZ_KB912527.1:82292-85519 GCF_000383775.1 Saccharomonospora halophila 8
ACCCTCCGCGGCCTCGGCGCGGCACCCTGACCCCGGAGGCCCCGCGAGTCGCCACCCCCTGTCCGCGAGTCGACGCTCCGCAGCCGCGAGTCGACACTGCGCAGCCGCGAGTCGACGCTGCAGGACCGCGAGTCGACACCGCGAGGCCGCGGTCGGCGCCCGGGGCGGCGGATCACCGCCTCAGAGCCAACCCTGCCCCAGCGAGTCGAGCACCTTGTGCAGCTCGGCGGGCCAGTCGAGGTTTCCGGCCTGGTCGTAACCGACCGAGAGAATGTTCAACCGGTCGCCACCGCCGGTGAGCAGCCCCGCCTTCTTCTCCGACTCCAGCACCACATCCATCCCGTCGGAGCCGGCGACGAAGGTCACCTCCAGCTGCTTGAGCCGCGGGTAGTTCGGCGATCCGGAGAACTCGATCTCCTGATAGAACGGCAGACTCTGCCGGGTGCGCGGGATGCGTCCCGCCTCGACGTCGGCCGAGAGCAGCCGGAACCCGAGGCTTTCCACGGTCTGCAGGACGAGGTGCTGCACGGGTAGCGCGCCGACGCCGATCGGGTCGGTGTCGGTCGCGTCCACCGCGCCCCGGACGTCGACCACCGTGCGCACGGCCACCTGCGTCTTCCCCCGCAGGTGCGCGTTGTTGTAGAACGTGATCGGGGTCTCCACGGGGACCGGCAGCCGGAACGGCAGCTCGACGACCTGGCCGGGGGGCAGCGACACACCGCCCTCCTGCACGGCGACCCGCCCGAAGCCGCGCATGGCATCGACCTCGTCGTCGCCGATCTCGTGCTCGGCCCGGGTGACCAGCTCCACGTACACACCCGAGATGTCCTGCTCCACCTCGCCGGAGCGCAGGCGGATCACACCCTCGACGACACCGCCGGGCTGCACCCCCGACTCCCGCAGTGTGGTCTCCACCTCGACGCCGCCGACACCGACGGCCGCAAGCAACTTCTTGAACATGGTGCGACCCTATCCAGATCGCGGGCACGGCAGGCGCGTTCGGATCATTTCGGTCCGATGGAGACCCGGCCACCCCTCGGCAACGACGGGGATCCCCACATTGATGCTTCACGCTGTGAAAATCGACCAGCAGGGACGCCACCTGCCGCAAGTACAGGCCCCTTCCGAGGGTCAGTCGAACTCGCCGGCCTTGACGCCCAGGAGGAAGGCCGTCCATTCGGCCTCGGTGAAGTAGTGGGCGGGCCGGGTGCGGTCCTTGGTGTCGCGCAGGTAGCGCCCACCGTCGTCGGCCACGGCGACCTCGACACACGCGCCGCCGTTGCCGTTGCTGAAACTGCTCTTGTGCCAGCGCAGGTTGTCCGGGAGGCCGGTCATCGGCTCCCCCTCTCTCACTCGCCCAGGATACGGAGTTCCTCGACGAGTTTACCGAGCAACGCCACCGTCTCCTCGGGCGAGAGTGCCTGCTCCAGGGTCCGGGCGAAGATGTCGGTGTAGCGGGTCAGATCCTCCGGGCGCTCGAAGTACATCCCGCCGCGTTCGGTGTCGAGATACACCAGGTCGATCTCGGCGGTGTCCGGGAACTTCAGCAGGTAGAACGGGCCGCTCATCGCCGCGTGCGCGCCCGCGGTGAACGGCACCACGCGGATATCGGCCCGGCCGCGCTCGATCAACTCGATCAGGTGCTGCAACTGGTCCAGCATCGCCGACCGGCCGCCGACCACCCGGCGCACGGCGCCCACGTCGAGCAGGGCGGTGATGCTGCGTTCCTCCAGCCGCAGTTGCCGGGCCAGGCGCAACTCGACCTGCCGGTTCGCCGCCTCGTCCCCGGCCTCCGGGTGCGCCGCCCGGTAGACCGCCCGGACGTAGGCGGGGGTCTGAAACATGCCGGGCACGAACTCGGACTCGTAGAGCAGGATCCGCTCGGCGTCGCCCTCCAGACTGGCGTAGATCTCGAACCAGTCGTTGATAACGTCCGAGTACGACTCCCACCATCCGCGCTCGCGGGACTGCTCGGCCAGGCGCATCAGCCGGTCGGTCTCGGCCTTGTCCGTGCCGTAGATCTCGCAGAGCTGGTAGACGTGCCGGGTGAGGATCGCCGTACGCCCGCCCTCGATGCGGGTCAGCGTGGGCTGGGCGACCCGCATCCGCCGGGCGACGGTCGTGGTGGTCAGGCCCTGTTCCTCCCGCAGCGCGCGCAACCGTTTACCGAGCACGCGCCGCCGCACACCGGGACCGAGATTCGAGGTCATCACCGCGTCCTTCCTGGTCTGTAGCCAGCGATATTAGCGCACCCGCCGATTCACGAACGGGTGAAAACCACTGTCTCCGCTGTCTCACGTATATACATACCGCTACGGTGACTTTCGCCGGAGGGACCGCCGGCAGCCCGGCCCCCGCACACCGCCGTGCGGGGGCCGGCCTGCACGACTCGTCGGGAGGACTCATGGGCAGCGTGGCCCCGCGGACAGCGGGCGGGTGCCGGACCGGGAGTGGGACGCGGCGCGCGTGGTGCCGTGCCGGGACGAACGCGGGCGCAGGCGACGGCTCACCGTCGGACTGGACGTTGACCGGGTGCTGGTGGGGCGTCCGGAGACCGGGTGGTGTGTGCTCACCCCGTTGCAGGCCGGGCGGCTGCGCGGCGCGCTGCGGGAGGTGGTGGCCGACGGTGGGTGTTGAGTTCGACGACGAGCCCGGCATCGCCGCGATCGTGCGCGCCCGCGAGGCCGGGTTGCGCTTCACCCACGTGCGCTCGGCCGAGGAGGTGATCGCCATCCACGCCGGACGCCGCCGACGGCGCGGTGGACACCTTCACCGTCCGGGGGCCGCAGGAGGCCTACGCCGCCCGTTTCCGCAGCGGGGACCGGACCGGTGCCGCGCCCGTATGGCAGCGTCTCGGCGAGCCCGCCGACGTGATCGACGACCTGCTGGACCTTCCCGCCCACGGGACCCCCGGAGCTCCGGCCCACCCGCTCCTCGGACCGGCCTGTGACCTGGACGGGCCATGGCTTCCGGGACTGCCGTGAGCCCGGGGCTCCGCGTATCAGACAGTCTCGTGTCCGGCGACACCGCGCGCCCGGGCGCGCGGTCACTCGCCGATGACCGGAGGTGCTGTGCGTTCGTCGGTGCCGAACAGGCTATCCGGGTCGGCCTCGACGAGGTAGCCGGGCCGCTGGTGTTCCTCCTCCTCGCTGCCCTGGCCACCACGCCCGGCACCGGCACCCATCGGCGCGCCACCCATGCCTCCGCGTCCCGCCGCGGAGGCCGCC
>NZ_KB912528.1:0-3198 GCF_000383775.1 Saccharomonospora halophila 8
GCCGTCCCGCGTCGGCCCCTGTCGACGCCGGGCCGCCGGAGGTCGCGGTGCGGGTCTCGGACGGCCCACAGGGCCGGCTGCTCGTGCTGGCGTCGCGATACCAGGCCGGGTGGTCGGCCACGGTCGACGGCGACCGGGTCCCGATCCGGTCCGTCTGGTCGGGTCAGGTGGGGGTACCGGTCCCCGCACGGGAGTCCGAGGTCACCGTCTCGTACGACGGGACCCGGCACGACCTGCTCCTCCTCGGCCAGGTGACGGTCCTGCTGTTCACCGTGTTCACCTCGGTCCCGTCGCGCAGGGTGCACCCCCCGGGAGGAGCGGTCAGCCGCCGTCGATGATGTCGGGTTCGACCCCGAGGTAGTTCGCGACCTGCTCCACGAGCACGTCGTGGACGAGTTCCGAGAGCTCGACCGGATCCTTCGCCCGTGCCTCCAGCGGGCGGCGGTAGAGCACGATGCGGGCGCGGGTGGGCAGGCCCGTCCGGTCGACCCCGGCCGGGACCAGGCGGGACAGCGGCACCGCGCCGTCCAGCAGCACCCCCTCGGCCTCCGGCGACGGGATCTCGGTGTCCACCTCGGGGACGTCGTCGACGGCGACGTCCAGCTCGGTCAGATCGTGCCGCCAGCGGGCCTCGATCGGTTCGAGCGCGTCGAGCACCAGCGCGTCGAACTTCTCGGCGCGGCTCGACGCCGCGGGGAGCGTGGACGGGTACAGCGGTCCGCGCAGCCCGCGTCCGTGCCGGTCCCGGCGCCGCCGCTGTCGCGAACTGGGAGCCATAGCCGGGAAGGGTACGCGCCCACGGTCGGGGTGTTTCCGGTGTGTCGGCGGTACGGAAGCCGTCCTGGCAGCTACAGTGGGACACCGTGCGGAGCGTGCGGAAGTGTTCGCGGACGGGTTGCCTCGAACCCGCGGTTGCCACGCTGACCTACGCCTACAGCGACTCGACCGCGGTGGTGGGGCCACTGGCCACGGCCTCGGAGCCCCACTCGTACGACCTCTGCGAGGCCCACGCCCTCAGTCTGACCGCACCGAAGGGGTGGGAGGTCGTCCGCCACGAAGGTGAGTTCTCCGCACCCGAGCCGTCCAGCGACGAGCTCACGGCGCTGGCCGAGGCCGTCCGTGAGGCGGGCCGCTCCGATCGTCCCGCCCCCGCCTCGGATCCGCAGCCGGAGGAGCCCAGGGGGACCGTTCGCCGGGGGCACCTCCGGGTTCTGCCCGGCCGCGCCTGACCGTCCGTGACGTGTCGGTAGGCTTTCCTGCGGGTATCGAGGCTTGCGGAGAGTCGAACGCGGCGGAGAGTCGAAGCGGCCGTGATTCGAACGGCCCTGAATCGAACGCGGCCGTGAGCCGGAAGCCAACGTCGACGACGATCGGGGAGAGGCGTGACAGACCTGTCGGCCATCGTGAAGGCCTACGACATCCGTGGGGTCGTCGGTGAGGATCTCACCGAGGAGCTGGTCACCGACTTCGGGGCGGCCTTCGCCCTGCTGATCAAGCCGGATTCGCCCTCGGTCGTCATCGGCCACGACATGCGCGACTCCTCCCCGGGCCTGGCCGCCGCCTTCGCCGAGGGGGTCACCGCACAGGGACTGGACGTCGTCTCGATCGGCCTGGCCGGCACGGACGAGCTCTACTTCGCCTCGGGGGCGCTGAACATGCCCGGGGCGATGTTCACCGCGAGCCACAACCCGGCCCGGTACAACGGGATCAAACTCTGCCGCGCGGGCGCGGCCCCGGTCGGGCAGGACTCGGGCCTCGCGGAGATCCGCGACACCGTCGAGCACGGGGTGCCCGAGTTCGGGGGGCAGGCGGGCAGCGTCACCGAACGCGACGTCCTGCCCGACTATGCCGACCACCTGCGCACGCTGGTGGACCTGACCGGGATCCGCCCGCTGACCGTCGTGGTCGACGCGGGCAACGGGATGGGCGGGCTGACCGTGCCGCGGGTGTTCGACGGGCTGCCGGTCACCCTCGACCCGTTGTACTTCGAACTCGACGGCACCTTCCCGAACCACGAGGCCAACCCGCTCGACCCGGCCAACCTCGTCGACCTGCAGGCCAGGGTGCGCGAGGTCGGTGCCGACCTCGGCCTGGCCTTCGACGGCGATGCCGACCGTTGCTTCGTGGTGGACGAGAACGGCGATCCGGTCCCGCCGAGCGCGATCACCGCGCTGGTGGCCACGCGCGAACTCGCGAAGGAACCCGGCGGGACGATCATCCATAATCTGATCACGTCGAAGGCGGTTCCGGAGATCGTCGCCGAGCACGGGGGCAAGCCCGTGCGGACCCGGGTCGGGCACTCGTTCATCAAGGAGACGATGGCCCGCACCAACGCGATCTTCGGCGGTGAGCACTCGGCGCACTACTACTTCCGGGACTTCTGGCGGGCCGACACCGGCATGCTGGCGGCCCTGCACGTGCTGGCCGCGCTCGGCGAGCAGGAGGGCACCCTGTCCGCGCTGACGGCGGACTACACCCGCTACGTCGCCTCGGGCGAGATCAACTCGACGGTCGACGACCAGGCCGCCCGGCAGGCCGCGGTGCGCGAGGCGTTCGCCCGACGCGGCGGCACGATCGACGAGTTGGACGGCCTGACGGTCGACCTCGGCGAGTCGGGCTGGTTCAATCTCCGGGCGTCCAACACGGAGCCGCTGCTGCGGTTGAACGTGGAGGCTCCCGGTGAGGCGACGATGCGGGCGCTGACCGACGAGGTGCTCGCCCTCCTCCGCGACTGACCTTCGCCTCCCGCCTGTTCCGCCGAAAGTGGTAGAGAGGAATCATGGCCGTCACGCTTGATGCGCAACTCCTCGAGGTCCTGGCCTGTCCCGCCGCCGACCACGCGCCGTTGCGGTCGGGGACACCCGACGACCCGGACGCCGACGCCCTGACCTGTACCTCCTGTGGCCGCGTGTACGAGGTGCGCGACGGGATCCCGGTGTTGCTGCTCGACGAGGCGGACCCCCCGGACACGGGATCGGCGACCGCCGCGGACACGAACTCCGCCGCCGTCCCGGACACCGACTCCGGTGGTGGCGACCGGCGCGCGAAGGACGAGCCCGACGGTGCTTGACGACACTCTGCTCGACGACCCGGAGCGGCTGTCCGACGCCGACGTCGAGGGCCTGCTGCGGGCGGTCGCCACGGCGGGCGCACAGGTGCGTGCCACCGCCGAGACCGCGGCGGAGGTCGACCTGGCCG
>NZ_KB912528.1:3298-5255 GCF_000383775.1 Saccharomonospora halophila 8
CGGGTCTACGCGGAACTCGCCGCGGCCGGCTGGCTCGCCCCCTGGCACGTGGTGGACGGCGCGGGCTCCGTGGACGCCGCGGAGCTCGCCCGCACGGTGCTCACCTCGCCGAGCCCGGGTTGACCGACGGGCGGGTCGTAAACCCCGACGTGACCGCCTGTCCCGGTGCGTCCGGTTCCGCTGTCGGTGTCACGTCGGGAAGTGGCCGAGCTGCCCGGACAGCTCCTCGGCCGCCTCGGCCATCGGCCGGATCAGCTGGTCGATGCGCTCCCGGGACAGCCGGTAGGCGGGTCCGGAGGCGCTCAGCGCGGCGATGACGTCGCCCTCGGCCCCGTAGATCGGCACCGCGACGGCGTGCATGCCCACCTCGTACTCCTCGAAGCTGGCCGCGTACCCGTCGTCCACGATCCGCGCGAGCTCGCCGCGCAGTTCGCGCGGTACCACGGTCGTGGCCGGTGTGCACGCTTCGAGTTCCCGGCTCAACAGCGGGTCGCGGCTCTCGTCGCCCATGTGGGCGAGCAGCACCTTGCCGCTGGAGGTCGCGTGCAGTGGGGTGCGCCTGCCGGTCCAGTTCTGGGCGGTGACCGCGGCCGAGCCGAAGGCCTGGCTGATGTTGATGGCGACGTCGCCGTCGGCGACCGCGATGTTCACCGTCTCCCCGAGCGCGTCCGCCAGCGTCTGGCAGGTCTGGTTGCCCAGCTTCGCGAGGTCCATCCGCCCGGTCGCGGCCCCGGCGAGCCGGACGATGCCGAACCCGATCGCGTACTTGCCGCGTTCGCCGAGCTGTTCCACCATGTTGCGCATCTCGAGGGCGCTGACCAGTCTCGACGCCGTGGACTTGTGCACCCCGAGTTCGGCGGCGATGTCGGTGATCCCGGCTTCGCCCTCCCTGGCGAGCAGTTCGAGTACGGTGACCGCCCGGTCGACGGACTGGACGGGGCTCGTGGCGGTTTTGGCCTCATCAGAGTTCCGCATGACGCAACAGTAACGGTCGACGCAAGGGGTACGGATCACGCCACCGTAAAACACCTCGCCGGCGAGAGGTCGAAGCACCTATGGCCGGGGCGCGGGAACGGAACCGGGGCGCGCCAGGACCGACGGGCCGTGTACGCGGGGCGGGGCGGTAGTGCGAATATGTCGGCATGAAGGCGCGTGTGCTGGTCGTCGACGACGACCCCGCTCTGGCTGAAATGTTGACCATCGTGCTCCGCGGTGAGGGGTTCGACACCACCGTGGTCTCCGACGGTTCGAGGGCACTTCCCGCCATGCGTGAACTGAAACCCGATCTGGTGCTGCTGGACCTGATGCTGCCGGGCATGAACGGGATCGACGTGTGCAAGGCCATCCGCGCGGAGTCCGGGGTGCCGGTGGTGATGCTGACGGCCAAGAGCGACACGGTCGACATCGTGCTCGGGCTGGAATCGGGCGCCGACGACTACGTGGTCAAGCCCTTCAAGCCGAAGGAGCTGGTGGCCCGGGTGCGCGCGCGGATGCGCCGGACCGAGGCCGAACCCGCCGAGCAGTTGACCATCGGTGACCTGTCGATCGACGTACCGGGGCACGAGGTCACGCGGGAGGGGGAGCCGATCGCGTTGACCCCGTTGGAGTTCGACCTGCTCGTCGCGCTCGCCCGCAAGCCCCGTCAGGTCTTCACCCGCGAGGTTCTGCTGGAGCAGGTGTGGGGCTACCGGCATGCCGCGGACACCCGCCTGGTGAACGTGCACGTACAGCGCCTGCGCTCGAAGGTCGAGAAGGATCCCGAGCACCCGGAGGTGGTCCTCACCGTCCGCGGCGTCGGTTACAAGGCCGGCCCCCCGTGAGGACACGGCACACTCGACCGGGACGGGGCCCGTGCGCGGAAGAGCGGCGGGCCGGACGGCGGACGCGACCGGCCGGATGGAGGTGACGGTGCCGCGTGAGGAAGCCGCGGGAGGCGTCGGGTGCCCGGCCCGGCGTG
>NZ_KB912528.1:5355-8077 GCF_000383775.1 Saccharomonospora halophila 8
CGGCGGCCCGCACGCCGGTGAGCGTGCGGGCCGCCGCGTGCACGCGGGGCTGCGTGTTCCCTACGATGGGGGTTGCTGCCCGCGCCCCTGCACGGGTGTGCCGCGACGCCCACACGACACCGCAAGTGAGGTCGACCCGATGCTTCTGAACCGCCTGCTCCGCGCGGGCGAGGGCAAGACGGTGAAGCGGTTGCACCGCATCGCCGCTCAGATCAACTCCCTCGAAGACGACGTCAAGGACCTCTCGGACGCCGACCTGCAGGCGAAGACCGACGAGTTCCGCGCGCGCCACTCCGACGGCGAGTCGCTGGACGAGCTTCTCCCGGAGGCGTTCGCGGTGGTCCGCGAGGCGGCGCAGCGGGTGCTCGGCCAGCGGCACTTCGACGTCCAGCTCATGGGCGGTGCCGCACTCCACCTCGGTCAGGCCGCGGAGATGAAGACCGGCGAGGGCAAGACGCTGACCAGTGTGCTGCCGGTCTACCTCAACGCGCTCGCGGGCCGGGGCGTGCACATCGTCACCACCAACGACTACCTCGCCCAGCGGGACTCCGAGTGGATGGGCCGTGTCCACCGGTTCCTCGGGCTCGAGGTCGGGGTGATCCGCGCGGACATGCAGTCCGCCGCACGTCGGGAGGCCTACCGGGCCGACATCACCTACGGCACGAACAACGAGTTCGGGTTCGACTACCTCCGTGACAACATGGCGTGGAGCCTGGACGACTGTGTGCAGCGCGGGCACTACTACGCCATCGTCGACGAGGTCGACTCCATCCTCATCGACGAGGCCAGGACTCCGCTGATCATCTCCGGTCCCGCGGACCAGTCGTCGCGCTGGTACACCGAGTTCGCGCGCATGGCCCCGTTGATGAAGAAGGATGTCCACTACGAGGTGGACGAGCGCAAGCGGGCCGTGGGCGTCACGGAGAGCGGCGTGGAGTTCGTCGAGGACCAGCTCGGCATCGACAACCTCTACGAGTCGGCCAACACCCCGTTGATCAGTTTCCTGAACAACGCCCTGAAGGCCAAGGAGCTCTACAACAAGGACAAGGAGTACATCGTCCGCAGCGGCGACGTGCTCATCGTCGACGAGTTCACCGGCCGGGTCCTGGCCGGGCGCCGGTTCAACGAGGGGATGCACCAGGCGATCGAGGCCAAGGAAGGCGTCGAGATCAAGGCCGAGAACCAGACGCTGGCCACGATCACGCTGCAGAACTACTTCCGCCTCTACGACAAGCTCGCGGGGATGACCGGTACCGCCGAGACGGAGGCGGCCGAGTTCCACCAGACGTACAAGCTCGGTGTGGTGCAGATCCCCACCAACAAGCCGATGATCCGCGCCGATGAGGCCGACCTCATCTACAAGAGCGAGCCGGCGAAGTTCGAGGCCGTGGCCGACGACATCGCCGAGCGCCACGAGAAGGGCCAGCCGGTCCTGGTCGGCACGACCAGCGTGGAGAAGTCGGAGTTCCTGTCGAAGGCGCTGGTCAAGCGTAACGTGCCGCACGAGGTGCTCAACGCCAAGCAGCACCACCGCGAGGCGTTGATCATCGCCAAGGCCGGCCGGAAGGGCGCGGTCACGGTGGCCACCAACATGGCGGGTCGCGGGACCGACATCGTGCTCGGCGGGAACCCGGACATCATCGCCGACGAGGTGCTGCGGGAACGCGGCCTCGACCCGGTCGAGCACTCGGAGGAGTACGAGGCCGCCTGGCCGAAGGTGCTGGAGGAGGTCACGGCGGAGTCCGGGTCCGAGGCCGAGGAGGTCCGTGCGGCGGGGGGCCTGTACGTGCTCGGCACCGAGCGACACGAGTCCCGGCGGATCGACAACCAGCTGCGGGGTCGGTCGGGTCGTCAGGGTGACCCGGGCGAGTCCCGTTTCTATCTCTCCCTGGGCGACGACCTGATGCGCCGGTTCAACGCCGCGATGGTCGAGCGGGTCATGACCACCATGAAGCTGCCCGACGAGGTGCCGATCGAGCACAAGATGGTCTCCCGCGCCATCAAGAGCGCACAGACCCAGGTCGAGCAGCAGAACATGGAGATCCGCAAGAACGTCCTCAAGTACGACGAGGTGCTGAACCAGCAGCGCAAGGTCATCTACACCGAGCGCCGCCGGGTCCTGGAGGGTGAGGACCTGCGGGAACAGGTCGAGCACATGCTCGGCGACGTCATCGGCGCCTACGTCCGGGCGGAGACGGCCGAGGGGTACGCCGAGGACTGGGACCACGAGAAGCTGTGGACCGCGCTGCGGACCCTGTACCCGGTGGGGGTGACCTGGGAGGAGATCGTCGAGGAGGACGAGGACATCGACGCGGACCGGCTCCGCGAGATCCTGCTCGACGACGCCACCGCCGCCTACGCCCGGCGTGAGGCGGAGATCGAGGAGGCGGCGGGCGAGGGCGCCATGCGCGAGCTCGAACGCCGGGTGGTGCTGTCGGTGCTCGACCGCAAGTGGCGCGAGCACCTCTACGAGATGGACTACCTCAAGGAGGGCATCGGTCTGCGCGCGATGGCGCAGGCGGATCCGCTCGTGGAGTACCAGCGCGAGGGCTTCGACATGTTCAACGCGATGTTGGACTCGTTGAAGGAGGAAGCGGTCGGTTACCTGTTCAACCTCCAGGTCGAGCAGACCGCGCAGCAGCAGGGCCGCGCGACGCAGGACGCCGGGGACGAGCAGGGGACCGCACAGGCTGCGCCCGCCGCCGCGCCGGCACCGGCGCAG
>NZ_KB912528.1:8177-15773 GCF_000383775.1 Saccharomonospora halophila 8
CGGCACCACGACGCCGCCGAGCCCGGCCGCGGTCGCCGTGCGCAGGATCATCCCCACGTTCGCGGACGTGGTGACGCCGTCGAGCACGAGCACCGGCGCCGGGGGCGTGGGCGAGTCCAGCGCCGTGGCCAACGGCCGCATCCGGGGCGCCACGACGTCGGCCAGCACACCCTGGTCCTGTTTCCCGTTGCCCGCGAGCACCTTCACCCGGTGGGCGCCGTCGCGCCGGACCGGGACACCGCGCGCACCGGCCGCGCGTTCGATCTCGGCGACCGNGGCCCCCCGTGCGGTGTCCGCGATGATCACTTTGTCGACGTCGAGGGTGCGGTCGCCCAGGATCTCCAGCACGGGCTTGCGCCCGTAGACGGTCAAAAACCGGTCCTTCGGTGATCCCGCGCCCGTTCCGTGCGCGTCGTGCCCCTCCTGTGCGTCGTGCCCCTCCTGTGCGGCGCGGCCCTCCTGTGCGGCGCGGCCACCACGGGCCCCTGTTCCTCCCACACCGCCAGTTTCCCACCCGCCCGCCTCGTCACGGCGGCGGCCGCCCGGATCTGTCAGGATCGGATCATGACCGACCGTCTCTCCGCGCTGGACGCCTCGTTCCTGTACGCGGAGCGGCCCGCCACACCGCTGCACGTGGGCGGCATCGCGATCGTCGAGCGGCCGGAGAAGGGGTTCGACTACGGACAACTGCTGTCCCTGGTCGGCCGCAGGCTGGCGTACCTGCCGCGCTACCGCCGGCGGGTGCGGCCGGTGCCGGGGCACCTGTCGCGGCCGGTGTGGGTCGACGACGTCGACTTCGACCTGAACTATCACGTGCGCCGCTCCGCGTTGCCCGAGCCGGGGAACCACCGGCAGCTGTTCGAGCTGGTGGCCCGGCTGTTGGCGCGGCCGCTCGACGTGGAGCGGCCGCTGTGGGAGCTGTACATGGTCGAGGGCCTGGCCGGGAACCGGGTGGCGCTGGTGACCAAGACGCATCAGTCGATGGTGGACGGCATCGGCTCGCTCGATCTGGGGCAGTTGCTGCTCGACGACGAGCCCACCGAACCCGGACCCGCCGAGGAGTTCTGGACCGCGCGGCCCCGTCCGGGGCGTGTGCGGCTGGTGACCGACGCCGTCGCCGACACGGTGCGGCGCCCTGCGGAGATGGTGGAGAACGTGCGGACGGCCGTGCGGGACGTCGCCAGTACCGCCGACCGGGTGCTGGGTGCGGTGGAGGACGTGGCCTCGGCGGTGCACTCGGTCCTCCGCCCGGCCGCCCCGAGCCCGCTCAACGCGCACGTGAGCCGCGGCCGGGTGTTCGCCGGGGTCCGCACGGACCTCGAGGACCTCCGCCGGGTCCGGCGGCGGCACGGGGGCACCGTGAACGACGTGGTACTCGCCGTCGTCACGGGGGCGTTGCGGGAGTGGCTGGCGCGCCGCGGGATGCCGCTGAGCCAGACGTCGACCGTGCGGGCGCTGGTCCCGCGCGCCGTGCGCGACGGGGACACCGTCGGCGGCTCCCCGGAGGGGCCGCTGGACAACCGGGTCGTGCCCGCACTGGTCGAACTGCCGGTCGGCGAGCCGGACCCGGTCCTGCGGCTTCGGCACCTGAGCCATGCCATGGCCGCCCAGCCGGACGCGGACCGGTCGGTGGCGGCGGCCGCGATGCTGCGTCTCGGTGGGTTCGCACCCGCGACGATGCAGTCGCTCGCCGGGCGCGCGGCGAGCTCGCTGTCGGGACGGCTGTTCAACGTGGTCGTGAGCAACTCACCCGGTCCACAGCGGCCCCGGTACGCCGGCCCTGCGAGGATGACCGAGATCTACCCGGTGATGCCGCTCGCGCGGAACCAGGCGCTCGCGGTCGGCATCACCTCGTACGACGGCGGGGTCTACGTCGGTTTGAATGGTGACCGGAAGGCGTTGTCGGACGTCGACGTGCTCGCCGGCATGGTCACCGACGCACTTGAGGAACTGAAAGGGACGATCTGGTGAGGGTCTACGTACCTGCCACAGTGCGCATGCTCCGGGAACTCGTCGACGAGGGTGAGCTGCTCCCCGTCAACGGGACGGCGTTCGCGCTCACCCCGGCGTTGCGCGAGTCGTACACCAGCGGTACGACCGAGGAACTGGAGTACGCCGCGCTCACCGAGGCGGCCAGGGCCTCGTTGCGTCTGCTGGCGGCCGAGCGGGAGTCCCACGGTGCTGATGCCGGGGACGGGGATGCCGACGCCGGGGACGGGGATGCCGACGGTGTGCCGTCGGACCCGGACCGTGCGCCCGGGGGCGGGGACCCGCCGCGGCGGGTGGTCATCTCGGCGGACCCGGAGGACGTGACACTGCGTCCCGACCTGGACCACGCCGTCGTGCGGCTGTCCGGGCCCGTCCCGCTGGACACGGTGGCGGCGGTGCACGTGGACACCCGGGACGCGGAGAGCGCCGTGCTGGCGGCCGCACCGGTGATCGACGACGCCGATCTGGGGGACGAGGACGCCGAGCTGGCCCTGGGCGACGCCGAGGACCACGAACTCGCCTGGTACGCGCCGCAGGAACTGCCCTTCCTCCTCGAACTCATGTAACCATGTGTTCGCGCACCGCCCACAAGGCGGACGAACGACGGAAAGGCGGGACACCATGGACGCTGTCACATCCGTACCGGCACCGGCGAACGAGCCGGTCCACACCTACGCCCCGGGAACCCCGGGCCGCGGGTCGCTGGAACGCAGACTGGCGGAACTCGAGGCCGAGCGTGTCGACCTCACCCAGACGATCGACGGGCGGCACCGGCTCGCCGGCGGTGACCGGTTCGACGTCGTGCAACCGCACGACCACCGGCACGTGCTCGGGGTGGCCGCCCAGGCCACGAACGCCGACGTCGCCGAGGCGGTCACCGCCGCGAAGTCGGCGGCACGCCGGTGGAGCGAACTCCCCTTCGACGAACGCGCGGCGGTGTTCCTGCGTGCGGCCGACCTGATCGCCGGGCCCTGGCGGGACACCATCAACGCGGCGACGATGCTCGGCCAGTCGAAATCGGTGCAGCAGGCCGAGATCGACGCGGCCTGCGAACTGATCGACTTCCTGCGGTTCAACGTCGCCTACGCACGGCGCATCCACGCCGAGCAGCCCAACTCCGTGCCCGGGGCCTGGAACCGGATGGAGTACCGCCCGCTCGACGGGTTCGTCGTCGCCATCACGCCGTTCAACTTCACCGCGATCGCGGGCAATCTGCCGTCCGCGCCCGCGCTCATGGGCAACACGGTCGTGTGGAAGCCGACGCCGTCGCAGCAGTTGGCCGCCCACTACACCATGCGGGTCTTCGAGGAGGCGGGACTGCCGCCCGGGGTGATCAACATGGTCACCGGCGACGGGCGGGCCGTCAGCGAGGTCGCCCTGCCCGACCCCGGCTTCGCCGGGCTGCACTTCACCGGGTCGACCGCGACGTTCAAGCACCTGTGGCGCACCATCGCCGACAACCTGGACAACTACGGGTGCTATCCGCGCATCGTCGGGGAGACCGGCGGCAAGGACTTCGTCGTGGCCCACCCGTCGGCGGATGCCGACAAGCTGGTCACCGCCCTGGTTCGGGGGGCGTTCGAGTACCAGGGGCAGAAGTGCTCGGCCGTGTCCCGCGCCTACGTGCCGCGCTCGCTGTGGGACGGCGGGCTGCGCGAACAGCTCGCCGACCTCACCAAGACGGTCACCTACGGCGACGTCACCGACCTGTCGAACTTCGGTGGGGCGGTCATCGACGGGCGGGCGTTCGCCAAGCACCGGGACCTGCTGGCGGGGGTGCGCGACGACCCGTCCGTGGAGACGCTGGTCGGTGGCGGCTGCGACGACCGCGTCGGGTGGTTCGTCGAGCCGACGGTGCTGGTCTCGGACGACCCGGGGCACACGCTGTTCTCCACCGAGTACTTCGGTCCGATCATGGCGGTGCACGTCTACCCGGACGGTGACTACGAACGCATCCTCGACGTCGTCGACCGCAGCGCCCCGTACGGGTTGACCGGGGCGGTCTTCGCCGACGACCGGGAGGCGGTGCAGCAGGCGCACCGCGCGCTGCGGCACGCGGCCGGCAACTTCTACGTCAACGACAAGCCCACCGGGTCGATCGTCGGGCAGCAGCCGTTCGGCGGGTCGCGGGCCTCGGGCACCAACGACAAGGCCGGGTCGATGTTCAACCTGCTGCGCTGGACCAGCCCCCGGGCGATCAAGGAGACCTTCGTCGCCCCGACCGACATCACCTACCCGCACATGGGCTGAGCGGGAGTCGGGGACCGGAGGGCGGCCCCCGAAGACGGACCGGGGCCCCGGATCGGCGCGATCCGGGGCCCCGCGCCCTCGGGCTCCCACGGGGGAAGGGGTTCAATTACCCCCGGTCATGCCCGCAGTATCCAACTGGGCGACCTGGTCCGCCGGGGGTGCTTCGATGGTCACCGGCGTGCCCCAGTCGGTGTAGTTCATCACCATGGAGGACGACTGGCCCATGACTTCCATGTCCATCTCGATGCGTACGGGCAGATTCGCGGAGTCGAGGTAGAGCTCCATGGGAATCGTGGTGCCCTGCGAGGGCTGCGGCTCGGCGCGGAGCTGCTCACCGCCCATCATCGTCGCGGCCTTCGCCATGTCGAGCTCGACCGTGTACCGGGTCACCTGCTCACCGTCGAGGGTCGTCTCCCGGGTGTCGACGATCTCGCCGCCGAACTGTTCGAGCTGCTCCAGGATCCTGGTCGGATCGCTCTGCTCGGCCATGTCGGCACCGCCCATGGCCTCGGCCATCGGATTGTCGCCGTCCAGGGACATCTCGACCCACGGCTTGCCCGTCTCGGCGCCGAGTGCCGCCCCCTGTCCCTGCGGCATCTTCATGTACATGGTCCGGTCGACCATGCGCATCTCCATGGGCTGGCCCTGGATGTCCATCGTCATGCTCATCGCCGTGTCCGCCCCGGCGTACCGGGCCTGTCCCTCGGCCCGCATCGTCTGGCCCATCGCCGTCGTCTCCATGGTGAACCGGGACGAACTGGCCTCGGACGCCTTGTCGGAGGACGAGGAGGCGAGTTCGGAGAGGTTCATGAACCCGCCGTCGCCCGCGGTGCCTCCGGTGCCGTCGGACGCCTGACCGTCGACCGTGTTCCCGCAGCCCGCGAGTGCCAGCACGAGTGCGGCCGCGCCCGCGGCGAGAGCTGGTCTGCGCATGATTGCCCCCTCTTTGTCGAGTCTGTGGTCCCGATTCGGACCTGTCCGGCGACCGGACGGTTCCCCTTTCGGGTGACAAGTGACGCATATCACCGTTGCTCGCGTTTTCCGGTGACCGGGGTCCGGGTCCGGTGCGAGCACCGTATCCCGGTCACCCTTCCGGCACCTCCGTGCCCGCGCGGGACAGCAGCAGTCGGCGTAGCGAGTCGAGCCGTCCCGGGGTGGCGCCCCCGTCGGTGACGACCCGGTCGAGGACGCAGTCCGGGTCCTTCGGGGGGCCGAGGTGGCCGCAGTTCGGCGGGCACTCCTCGGCCGCCTCGGCGAACTCCGGGAACGCGGCCACCAGCTGGTCCGGTGTCACGTGCGCGAGCCCGAACGACCGGATGCCCGGGGTGTCCACCACCCAGCCACCGCCGGGCAGCGGCAGCGCGACCGCCCCCACCGACGTGTGCCGGCCCTTGCCGACCGCGCTGACCTCGCCCGTGGCGAGCCCGGCCTCCGGCACGACCCGGTTCACCAGGGTGGACTTGCCGACGCCGGAGTGACCCACCAACGCCGACACCCGGTCCCGCAGCCGCTCCGGCAACCCGGGGTTGTCGGTGTCGTACCGGGTGACCACGGACGGCACCGCGAGGTCGGCGTAGGAGGCCAGCAGCTCGTCCGGGTCCGCGAGGTCCGCCTTGGTCAGGCACAGCACCGGTTCCAGCCCGCCCGTGTAGCAGGCGACCAGACACCGGTCGATGAACCCGCGTTTCGGTGGCGGGTCGGCCAGCGAGGTGACGATGAACAGTTGCTCGGCGTTCGCGACCACCACGCGCTCGTACGGGTCCGTGTCGTCGGCGGTGCGGCGCAGCACACTCGTCCGCTCGTCGACCCGCACGATGCGGGCGAGGGTGTCCGGCGCCCCGCTGGTGTCCCCGACGAGCCCCACCCGGTCGCCCACCACGATCGGCGTGCGGCCCAGCTCCTTGGCCCGCATCGCCGTCACCACCCGGTCCGCCGCACCGTCGACCGCGCACCGCCAGCGGCCCCGGTCCACCGAGAGCACCATCGCGGTGACCGCGTCCGGGTGCGTGGGGCGCTGCTTGCTCCGGGGGCGGGAGCCCTTGCCCGGCCGCACCCGGACATCGCTCTCGTCGAACGTGCGCCAATCCCTGCGCGGCAAACCGTTCCACCTTCCTGGCCGGGATCCGCCGCTGCCTCCTCGGGACAGCGGCGGCGACACTGTCACCGACGATGATCCCGCATGCCACTCGCCACGGCCGCACAACCGTGCCAGGATGGCGTCCGGGTGGACCGACACACCCGGGCACACCCGTGCTGTGGCGGGGAACACCAGAACCCCGGCGCCGGACGGAGGACGGAGGACGGAGACCGATGTGCGGCCGGTACGCGGCGACGAAGGATCCCGCCGCGTTGATGCGGGAGTTCGACGCCCTCGACGGAACGGACGGTCCCCCGCGGGGGCCGGACTACAACGTCGCGCCGACGAAGGACGTGGTCACCGTGGTCCAGCGGCATCCGCGGGATGCCGACGGCAACCCGCTCGCCGACGAACCGTCGGTGCGCAGCCTCCGGATGATGCGCTGGGGCCTGGTGCCGTTCTGGGCGAAGGATCCGTCCGTCGGCGCGAAGATGATCAATACCCGGGCCGAGACCGCGCGGGAGAAACCGGCGTTCCGCAAGGCGTTGTCCCGGCGGCGCTGCCTGGTGCCGGCCGACGGCTGGTACGAGTGGAAGGCGGGGGACGGGGGAAAGCGTCGTAAGGAGCCGTTCTTCACCACCACACGCGACGGGTCCTCGTTGGCGTTCGCGGGACTGTGGGAGACCTGGCGCGATCCGAAGGGGGAGACGGACGCCTCGCCGCTGATCACGTGTTCGATCATCACCACCGACGCGGTCGGCCCGCTCGCCGACGTCCATCACCGGATGCCGCTGGCGCTGCCGTCCGACCGCTGGGCCGCATGGCTCGACCCCGACCGTGCCGACGCCACCGACCTGCTCCGGCCGCCGGAGGAGCCCTGGGTCGACACCCTGGAGCTACGACCGGTGTCCACCCGGGTCAACAGCGTGCGCAACAACGGGCCGGAACTCGTCGAGCGGGCGGATCCCGAGCCCACCGACCTCGACGACGGTGCCACCGGCGCCCTGTTCGAGTTGCCGCAGCAGTGACCGGACACGGTGCGAAACACGGATACGGTGGGAAACGCTGATGACGGTCACCGAGATCACCACCCCGCACGGCCCCGCCCGCGTCTCGATCCACGGTTCCGACGAGGGCGTGGCCGCACTGCTGCTCGGACACGGGGCCGGTGGTGGGATCGAGGCCGCGGACCTGGTCACCGTCACCCGCGCGGCGCGCGCCGCGGACGTGCACGTCGCGCTGGTGGAACAGCCGTACCGCGTCGCCGGGCGACGGGCCCC
>NZ_KB912528.1:15873-25587 GCF_000383775.1 Saccharomonospora halophila 8
GACGCAACTCGACGCGGCCTGGCTGGCCGTGGCCGAGCAGCTCGCCGCCACCCGGTTCGACGGTCTTCCGCTGGTGTTCGGGGGCCGCTCGTCCGGTGCGCGGGTGGCCTGCCGCACGGCCGCGGCCGGGCAGGCCTCCGCGGTGCTGTGTCTGGCGTTCCCGGAACACCCGCCCGGCAGACCGGAGAAGAGCCGTCAGGCCGAACTCGACGCCGTCCGGGTACCGACCCTCGTCGTGCAGGGGGACCGGGACCCGTTCGGCTGTCCGACGGCCGGGCCGCATCACGAGGTCGTCACGGTGCCGGGCAACCACAGCCTGGACAGCGACCTGGACGCCGTCTCGCGTGCGGCCTCGGAATGGCTGGGGCGGGTGCTGCGCCCGCTCAGCGCATAACCTGTTCGGCGGCCCCCGGGCGCCGTGCCCCGGCGCCTACCGGTCGTCCGGTGCGTCGTCCGGCTCGCGCCGGAAGCTGATCTTCGTTTCGGACACCCGCAGGCCACTGCGCTCGGCCACGGTCCGCCGGATCGACGCCTGCAACCGGTTCTTCAGCTCCGCCGGGGCGAGATCCCCGCCGCACTTGCGGGCGAGCAGCCGCTTGATCTGGTCGTCGATACCGTACTCCTCCAGGCACGGCGGACAGTCCTCGATGTGCCTGCGCAGCTCGGCGTCGCGTTCGGGGCTGCACTCCTTGTCCAGCAGCAGGTAGATCTCGGCGAGCGCGTCGTCGCATCCGACCTTGTCGACCTCGCCCGTGTCCGTGGACGGGTCGCTTCCACCGGAGTCGCCGCGGATGCACATCAGCGGGTCACCTCCTGTCGGGCCGAGCGTGCGAACCCCCGGTCGCGCGCGACGTCGGAGAGCAGACCACGCAGCTGTCCACGCCCGCGGTGCAGTCGCGACATCACCGTCCCGATCGGGGTGTCCATGATCTCGGCGATCTCCTTGTAGGCGAAGCCTTCGACGTCCGCGAGGTACACGGCCAATCGGAAGTCCTCGGGGAGTTGCTGCAGCGCCGCCTTGACGTCGGTGTCCGGCAGGTTGTCCATGGCCTCGACCTCGGCCGAGCGCAGACCCGTCGAGGTGTGGCTTTCCGCCTGGGCGATCTGCCAGTCGGTGATCTCCTCGGTCGGCTGTTGCAACGGCTGCCGTTGCCGCTTGCGGTAACCGTTGATGTAGGTGTTGGTGAGGATGCGGTACATCCACGCCTTGAGATTGGTGCCCTTCTTGAACGACGAGAAGGCGGCGTAGGCCTTGAGATACGTCTCCTGGACCAGGTCCTCCGCGTCCGCCGGGTTGCGCGTCATGCGCAGCGCGGCCGAGTAGAGCTGGTCGAGCAGCGGCATGGCGTCGCGCTGGAACCGCTCCGCCTGCTGCTGTTCCGCCTCCTCGGCCTGCGGCGTCGTGTCCTCGGACGCCGCCGTGGTCCCGGCGGGCGGAGCCGCGGTCTCGGACATGGCCGCGCTGTCAGCGGGGCTCTGGGTACTCGGCAAACCGTTCCCTTCCCGATCGGCGCCGTCGTCTCGGCGGGGCGTCCCGGCGCCGCGCGCCCACATCCGGTTCGAGCGTCCGCGCGGTGGGCCGGGGACTCTGGTCAGCGTTCCAGGAGGCAGCGTTGTCGGCACGTCGAACACAACATCCCGGACCGCCGGGATATTCCCGCCGGGCCGCGCCTGCCGTCGGCGCGTGCGGCGAGCGGGATCGGATCCCGGCGTCGGATTGCCGGACGACGGCCGGGCGAAACGCCGTCACGGTCGCCGCACGGAGTGAGAACGGACACAGAGCGGGGCCGGACGGGTGACGACCCCGTCCGGCCCCGGTCCGGCGCAACCTCAGGTGTTCGGCTTCTTGCCGTGGTTCGCGTTGTTCTTCTTGCGGTCGCGGCGCTTCCGAGCTCGCTTGGCCATGTTCACTCCTTGCGTCACTGCTCCACGTTTAGTGTGTCATGAGGGGGCCCGCCGATTCCGGCCGCCTCGGACCGAGGGGCGAGGCGGCCCGCCGCGACGCCGCCCACGGCACCACCGTGCCAGACGTAGCACCGATCAGGAGGGGCATGTCCACGCTCGCTGAACTGCTCGCCGACCACACCGGTCTCCCCGGCGAGTCCGTCGACCACCTGCAACTCGTGGTCGCCGAGTGGCAGCTGCTCGCCGACCTGTCGTTCGCCGACTTCCTGCTGTGGGTGCCGGTGCAGGAAGGGGCCGACGACTTCGTGTGCGTCGCCCAGGTGCGGCCGACCACGGCCCCCACCGCGCACCCCGAGGACGTGGTCGGGGAACGGTTCACCACCGACGAACACCCCCAGCTGACCCGGGCCATGCGGGAGGTGCGGATCTGCCGGGAGGAGGAGCCGCACTGGTACAACGACCTGCCGATGCGGCGGGAGGCCGTCCCGGTACGGCTGGGAGAGGCGGTGATCGCCGTTCTGAGCCGGGAGACGAACCTGGCCAGCCCCCGGGTGCCCAGCCCGCTGGAGATCGCCTACCTCGGAAGTGCGGCCGACCTGTGCCAGATGATCGCGGACGGGACCTATCCGAGTCCCGAGACGAACATCGACGTGCACACCAGCCCCCGTGTGGGCGACGGGCTCGTGCGTGTGGATCAGAGCGGCACCGTGGTGTTCGCCAGTCCCAACGGGCAGTCCGCCTACCACCGGATGGGATACGAATCCGATCTCATCGGAACCCGGCTCGCCCCGCTCACCCGGTCCCTCGTGCGGGATCCGTTCGACGCCACCGACGTGTCCCACCGCATCCTGGAGGCGCTGGACGGCAAGCCCGGCACCCGCACGGAGGTGGAGTCCCGGCGCGGTGCCGTGGTCCTGTTCCGTGCGCTGCCGCTGCGTCCCGCCGGACGTGCCGCCGGGGCGCTGGTCCTGATCCGGGACGTGACGGAGGTCAAGCGGCGGGACCGGGCCCTGATGTCGAAGGACGCCACGATCCGCGAGATCCACCACCGGGTGAAGAACAATCTCCAGACGGTCGCGGCGCTGCTGCGGCTCCAGTCGCGTCGGATGCAGTCCGGGGAGGCGCGGCAGGCGCTGGGGGAGTCCGTGCGGCGGGTGTCGTCCATCGCGATGGTCCACGAGGCGCTGTCGATGTCCGTGGACGAGCGGATCGACCTGGACTCCCTGTTCGACAAGGTGCTGCCCATGGTCAACGAGGTCGCCACGGCCGAGTCGCAGGTGCGCATGTCCCGCACCGGCTCGTTCGGGGTGGTGGCGGCCGAGATCGCCACCCCACTGGTGATGGTGGTGGCCGAACTCGTGCAGAACGCCGTCGACCACGCCTTCGCGGGCGGCCGGACGGGCCGGGTGGAACTGGTGGTCGAACGGTCGGCGCGCTGGCTCGACGTCCTCGTGCGGGACGACGGCAAGGGCCTGCCCGCGGGCTTCACCCTGGAACGCGCCGACGGTCTCGGCCTCCAGATCGCCCGGACGCTCGTGGAATCCGAACTGCGCGGTTCCCTGTCCCTGCGCGGAATCCACGAGGACGACACGGCGGAGGGGGACGACACGGCGGAGGTGGAATCGCCGGGGCGCGGCGACGGCGAACACGACGAGGGCGGCCACCGCGTTTCCGGAACGGAGGCCGCCCTGCGTATCCCGCTCAGCAGGCGCAGCTGAGTCCTTCCGTGCCCGGCGTGCTGAGGGCCGGTCCGCCCGGCATCGCCGGTCGGGATCCGTACCGCGCGCTTGAGGGTCGGCACCCGGAACGGATGCCGACCCTCAAACCTTCTGCCCTTTCGCCAAGGCAGAAGGGAATCGCGGACGCGTCGTTTCGCCTGCGCGGACGTCGCGTCAGAAGTTGCTCCGCGTACTGATCTGCGCGCGCCGACGCTTGAGCGCACGACGTTCGTCCTCGTCCATGCCGCCCCAGACACCGGCGTCCTGACCGCTGGCCAAAGCCCAGGCCAGGCAGTCGGATGCGACGGTGCAGCGGTGGCACACGGCCTTGGCCGCGGCAATCTGCGATACGGCGGGGCCGCTCGTGCCAACGGGGAAGAACAGTTCCGGGTCCTCGTCTCGGCAGGCCGCGCGGTGGCGCCAGTCCATTCTTCGAGCTCCTTGTTTCGGGCGCGGTGCTCCGCGCCACAGTCGTCATGGCGGTCTTTCTTCGGGGTGCTTGTGAATGCTTTCACGAAGAACCGGCTTCGACAAGTGTTCGATCGGGATCGGTGAGTCAGCTCACCCGGCCCGGTGACCCTTCTGACCTGCGCTTTCACCTTCTCACGGTGTCCGGTCCGGCGCGAGTGATGCGGTGAGTGGAGCTCTGGCGTCGACGAGTGGTAGGGGGGACTTTGTCGGTGGTGATCACGTGGTGTTGTTCACCGACAGCGACGGATCACAACGCAACCGTGAGCGCGTCCGGAACCCCGACGAACTCCACGTGGGTGCGTGGTCCCAGCAGTTCCCCGTCGACCTGCAGGCCCACCGGCTCCTCGGCCGTGATGCGCAGGACGGGCACGTCGTCGTGGCGCAGGAGTCGCCGTCCGCGGTGCTCCCCGCGCGTCCGCAGTGCCTGGCGGACGTGGCGCAGGACGGTGGGGAGTCCGAGCCCGGTCAGCGCGAAGAGGCCGAGACCGGAGTCGAACGAACTGTGCGCGTTCAGATGAACGGCACGCGGTCCCAGATAGCTCCACGGATCGGTGTTCGAGACGAACGCAGTGCGCACCTCGACGGGCTCGGCTCCGGGCATCCGCACGGTCAGCGTGGGCCGCCCGTGCGGCGGACGCAGATAGCCGGCGACCGCCGTCCGCAGGTACAACCACGGGCCGGTGCGCTTGCCGCGTCTGCGGTCGACGGCGGCGACCACGTCGGCGTCCCAGCCCATTCCCGCGTTGAACGTGAACCAGTGGCCGTCGGCGCGCCCGAGCCCCACCCGCCGGACGCTGCGCTCCTCCAGGGCACGGAGCAGACGCCCGGTCGCCTCGACCGGATCCCGGGGCAGACCCAGCGCGCGGGCGAACACGTTGGCCGACCCGCCGGGGACGACCCCGAGCATCGGCCGCGGTGCGGGCGGTTCCGGCGGGTCGAGCAGGCCGTTGACGACCTCGTTGACCGTCCCGTCACCGCCGTGCGCCACGACGAGATCGAGACCGTCCTCCACCGCCGCACGGGCGACGGCCCGCGCGTGGCCCCGGTGATCGGTCTCGACCACGTCCAGCTTCACCTCGCTGGCGAGCGCGTGCGCGAGCACGTCCCGACCACCCGGGGTGGTCGCGGTGGCCCTCGGGTTGACGACGAGAACGGCGCGCACCACCGCAGAGTAGGTGAATCCGGGCCGCCGGTGGGGTCTCGCGCGGACACGGGTCCTGCGAAACATCTCACCCGCGCGACCGGACCTCTCCCGGCGCTCCCTCACCAGGCCGGTGTGATCGCCGGGCCGCGGGTGCCGGACACCGTGCCGGCGCCGGACACCGTGCCGACGCCGGAGACCGTGCCGACGCCGGAGACCGTGCCGCGCCGGAGATCGTGCTGACTGCCCTGTCGGCCCTCCCGCTCCGGTCGGTTCGGCCCGCGTGCGTGGCCCTGCCGAGCGCCGTGACGAGTTGCACCCCGGGCGACCGCCCGCTCATCGACGACACCTGAATCCTTGCCCGGTGTGCCGCCACGGTAAAACGTCCGACCGGGTGGCATACCATCGGCTGTGTTCACGCACGGTCAATGCAGGAGGGCAGCTTCGTGCCGATCCGCGACGCGATCTCCCCGGCCCCACGCGAGGTCCGCCTCGCGGGGATCCTCACCGCCCTCCCCGGATTCGCGCTGCTCGCCTTCGGTGTGCTCGTGGGCCTCAACGCGGGTGCCTCACCGCTGACCGGTGTCGCGGTGGCCGCCGAGGCCGCCTACTTCGGCGTGCTCGCGGCCGGGGTGCTGGCCTGCGCGGTGGGGCTGCTGCTCGGCAAAACCTGGGCCCGTTCACCCGCCGTCGTCGTGAGCCTGATCCTCACGGGTGTCGGCTGGTACGCGACCGGGCCCTCGGACCAGCCGGGATTCGGCCTGCCCGTGATGGCGGCCGGTGTGGCGGTGCTCGTGTTGTTGTTCCGGCGGGCGTCCCGGGCGTGGGTACTCGGTCAGACGGAGGACGAGACCGAGGAGGAGGCCTCCCGCCGCGGCAGGGCCGCCGGACGCAGGGCCGAACGGGAACGCCGGGACGGCGGCGGGACCCGCTGACGGGTGGCCCGCCGACGGGACCCGGTCAGCACCCGGTCAGCCCCGGTCGGGCCCGCCGGGTCACGCCGACCCGGCGGAATCGGCGGCCAGCCTGCGGAGGGGTTCGTCGGTGAGGCGGTACACGGTCCACTCGTCCATCCCCTCGGCCCCGAGCGAGGTGTAGAACCCGACGGCCGGGTTCCAGTCGAGCACCCACCATTCCAGGCGCGCGTAACCGTGCCGGACGCATTCCTCGGCCAGCGCCGCGAGCAGGGACCTGCCGAGCCCGGTTCCCCGGGCCTCCGGACGCACGAACAGGTCTTCCAGGTAGATGCCGTGCACGCCGCGCCAGGTGGAGAAGTTGAGGAACCAGAGGGCGAACCCGACGATCCGCCCGTCCACCTCCGCGACGTGCCCGTAGAGGGCGGGCGCGGGGCCGAACAGCGCGGTGCGCAGTTGCCCGGCGGTGAGGTGGCACTCCTGTGGGGCCTTCTCGTACTCGGCGAGTTCGTGGACGAGGGTGACGACGGTCTCGACGTCGGTGTCCCGGACACGGCGGATGCGACGGTCCACGGGTGGGCTCCTCGGTGGCGGGCGACGGGGCCCCGTGAGCCTAGACCGCCGCGCCCGGCGCGGCGGTCGCCCGGTCGTGCGTGGTGTCCGCGACCGTCAGGACCGTCAGGACGGCGGCACGTTGAGGTGGCGGATCTGCGGAACGCCCCGCTGGCTTCCCAGCACGGTGATACTGGCCGGGTCGAACCGGAAGAAGCGCCCCGCCGCGGTGTCCAGCTCCAGCCAGCGGCTGATCAGGACCCGGCCGAAGTCGTCGTGCCCGACCAGCACCACGGGCCGCTCGGGCAGGGTCGGCCGCAGGTGGCCCAGCACCCGGTCGGCCCGCGCGCGGACCGCGTCGGCGCTCTCCCCGCCCGGGATCGGGTGCGTCCACACCGTCCAGCCCGGCACCCGCTCACGGATCTCCGGGGTGGTCATCCCCTCGAAGTCGCCGTAGTCCCACTCGACGAGGTCCTCGCTGACGTCGCTGACCTCCAGTCCGGCGAGTTCGGCGGTGTGCCGGGCGCGGCGCAGGGGGCTGCTCAGCACGACCGCCGACGAGTCGTCGGACATCAGCGCGTAGGTCCGCCCCGCGGCGTGGGCCTGCCGTTCACCGACCGCGGTCAGCGGCAGGTCGGTCCGCCCGGCGTGCCTGCCGGTGGCGGACCACTCGGTGTGCCCGTGGCGCAGGAGGAACAACGGGTGCTCGTGCGGGCCGGCGATCACGCCCGCAATATAGTCGCCCACTCCCCGGTCGTGGGGCCTGATCGGGTGGCCTGTCGCGGGCGGTGCCTCACGCGCCGGACGGCGCGGACGCGGCCCGCAGTGCGTCGTAGCGGGCCAGGCAGTCCTCGTACCGGGGGAGGATCCCGTCCTGCCGGGCCTCGGCCAGGGTGGGTGCGGCGGCGTCCTTGTCGGACAGCACGAAATCCGTGTCCGCGGGCCACGGCAGTCCCAGGGCCGGATCCAGCGGGTGTACGCCGTGCTCGGCGGTCGGGTTGTACCCGGTGGAGCACAGGTAGGCCAGCACCGTGTCGTCCTCCAGGGCCAGGAAGGCGTGGCCGAGGCCCTCGGCGAGGTAGAGGCCGCGGAAGTCGGTGCTGTCCAGCCGGACGGCCGCGTGTCGGCCGAAGGTCGGGGACCCGACCCGCACGTCCACCACGACGTCGAGCAGCGCACCGCGGGGGCAGTACACGTACTTCGCCTGGCCCGGGGGTGTGTCGGCGAAGTGCACGCCCCGGACGACACCCGTGTGCGAGACGCTGTGGTTCGTCTGTGCCACCGACAGCGGATGGCCGACGGCACGGAGGAACGCGGGTTCCTGGAACGGCGCGACGAACAGACCCCGCCGGTCGGGGAAGACCGGCGGGACGAACTCGTAGGCGTCGGCCACCGGCAGCTCGCGCACATCCATGCCGTGAGCATAGCGGCGGCGCTCCCGCGACCGGGAATCCCACCAAGCCGGACGGTCGTCTTGCGTTCTTGGTCCTGACCAGCGAATATCGGTCACGGTTCTGTGACGTCGGCCGCACCCCCGCGACACGGCGGGTGGCGGAGGTGGCACACTGGACGAACCGCCGCGTCCGGCGGCCACGGTGCGATGACGGACCGGATCTCAGCACCGGCCTCGACGGACGCCTCGTCGGCGAAGGGCGCCACAGCGCCGTACTCGCCGTGGTACGAGCCCACATCACCGGGGATGCCATCGTCGATGGCCCCCGTTCTCTCTTCAGCCCTGGAGATTGACGTGTCCCAAGCTCAGGTGAGCGACGAAGACATCTTCGCCGGTCATGAGGGTGGAAAACTCTCGGTGACCGCGACCCGCCCGATCGCGCAGGCGCGCGACCTCTCCATCGCCTACACCCCCGGGGTAGCGAAGGTGAGCCGCGCGATCGCCGAGGACGAGACGCTGGCCCAGCGCTACACCTGGGCCGACCGCCTCGTCGCGGTCGTGAGCGACGGCACGGCGGTACTCGGGCTCGGCGACATCGGGGCGCGTGCGTCGCTGCCCGTGATGGAGGGCAAGTCGGTGCTGTTCAAGACCTTCGCGGGCCTGGACTCGATACCGCTGGTGCTGGACACGACCGATGTCGACCAGGTCGTCGAGACGCTGGTCCGGCTGCGCCCCTCGTTCGGTGCGGTCAACCTCGAGGACGTGTCCGCGCCGCGCTGCTTCGAGCTGGAGGACCGGCTCAAGGACGCGCTCGACTGCCCGGTGATGCACGACGACCAGCACGGCACGGCCATCGTGGTGCTCGCCGCCCTGCGGGGCGCCAACATGGTGCTCGACCGGTCCGTCGCCGACCAGCGGGTCGTCGTGTCCGGTGCGGGGGCCGCCGGGGTGGCCTGCACCCGGATCCTGCAGGCGGCCGGGGTCGCCGACATCACCCTGCTCGACTCGAAGGGGATCCTGCACCCGGAACGGGAGGGACTGACCCCGATCAAGGCCGAGCTCGCGGAGACGACGAACGCCCGCGGGCTCACCGGCGGCATCGCCGAGGCGCTCGACGGTGCCGACGTGTTCCTCGGGCTCTC
The DNA here is from genome assembly GCF_000383775.1 of Saccharomonospora halophila 8. Classification (GTDB taxonomy): domain Bacteria; phylum Actinomycetota; class Actinomycetes; order Mycobacteriales; family Pseudonocardiaceae; genus Saccharomonospora; species Saccharomonospora halophila. The sequence goes on from NZ_KB912528.1 coordinate 25,110, forward strand.
CAGCGGCCACGTCGACGAGGACCTGCTCAGCGGGATGGCACCCGATCCGATCGTGTTCGCCCTGTCGAATCCCGACCCGGAGGTGCACCCGGACGTCGCCCGCCGGTACTCGACGGTCGTCGCGACCGGGCGCAGCGACTTCCCGAACCAGATCAACAACGTGCTGGCCTTCCCCGGCATCTTCCGGGGTGCGCTGGACGCCGGTGCGCGGGCGATCACGGAGAACATGAAGCTGGCGGCGGCCGAGGCGATCGTCTCGGTGGCGGCCGACGAGCTGGCGCCCGACCACATCGTCCCGAGTCCGCTCGACCCGAGGGTGGCCGGTGAGGTGGCGGCCGCGGTGGCGAAGGCCGCCGAGTCGGACGGCGTGGCCTCCCACTCTCCGGAGTGGGAGGCGTAACGGTCCGCTTCCGGGGCCGTGCGGTCCGCCGGGTCCCGCGTGTCGCGCCGGGGTGGCGTCGTACGCGGGACCGCGGCC
>NZ_KB912528.1:25687-33134 GCF_000383775.1 Saccharomonospora halophila 8
GCGCGGCCCGGACCGGGTGTCGGCCGGGAGCGCTACCCTCGGTGCCCGCGGCGCGGTGGGTGCCGCGGTGTCGTCCGGAGGAGAGCTATGTCGGTTGATCCACCCGGGTCGTTCCCCGGTCCGGCGGGCGGGCCACCCGGCCGGGAGGGGTCCGGAGGACTCCCGTGGGCGGCGCCGGTTCCGGTCGGTGAAGGAACGGTGAACCCGTACGGTCTGCCGCCGGAGCGGCCCGCGACGGTGACCGCGGCGGCGGTCCTCGGTTTCCTGGCCGCCGCGCTGGAACTCGTCGGCGGGCTGGCGTGGATGCTCGGCGGTGCCGTGCTCGGCAGCATGGAGCGGGTGCGCTGGGGCGAGACCGGCTTCTCCGGGGTGGTCGTCGTCCTCGGGGTGGCCGCCCTGATCGGGGCCGGCGCCTACCTCTGGGGCGGGGTGGCGGCACTCCGGGGCAGGCAGGTGGTACTGCGGGTCGCCGCCGGTGTGGGGGCCGCGGTCAATCTCGTCGCGGTGATCACCTTCGGGGCGGGTGGACTCGGGCTCGTTCTGGCCGCCGTGCTCATCCTGCTGCTCTCCCTCGCGCCCAGCCGCAACCACCGGCCGCACTGACCGGGGCCGGTTCGGACTCAGCCACCCGGGCCGGACGACCGGAGCAATCGCACGATCTTGTGCCGGGGTACGTCGACGAGCCGGAGGTCGGCGATGTCCGCGGGGGCGTGGGGGAGGAGGTTGCCCAACCGGCCGTGGGCTTTGGTCCACACCTTCCGCAAGGCGCTGGTGCCGGTGTCGTCGTCCCCGGTGTCCCCGTCCACCGCGTCGGTGTCGCCGGTCGCGGTGTCGCCGGTGCCCGTGGCCTCGGCCAGCACCACGGCATGCGTGTTGTCCGGGGTGCTGCGCAGCAGCCGCAGCCGGTACTTGGGTGCGAGCAGCTCGGTCAGCGCCCGTTGCCCCGCCGCGTCGGCGAGGTCGGGATGCGCGTTGGGTACCAGCAGTGCCACCCGTCCGGCGTTGACGGCCAGCAGGACCCGCACCAGCCACGGACCCGGATCACCGGTGAGGTCCACGGCGACGGCGGTGCCCCCGGGCACGGGCGCGGGTCTGGTCCAGTCGGGTCCGCGTTCCTCGACGGGAGATCCGCCCTCCTCCGCGATCGCGGTCAGGGCCGTCCGCAGCCGCTCGGGGGTGCGGGCCGCCTCGACCGAGCGGGGGCCGTGCGTGTAGATCGCCTGTCCGGGACCGCGCTTCTTCTTCCGGGCGCGGGCGGTCGGTTGGCAGACGTAGAGGTCGGCGGCGCTGCCGAGGGCCTGGGCGCCGGCGTACCGGTGAAAGCCCGGCAGGATCGCCTCGAAGGTCAGACCCAGGCCGGACAACGCGCGTTGCACCTGGTGGCCGAGCGTGGGATGGCGGTGGCTGTAGCCGTAGGCCAGCACTACCCGCCCGGCGCGGTCGGCGAGGCACTCGATCGCCCGGGAGGCGAACAGCGTCATGCCCTCCGGGGTGTACGGAGGGTCGCTGAACACGACGTCGGCCGTGCCGGTCACCGCCAGGGGGAGCCCGAACCGGAGGTCGGCGTGCACCGTCCGCACCGCGCCACCGCTGCGCGCGTCGATGTGGTCGAGCACCCGGTCGTCGACGTCGACCACCGTCACGTCCGCCTCGCCACGCAGCGCGTGGACCGCCAGCGAGGTGAGATCGTGGTCGCCGAGGAACAGCAGGCGGGCGTGCCGCAGGTCGTACTGTTCGTCGAGCCACCGCGCCCGGTGCAGCACCGTGTCGGGAGTGGCCTGGACGTGGTCGAGTGCGGGCAGCGGTGGTGGTACCGCGTCGAGGTGTCCACCGATCTCGTCGCGCAGTCCCGGCGGGATCGCCGCGGCGGTGCCCACCCGTTCGTGGTGCGCGGCGACGGTGTCCGGACGCAGCCGCAGGAGGCCGTCGTCGCGCTCGACGTCGTCGGCGAGGTCGTCGAGCAGCTCCTCCACCGTGCGCCGGGGCAGGGTGGTCGTGCGCACCAGCTCGTCGAACGACAGCCAACCCCGGCCGAGGGCGGTGACGGCCGCCCGGACCTCCCGCGCGTGCATCGCGTACGTCTCCACGGGCGCCGAGCTTAGAGCCGCCGCCGGGCCGGAAGGCGCCCGGGCGTGGTCAACCAGGTGTCGGTCCCGGACGAGGAGTCGACGTGAGTGCTCGGCCGACCGGGTGAACGGCGGCCGTTTCCGGCGCGCCAGGTCCGACCAAAAGTAGGGGCCGGAACCTACTTTCGCCTCGGTGCGAACGAGTGGCGCAGGGCGTCGGAGCGTGCCGCCAATACCGCGATCACTCGATCGAGACAAGACCTGTGTTCAATATGTTTCTGTCCGTACGTTCACCGCCACGTTCACGGCGAAAAGTTCACCGGAACGTGGAGGGAGTAACCGTGCGAAGAAACCGAAAGTTGGGTAGCAGGTCACTGGCGACCGCCGGGCTGACCGCCGGCGTCGCCGTGCTGACCGCGCTCGGCGGGAACCTGACCGCCTCCGCCCAGGAAGAAGGCACCGTCCTCGGTACGGACGCCCAGGGCACCATCCACGAGAGCTACATCGTCGTCCTCGAGGACGGCGCCTCCGTCGCGGAGGTCGCCGACGAGCACGGCGCGGCCGTGGAACGGGTGTACGACAGCACGGTCCACGGCTTCTCGGCGACCATGAGCGAGCAGCGCGCCGAACGGGCCGCGGCCGACCCGGACGTCGCCTACGTCGAGCAGAACCGGGTGGTGCACACCGACGCCGAGCAGACGAACCCGCCGTCCTGGGGGCTGGACCGGCTGGACCAGCGGGACCTCCCGCTGGACGACAGCTACGGCTACGACGCCACGGGCTCCGGCGTGGAAGCGTACGTGATCGACACCGGCGTCCGGACCTCGCACAACGACTTCGAAGGCCGTGCCCGGTCCGGCTACGACTTCGTGGACAACGACGGCGACGCCGACGACTGCAACGGCCACGGCACCCACGTCGCGGGCACCATCGGTGGTGCGGACCACGGGGTCGCGAAGGGCGTCGAGCTGATCGGCGTCCGTGTGCTCGACTGCCAGGGATCCGGCTCCTACGACGGAGTGATCGCCGGCATCGACTGGGTCACCGAGAACGCCAGTGGCCCGGCGGTGGCCAACATGAGCCTCGGCGGCGGTGTGTCCACGGCCGTGGACGACGCCGTGCGGCGTTCGATCGACGCGGGCGTGACCTACGCGCTCGCGGCGGGCAACGACTACGGCGCCGATGCGTGCAACACCTCGCCCGCCCGCGTCGCCGACGGCATCACCGTGGGTTCGACGACCAGTTCGGACTCGCGGTCGAGCTTCTCCAACATCGGCTCCTGCCTGGACATCTTCGCCCCGGGCAGCGACATCACCTCGACCTGGATCGGCAGCGACTCCGACACCAACACCATCAGCGGCACCTCGATGGCCACCCCGCACGTCGCGGGTGCGGCCGCGCTGCACCTGGCCGACAACCCCGCGGCCTCCCCGGCGCAGGTGCGGGACGCGCTGGTGAACCAGGGGACGAGCGGTGCGGTGGGCGATCCGGGCAGCGGTTCGCCGAACGTCCTGCTGCACACCGGGGGTGACGGCGGCGGGACGCCGGACCCGGAGCCCGAGCCGGGCGAGTGTGACCCGGTCACCAACGACACCGAGGTCGCCATCACCGACAACCGGACCTCCACCAGCTCGGTGACCGTGGAGGGCTGTGACCGCGCGGCCTCCGGCTCGACGACCGTGGACGTCGACATCACGCACACCTACCGCGGTGACCTGCGGATCGACCTGGTCGCCCCGGACGGCACGACCCACCGGCTGAAGAACTCCGGCTGGGACTCCGCCGACGACGTGAACGAGACCTACACGGTCGACGCCTCCGCGTCCCCGGCCGACGGCACCTGGGAACTGCGGGTGACCGACGTCTACTACGGCGACACCGGCCGGCTCAACAGCTGGACCGTCACCCCGTGACCTGCGAGGACCGGGTGACGTCCTGACCCGGGTGTCCGCACCGTCCCGGGGGCGGTGCGGACACCCGGGTGGTGGTGTCCGGTCTACTCGAACGCCCGGTCGATCAGTGCGTTCTGCTCGACCTCGTGCACCTTCGACGAGCCGGCCGACGGTGCCGCCATGGGCCTGCGGGCCACGACGCCGAGGGTCGGGAACGCCTCCGGCAGCCTGCGCGGCAGGTTGAGCCCGAAGAACGGCCACGCGCCCTGGTTCTCCGGTTCCTCCTGCACCCAGACGGCGTCGGAGGCGCCGGTGTACCGGCGCATCGCCTCGATCAACTTGGCCTTCGGCAGCGGGTAGTACTGCTCCACCCGCACGACGGCCACGTCGTCGATCTCCCGCCGGGCCCGTTCGCCCACCAGCTCCCAGTAGAGCTTGCCGGAGGTGAGCAGCACCTTGCGGACCTTGGCCGGGTCGACGGTGTCGTCGTCGATGACCGACAGGAACTTCGAACCGTCGGTGAAGTCCTCGACGTCGGAGGTCGCCTGCTTGTTGCGCAGCATCGACTTCGGCGTGAACACGATCAACGGCCGGTTCACCCCGTCCAGCGCGTGCCTGCGCAGCAGGTGGAAGTAGTTCGCCGGGGTGGACGGCACCGCCACGGTCATCGAGTGCTCCGCGCACAGCTGCAGGAACCGCTCGATCCGGCCGGAGGTGTGGTCCGGGCCCTGACCCTCGTGGCCGTGCGGCAGCAACAGCACGACGTCGGAGTGCTGGCCCCACTTGGCCTCACCGGACGAGATGTACTCGTCGATGATGGTCTGTGCACCGTTGACGAAGTCGCCGAACTGCGCCTCCCACATCACCAGCGCCTCGGAGTTGGCCACCGAGTAGCCGTACTCGAAGCCGACCGCCGCGTACTCGGACAGCGCCGAGTCGTAGATCATCACCCGTTCCTGGGTGTCGGCGAGGTTCTGCAGCGGCGCGTATTCCTGGTTGCTCTTACGGTCGATGAGCACGGAGTGCCGCTGGGTGAAGGTGCCGCGGCGCGAGTCCTGCCCGGCCAGCCGCACCAGCCGCCCCTCCATGGCCAGCGAACCGAATGCGAGCAGCTCCCCGAAGGCCCAGTCGATACCGCCCTCGCGGGACATCTTGTGCCGCCGCTGCAGCACCGGCTTGACCCGCGAATGCGGCGTGAAGCCGTCCGGCAGCTCCACGAACGAGTCGCCGATCTTCTCGATGACCTCCCGGGGGACCGCGGTGGGCACCTGGGCCGGCACCTGCTGGCTCTGCTCCACCGACGGGCTCGGTGCGATCGGGTGCTTCTCCAGCTCCCGGACCTCGTTGAACACGTGCTCCAGCTGGCTGGAGAAGTCGCGCAGCGCGGCCTCGGCCTCGTCCATCGAGATGTCACCGCGGCCGATCAGCGCCTCGGTGTAGTTCTTCCGGACGCTGCGCTTGGCGTCGATGATGTCGTACATACCCGGCTGGGTCATCGACGGGTCGTCGCCCTCGTTGTGACCGCGCCGCCGGTAGCAGATCATGTCGACGACGATGTCCTTGTTGAACGCCTGCCGGTAGTCCACCGCGAGGTGGGCGACCCAGTACGCGGCCTCCGGATCGTCCCCGTTCACGTGGATGATCGGTGCGCCGATCATCTTGGCCACGTCGGTGGCGTACTGCGACGAGCGGGCATGCTCCGGCGGCGTGGTGAAGCCGACCTGGTTGTTGATGATCACGTGCACGGTGCCGCCGGTGCGGTAGCCGCGCAGCATGGCCAGGTTCAGCGTCTCGGCCACCACACCCTGCCCGGCGAACGCGGCGTCGCCGTGCAGCAGCACGGGCAGGACGGTGAACCCGCCGGAGTCGCGGTCGCCCTTGTCCAGGTGGTCCTGTTTGGCGCGGACGATGCCTTCGAGCACCGGGTCGACGGTCTCCAGGTGCGACGGGTTCGCGGTCAGCGACACCTTGGTCTCGCCGTCGCCGAACATCCGGAAGTACTTGCCCTCGGCACCGAGGTGGTACTTCACGTCGCCGGAGCCGTGCGCCTGACCCGGGTCGAGGTTGCCCTCGAACTCCTGGAAGATCTGCGAGATCGGCTTGCCGACGATGTTGGCCAGCACGTTGAGCCTGCCGCGGTGCGGCATCCCGATGACGACCTCGTCGAGTTCGTGCTCGGCGGCCTTGTCCAGCACGGTGTCCAGCAGCGGGATGACGGTCTCGCCGCCCTCCAGGGAGAACCGCTTCTGCCCGACGTACTTGGTCTGCAGGAAGGTCTCGAACGCCTCCGCCGCGTTGAGCTTGGACAGCACGTACTTCTGCACCGTCGGCTCGGGCTTCTCGTGCGGGATCTCGACGCGCTCCTGGATCCAGCGCCGTTCGTCCGGGTCGAGGATGTGGGTGTACTCGACCCCGACGGTGCGGCAGTAGGAGTCCCGCAGCACCCCGAGCACGTCGCGCAGCTTCATGCGCTCCTTGCCCGCGAACCCGCCGACCGCGAACTCCCGGTCGAGGTCCCACAGGGTCAACCCGTGGGAGAGGATGTCCAGGTCCTCGTGCCTGCGCTGGCGGTAGTTCAGCGGGTCGGTGTCGGCCATCAGATGGCCGCGCATCCGGTAGGCGTCGATCAGCTCCAGCACACGGGCGGTCTTGTCGATCTCCCCCTCGGGGATGTCCTCGACCCAGCGCACCGGCTCGTAGGGCAGTCGCAGCGAGGTGAAGATGTCGTCGTAGAAGCCGTCCCCGCCGAGCAGCAGCTCGTGGATGCGCTTGAGGAACTCGCCCGACTCGGCGCCCTGGATGATCCGGTGGTCGTAGGTCGAGGTCAGCGTCATGATCTTGCTGACGCCGAGGTTGATCAGGGTCTGTTCGCTGGTGCCCTCGAAGTGCGCCGGGTACTGCATGGCGCCGACGCCGATGATCGTGCCCTGCCCGGACTGCAGGCGCGGCACCGAGTGGTTGGTGCCGATCCCGCCCGGGTTGGTCAGCGAGATCGTGGTGCCCGAGAAGTCGTCCGCGGTGAGCTTGTTGTTGCGGGCCTTGCGGATCAGGTCCTCGTAGGCCTGCCAGAACTGGAGGAACGTCATGTTCCCGCAGTTCTTGATGGAGGCCACGACCAGCGTGCGCTGGCCGTCCTTGCCCTTCATGTCGATGGCGATGCCGAGGTTCACATGCTCCGGCGTGACGGCGTGCGGCTTGCCGTCGACCTCCTCGTAGTACCGGTTCATGTTCGGGAACTCGCGCAGCGCCCGCACCATCGCGTACCCGATGAGGTGGGTGAACGAGATCTTGCCACCGCGGGAACGCTTGAGGTGGTTGTTGATGACGATGCGGTTGTCGGCCATCAGCTTGGCCGGGACCGCGCGCACGCTGGTGGCGGTCGGCACGGTCAGCGAGGCGTCCATGTTCTTCGCGATGGCGGCCGACGCGCCGCGCAGCGGCGACTTCTCCGGCTCGGCCGGGGCCTTCGGCGGCGCCGTGCGCGGGGTG
>NZ_KB912528.1:33234-36173 GCF_000383775.1 Saccharomonospora halophila 8
CGCCGCACGCCGGGGCGCGAGAGGCTGCGGTGGCGTCGGTTCGGTGCGGACCGGTCTGCGCGCCGTGGTGCCCGGGCGCCGCCGGGCCACCACGAAGAAGTCCTGCCCGCCGAGCAGCCACCAGCAGGGCGTCTGGTCGGGCCGCTGGATCCGGACCCGCTCGAAGACGTAGTAGTACAGCTCGTCGAGCGTGATCCGCTGGTCGAAGTCGTCATCGGCCGCACCGGTGTCCAACGCCTCCAGGAGGGCGGCGGTGAACACCGAACTCCGGTCCGTGTCGGGGTCGCCGTCGCGGACCTCGCCGCCCTCGAAGGCGTACTCGACGGCGGTGGAGGCGGTGAGGATCGCGAGACCTCTGCCCCGGCCGAAACGTTCCTGCAGGTGCACGGCCGGATCGGCCTTGGCGACCATGCCGCGCGGGAAGGCGCCGCTGTAGCAGCAGTCCAGGATGAGCAGGATGTGACGCGACCGGCAGGCCGCGATCCAGCGGTTCAGCGCGTCGGTCGACACCGCGCTGGTGTCCAGGTCGTCCAGGCTGGTGTCCGTCGCGCCCAGGAACAGTTCCCCTGCCGCGTCCTTGACACCGTGCCCGGAGAAGTACAGCACCAGCACGTCGCCGGGTTCCCGGTCGGTGAAGAAGTCGCGGGTGGCCCTCGCCAGTTCGGCGGCGGTGGTGTCCACCAGCGTGCGCACGGAGTAGTCCCCGACGTCGGGATCGCGCAGCACGCCGCCGAGGGCGTCGACGTCCTGCGCGGGGGAACGCAGCCTCCGCAGCGTCCGGTCGGTGTAGGTGCCGTTGCCGATGAGCAGGGCGTGGCCCGTCATGAGCCGGGCGTGTGCCGATCGAGGAACGCCTCCAGCACGTGGTCGATCTGCTCGGTGGTCGCGCCGGTGATCTCCAGCCGGTCGCCGTCGAGCTCCACGACGACCGAGCGGGACGTCACCGCGGTGGTCCACGCCCGCAGCGTCTCGATCACCGCGGCCAGCGTCCGGCGCGAGGCCGTCACGGTCACCTCGAACCCCGCCACGAGCGCCGAGCCGAGTCCCTTCGCCCCCGGAGGCGCCTCGGCCACCGGTGCCGGGGAGGCCCGGAGCGAACCGGCCGACTCCCGCAGCCTGCGGCCCAGATCGGCGGTGTGGGCCTCGTGTTCCTCGGCGTCGACGACCGCGGTGTCGACCGTGATCGTCAACGACAGTGCGGCCATGCCCGTGTCCCTCCCCAGTGTCGACCGGCAGGGCGAGGCTACCGGGTCGGGCACGCGGCGTCACGCCGTGCGGCCGCAGGGTCGTCACCGCTGTTCGTCACCGCTGTTCCGAGTGCCGCCACAGGTCCGCGTAGCGCCCGCCCGCGGCCACCAGCTCGTCGTGCGTCCCGCGTTCGACCACCCGACCGTGGTCGAGGACCACGATGACGTCCGCGCGCGCGGCGGTGGCCAGCCGGTGCGCGACGACGAACGTCGTACGCCGCCGGGCCACCTCGTCGGTGGCGCGCAGCACCGCCGACTCGGTCGCCGGGTCGAGCGCGGCGGTGGCCTCGTCCAGCAGCAGCACGTCCGGATCCACCAGTTCCGCCCGCGCCAGTGCCACGAGCTGCCGTTGGCCCGCCGACAGTGACCGGCCGCGTTCGCCGACCTGCTGGTGGAAACCGTCCGGCAGGGCCGCGATGCCCTGCACCGCGCCGACCGCCCGGACCGCCTCCTCCACCTCGGCGTCGGTGGCGTCCGGGCGGCCGTAGCGGACGTTGTCGGCGACCGTGCCGGAGAACAGGTGCGCCTCCTGGGGGACGACGCCGAGCCTGCCGCGCAGGCCTTCGAGCTCGTAGTCGCGCACGTCCACCCCATCCACGCTCACCTTGCCGCCGGTGACGTCGTAGAACCGCGCGACGAGTTTGACCACGGTGGACTTGCCCGCACCCGTGGCACCCACCAGTGCCACGGTCGTGCCCGCGGGCACGTGCAGGGACACGCCGTCCAGTGCGGGGGTCTCCGCGCCCGGGTAGGAGAAGTCGACGTCGATCAGGTCCACCGCGCCGCGCAGCCGCGGCGGGACCGGCACGGGATCGGCGGCGGGCGGCACCGACGTCGGGGTGCGCAACAGGTCGCCGATGCGGCGCAGCCCCACCCTGGCCTGCTGGTAGCCGTCGAACACGGTGGACAGCTGCTGCACCGGGGAGAAGAACAGCCCCAGGTACAGCAGGAACGCCATCAGCACGCCCACCTGCAGGGTCCCCTCGGCGACCCGGCCCGCCCCGACGACCAGCACGACGACCTCGGCGATGCCGGACAGCAGGGTGACGAACGGGAAGTAGGTCGCCACGTAGCGCTGCGCCCGCAGCCGCGAGCGCCGGTAGGCGTCGCTGCGGGAGGCGAACTCGCGCGCCGAGTGCCCCTCGCGGGTGTAGGCCTGGGCGACCCGCAGGCCGCTCACGTTCTCCTGCATGTCGGCGTTGACGGCGCTGACCCGCTCCCGCGCCTCGGTGTAGGCGGCGGAGGCCCGTGTCCGGAACACCAGCGTGGCCACCACCAGCACCGGCAGTACCGCGAACACCGCGAGCGCCAGGCCCGGATCGGTGACCACCAGCGCACCGCCGATCCCGAGGATCGTGAGCACGCTGACCACCGCGGTGGACAGCCCGGTCTGCAGGAACGTGGACAGCGCGTCCACGTCGGTGGTCATCCGGGTCATGATCCGGCCGGCCTGCTCGCGTTCGTAGTAGTCCAGCCCCAGCCGTTGCAGGTGGGCGAAGCTGCGCACCCGCAGCAGGTACAGCACGGACTCCCCGGTGCGGGCGGTCAGCCGGGTCTGCACGTTGACCACCAGCCAGTCCAGGGCGATGATCAGCGCCCCCGCCCCGGCGGCGAGCAGGATCACCGACTCCGCCCCCGCACGGACGCCGTCGTCGACGCCGCGCTGGTAGAGCGCGGGGACGGCGATCGTCG
>NZ_KB912528.1:36273-41757 GCF_000383775.1 Saccharomonospora halophila 8
CTCCGGCGGGGCGCATCAGCGCGGCCGCGCCCGCCTGGGGCGCGAGTCGGCCCGCCACCTCGGACATGGGAGCCAGCAGCGGCAGCGCCCCGTCGTCGGTCTGCACCGTCTCGTAGGCGATCGCGGTCGTGCCCGCCTCCAGCAGTGCCCGGGTGAGCGCCCCGTCCGCGGCGAGGTGCAGATAGGTGAACACCACCTGGTCCGCGCGCAGGTGGGCGTACTCGGCCGCGACCGGCTCCTTCACCTTGAGCACCAGCTCACCCTCGGCCCACACGTCCGCGGCGGTGCGCAGGACCGTGGCCCCGGCCGATTCGTACTCCGCGTCCGTGATCGCCGAACCGGCCCCCGCGCCGGTCTCGACGAACACCTCGTGTCCCCTGCGGGTGAGCTCGTCGACCCCGGTGGGGGTCAGTGCGACCCGGTACTCGTGCTTCTTCGTCTCCTGGGGGACGGCGATCCGCACGTCTGCCTCCTCGTTCTCGGCGCGGCCGGTGGGGGTCTCCCGGGGCCGCGGTCCACGTCCCGACCGTGGGTGCACGGTCGGAACGTCCATCCTCCCCACCGGCACAAGGAGTACCCGCTCCGCCGCGAGGTCCGACGGAGCGCACCGGCGGCCGATGCCCGGCGCTGGTCGGCGGTGTCCGGCTACCGCGCCGCGTGCAGTGCCCCGAGAGCGAGGTCGGCGAGCAGCTCGGCGAGTTCCGAGTCGGGCAGGTGGCGACTGTGCGGGGTGGAGTTCATCAGTCCGAACACGGCGTGCGCGGTGGACCGTGCGCGGGTGTCGTCCAGATGCGGGACGGCGGCACGGAGCGCGTCGACCCAGACCTCGACGTAGCGGCGCTGGAGCGCGCGCACCTGTCTCCGGTCGTCCTCGGTCAGGTTGGCCAGGTTGCGTTCCTGAACCGTGATCAGCGCGGGTTGGGTCAGGGCGAACTCGACATGGAACCGCACCAGCCCGGCCAGGACCTCGTGGGGTGGACCGTCGTGCCCGGCGTGTCCGAGAGCCCCGTCCAACAGGTACCGGCTGATCGAGGTGAGCATCTCGCCGAGCATGGCGTCCTTGCTGCGGAAGTGCCGGTACAGCGCCGGGCCGGAAATGCCCACGGCGGCGCCGATGTCGTCGATCCCGACGCCGTGGAATCCGCGGTCGGCGAACAACTCGGCCGCGGCCGCGAGGATCTCCTCGCGCCGACTCGCCTTGTCACCGCGGATCAGAGGGGAACCGGAGGACACCGGCACACTCTAGCGCTTTCGTTAGCGTGCGCTAATGGCGGGCCGACTTCCGGCGTAAGCCGTCCGGGTGGAGTTCGATTCCGGCTCCCCCTCCGGGAACCGGTCACCTGGTAAGCATTTTCCTCGGCCGATCGTCGTTGAAAGGGTGCGCCATGGTGGTGCGGACTCGTCGGTTCCTCGCAACGATAACAGTTTCGTTACTCGCACTGGTGGGGGGAGCCGTGTCGACGGCCGCCGCGCCCGCCGTCGACTACGTCGCCCTGGGCGACTCGTATTCCTCCGGGGTCGGGGCCGGATCGTACAACGATTCCGGCAATTGCAAACGCAGTTCCAACGCGTATCCGGCGCTCTGGGCGGACTCGCACCCGGTTTCCGACTTCGAATTCGCCGCCTGCCTCGGCGCCCGCACGTCCGACGTGATCAGTCAGGCGGCCGCGCTGGACGCGGGCACCACGCTGGTGACCCTGTCGGTCGGTGGGAACGACGCGGGTTTCACCGACGTGATGATCGACTGCACGCTCGGGACGGATCAGCAGTGCGTCGACCGGGTGGCCACCGCGAAGGACTACGCCACGACCACACTGCCCGGGCTGCTCGACGAGGTCTACGCCACGGTGACGGCCAACGCCCCGAACGCGGAGGTGATCGTGCTGGGGTATCCCCGCTTCTACGAGATCGGTGGTTCGTGCCGGGTGGGGCTGAGCGACACGAAACGGTCGGCGATCAACTCGGGTGCGGACACGCTGGCCGAGGTCACCGCACAGCGCGCGGCGGCCGCGGGCGTCACCTTCGTCGATGTGCGGGGCCACTTCGACGGCCACGAGATCTGCTCCGACGGCGAGTGGTGGCTGCACAGCCTCACCTGGCCCGTCGACGAGTCGTACCACCCGACCGCCGCGGGGCAGGCGTCCGGATACCTGCCCGCGCTGGAGTCCGTGACCGGTTGAGCCGGGCCGGCGCGGGACTGGACACCACCCGTTAGTGGCCGTTAACGTCGCATCGGACGTTAACGGCTGCTAACTTGAGGGTGTGATGGACACTCCGGCGCTGACCAGCTCCGTCGATCCCGACGGCGAGGCGGGTACCCGCAACGCCCGTGCGCACACCGAGCTGGTGGACGATCTCCGTGCCCGGCTGGCCGACGTGCGTCCGGGCGGACCCGAGAAGGCGCGGGCCCGGCACGTCGAGCGGGGCAAGCTGTTGCCCCGCGACCGGGTGGACGCCCTGCTCGACCCCGGCTCGCCGCTGCTGGAACTCTCCCCGCTGGCGGCCACCGGGCTCTACGACGACGAGGCCCCGGCCGCCGGGATCATCACCGGGATCGGCCGGGTGTCCGGCCGCGAGTGCGTGATCGTGGCGAACGACGCCACCGTCAAGGGCGGCACCTACTACCCGGTGACGGTGAAGAAGCACCTCCGGGCGCAGGAGGTGGCGCTGCACAACAACCTGCCGTGCCTCTACCTCGTCGACTCCGGCGGCGCGTTCCTGCCCCGCCAGGACGAGGTGTTCCCGGACCGGGAGCACTTCGGCCGCATCTTCTACAACCAGGCCACCATGTCCGCGCGCGGGATCCCGCAGATCGCGGCCGTGCTCGGGTCCTGCACCGCGGGCGGCGCCTACGTCCCCGCCATGAGCGACGAGGCGGTGATCGTGCGGAACCAGGGCACGATCTTCCTCGGGGGACCGCCGCTGGTGAAGGCCGCGACCGGGGAGGAGGTCACCGCCGAGGAACTGGGCGGCGGCGACGTGCACGCCCGGCAGTCCGGGGTGACCGACCACCTGGCCGCCGACGACGCCGACGCCCTGCGCATCGTGCGCTCCATCGTCGCCACCCTCGGCCCCCCACCGCCGCGTCCGTGGGAGACGGCGCCGGTCGAGGAACCCACCGTCGATCCGGACGACCTCTACGCGGCCGTGCCCGTCGACTCCCGCACTCCCTACGACGTGCGGGAGGTGATCGCGCGGGTGGTGGACGGCAGTCGGTTCGCCGAGTTCAAGAAGGAGTACGGCACGACACTGGTCACCGGTTTCGCCCACATCCACGGACACCCGGTGGGCATCGTGGCCAACAACGGGGTGCTGTTCGGGGAATCGGCGGCGAAGGGGGCCCACTTCATCGAACTGTGCGACCGGCGTTCGATTCCGCTGGTGTTCCTGCAGAACATCACCGGATTCATGGTGGGGCGCGACTACGAGGCCGGCGGCATCGCCAAGCACGGCGCGAAGATGGTCACCGCCGTGGCCTGTGCCCGGGTCCCGAAATTCACCGTGATCATCGGTGGATCGTTCGGCGCGGGCAACTACTCGATGTGCGGCCGGGCGTACTCGCCCCGGTTCCTGTGGATGTGGCCGAACGCCCGGATCTCGGTGATGGGGGGTGAACAGGCCGCCTCGGTCCTGGCCACGGTGCGCCGGGACGGTTTCGAGGCGCGGGGACAGGAGTGGTCGGCCGAGGCCGAGGAGGAGTTCAAGGAACCGGTCCGGGAGCAGTACGAGACGCAGGGCAACCCGTACTACTCCACCGCGCGCCTCTGGGACGACGGCGTGATCGACCCGAAGGACACCCGGACGGTTCTGGGACTGGCGTTGTCCACGGCGGGCAACGCGCCGCTCGAACCGGTCAACTACGGCGTCTTCAGGATGTGAGAGGCATGTTCGACACGGTTCTGGTCGCGAACCGGGGCGAGATCGCCGTCCGGGTGATCGCCACGCTCCGCCGGATGGGAATCCGCTCGGTGGCGGTCTACAGCGACGCCGACGCCGACGCCCGGCACGTCGCCGAGGCCGACGTCGCCGTCCGCGTCGGCCCGGCCGAGGCCACGCGGAGTTACCTGTCCGTGCCGGACATCGTGCGCGCCGCGGTGGACTCCGGTGCGCAGGCGGTGCATCCCGGCTACGGGTTCCTCTCCGAGAACGCCGCTTTCGCCCGTGCCTGCGCGGAGGCCGGGATCGTCTTCATCGGACCGCCCCCGTCGGCGATCGAGGGGATGGGCGACAAGATCCGCGCCAAGGACACGGTGTCCGCCGCGGGCGTTCCCGTGGTCCCCGGAGAGAGCGATGTGTCCGGGGTGGATTCCGTGGCGGCGGCCGCCGAACGGGTGGGCTACCCGGTACTGCTGAAGCCGTCCGCCGGTGGTGGCGGCAAGGGGATGCGCGTGGTGACCTCCCCCGACGGTCTGCCGGAGGCGGTGGAGTCGGCGCGGCGTGAGGCGCGCGGGGCGTTCGGCGACGACCGGCTGCTCGTCGAGCGGTTCGTCACCGCGCCGCGGCACATCGAGATCCAGGTGCTCGCCGATGCCCACGGTCACTGCCTGCACCTCGGGGAGCGGGAGTGCAGCCTGCAGCGGCGGCACCAGAAGATCGTCGAGGAGGCACCGTCGGCGCTGCTCGACGCGGACACGCGGGAGCGCATGGGACGGGCGGCCGTGGAGGCCGCCCGCTCGGTCGGCTACGTCGGCGCGGGCACCGTGGAGTGCATCGTCTCCGCCGACCGCCCGGACGAGTTCTTCTTCCTGGAGATGAACACCCGGCTGCAGGTGGAGCACCCGGTCACCGAACTGGTCACCGGGGTCGACCTGGTGGAGTGGCAGGTGCGTGTGGCGGCGGGGGAGCGGTTGACGCTGACCGCCGACGACGTACGCCTGGACGGGCACGCCGCCGAGGCCCGCGTCTACGCCGAGGACCCGTCCCGTGAGTTCGTGCCCACCGGGGGAACGGTGCTCGGCCTGGCCGAACCCGGGGCGGGCCACGTCCGGGTGGATTCCGGCCTGCACCCGGGCGCGGTCGTCGGCTCGCACTACGACCCGATGCTGGCCAAGGTCATCGCCTGGGGCCCCGATCGGGCGTCGGCGCTGCACCGGCTGGACCGTGCCCTCGCCGACACCGCGGTGCTCGGCGTGCCGACCAACGTGCCGTTCCTGCGGGCGCTCGTCCGGCACCCGGAGGTACGGCAGGGACGGCTCGACACCGCGCTGGTGGAACGCGAGCTCGCCACCCTGACGGCCGACGACGCGCCGGACGAGTTCCTCGTCGCGGCGGCGCTGGACCGGCTGGTGCGGCTGTACCCGGCGGGCCCGGTCGTCGACCCGTGGGACGTGCCGAGCGGATGGCGACTCGGAGGCAGTGCGGGGGTGACGTTCCTGCTGCGCGCCGAAACGACCGAGGCCCTGGTCCACGTCGAGGGCACGCCGGAGGCGGCGCGGGTGACCGTCGGCGACGGCGACCCGGTCGACGCCGCCGTGGCCGGCACCA
>NZ_KB912528.1:41857-45998 GCF_000383775.1 Saccharomonospora halophila 8
GAGCCCGACGGCACGTTGTGGCTGGCGCGCGAGGGGCGTGCGGTCGCGGTGCGCGAACGGCCGAACCTGCTGGCCTCGCACGCCGAAGCGACGGAAGCGGGCCCGGTGACCTCCCCGATGCCGGGCACGGTGCTGGTGGTGAAGGCCGAACTCGGGCAGGCCGTCGCGGCCGGTGCGCCGTTGCTGGTGGTCGAGGCCATGAAGATGGAGCACACCGTCGCCGCGCCGGTGGACGGCGTGGTCACCGAACTGAACGTGCGCGCGGGCCAGCAGGTCGCGCTCGACGAACCACTCGCCCTGGTGACCCCGGAGGAAGGCACAATATGATCGACGACCGGCTCGACGAGGAGTACGACGCGCTGCGGCGGACCGTGCGGGACTTCGCGCGCGCCGAGGTGGCGCCGGTGATCGGGGACTACTACGAACGCGAGGAGTTCCCGTACGACCTGGTGGCGGGAATGGCCGGGATGGGCCTGTTCGGCCTGCCGTTCCCCGAGGAGCACGGCGGCATGGGCGGGGACTACTTCGCGCTGTGCCTGGCGCTGGAGGAACTCGCCCGGGTCGACTCGTCCGTGGCGATCACGCTGGAGGCCGGGGTCTCACTCGGTGCGATGCCGCTGTACCGCTTCGGCACCGAGGAGCAGAAGCGGCGGTGGCTGCCCGCGCTGTGCGCGGGTGAGAAGCTCGGCGCGTTCGGCCTGACCGAGCCCGGCGGCGGTTCCGACGCCGGGGCCACGCGGACGTCGGCGACCCTGGACGGGGACGAGTGGGTGATCAACGGCAGCAAGTCGTTCATCACCAACTCCGGCACCGACATCACCAGCCTGGTCACCGTGACGGCCGTGACCGGCAGCAAGCCGGACGGCGGCAAGGAGATCTCCACGATCGTCGTGCCCGCGGGTACCCCCGGGTTCACGGTGGCGCCGCGGTACTCGAAGGTCGGCTGGAACGCCTCCGACACCCATGAGCTCGCGTTCGACGACTGCCGGGTGCCCGCGGAGAACCTGCTCGGCGGGCGGGGCCGCGGCTACGCGCAGTTCCTGTCCATCCTGGACGAGGGGCGGATCGCGATCGCCGCGCTGAGCGTCGGACTCGCGCAGGGGTGTGTGGACGAGTGCCTGCGCTACGTGCGCGAGCGGGAGGCGTTCGGCGGCCCGATCGGGCGGTACCAGGCGATCCAGTTCAAGCTCGCCGACATGGAGATGCGGGTGCACACCGCGCGGCTGGCCTACTACCAGGCGGCGGCGAGGATGCTGCGCGGCGAGCCGTTCAAGAAGGAGGCGGCCATCGCGAAGCTGACGGCGTCCAACGCCGCGATGGACAACTCCCGCGAGGCCACCCAGATCTTCGGCGGCTACGGCTTCATGAACGAGACCCCGGTGGCCCGCTTCTACCGCGACGCCAAGATCCTGGAGATCGGCGAAGGCACCAGCGAGGTCCAACGCATGCTCATCGCCCGCGAACTCGGCCTCACCCCGGCGTGAGGGGTTGCCGTGAGGGGCACATTCACTGCATCTGGCGCAGTGAATGTGCCCCTCACAGCACCTGACGCAGGGAAAGTGCCCTTCACGGCAACACCCGGGTGACCCCGCTCAGAAGGCCGTGCGGAGGGAGTCGTGGGTGGGGGCGTCCGGGACGCCGGGGGCGCGGTGGGCGGCGAACTCCTTGCGCAGCACCGGGACGACCTCCTCGCCGAGGATGTCCAGCTGCTCCAGCACGGTCTTGAGCGGCAGGCCCGCGTGGTCCATCAGGAACAGCTGGCGCTGGTAGTCGCCGACGTACTCCCGGAAGCCGAGGGTGCGGTCGATGACCTGCTGCGGGCTGCCCACCGTCAACGGGGTCTGCGTGGAGAACTCCTCCAGGGACGGCCCGCCGCCGTAGACGGGCGCGTGATCGAAGTAGGGTCGGAACTCGCGCACCGCGTCCTGCGAGTTGGGCCGCATGTACACCTGACCGCCGAGGCCCACGATCGCCTGCTCCGGGTCGCCGTGACCGTGGTGGGCGAACCGTTCCCGGTACAGCGCCACCATCCGCTTGGTGTGCTCGGCGGGCCAGAAGATGTGGTTGTGGAAGAACCCGTCGCCGTAGTAGGCGGCCTGCTCGGCGATCTGCGGACTGCGGATCGAGCCGTGCCAGACGAACGGCGGCACCCCGTCCAGCGGACGCGGGGTGGCCGTGAAGCCCTGCAACGGCGTGCGGAACCGGCCCTCCCAGTCCACGACGTCCTCCCGCCAGAGGCGGTGCAGCAGTTCGTAGTTCTCGATCGCCAGGGGAATGCCCTGCCGGATGTCCTGCCCGAACCACGGGTACACCGGCGGGGTGTTGCCCCGGCCCAGCATCACGTCCACCCGGCCGTCGGCCAGGTGCTGCAGCATCGCGAAGTCCTCGGCGATCTTCACCGGGTCGCTGGTGGTGATCAGGGTGGTCGCCGTGGACAGGATCAGCCGCTCGGTGCGGGCGGCGATGTAACCGAGCATGGTCGTCGGCGACGACGGCACGAACGGCGGGTTGTGGTGCTCGCCGGTGGCGAAGACGTCGAGGCCGACCTCCTCGGCCTTGAGCGCGATCCGCACCATCGCCTTGATGCGCTCGTGCTCGCTGGGCGTGCGCCCGTCGGTGGGGTCGGGCGTGACGTCCCCGACGCTGAAGACCCCGAACTGCATGTCGTCACCACGCTCACGAAGTAGTTGTCCGTTCAACTACCAGTGTAGCGCGGTGCCGGTGCCCACCGTCCCCGGCCGGGTCCGGCGGGCACCGGATCACCGGATCAGCCGTCGTGTGCGGGCAGGATCCGGCCGTGTACCTCGCCGAACCCGAGCCTGCCGCCGTCGGTGGCCGGTGCGGTCGCGGTGAGGGTGACCTCGTCGCCGTCGGCGAGGAACGTCCGCTGCTCCCCGTTGATCTCCAGCGGTTCCCTGCCGTTCCAGGTGAGCTCGATGAACGCGCCCCGTTGGTGCTTCTCCGGCCCGGAGATCGTGCCCGAGGCGTAGAGGTCACCCGTGCGGCTGGTCGCGCCGTTGACCGTGAGGTGGGCCAGCATCTGCGCGGGCGACCAGTACATCTCCCGGTACGGCGGGCGGGCGACCTCCTGCCCGTTCCACTCCACGACGAACTCGATGTCCAGGCCCCAGTCCGCCCGTTCGCGCAGATACGGCAGCGGCTCGGGGTCCTGGCCGGGCAGTGGCACCCGGGCCGCCTCCAGCGCGGCGAGCGGCACCACCCACGGGGAGACCGAGGTGGCGAAGCTCTTGCCGAGGTTCGGGCCGAGCGGCACGTATTCCCACGCCTGGATGTCGCGGGCGGACCAGTCGTTGACCAGCACCGCGCCGAACACCCGGTCGGCGAACTCGTCGGTCGCCACGGACTCACCCAGCGCGGAGCCGGTACCCACGACGAAGCCCAGCTCGGCCTCGATGTCCAGCCGCCGCGAACCGCCGAACGAGGGGACCTGCTCGTCGGGGGCCTTGCGCTGGCCGCTGGGGCGGACGATGTCGGTGCCCGAGACCACGACCGTGCCCGCACGCCCGTGGTAGCCGACCGGCAGGTGCTTCCAGTTCGGCATCAGCGGCTCGGCGTCCGGACGGAACAGCCTGCCGAGGTTGGAGGCGTGGTGCTCGGAGGCATAGAAGTCGACGTAGTCGGCCACCTCGACGGGCAGGTGCAGGGTCACTTCCGACACCGGATGCACCGCGTCGTCGGGCACGTCCCCGGCGACCAGCTCGTGGACGCGTCCGCGCACCTCGTCCCAGCGGGCCCGGCCCTGGGCCATGAAGTCGTTCAACGACGGCCGGGCGAAGATGTCGTCGCCGAGCGTCGCGGCCAGATCCACGACCGAGTCGGCGACCCGTACCCCGACGCGGGGATCGGTGCCCGGTGTCGAGAACACGCCGTAGGGCAGATTGGCGAGCCCGAAGGGTGAACCCTCCGGGATGGTGATGCGGGTCACGTGATGACTCCTTCTCCGCGCGTGACCGACCCGTCGACCAGGCCGAGGTCGACGAGTTCGGCGAGCGGCTCGGTGATACTGCAGGTCCCGAACGACACGAACGCCTCCCGGGCGGCCGCGGTGCGCCGCGGCCCGAGATCACGCACCCGGGAGGCGACCGTGCCCGCGTCCCGCTCGGCGAGCACGGCGGCGACG
>NZ_KB912528.1:46098-53764 GCF_000383775.1 Saccharomonospora halophila 8
CTCGGCGAGCACCAGCGGCCCGACGAGGTCGCGGTACCCGGCCGCGCGGTGCGCCCGATGCGCGGGCACGGCCTCGGACAGCGGAGCCAGCCCCGGAGGGAACACCGCCGCGTCGTCACACAGTCCCCGGGCGAAGGCGGGGATCGGCTCCGGTGCGCTCACTGCCCCGGCCCCCGTCCCGACCAGGTCCAGGCGTAACCGGGGTCCTCGCACGCCAGGCCGCCCTCGCCGAGTTCGAGCGGGCGGAAGGTGTCCACCATGACGGCGAGTTCGTCGACCGACTGCACGCCGATGCTGCGTTCGTACGCGCCCGGCTGCGGGCCGTGCGAGTAGCCGCCGGGGTGCACCGAGATCGAGCCCTGGTCGATCCCGGACCCCTTGCGGGCGCTGTAGTCGCCGCCACAGTAGAACATGACCTCGTCCGAGTCTACATTGGAATGGTAGTAGGGCACCGGGATGGCCAGCGGGTGGTAGTCCACCTTGCGCGGCACGAAATTGCACACCACGAAGTTGTGCCCCTCGAACACCTGGTGCACGGGCGGCGGCTGGTGCACCCGGCCGGTGAGGGGCTCGAAGTCGTGGATGCTGAACCGGTACGGGTACAGGCAGCCGTCCCAGCCGACGACGTCGAACGGATGCGTCGGATACACCATCCGGGTGCCGACGACCCTGCCGCCGGCGTGGTGCTTGACGTAGACCTCGACGTCGGTGCCCTCGGCCAGCAGCGGCTCGTCGGGCCCGTGCAGGTCCCGCTCGCAGTACGGGGCGTGCTCCAGCAGCTGCCCGTAGCGGGACAGGTAGCGCTTCGGCGGGGCGATGTGGCTGTTCGACTCGATCGCGTAGGCCCGCAGCGGTTCCCCGCCGCGCGGCAGCCAGCGGTGCGTGGTGGAGGTCGGGATGATCACGTAGTCGCCCGCGCCGGCCTCCAGCGCGCCGAACACGGTCTCCACCGTGGCGGCACCGGACTCGACGTAGACGACCTCGTCGCCGAGCGCGTTGCGGTAGAGCGGGGACTCCTTGCCCGCCACGACGTAGGAGATCCGCACATCGCCGTTGCCGAGCACGAGGCGGCGTCCGGTGACGACGTCGGTGTCGGCGGCGGCGCGTGCGTCGAAGAGGTCGTGCAGTTTCAGGTGGCGCGGCTTGAGCGGGTGGTTCGGGGTGGTCGCGGTGTCCGGCGGCTCCCACACCTGCGAGTCCACGATCGCCGACGGGATCTCGCGGTGGTAGAGCAGCGACGAGTCGGAGGAGAAGCCCTCCTCACCCATCAGCTCCTCGTAGTAGAGGCCGCCGTCGTCCGTGCGGTGCTGGGTGTGCCGCTTCGGGGGCACGTTTCCGACCCGGCGGTAGTACGCCATGACTGCCTCCTTGCTGTCGGTGGCGGGCCGAGGAAGGCCGCGGTCGCGGGGGACCTGCCCATATAGTTAAACCATTTACTACCTTCGGGTCAAGGGCGCGTCGCTCGCCCGCGGGGTCAGGTGCGACCCCGGATGTCGAAGTCCTCGCGGCCGGAGACCAGCTTGTCCAGCAGCATCACCAGGATGCGCTGTTCCTCGGCGGAGAGCACGTCGACCCAGTCGCGTTCCCGCTCGTTCTGCTCGCCGAAGACCGTCACCATTTCCTCGTGCCCGGCGTCGGTGAGCGAGAGCAGCACCGACCGTCCGTCGCGCGTGCCGGGGTCGCGCTCCAGCAACCCGTCGGCGACCAGGGTCTTGGTCAGGTTGGACACCGCGGCCCGGCTCATCCCGGTCAGCTCGGCGGCCTTCTTCGGCTCCAGTGGTCCGGCCAGCCAGACCACGAACAGCAGCCGGAACCCCGACCACGACCGGCCGCGCGGCCGGTGGATCGAGGCCTCCAGGTCGTAGGTGACGATGTTGGAGGCCCGGTTCAGGGTGAGCAACAGCTGCGTGGCGAGCTGGTGGCGGAACCCGTACTCGCGGTACAGCCTGCGGTTGGCCAGCTCGACGAACGACCAGAAGTCCAGCTCGTCGTCGGAAGGTCCGCCCTGTCCGGGCTCCCCGGGTTCGTGCGCCGCCATGCTCCACACCCTAAGGGGATCGGATAGTTAAAGCATGAATCATATCGGGATGCAGCTTAGCGTTAAGACAGTTACTAGCGTGTTAACCCTAATCGGTGGGTGCCCGGTTGAACCGCCGCACGGCGATCGTCTCGGTCTGTTCGGTGGCGACGTGGTACAGCCCGCCGGTCGATTCGGCCAGGCGGCTGAGCTGCTGGTTTTCGGCGAGTTCCCGTATCTGACCCGGGAGACGCCCGGACTCCCGTCGATTCTGCAGGGGCTGTACGACGAGTTCGGCCCCGGAGCGCCGTCGCGGCAGCCGCCGATGCGGATCGTGTCGTGCGGTTCCGCGATCTCGGTCATGTCGGACCTGCTCGCCGGGACGAAGGCCTTGCGTGGGTGGGGTGCGCTCGAACTGCGGGTCAATCCGACGTCGACTGTCGGCGGGAGCCTGATGGGTGTATACACCAGGCTCGCGGCGAGATGGGTGCGTCCAACCAGACCGTTTGCCGCGTCGCGGTGAGTGTCACGCCGAGTCGGTCCCAGCCGGGGCGGCCGGTGGTCTCCCACAGGGTGTAGCCCCGTTCGACGGCCGACCACAGCGGCCCCGCGTAGGTCACTGTCCGTGGCTCGCCGCGGTGTGGAACCATGTCGACCTCGGCCCAGGACCCGTCGTCGCCGGTCAGCGTGGCCGCGCGTGGCCCGTCACCGGGGTCGTCGCCGAGCCGGTACCCGATCGTGACCTGTCCACCGAACTCCAGGCACGACAGAAACCAGGGAACAGGATCCAGCCATACGGCCGCACCCAGGGTGTCGTGCGGGTTTCTGCCACACCGAGACTTTCGGGGTCGGGTGGCGCGACCGGGGCGTCGGTGTGGCGCATCCGCATGAAGTAGGCCTGTCCGGTGTCGAATCGGCCTTCGAGCTGGTCGCCCGCTTTGCGGAGGAGGACGAGGTTGCCCGCCGAGGCGGTGATCTTCAGGTCGGCGAGGACGAGTCCTCCTTCAGTGAGTTGGCCCAACCACGAGGGTGGCACCTGCGGGACGGCGACCGTCGCGAGGACGCGATCGAACGGTGCGTGTTCGGCGAGGCCGTCCCGACCGTCTCCGGTGACCACGGTGGGCCGGTGGCCGAGGCTGTCGAGCCGTTCCCGTGCCGCGGTGGTGTAGTCGACGTCGACGCTGAACACGTTCGCATCGCCGAGGGCGGCACACAACAACGCGGTGTTGTAGCCGGTTCCGGTGCCGATTTCCAGCACACGGTGCCCGGGATGGAGGTCGAGCAGTTCCAGCATTCGTGTCATCAGCCCCGGCATGGACGATGACGAGATCCCGTGGCCACGCGCGTCGACGTCGGTGAACAAAGCGACGTTGCGGTACACGGCGGCCACCGCTTCGGGGCTGTCCACCGCGATGCGTCGCCACTCACCGGTCGAATCCTGTTCGCGGTACTCGGGTACGAAGACGTGTCTCGGCGTCGACCGGAACGCAGCTTGCCAGCGGGGGGAGACCAGTTTTCCGCTCACGGTGAGTTCGTCGGCCAACGCGTCCACGAGTGGGCGCCAGTCAACTCCGGGGCTGCTCATCGGTGCCCCACCGGGCGGACGAGTAGGTCGGCGAGTCTCGCGGTGAGCGGGGCTCCGGTATGGTGTTCCAGCCAGCCGTACTGGCCGCCCGCATTAACCTCCAGGAACGTCCACTCACCTTCGGGGCTCACCACGAAATCCAGGGCACCGTAAAGGAGCCCCAGTGTCCGCATGAGTTTCGTGATGCCGGAGGCCACGTCCTCGGGCGTGTCACATGTGTCGTAGCTCAGGTGGGCGTAGTCGGCGCGCCAGTCGACCTGGGACGCGGCGCTACCGGCATGAATTGTGAATGCGGTCAGGAAGTCGCCGATGACGATGACACGGACCTCGTACGCCTTGTCGACCCATTGTTGGAACAGGTGAGTGGTCTGGCTCAACCCCGTGAGATCGGCGCGGTCGGCGTCATCGAGCAGACGGGTGAAGGCGATCTTGCGGCCACCCTGTTCGACGATCGAGTTCGCACCCAGCACCTTGGACACCGTAGAGCGGTTCCGTGTGAAGCGCAGGACCTGTTCGGGTTCGTTGGTGATGAGGGTGTCGGGCACATGCAGGCCGCAGCGCCGTGCGGTGGCGAGTTGGACGGGTTTGTACGCCGCGTCGGCGACTCGCGCGGGATGGTTGACCCAGCGCACCGGCAGCGAGGTCAGTACACCGCCCAGTCCGTACTTGGCCTCCAGGTGGGCGAAGGAGCGTTCGGCCCCGGTCATCGAGTCGGGGAATCGATAGGTCCTCGGGGAGCGGAACCACACCGAGGTGATGCCGTCGAGGTCGATCGTGCGATGTGGCGTACGGAGCCACCCGCACCAGCGGCCCCCCGCCAGCTCGGCTGCGATGCTGAGCCGGCGGGGGAACCACGCGGTGTCGACACGGTGCACGACGGCGTCCCGGTCCTCCAACGCACGAACCATGACGTCGGCACTGGCGTCGTGCTCATCGGCGAGTACGAGGATCGACATCAGACCGGGAACGGCTCGTCGGGGGCGTAGTCGTAGGTGAAGTCCTCCGAAGGACCCTCGTCACCGTCGTTGTTGGTGACCTTGTTCGCCGTGGCCTGTGCCGCCAGCGGTTGTCCCGAACCGTCGACGGCGGTCTGTGTGGCGTGTCGGTAGGTGTACTCGTGAGGCACACTCTTCGACGTCCTCGGTGTGCGCATCGCGCGCAGAATCCACGGGCGGGTTCCGGCGGCCGACGGCGTGTCGTCGCTGGTCCGGTCGAGCGGTGCACCTAGGGGGAACTGGGCGCTGTGCGAGGCGACCGGGTCGTCGGCGAATCCTTGAGGGGAGGTCACGAAATGCTCCTTTCCGGGTGACTTCAAGTGGAATCAGGGGTGCGACGGCGCGGACGAGCCCTTTGCGATCCGCCATCCCTGGTCGGGCACGCCGTGAGCGCATGCGATGGCCGCCTCGACATCCCGGCAGTCGACACCGCCCTCCTCGGCCACGGTGGACCCGAGTTCGAGCAGCCGGAACCCGAGGTTCCGGAGGACGCCGAGGACAGCGGTCTCGCCGTTGTCCTTGCGTTCGTAGAGAGCCGTTGTCTCGCTGTCGACGGCGCGGGCGATCCGCAGCAGCGCGGCGGCGAGGTTCCGGTCGGCGGGTGGACGCAGCGCTCGCACCTCGGCGGCGTCCGGGTCGTCGGTGGGCAGATCGGGTCTCCGGGCCGCGCGGAGCAGCGCGACGGCACGAGGGACCTCACCGCTCTCGGTCAGGATCCGTTCGATCTGGGCCACCTGTGCGGGGATGAGCGGCACGGAGGTGACATCGTCCGGGATCGCGGACGGGACGGCGGCCGGTGCGACGTCGGTGCTCATGGGTCCTCCTCGGGGTGTTCGTCGGGGTCCTCGGGCAGTGGGTGTCCTGGGTAGTGCCGGTGGTGGCTCACCAGCAGGAACCCGCCGTACAGCACGGGCGGTGTGACCACCACGACGGCGTAGAGCTCGAACCAGTTCGTGATCGTCTGCGTTCGTCGTTGATCTGCCGCGAATCCGTCGTGCGCATGCATTGACGATCGTCGGTGACCATGCCCGTGCGTCAGACCGTGTCTGGAATGCCCACACCGGAGCGCACCCGCTACGCTCGGATCCGCGCTGTTCACCGGAGAAGAGGGGTGGGCCGATGCCGCGTGAGCCGGAGCACCTTGCTGAGATGCGTCGTGCACTGGGCGTGCGCCTGGCGACATTCCGGAAAGCGGCCGGAATGAACCAGGGACACCTCGCGCGAGCGACATACCGGGACCGCACCACCGTCAACCACATCGAAAACGGACGTGCGGGCGCTGACGAGCGCTTCTGGTGCGCCGCCGACGAGAGTTGCGGCGCGGGCGGTGTCCTCCGAACGGCCTTCGTGGAACTGGAGTCGGCGAAGCGGAACCATATCGAGCACGCGAGGACGGCCGAACTGCGCGAACACCAGGCCGAGATCGAGTCATTCGGACCACTGTGTGCGTCACCGCAGGAAAACCTCACCTCTCCGGACGCCGGGAGCGGGGACCACGACGAAGTCGCCGCCCTCGAACTGGCCCGGCGTGTCGAAGCGAGTGATCTCGGCGAGACCACACTCACAGCCCTCGAAGAGGCGTTCGACCAGCTCGCCAGGGACTACTCCAGCACGGCGCCCGGCGAACTACTGGAACGACTGCGTACCCGTCTCGCGTACGTGGCACACCTTCTCGATGGGCGGACCACCCTCGCTCAGCATCGTCGGCTGCTCGCCATCGGCGGATGGTTGTCGCTGCTGGCAGCCACCGTGCACACGGACCTGAAACAGGCGGCCGCCGCCGAGGCCCGGCTCCGCGTCGCCGTCGAGGTAGCCCGGCAGAGCGGGGACGACGAACTCCGCGCGTGGATTCACGAGACGCAGGCGTGGCGTCTCCTGACCGGTGGCGATCATCGGCGGGCGTGGGAACGCTCCCGCACGGCGCGACACGTCGCCCCGCGAGGTAGTTCGGTTGCGATCCAGGCCACGGCGCAGGAAGGTCGTGTACTGGCCCGGCTCGGGCAGAGCCGGGACGCCCTCCGCATCATCGAGCGCGTCCACCGGTTGGTGTCGCCGAAGGAGCGTTCGCGGCGGCCGGAGCATCACTATCACTACGACCCGGACAAGTGCGTCTCCTACACCGCGACAACGCTGGCGTGGGTGGGCGACCCGGCCGCCGAGGAGTACGCCCGCGAGGTCATCCGGCGACTGCGGCCGAGCACGGAGACCGGTCCCTGGCCCCGCCGGGCGGCGGTCGCGCATCTGGACCTCGCGTTGACATTGGTGACGACCGACCAACTTGACGAAGCGTGCGACACCACTCGTCGCGCGTTGTCCTCCGGCGGGGTCGTACCGTCCACCCGTTGGCGTGCCGCCGAAATCCTGCACGCGGTCGAGACACGGGGAGTGCCCGAGGCGGCCGAGCTTCGGGAGGTGTACGAGAACACCCGGGAGACAGCCGATCACCGCACAGGTTCGTAGCCGGTGATGGCGGCGACCTTCTCCGCCGAGGGGGAGGCCTCGTCGAAGCGGTGGCCGAGCCACTCCGAGACGAGTTTCCGGGCCAATTCCAACCCGATTACCCGTTCGCCCACGCACAGCACCTGGGCGTCGTTGCTCAGCACCGAACGCTGCACCGAGTAGCTGTCGTGCGCGGTGACCGCGCGGATGCCGGGCACCTTGTTCGCGCTGATCGCCACGCCCAGGCCCGTGCCGCACACCAGCAGCGCCCGGTCGGCCTCGCCGTCGGCGACCCTGCGGGCGGCGGTGACCGCCACGTGCGGGTAGGCCGTGTGCTCGTCGGCTCCCACTCCGACGTCGACCACGTGCGCCACCCGGGGGTCCGCCGCCAGGTCCTGTTTCAGGGCGTCCTTGTAGGACAGTCCCGCGTCGTCGGAGCCGACCACGATCCGCAGCGGTGTCTGCTCGCTCACTGGGTTGCCTCCTTCGTTCCGGCGAGGATTTCTCCGACCCGGTCGAGGACGAGGGCCAGGGATGTCGCTCCCGGGTCCGGGGTGCCGAGGCTGCGTTCGGCCAGCGGCCGGGCCCGCCCTGTCCGGGGCGTGAGCCCGGCCGTGGCCTCGGCCGCCT
>NZ_KB912528.1:53864-79990 GCF_000383775.1 Saccharomonospora halophila 8
GACCTTGCCCCGGCGGGGCCGCGTGGCGCGCACCACCCCGCCGGGCACCCGGCGCACGCGGTCGGGGTGCGCCGTCACGAACCCGGCCACCATGTCGTCGCTGAACGTCGCCGGATCGTCGTACAAGCGGGTCATCTCTGCTCCTCGATCACCACGTCGTCGATCAGGACACCGGGGCCCAGTGCGGGCGGGCCCGGTCGAGGGCGGCCAGGTACTCGCGGTAGCCCCGTTCGTAGAACCCGACCACCTCGGCGCGGGGCCGCACGGTCCACCGGGCCGCCGCCCACCGCTCGCGGTCCACCGGGTCGCCGAGGGCGTCCCATGCGGTCATCGCGGCCCCCCGCGCACCCGCGCCCTCCTCCTGCGGCAGGTGCAGTGGTCTGCCGAGCACGTCGGCGAAGATCTGGCTCCACCGCGCCGACCGCGCACCGCCGCCGCAGGCGGAGACCTCCCCGGTCAGGCCCGCGGCCTCCAGGTTGTGCCGGGCGGCGTAGGCCAGTGCCTCACACATGGCCCGCACCAGGTCGGCCCGCGTGGTTTCCAGCGAGAGCCCGGTGAACTGGCCCCGTGCGTGCGGGTCCACGAACGGGGCACGTTCCCCGGAGGTGGACAGGAAGGACAACGCGCCGACGCCACCGGCTCCGGGTTCGGTCCCGTCCAGCATGGTGTCGAGCTCGTCGGTATCGGCGCCGACCATGCCCAGCACCCAGTCGAGATTGGCGGTGCCCACCATCGCGGGCATCACCCGTAAATGGTGTTCCGGCAGTGGGGTCGCCAGCCACATCCCCGCGGTCTCGCCGCCCGTACTGATCTCGACCTCGTCGCGCAGCACCTGACAGCCCAGCGTCGTGCCGATCACCAGCGAGCCCTCGCCGACCTCGCGGACGCCGGAGCCGATCGCGCAGGCGGGCAGGTCGAACGGTCCGGCCGACACCGGCAGGCCCGACGGCAGGCTCAGCATCCGCGCGTTGTCGGCGGTCAACGCGAACAGCGTCTTCGGCGGGGCCGGTTCGGCCAGCAGCCCGGCATGGGCGTCGAGCCCACAGGTACGCAGGGCCTCGGCCGAGTAGGTACGGGTGCGGGGGTCGAGGAACGGCAGGGAGGCGTCCGAGACGTCCACGGTGATCTCGCCGGTGAGCCGTTGCACGATCGCGTCCACGCAGTACCCGGCGACCACGGCCTGTTCCAGCCGTTCGGGCTCGTGTTCTGCCAGGTGCGCCAGCAACGGCCCCGCCGACCCGGGGAACAGGCCCGCACCGGTGAGTTCGTGGAGCCTGCGCTCGACCCCCGACCCGCGCCAGCGGTCGAGCACCCCGGTGGCGCGGGCGTCCAGCCAGGAGATCGCGGGCCCGACCGGCTCGCCGTCGGCGTCGCGCAACCACAGCCCGTCGCCCTGCCCGGTGAGGGCCAGCGCCTCGACCGGTTCGTCGGCGCGCTCGGCGGCGGCCGCCACGTCGCGAATCACCGCGCGGGCCGAGTCGAGAACCTCCACCAGGTCGTGCTCCACCCGGCCGCCGGGACGGCGGTGCAGGGTGGAGCGCCTGCTGTGCGTGACGAGTGCGGTGCCGTCGCGGCGCAGCAGAGACGCCTTGGTCACCGACGTGCCGATGTCGACTCCGATGATCATGACCGTGCCTCCCCGATCCGGGGGAGCACGTCCGGATTGGCCACGTACCGCGGGCGCTCGCCGTCGAGGAAGCGGGCGATCTCCCCGGCGACGATCCCGGCCGCCCGGTGCGCCGTCTGCCGGGTGGCTCCGGCCAGGTGCGGGGTGGTGATCACGTTCGGCGCGTCGAACAGCGGCCAGTGGCGCGGGGGCGGCTCGATGTCGTAGACGTCGACGGCGAGCGCGCCCAGGTGTCCGGATTTGAGCAGCTCCGGTAGTGGCGTGTAGTCCAGCAGCCCACCGCGCGCGGAGTTGACCAGCACCGCGCCCCGGGGCAGCAGCGTCAGGTTGTCCGCGTTCAGCAGGTGCTCGGTCTCCGGGGTCAGGCGCGCGTGCAGGCTGACCACGGAGCTGCGCCGCAACAACTCGTCCAGCTCGACCGGTTCGACGCCGTCGGCGGCCGCCTCCTCCGCGCTCACGAACGGGTCGGCGATCAGCACGTGCGCACCGAAGGCGCGCAGCACCCGCGCCACGATGCGGCCGATCGCGCCGTAACCGACCAGACCGGCCGTGCCGCCGTCCAGTTCGAGGCCCGCGTTGTCGTAGGCGTAGTAGTCCCCGCGCCAGTGACCGTCCTTCAGTTCGGCGTCCGAGCCGGGGATGCGGCGCAGCGCGGCCAGGATCAGCCCGACCGCGAACTCGGCGGCCGCCGCGGCGTTGCGCCCGGGGGCGTAGCTGACCACGACGCCGTGCTCCGTGGCGGCGTCAAGGTCCACGTTCACCGGGCCACCCCGGCAGACACCGACGAACCGCAGCTGCGGGTTCGCGGCCAGCACGTCGGCGGTGATCGGGGCCATCTGGGTGGCCACCACCTCGACACCGGGCAGCGCGTCGAGTATCTGACGTTCGGTGCCACTGGCCTCCCGCACACCGCCGACCGGTCCGAACGGCTCCACCGGCCACGGCAGGCACAGCGTGCGCACATCGATGTCGTGATTCGTCACCTGACGGTGCAGGGCGTCGGCGAACAGGTACGGACCGACGAAGTGATCGCCCGCGGCGAGAACACTGGTCATGGTGGGGACTCCTTTGTCACACACCGCCCGGAGGCGGCCCTGTCACACAGCGGTCCCGGTGCCGGACCGGGGACGGGAACGGTCAGTACCCGACCGGCTCGGGCAGGTACTTCGTGAGCAACCGGCGCACCTCCTCCTGATCCGCGGCGACGTGTGCCGCCCGCGCGAGCGCGTCCCCGGCGGGGGCGTAGTCGGGGTTGGGCAGGGCGATCACCGTCATCCCGGCCGCGGCGGCCGCACGCAGGCCGTTGCTGGAGTCCTCCACCGCCAGGCACCGACCGGGCCGCTCGCCCAGCTTGTCCGCCGCGGCGAGGTAGACGTCCGGGCTCGGCTTTCCCCGGGGCACCTCGGCGCTGGAGACGGTTGCGGCGAAGGATTGCGCGAGGTCGTGGCCGGTGAGTACCGCGTCGATCAGCCGTCGCGGGGCCGAGGAGGCGAGTGCGATCGGCGCCCGCCGGGCGACGTCGGTGACCATCCGGCCCGCACCGTCGAGGAGTCGGATCTCGCCGGTGTCCAGGGCGGCGATCATGTCGTCGACGACGAGCTGCTCGGTGCGCTCGGCGGACTCCGTGGTGCCGCTGAACTCGGCGAGGAAGGCGGCCCACTCCGGTGCGCTCATGCCCTGTACCCGTCGGGTCTGTGCGGACGTCCAGGTACGGCCGTGGGCCTCGGCGAAGCGGGCCCACATCCGTTCCCAGAGGTGTTCGCTGTGAACGAGGACGCCGTCCATGTCGAACACCACCGCGCGGTGCGTGTCGGCCGTCGCCTCGGGGTTCCCCATCTCGCTACCTCCCGCCCGTTCACTGACGAAGGTAAAATTAACACTCATGTCGTTATCTGTCACGAGGTTCCGATGAGATCGGCTCTGTCCGCGTGTCCGATGCACGGTCGGTCCGCCGGTGCGGGCAAGATGGCCACATGACGTCCGCACCGAAGAAGAAGTCCTCCCGCATACAGCGTCAGCAGCGGATCGTCGACCACGTCGTCGCCAACGGATCCGCCGCCGCCGGCGAGCTGTCCGAGCTGACCGGCGTCAGCCTGATGACCGTGCACCGCGATCTGGACGATCTGGTCAGCCGGGGGGTCCTCCGCAAGTTCCACGGCGGGGTCTCCGCCCAGCCGTCGACGGTGTTCGAGAGCAGTTCCGACTTCCGGCTGCACACGCACATCGCCGAGAAGGAGGCGCTGGGACGGGAGGCACTGCGATTTCTCACGCCGGGGATGTCCGTGTTGCTGGACGACTCGACCACCGCCCTCGCACTGGCCCGGCTGTTGCCGGAGGTGGGGCCGCTGACGGTGGTGAGCAACTACCGGCAGGTGCTGGAGGCGCTGCGGGACGCCACGGACGTCCGGCTGATCGGGCTCGGTGGCGAGTACTCCCGCACCCACGACTCCTATCTGGGACTGCCGTGTCAGGAGATGATCGCCGGTTTCTCGGTCGATGTGGTCTTCCTGTCCACCTCGGCGATGAACGCGCGGCTGACCTTTCATCAGGAGCAGGACCTCGTGCTGGTCAAGCGGGCGATGTTGGCGAGCGCGGCCACCAAGGTGCTGATGATGGACGCGAGCAAGGTCGGCCGTTCCGCGCTGCACCAGCTGGTGCCGGTCAGCGCGTTCGATCACGTGCTGCTGGCGGGCTCGCTCGGTGCGGACCTGGTGTCGGAGATCGCGGAGTACGCCGACGTGCGGACCGTGCCGGTGGACCGACCGGTCACGAACGGGTCGAATTAACGTCTTGTGCGTTAACTGAAACATGCTCCATGATAGTCCGGCCGTGACCGGGCGTGTCCCGTGCACCCCGGGCCTTCCGACTCGTGGAGACAGTGATGTCCCGACAGACACCGGTGTCCCGACAGACACCAGCGGAGACCGCGGCCGAGCGCCCGGTCAGCTTCTTCGACCGTATCGGCATACCCCGGACACTGGTCTGGGGTTTCGTCGCCGTGCTGATCTTCATGATCGGTGACGGCGTGGAGATCACGTACCTCGCCGAGTACCTGTCCCGGCCCGACGGGGGTGGACTGGAGGGGTCGACGGCGACCTTCGCCACCGTCACCGTCTACGGCGTCGCGGTGATGGTGGCGTCCTGGTTCTCCGGCACGCTGTCGGCGATCTGGGGTCCCCGGCGGGTCATGTGGCTCGGCGGGGCGTGGTGGATCGTGTTCGAGGTCCTGTTCCTGTTCGTCGCGATCCCGCTGCAGGACACCGCGATCATCGTCATCACCTACGGCATCCGTGGCTTCGCCTACCCGTTGTTCGCGTTCGCCTTCCTGGTGTGGGCGCAGGTCGCGAGTCCCACCGGGATGCGTGGTTCGGTCGCGGGGTGGTTCTGGTTCGCCTTCACCGGTGGCCTGCCGACCCTCGGCGCCGCGGTGGCCGCGCTGGCGATCGGCCCGTTCGGACTGAGCCTGTACGGGACGCTGATCCTGTCGCTCGTGCTGGTCGTGATCGGGGTGCTTCTCGGCAGCTTCGGTGTGCGCGAGCGGCACGGGCTCGAACCGATCGCCGACGCGAGCGTCGCGAACCCGCGCAGTCTGAAGCGGCTCGGGGAGGGTGTGGACATCCTCTGGCGGGACCGCAGGACGCTGGCGGGCGGACTGGTCCGCATCGTCAACACCGCGCCGCAGTACGGCTTCTTCGCGATGTTCCCGTTCACCCTGGGCCCGGAGACACCGGGCGGTGGGTTCCTCAGCACGGCCGAGGTGTCCACGCTCGCCACCCTCGCCTACGGCGCGAACATCGCGGCGAACCTGTTCTTCGGTGTGTTCGGCGACCGGTTCGGCTGGCGGCGCACGGTGACCTGGTTCGGGTGTGTGGGCTGTGCCGTCGGGATCCCGGTGTGGTACTTCGGCGCCGTGCTCTCCGAGAGCTTCCTGGTCGCCGCCGCGTGCGGCGCCGTCTACGGGATCCTGCTCGCGGGGTTCGTGCCACTGTCGGCACTGATGCCGTCGATGGTGGCGCCGAAGGACAAGGGGTCGGCCCTGGCGATCCTCAACTTCGGTGCCGGGGGCGCGGCCTTCGTCGGCCCGATGATGGTCACCGTGCTGCACCCGTTCGTCGGCGGCGGCGGGGTGGCGATCGCCTTCAGCTTGCTGTACCTGGCGATGGCGGTGCTGTGCCGCCACCTCAGGGACGAGTCCGACCCGGGGGAGTGGAACCGGAACACGGCGTCACCCGGCGCGTCCGCACACGTGACGGCGTGATTCCGAGTGGTCCGGCGTGCCCTCCTGGCAGCGGGCACGCCGGACCACTCGGGTGGAACTCTAACTGGTTGACTGCCTGCTAGTCGTCCGGCTGGATTCTGCGCATGATCACAAACGAAATAACGCAGTACCTCGGTCTGGAGGGTGAGTGGACGGCGGTGTTGTCCTTCGGGCCGCGCTCGGTGGACGGCCCGGTGTCGATCACGGTGAGCCCGACCGATCCGGAACGGCCACCGCACGGCGGGTTGTCCTCGGTCGCGCTCCGTGAGATCGACATCCGGGCGGCGATCAAGGCACGGGAACCACGTACCTCGGGTTCGGCCGCCGGTCGCTGGCGGATGGAGCAGAACGGGATACGCGAGGCGCGGCAGCTCTTCGAGAGCGAAGGGGTCACCGACCACTACCTCACTGCACTGTCGCAGCTCTACCTCTCAGCCGTCGAGCGAGGTGAACACCGGCCACTGCGGTGGCTGGCGGATCGCACCGGCCGGACGTACTCGACGGTCAAGTCCCACCTCTGGCAGGCGACCCGGCGGGGAATTCTGGAGCGCTCCTCCGGCCGGGCCGGAGGAGCGCTCACCGAGAAGGGGAAAGCCTTGTCCGCCCGGAACGCGCGGCCCGGCGGTGGACAGGACGACGAGGAGTGAGCGGGGCGGCGGTGGTGCCGTGAAGGACTCCTTCGCTGCGTCGTGTGCCGCGAAGGAGTCCCGCACGGCACCAACCGGTGCCGCTCACGCGTGACCTCACGAGTCGTCGAGAGGGCGCAGCATCTCCAGCAGGCCCCGCAACGGTTCCAACTCCTGTGTCGACTGTGGATCGAGGTCGGGGTTGAGGTGCATGAGGTTGTTGCGGAACTGGGCGGCGGTGTGCAGTTGGGTGAGGAACTGTCCCCGGTCGAGCGACCAGCGCAGTGGTGTCCAGAGGTCCTCCGACTTGAACACGTGCGGATACTCGCCGAGCGTAAGGTCCTCGACGTCGCGCACCCGGTTGCGACGGTGCGGCCGGAGTCCGTTCCGGACCTGATCGAGGCCGATGCGGCCGTCGTCGACTGCGCGGCCGACGATCCGACGGAGCCTCCGTTCGATCTCGGAGACCAGCAGGAACGGCCGGAGCTGGTTGTCCAGCTGGTCGGTGAGGTCGGCCGTGGTGATGATCCCGCAGACTCGCTTCTGCGCATCGCGGACGAAGACGAATCCCCGATCGCGGATCTCCGGGAGCCAGTCGAGCAGATCGTCGGCCCCGTCCGCATCCCGTGCCGGACCCATCGCCTGTTTCAGGGTGGGAGAGGGGTTGGCGAGGTAGGCCTTGCCGACACTCTCCCAGCTGACCGCGCCGACGAGTCGTCCGTCGTTGTCCACGCCGCGAGCTGGGAGTACTTCTTCGCCGTCATCGTCGTGGTTGCCGAGGGCAGCGGGTCGTCGATCCGCACCGACTCGACGGGACACCCCGCCGAAGGCAGCTGGTCCACCAGGAACGCGACCGGACGGTCGTCCAGGGACGGTTCGTCCGGGAGTTCGCTCGCCGTCGGAGGCGGGAACTCGGCGTGCGGTCCGGTGCCCACCGGCACGATCCGGACGGAACTGTTGATGTTGCCTTCGGTGAACGACGGAGTAGTGGCCAGTCCGAGTTCGGCGAGCCTGTTCTGGATCTCCTCGATGACCGCGGGCCACCGGCGGGCGTGCCCCCAGAGGCCGAGGAGTTCACGGACGGTCAGCCGGACCTCCTCGCCCCGCTCGACGGCCGCGTCGACGATCTCCTCCAGACGGCGCACGGGTGCGGTCGACTCCTGCTCGACCGCACTCTCCGGGCCGGGATCCACGCCCCGCTCCGCGCGAGTTCGGTGATGCGCGCGGCGGCGTTGTTCCGCCGGAGCTCGAAGACGGTGAGCAGCGATCCCATGCTGTCGCGCAGGTCCTGGTGCAGCAGGTCACGCTCGAGGCCCTTGGTCCGCCATTCGACCGGTCGGGTGTGCCGGAACCCGAACCCGGCTTCCGCGCGGAACCGGTACGGGCCGGTGACCACACCGACCGCGAACTGACGCCGGCCGTTCGACGCAACAGGGATGACGACGTGATCGCCGACCGACCGAGATCTCCTCCCGGAACCGCCACAGCTGACCGGTCCAGTTGGCGATCACCTGGGGACTGAGGTCCGGGTACTCGCGGATGAGCAGCTCCCGGACCTGCTCGCGGTTCTCGACCTGTGCGAGATCACCGGTCTCGTCCCAGCCGATGATGGCGAGTCCTTCCGCGAGCGCGGCCTGTTCCTGCTCGCCCCGACGTCCCGTCCGGACCATCCATGCGCGTGCCATACCGGTACGTGTTCCCCCACCGAAGATCGTGTGTGACTGATCTTCACCGTACGTACCCGCCACCCGAGGGGAGTGCCGCCCGAC
Source organism: Saccharomonospora halophila 8 (assembly GCF_000383775.1). Lineage (GTDB taxonomy): Bacteria > Actinomycetota > Actinomycetes > Mycobacteriales > Pseudonocardiaceae > Saccharomonospora > Saccharomonospora halophila. The sequence goes on from NZ_KB912528.1 coordinate 62,145, forward strand.
CCGCGTCGTGACTGGTTCGTTGACGGTGTCGGGATCGTCCATGGGCAACACGTAGAGGGATGAACGCCGCCTGGCCGGACGATCAGCAGCCCTCCCGGAGCACGTCCACCGCTTCCCGGAGACCGTAGCGTGACTCCAAGGTCTTCAGCACATCGTCCACGCTCAGCGGCGGACGGTGGTTCTCGACGCGATCGCCGCGACTGCCGACAGCGCCCGCGACGGCCCGGTCGCGACACGGTCCGCGCAGAACCGCCGTGGGGACAGGACAGCGAGGTCGCCGGGGAGGTGCGAGCGCGGGAAGTCCCTGTGGTTCTCCGTGATGATCGCCCCGGCACCGGCGACCACCGCGGCCGCCACCACATGTTCATCGTCCGGGTCCGGCAGACCATAGGTGCCTTCGAGTCCTTCCCAGCCGGTCACTTCGGCGTCGTTGAAGGCCCGTTGCATTGCGATGATCAATGTACGGGCGCGGCGCCGTGCCTCCGTGTCGGCCATGCCGCGATCCACGAGCTTCACGGCTTCGTGATGGGCGAGCTCCTCGAGAATTACTCCACTCCACGCCGGGCGGTAGAGGCCCTCGACCGCGAGCGACAGCAGGAAGTCACGCTGCAGGCTGGGCCAGAGGACACAGGTGTCGAGCAGTGCCGTGAACACTCGGAGAGTGTCGCATAGTGCGCTACATGCGTTCGGTGTGGTGCCGACGACGTCGGGCCACCTCCTTGCGCGCTGAGCGCATCCTGGCCAGGGCGGTGTCGATATCCTCGTCCTCGTCGACGGCCGTGGCCTCGAGCGCCGCATACTGTTCGGCACGCCGCCGGTCGCGGTACGAGAGCAGATCCCGCAGTGCCATCCGGCGGTGTGTCCCCACGCGGTCGAACGGGATCTCGCCGTCGTCGAGCAGTCGGACGACGGTCGGTCTGCTGACGCCCAGCAGTTCGGCGGCCTGCTGTGTGGTCAGTGTCGTGTTCTGCGGCGCTACGGTCACCGCGAGGCCGTGCCGGAGGGCTTCCACCACATGCCGCAGGACGCGGGATACCTCTTCCGGTAGCTCCACCTGCTCGTCGGGGCCGGCGCCACTGAGGAGATACGCGGACCGCCCATCCGCGGTCTCCGTGTGTCCGTGCGTCTCCAGGAAGGCTTGAACGCTGGCCAGTTGCCGCTGCTCCGCAGTCTCGGGAACGTACGTTTCCTGTCGTAGCTCCGTGCTCATGCGTCCTCCTCAGTCGCTCGTAACGTAACTCGTTTCGTTTTGTTCGTCCAGTCGCCCGGATGTCGTTCGGAGCGGGCCTCACCTACAGGGGTGGACCGGGACCGGAGCGGGAACAGGGCCTCCCGCGTGGCGCGTTGGGAGCCGCATGCGAGCCATGGTTCTGGAGCAGTACGGCGGGCCGGACGAGCTGGTCCCGCGTGAGCACGCCGACCCGAAGGTGGCGCCCGGTGAGGTGCTCCTCGCTGTGAAGGCGGCGGGGGTGAACCCGGTGGACTGGAAGATCGGTGCGGGCTACCTCGACGGCATGCTGGAGACCCACTTTCCGATCATCCCCGGGTGGGATGTCGCCGGGGTGGTGGAAGCCACGGGGCTGGACGTCACCGAGTACTCGGTCGGCGACGAGGTCGTCGGCTACCTGCGCAAGGACTGGGTGGAGTACGGCTCCTACGCCGAGTTCGTGTCCGCGCACGTGCGACTGGTCGCGCCGAAACCGGCGTCGCTGGACTGGACGCACGCCGCCGGGCTGCCCCTCGTCGGGCTCACCGCCTGGCAGACCCTCGACCGGGTGAAGATGGGACGGGGCGACACCGTCCTCGTGCATGCCGCCGCGGGCGGGGTCGGCTCGATCGCCACCCAGCTCGCCGTGGCGCGGGGTGCCCGCGTGCTCGGCACGGCGGCCGAGCACAACCACGACTTCCTGCGCGAACTCGGCGCCGAGCCCGTTTCCTACGGCGACGGGCTCGGCGGCCGGGTCCGCGAGCTCGCCCCGGACGGGGTGGACGCGGCCGTGGACTACGTCGGCGGGGACTCGATCGACGCCTCGCGCGAGCTGCTGCGCGAGGCGTCCCGGCTGGCTTCGGTCGCCGACCCGCGGGCCGACGAGGTAGGCGGAATCTACATGTGGGTGCGCCCGGACACCGGGCAGTTGGCGGAGCTGGCCGCGATGGCCGGTGACGGCCGGCTGCGGGTCAACGTCGACCGGGTGTTGTCCCTGGAGGAGGCCGCCGAGGCGTGGCGGCTCAACCAGCAGGGGACCACGCGCGGCAAGATCGTGCTCACGGTGGAGTGATGTCGCCCGTCGCCGCTCACATCACCGGTCGGAGCGCGGCGAGCACGCCCAGGCCGACGAGTACGAGCGCCGAGGCCCGGGTGAACACCCGCTTCGCCCGAGAGGTGGCGACCAGGCGGTGCAGCACTCCCGTGCAGGCGGCCAGCCACACCGCCATCACCGTCACGTGTGCGGTGGCCAGGGTGAGGATCTGCCCGGCCACCGCCAGGTCGGTGTCCAGGAACTGCGGGACGAGCGTGAGGTAGACCAGCGCCGCCTTCGGGTTGAGCACGTTGCCCAGCAGGGCCTCGACGTAGGTGCGGGGAAGGGAGACCGCGTCCGGCGCGGCGTCGGCGGAGCCGGATGGTGCGGCCGTTCTCCCCGAGGCGTGCCAGGTCCACAGCCCGAGCCCGACCAGGTAGCCGGCGCCGAGGTAGGTGCCGACCGTGAACGCCGTGTCGGAACGCACGAGCACCGCCGACAGGCCCACGGCGGCGAGAGTGGCGTGGACGTAGATGCCGGTGGCGGTGCCGAGCACCACGGGAACGGCGTGTCGTCGGCCCCCGGCGGCGACGTGCCGGATCAGCAGGGTGAGGCTGGCGCCCGGGGTCGCGACGAGCGGGAACACGACCGCGACGAAAGCCGCGAGCGCGACGGGATGTGCCATGCCGGATCCGCTCAGGGCACGACGCGGTAGTGGGTGGTCAGTCGCCCGTCCCCGGCGATCCGGTGGACCCGGTTGACGGGGCCTTCCGTGGGCGGCGCCCCGAGGAGGAACTCCCGGACCGCCGGTCGGGTGTCGTGGTTGCCCGGAATGGTCAGTACCGGCGTAGGGGTCGACAGGATCCGCGCGGACGCACGGTACTCGGCTTCGGTCGCGTGCTCGGTGACGTCTCCGGTCACCACGATCGCGTCGACAGGACGCGGAAGGGCGCGCAGGTGGTCCATCACCCGCGTGGCGCGTTCGGTGGTCCGTTCACCACCGTCCAGGTGCAGGTCACTGATCTGGGCGAACACCGCCGTCGTCATCAGCCGATCCCTCCCGATCGCGCCGCTCGCCGACGGCGTCGCTAATGGATTCGTCCACGATATCCATTAGGACGCTACGATCGGCGTGATCATCCGGTCAACTGGGAGAGGACGAGCGGACATCGTGCGGTGCTTCCCGGCTGTGGATCTGGCGAACACCCTTCGCCACGACGGCCAGGGAGGGGTCACCGACGACCTGGCGACCCCCGCAGCCACCGCCCGGTGGCTGCGGCAGTGGCACGAGCTGGTGCCGGGTGAGCCACCCGACGTCGACGGGGAGCTGCACGCGCGACTGCTCGGGCTCCGCACGGCCGTGCGGGCGTTGTTCGCCCATGCCGTCGCACCCGGTCCGGCGAGTCGCGCGGACACGCGACCGCTGATGCCGAAGGACGAGGCGCTCGCGGGCCTCAACGCCGCGGCGACCACGGACCCCGTCGTTCCGGAGCTCCACTGGCCCGGCGAAAGCACCCCGACGAGACGGATGCGGTCGACCGAGACCGATGCCCGCACGTGTTTCGTGGCCGCGCTCGCCCGTGCCGCGATCGCGTTCCTCGGCGGTCCCGACCGGGAACGCCTGCGCGCCTGCGCCGCTCCCCGCTGCGTGCGGTATTTTGTCCAGGTACACGGCAGACAGCAGTGGTGCGCACCCTCGTGCGGGAACCGAGCACGGGTGGCCCGCCACCACCGTCGTCGGCAGAGGCCGCAGACCCGGCCGCACGATGGGGGCAGCTGATGCTGGAGATCGAGGACCGGCCGTCGGACTCGCCGTACGTTGCCCGGGTGTGGCGGGCACGCAGTAGCGGCGTCGAACGCATGAGGTCGGTGGCGACCTCGCACTGGGAACTCGTCGTGTGGACACACCGCGGCCGCGTCGATGTCGGCGTACGTGGTCCGGAGACGGTGGCGAGCCTCGCGGACGTGCCGGATGACTCGGAGTTCTTCGGGATCAGCTTCGCGCACGGCACGACGATGCCGCACCTGCCGATCCCGCGGCTCGTCGACGGGCAGACCGACAGTCGACACGCGACGCCGCGGAGCTTCGTGCTCCGGGGCGAGGAGTGGGCGCTTCCCGACTTCGACAGTGCCGAGCAGTTCGTGGCCCGGCTCGTGCGGGCGGGAGTGCTCGTGCGGGATCCGCTGGTGGCCGAGGCCGTCCCCGGTGACGTCGCGGGTGTGGGTGCGCGTTCGGTACAGCGGCGGGTCGTGGCGACGACCGGCCTCACCCGGAGCACGATCCGGCAGATCGAGCGTGCCCGGCGGGCCGCACTGCTGCTCCGCGCGAGGGCCACACCTCTCGACGTCGTGAACCGGCTCGGTTACCACGACCAGCCACACCTGTCCCGCTCACTCACCCGTTTCCTCGGCCGCACGGCGACGCACCTGCGGCGCGACACCGCCGAACCCCTGTCGCTTCTGTACAAGACCGACCTCTCCAGCGGCCACTAGCCTGTCCTGCGCGCCGGCGGAGACCGGCGCGCACATCATCGTTCAGGAGGGGCACGACACAGGCATGGGCAGGATCATCGCGAACTTCTTCGTTTCACTCGACGGCGTGGTCGAATCGCCGGACGAGTGGCACTTCCCGTACTTCGACGACGAGATGGGGGCCGTGGTCGCCGCCGGCATGGAGACCAACAAGGCCTTCCTCATGGGGCGCACGCTCTACGACGAGTGGGCCGCCTACTGGCCGGACAGCACCGACGAACCGTTCGCGACCCACTTCAACACCATGCCGAAGTACGTGATCTCCGGGTCGCTGACCGACCCCTCGTGGAACAACACGACGGTGCTGCCCGGCGACGTCGACGCGGTCCGTGCGGTCAAGGAGAGCATCGACGGGGACCTCGGGATGTCGGGCAGCGCGAGCACGGTGCGCTGGCTGCTCGCCCACGGGCTGCTCGACCAACTCCGCCTGTTGGTGCATCCGATCGTCGTCGGCCACGGAAATCGGCTGTTCGACGGAAACACCGCCACGCAGAAGCTCACCCTCGCCGACAGCGGCACGCTGTCCAGCGGGGTGCTCACCCTCACCTATGTGCCGACCTCGTGACGACCGGGCCCGGTCGGGATCTCACCGATCCGGCCCGGGCCGCCCGTCCGGCGAGATAGCGTCACCGGCATGGCAGAGCCGGACTTCGTGATCCGTACCCGCGCGGCCTACGACACGATCACCGAGCCCTATACGGAGTGGGTCGCCGCCGAGCTGGCGGTCCGGCCGCTCGACCGCGCCGTCCTCGGCGGCTTCGCCGAGCTCGTCACCGCCGCCGACGCGGGCCCGGTGGTCGAGATCGGCTGTGGACCGGGCCGCATCACCGCACACCTGCACGGTCTCGGCCTCGCGGTATTCGGGATCGACCTCTCACCCCGCATGGTCGCCCGCGCCCGGCAGGACCATCCCCACCTACGGTTCGCCGAGGGATCCATGCTCGGTCTCGACCTCGACGACAGCTCCCTCGGCGGCCTCGTGGCGTGGTACTCGATCATCCACGTGCCCGACGAGCGACTGCCGGACGTGTTCGCCGAGTTCCACCGCGTGCTGGCCCCGGGCGGGTACACGCAGCTCGCGTTCGCGGTGGGTGACGAGGTGGTCCCTCGCGACGAACTCGGCGGGCACCCGGTGTCGCTGGACTTCCACCCACGCCGCCCGGACCGGGTCGCCGACCTGCTGCGTGCAGCGGGCCTGCATCCGCGCGCCCGACTGGTCCGCGAGCCGGACACCGACGGCGACTACCCGGAGTGGGCACCGCAGGCGTTCCTGCTGGTGAGAAAACCACTCCCCACCGACCAGGAGAATCCGGGCTGAGCCGCGCCGGTCCGGGTGCCGTGAAGGACTCCTTTCCTGCACTCAACGCAGTGAAGGAGTCCCTCGCGGCGTTGAACGCAGGGAAGGGGGCCTTCACGGCGTTGAGCGCAGGCGATGGGGGGACGGTGGCTATCCGCCGCCTCACGCCGCGGGCTGCGCCAGGATGAGGGGCACGGCCACGGGCCCCACGCCCCGGTAATCCCGTGACGTGGGCGTCGCCTGCTCGATTCGGGTGCTCGACACGTCGATGTCGGACAGGGCGAGCAGGCTGCACCGCGCCACGCAGTGACCTGCGGCCTTCGTTGTTCTCCTGTGACACACTGTTCCACGTGAAAGGGGGACCGGCCGATGCAGGGAGACGTGTCGCGTAGTGCCACGACGTTGGAGGTCAAGGACCTCGTCGAGATGGCGTGGCAGGGCAGGATCAGGGTGCCGCATTTCCAGCGCTCCTTCCGGTGGAAATTGGCGGACGCGGAGAAACTGTTCGACAGCATCGTGCGGAACTATCCGATCGGGAGTCTCCTGCTCTGGGCCCGCCCGGCTCCGGCCGCTGAATTGCACCTCGGGGCGCTGCGTCTGGACGCTCCCGAGCTGCCCGAGGCGCTCTGGGTGGTCGACGGGCAGCAGCGCATCACGAGCATAGCCAACGTACTGAACCCGGAGGCGGGCAACGATCCACGATTCGCCCTCGCCTACGACCTCAGCGCAGACAAGTTCGTCAGACCGGGAGAAAACGCCGATCCGACCGTTCTTCCACTTCCCGTTCTCTATGATCCGCAGAGATTGATGAAGTGGTTCTGGGACCACCCCGAGATCAAGGACCATTTCGACCAGGCGAGCGCGATCACCGACAAGATTCGTACGTACGCGGTTCCCGCTTATCTCGTCAAACACAGTGACGAGCGTGTTCTCCAGGACATTTTCGATCGGATGAACAACTACGGGAAGCGGCTGACGAAGGCGGAGGTGTTCTCGGCGCTCAATGCCGGGGAGGAGAGTGCGGCCGGGGAGAAGCTGGATTTCGCTCTCATCGCGTCCCACGTCGACGAGGACCGTCAGTTCGGTGAACTGGACGAGGGTACCGTTCTCCAAGCGGTCCTGGCGCGCAGGGACCCGGACATCCAGCGCGAGGTACGGGTCGAGTTCACCGACGGCGGTGAGGACCGGGACACCGCGTACCGGGCCGCGGAGAACGCGCTCCTCCGGGCCGTGTCGTTCCTCCAGATCGAGGCACAGGTGCCTCACCTCGCGCTCCTGCCGTACCGCTATCTGCTGATCGTGCTGGCCCGGTTCTTTGCGCATCATCCCGAACCCGAGGCGCAGAACGTGAAACTGCTCCGACGGTGGTTCTGGCGGGCGGCAGCGGTGGGGCCGGGCATCTTTCCCGGTGGTACCACGGGAGCGACCCGAATCTACGGCCAGAAGATCGTCCCCGGGCAGGAGTCGAGCTCCGTGCAGGCGTTGTTGAACGCGATCGGAGCCGAACCGGCCGACTCTCCCGTACCGGATGTCCGGAAGTTCCGGGCGAACTCCGCGGCCGGGAAGATCGTGTTGTGCAGCTGGTGGGCGCTGGAGCCCCGGGATCCGACTACGGGGGAGCCGTTCAGCTCGGCGGAGCTGGCGGAAAGTCTCACGGGTCAGTGGACCGCCTCGGACGCGATTCACAAGATCGTCACAACGGACCAGCTCGATGCTGATCGCCGGAACAGCGCCGCGAACCGGATGTTCCTTCCGGTTCTCCGGCAGGACGTCGCCGAGGCATCCGCTTCGCTCTCCGTCGAACTGACAGCGGTGTCGGAGGAGCTGCAGGATCGGGTGTGCAGGTCTCGCAGATCCCACCTCGTATCACCGGAAGCTGCTGGACTCCTGCGGTCCGGGCGACTGCCCGAGTTCATCGATGTCCGGCAGCAATTGGTGTACGACACCGTCTGGTCGTTTCTCCGGCAACGGTGCGAGTGGGGATTCGAGGACACACCCCCACTGGCGGAGCTCGTCATCGAGGACGAGGACGAGGACGATGGCGCATACTGAGCAGCGCCACGGGGTCTGGCTCGACGAGTACCGCGTGGGAACGCTGAATCAGCGCGGGGACTACACCTGGTTCACGTTCACCGAGGAGTACCTCGACGACGCGGATCGCCCGGTGCTCGGACTGATCTTCGAGCAGGACATGCACGCGCGCCACGCCAGCGCACTACGGCTGCCCCCGTGGTTCTCCAACCTGCTTCCGGAGGGCAAGCTGCGGGAGTGGATCGCCGCCGACCGGCACGTGTCGGTGGACCGGGAGATGGAACTGCTCGCGCAGGTCGGACACGATCTGCCCGGGGCGGTCCGGGTGCTGCCCGAGGACGGCGAGCCGTCCGCGTGGCGCCCGGAGGCGGCGAGCGGTGCGCCCAGGGAGGCCGGTCACTCCGGGTGGAAGTTCTCGCTCGCCGGAGTCGGTCTCAAGTTCTCGATGGTCAAGCACAACGACCGGTTGACCCTGCCCGCCTCGGGTGAGGGTGGCGACTGGATCGTGAAACTCCCGGACCGGATCTATCCCGACGTCCCGGTCAACGAGTACGCGATGATGTCGCTGGCCGGTGCGGTGGGCATCGATGTCCCCGAGGTCCGGCTGGTGCATCGGGACCAGGTGCATGATCTCCCCGCGCACATCTGGCCGGAGAAGGAGGAATTCGCCTACGCGGTCGGCCGCTTCGACCGCGACGGCGGGAGACGCCTGGTGCACATCGAGGACATGGCCCAGATCCGCAACACCTACCCCGAGCGGAAATATCAGGGGAACTTCGAGACCGTCGCCGCACTCGTCCATCGGCGCCGGGACCTTCCCGCACTTCGGGAGTTCGCCCGCAGACTGGCCTTCATCGTACTGATCTCGAACGGCGACGCGCATTTCAAGAACTGGTCACTCATCTACCGCGATCGGCGTGTTCCCACGCTCGCGCCCGCGTACGATCTCGTGTCCACCGCCTTCTACCAGGCCGGTGAAGGCACGGAGGACCTCGGACTGAAGTTCGGTGGGACCAGGGATTTCGGCCGGGTCACCACCGGCACGTTCGCCCGACTGGAGCGGCGGCTCGGCGCGCATGCCGCGGAACTGGCCGACGTGGCAGCGGAGACGGTGCACCGCGTCCGCGTCGAGTGGCCACGGTTCGCTCCGCTGCTGCGCGACAACGCGCCTCTCCGGGAGGCGATCGACACGAGCATCACCGAACGATCCCGGACGCTGCTCGCCACGGCGTGATGCGGACCGTCCGGTGGGGTCCTGTCCCGGGACTTTTCTCCACCGGACGGTCCGTACCCGGTGTCCGGCTACTTCAGCTCGCTGCTGGATTTGCCCAGCAGGCGGCGGGCGACGATCAGCTGCTGGATCTGCTGGGTGCCCTCGAAGATGTCCAGAATCTTCGAGTCGCGGCTCCACTTCTCCAGCAGGGACTCCTCCGAGTAGCCCAGCGTGCCCGCGAGTTCGACACAGCCCAGCGTCACGTCGACGGCCGTGCGGCCCGCCTTCGCCTTGGCCATCGAGGCCTGCAGCGAGTTGGGCTTGCGGTTGTCGGCCATCCACGCCGACTCCAGGGTCAGCAGGTACGCCGCCTCGTAGTCGGCCTCCAGTCGCAGATACCGTGCGGCGGCTGCGTGTTGGAGATTCGCCGGCCGGTCGTAGTCGACCGTCACCCCCGCCTCGGCCAGCAGCCGTTCGGTCTCCTCCAACGCCGCCCGCGCGACGCCGACGGCCATGGCGGCCACCAACGGGCGGGTGTTGTCGAAGGTCTGCATGACCCCGGCGAAGCCCTTCCTGGTGTCGATCTCCGGGGTGCCGAGCAGGTTCTCCTTCGGCACGCGGCAGTTGTCGAAGCGCAGCACCGCCGTGTCCGAGGCACGGATGCCGAGCTTGTGCTCCAGCCGCACCACCTCGAAGCCGGGCGTGCCCTTCTCCACGACGAACGACTTGATCGCCGCGCGGCCCACGTCCTTGTCCAGGGTGGCCCAGACGACGACCGAGTCGGCGCGCGCGCCCGAGGTGACGAAGATCTTCTCGCCGTTGAGGACGTAGTTGTCGCCGTCCTCGGTGGCCGTGGTGGTGATGGCCGCCGAGTCGGACCCGCACCCCGGTTCGGTGATCGCCATCGCCGACCAGGTGCCCGCGAACCGCTCCAGCTGCTCGTCGTCGGCCACCGAGGCGATCGCGGCGTTGCCCAGGCCCTGGCGCGGCATGGACAGCAGCATCGCCACGTCGCCCCAGCACATCTCGATGGTGCCGAGCACGGTGGACAGGTTGCCGCCGTTGCGGTTGCCGGAGTCCTTCTCGTCCTCCTTGCGGCGCACGCCCGCCGCGCCCGCGCCGCCCTCACCGGAGGTGTTCAGTCCGTCCAGCAGGGAGGCGAGCATGTCCAGCTCGACCGGGTACTCGTGCTCGGCGCGGTCGTACTTGCGCGAGATCGGGCGGAACACCTCGGACGCGGCCTGCCGCGCCTGGTTGACCAGTCCCTTCGCCTTCTTCGGGACCTCAAGGTTGATCATGCGCTGACGACCCCCTCCATGACGGCGATGGCGCGCAGGTCGCGATACCAGCGTTCCACCGGGTGTTCCTTGATGTAGCCGTGGCCACCGAGCAGCTGCACCCCGGCGTTGCCGATCCGCATGCCCTTCTCCGCGGCCAGCGAGTGCGCCAGGGCGACCTCCCGGGCGTTGTCCCTGCCCTGTTCGGCCCGCGCGGCGGCACGCAGCATGGTCAGCCGCATGCTCTCCAGCTCGATGCCGATGTCGGCGACCTGGAACGCCACGCCCTGCCGGTGGCTGACCGGCTCCCCGAACGCCTGCCGCTCGTTGACGTACGGGACGACGTAGTCGAGCACGGCCTTGCCGGTGCCGCAGGCCAGCGCCGCCCAGCCCAGCCGGGAGGAGCGCACCACCCGGGTGAACACGTCCGCCTTGCCACCGCCGATCAACGCCCCCGCGGGCACCGTCGCACCGTCGAGCACGACCTTGCCGGTGGCCGCGCCGCGCAGCCCCATCGCCGGGTCGGCCTCGACCGACAGGCCCGTGGTGCCGGACTCCACCAAGAACAGCGCGGGTCCGCGGCCCTCCAGATCGGCGGAGACGACGAACAGTTCCGCCTGCGCCGCGCGCGGAACCAGGTTCTTCACCCCGTCCAGCTTGTACCCGTCCGGGGTGCGGCGGGCCTTCGTCGCCGGGGCGAACACGTCGAACAACGGCCGCCGTTCCTGCAGCGCGAGTGCCGCGGCGGGCACGTTCTCGTCGGTGAACGCGGGCAGATACGTCGCCTGCTGGTGCGCGTCGCCGTGTTCGGCGAGCACGTTCGCCACCGCGGACGGGGCGAGCACCGCCACCGCCAGGCCGAGGTCACCGTGGGCGAGTGCCTCGGCCACGAGCGCGTTGGTGACCGACGAGCGCTCGGTGCCCATGCCGCCGAGTTCCTCGGGAACCCCGACGGCGGTCAGGCCCAGTTCGGCGGCCCGGCCCAGCAGGCCGTCGGGTGGGGTGAGTTCCTCGTCCGCCCCGGCCGCGGCGGGCCGCAGCTGCTCGGCGGCGAACTCGGTCACCGTCTCGACGATCATCTGCTGCTCGTCGGTCGGTGTCAGGTCGAACAGCCCGGTGTCGGGCGCGTCCGTCGGCCGCGCGGGCTTGTTCATCCGGGTCCTCGCCTGGAACGTCCGCTGCGCCGCGCCCGCCGCGCGGAAGCCCTGGCGCGTGGCCGTGGCCACGACGTTCTCCACGGGCTTCCGCAGTCCGGCGCGGTCGAGCAGTGTGGAACCGGCGAGCCGGTTGAGCGCCGCGAGGCCGAGGCCCATGGCGTCGCGTTTGGTCGCATTCTGTCTGGCCACAGCTGTCCCCTCCGGTCTACCTACTCGCGAGTAGGTTAGCCGGTGACCGTGGCCGGACGCCAGTAGGGTCGCCCCGTCCGTCGTGATCCGGGTGTCTCAGGTGATGCCGAGCACGGCGCGCAGCAGCGTGCCGAGCTCGGCGGCCAGGTTCGGCCGGGCCGCCACCCGGCGGGTCCGGGTCAGGTCGTTGGCGATCGTCAGCGCCGCGTGCACGGCGATCCGGATTTCGCGGGTATCCGATCCGGGATGAACGGCCTGCAACAGTCCGACCCACTGGGCGACGTAGTCCCGCTGGATGCGCACCAGTTCGCCCCTGTCCCGCTCGGCGATGTGCACCCGGTCCACCGAGAAGGCCACCAGCAGCTCGGGCGGGCCCGTCAGCGTGCGCACGTACGAGTCGGCCAGCCTGCGCAGCGCCTCGGTCTCGTCCGGCGGCGCGCTCGTGCGCACGGCATGTTCGGCGGCCAGCCCGAGGCGGTCGCCGGCGCGGCGTCCGATCGCGGCCAGCAGGCTGCTCTTGCTGGAGAAGTGCCGGTACACACTCGGCCCGGCGATGCCCGCGGCCTGCCCGATGTCCTCCATGCTCACGTCGGTGAAGCCCCGCGTGCGGAACAACTCGGCGGCCTCGGTGAGCACCCGTTCGCGCCGCGAGGGGTGCCCCAGCGTCGGCGTCTCCGCCGCCGGTGCGGTGTCCCCGGCCAGTGTGGTGTCCCCGGCGGCGGGCGCGGGCAGGTCCGCGTGCAGGACGCGCAGGGCCAGGGTGGTCAGCAGCTCGGTGAACCGCCGCTTCGGCAGGCTCGTGTGGTGTACCGACACGCTGCCGAACACCGACAGCGCCGCCCAGCACAGCAGTTCGGCGTCGTCGGCGGCCAGCTCCGGGCGGCGCCGCATCAGCACCTTGGACCACGCCGTGAGCATCGCCGTCGAGCGGCTCCGGATCTCGCGCTGGGTCCGGTCGTCCAGGTGACGGCCCTCCCACCGCCACAGCGCGGCCACGTCCCGGCGTTCGACCGAACGTGCGGCGAGGCGTTCGAGCAGGTCCCGGATCCGCTGGGGCGTGGCGGTATCCGCACCCTCCAGCGCGTCGCCGGTGGCGGTCTCCATCTCCCGCAGTCCGGTGAGCAGCACGTGTGCGAGGACCGCCTGCTTGTCGGTGAAGTGCCGGTAGAGCGCGGGGCCGGTGACGCCCGCGGCCGCGGCGATGTCGTTGATCCCGACGCCGTGGTACCCGCGCTCGCGGAACAGCTCCGACGCCACCGCGGCGAGCTGGGCCCTGCGGTCGCGGCCGCGCCTGGTCCTGCTGGTGTCACCGTCCATAACGTGAGCACACTCTAGCGTCTGTGCTCCCCCGGGCAACCCGTTGACAGCCTGCGCGAATGCGGGATTATGTTAGTAGCGATTAGCACCACGAAACCCAGCACCACGAAAGGCGGACTCCGCCAGGAAGGACCGTGGGTGTGAGTACAGAGGCGTTCATCTACGAGGCGATCCGTACGCCTCGTGGCAAGAACAAGGGCGGCGCCCTGCACGGGGTCAAGCCGCTGGACCTGGTCGTCGGCCTGATCGACGAACTGAAGTCGCGGCACCCCGACATGGACCCGGCCCTGATCGACGACATCATCCTCGGTGTCGTCTCCCCGGTGGGTGACCAGGGCGCCGACATCGCGCGCGCCGCGGCGATCGCGTCCGGACTGCCCGAGACGGTCGCGGGCGTGCAGCTCAACCGGTTCTGCGCGTCCGGGCTGGAGGCCGTCAACCAGGCGGCCCAGAAGGTCCGCGCGGGCTTCGACAAGCTCCTCCTGGGCGGCGGCGTCGAGTCGATGTCGCGGGTGCCGATGGGCTCCGACGGTGGCGCGATGTTCACCGACCCGGCCACCAACTACGACTCCTACTTCGTCCCGCAGGGCATCGGCGCCGACCTGATCGCCACCCTGGAGGGCTTCTCCCGGGAGGACGTCGACCGCTTCGCCGCGAGCTCGCAGGAGAAGGCCGAGGCCGCCTGGGCGGGCGGGTACTTCTCGAAGTCCGTGGTGCCCGTCACCGACATCAACGGGGTCACGATCCTCGACCACGACGAGCACCGTCGTCCGGGCACGACCGTGGAGTCACTCGGCAAGCTCAAGCCCGCCTTCGCCGACATCGGCGAGATGGCCGGGTTCGACGCGGTGGCCACGCAGAAGTACCACTCGGTCGAGCAGATCGACCACGTGCACACCGGCGGCAACTCGTCGGGCATCGTCGACGGCGCCGCGCTGGTGCTGGTCGGTGATGAGGAGACCGGCAAGCGGGCCGGACTCACGCCGCGGGCTCGCGTGGTGTCCACCGCCGTCACCGGCTCCGACCCGACGATCATGCTTACCGGCCCGACGCCGGCCACGCAGAAAGTGCTCAAGCAGGCCGGGCTCACCGTCGACGACATCGACCTGTTCGAGCTGAACGAGGCGTTCGCCGCCGTGGTCCTCAAGTGGATGAAGGACCTCAAGATCCCGGAGGAGAAGGTCAACGTCAACGGCGGTGCCATCGCGATGGGCCACCCGCTCGGCGCGACCGGCGCGATGATCCTGGGCACGATGGTCGACGAACTGGAGCGGCGTCAGGCCCGGCGCGCGCTCGTGACCCTGTGCATCGGCGGCGGCATGGGGCTGGCCACCATCATCGAGCGCGTGTGAGGGACGAAGAACAACGATGACTGAATCCAAGACCATCCGCTGGGAGACCGACTCCGACGGCATCGTCGTGCTCACGCTCGACGACCCGAACCAGTCGGCCAACACCATGAACGCCGACTTCCGCGAGTCGCTGGCCGCGACCGTGGACCGCTTGGAGGCCGAGCGGGACTCCATCACCGGTGTGGTGCTGACCTCGGCGAAGAAGACCTTCTTCGCCGGTGGCGACCTCAACGACCTGATCCGGGCCACGCCCGAGCTGGCCGGGGCCATGACGGAGCAGACCAACGCCGTCAAGCGGGACCTGCGCAGGCTGGAGACGCTGGGCAAGCCGGTCGTCGCCGCGATGAACGGCGCCGCGCTCGGCGGCGGCCTGGAGCTGGCGCTGGCCTGCCACCGCCGGATCGCCGCCGACGTCAAGGGCAGCCAGATCGGTTTGCCCGAGGTGACGCTGGGGCTGCTGCCCGGGGGCGGCGGCGTCGTGCGCACCGTGCGCCTGCTGGGCATCCAGAGCGCCGTGCTCAACGTGCTCGTCGAGGGGCAGCGGCACAAGCCCGCGAAGGCGCTGGAACTGGGCCTGATCGACGAACTGCTCGACTCGCCCGACGGGCTGCTGTCCAAGGCCAAGGAGTGGATCAACGCCAACCCCGAGGCCCAGCAGCCGTGGGACGTGAAGGGTTACAAGATCCCCGGTGGCACGCCGTCCAACCCGAGCTTCGCGGCGAACCTGCCCGCGTTCCCGGCGACGCTGCGCAAGCAGCTCAAGGGCGCGCCGATGCCCGCCCCGCGGGCGATCCTCGCCGCCGCGGTCGAGGGCAGCCAGGTCGACGTGGACACCGCGTCCGAGATCGAGACGCGGTACTTCGTCAGCTTGGCCACCGGGCAGGTCGCGAAGAACATGACCAAGGCGTTCTTCTTCGACCTGCAGCACATCAACTCGGGCGGGTCCCGGCCCGACGGGTACGAGAAGTACCAGGCCCGCAAGGTCGGCGTGCTCGGCGCGGGCATGATGGGCGCGGCCATCGCCTACGTCTCCGCCAAGGCCGGGATCGACGTCGTGCTCAAGGACGTCTCGACCGAGAACGCGGAGAAGGGCAAGGACTACGCCCGCAAGCTGGAGGAGAAGGCCCTCAAGCGCGGAAAGACCACGCAGGAGCGTTCGGACGCGCTGCTGGGCCGGATCACCGCGACGGGTGACCCGCAGGAGTTGTCCGGCGTCGACTTCGTGATCGAGGCGGTGTTCGAGAGCACCGAGCTCAAGCACAAGGTCTTCGCCGAGATCGAGGGCGTGGTCGACTCGGACGCGGTGCTCGGCTCGAACACCTCCACGCTGCCCATCACCGGCCTGGCCGAGGGGGTCCAGCGGCAGGAGGACTTCATCGGCATCCACTTCTTCTCGCCGGTGGACAAGATGCCGCTCGTGGAGATCATCCGTGGGGAGAAGACCTCGGACGCCACGCTGGCCAAGGTCATCGACTACACGATGCAGATCAAGAAGACCCCGATCGTGGTCAACGACAGCCGCGGGTTCTTCACCAGCCGGGTGATCGGTACGTTCATCAACGAGGCCGTCGCGGCCGTCGGCGAGGGCGTGGAGCCGGCCACCATCGAGCAGGCGGGCTCGCAGGCGGGCTACCCGTCGCCGCCGCTGCAGCTGATGGACGAGCTGACCCTGACGCTGCCGCGCAAGATCCGCGAGGAGACGCGGGCCGGTGTCGAGGCCGCGGGCGGCACCTGGACGCCGCACCCGTCGGACGCGGTCATCGACCGGATGATCGACGAGTTCGATCGCAAGGGCCGCTCCAGCGGCGCCGGGTTCTACGAGTACGACGAGTCGGGCAAGCGCACGCGGCTGTGGCCGGGTCTGCGCGAGGCGTACGACAGCGGCAGCGGTGAGGTTCCGTTCGAGGACCTGAAGGAGCGGATGCTCTTCGCCGAGGCGCTGGAGACCGTCAAGTGCTTCGACGAGGGCGTGCTGCGGTCGGTGCAGGACGCCAACATCGGCTCGATCTTCGGCATCGGCTTCCCGGCGTGGACCGGCGGCGTGGCGCAGTACATGAACCAGTACCCGGGCGGTCTGCAGGGCTTCGTGGCCCGCTCCCGTGAGTTGGCCCGGCGCTACGGCAGCCACTTCGAGCCGCCGCAGTCCCTGGTCGACAAGGCCGACAAGGGCGAGATCTACGAGTAACCGCCCGGCCCGGTCGGGTTGGTGAACGTGAGGGGCACTTTCCCTGCGTCGAGTGCAGGGAAAGTGCCCCTCACTGCGTTCAACGCAGGGAAGGTGCCCTTCACGGCAACCCCGGCGAGCGGTCAGAGCAGGGGTGGGACCATCGCTTCGATGAGGTGGGGGCCCGGTTCGGACAGGGCGGTGCGGAACTGGTCGGCCAGTTGTTCGGCCGTCTTCGCCTGCGTGGCGGGTACGCCCATGCCCTCGGCGATGCGGGTGAAGTCCATGTCCGGGGTGGACAGATCGAGCAGGCTGTTCGCCTTCGGGCCGGAGGTGTCGGCACCCACCCGTTGCAGCTCCATCCGGAGGATCGCGTAGGCGCGGTTGTTCAGCACCACCGTCGTGACGTTCAGATTCTCCCGCGCCTGGGTCCACAGTGCGGAGATCGTGTAGAGCGCGCTGCCGTCCGACTCCAGGTTGATCACCGGACGGTCCGGTGCGGCGATCGCGGCACCGGTGGCCACCGGCATCCCCTGCCCGATCGCGCCGCCGGTCAACGTGAGCACGTCGTGCCGGGGCGCACCCGCCGTGGCCGGGGGAACGAGCAACCCCGAGGTGTTGGCCTCGTCGGAGACGATCGCGCCCTCCGGCAGCAGCGCCCCGAGGACCTGCGCCCAGTTCTGCGGCGTCAGCTCCCCCTCGGGCAGCTCCGGACGGTGCGCGGGGGCCAGGTCCGGTTCGGTGTCCGGGGCGAGAAGATCGGCCAGCTCCTCCAGAGCCGTGACGACGTCGTCGTCCTCCCCGGCCAGGGTGTGCGTCTGCGCACCCTCGGGCACCAGGTCGCTGGCCTTGCCGGGGTAGGCGAAGAACGAGACCGGCGCACGGGTGCCCGCCACCACGACATGCCGGACGCCGTCGAGCTGGTAGGCCACCTGTTCGGCCAGATACCCCAGCCGGTCGAGGGCGGGCAGTCCCGCGCCCCGTTCGACCCGCGCCGGGAAGGTCTCCAGGAACGGCCGGGCGCCGGTGGCCTTCGCGATCCGGCTCGCCGCGCGCAGTCCGGCCTCCCGGCAGGCC
>NZ_KB912528.1:80090-84840 GCF_000383775.1 Saccharomonospora halophila 8
GCGCCGCCGCGCTGGACGCCGCCGTCGCCGCCCAGGCCGACTGGGCCGCGCACCCACCGCGGGAGCGCGGGGAGATCCTGCGCCGTTCCTACGAGGCCCTGATGGCTCGCCAGGACGAACTCGCCCTGCTGATGACCCTGGAGATGGGCAAGCCGCTCGCCGAGGCCCGCGGCGAGATCGCCTACGCCGCCGAGTTCTTCCGCTGGTTCGCGGAGGAGGCCGTGCGCATCGACGGCGGCTACGCCGTCGCCCCGAACGGCTCGGGCCGGTTCCTTGTCACGAACCAGCCCGTCGGCCCGTCGCTGCTGATTACGCCGTGGAACTTCCCGATGGCGATGGGCACCCGCAAGATCGGCCCCGCCGTGGCCGCGGGCTGCACGATGGTGGTCAAGCCCGCCGCCCAGACGCCGCTGTCGATGTTGGCGCTGACCCGGATCCTCGCCGAGGCGGGGCTGCCCGACGGCGTGCTCAACGTGCTCACCACCACCGATTCGGGGGGCGTCATGGAGCCGCTCATCCGCGACGGTCGGGCGCGCAAGCTGTCGTTCACCGGGTCCACCGCCGTCGGCCGCATGCTGCTGGAGCAGTGCTCGGACAAGGTGCTGCGCACCTCGATGGAGCTGGGCGGCAACGCGCCGTTCCTGGTCTTCGACGACGCCGACCTCGACGAGGCGGTCGAGGGCGCGATGGCGGCCAAGATGCGCAACATCGGGGAGGCCTGCACCGCCGCCAACCGGTTCTACGTGCAACGTGGCGTGGCCGACGAGTTCTCCCGCAGGCTCACCGAGCGGATGTCGTCCCTGGCGATCGGCCGGGGTACCGAGGACGGCGTCGTGGTGGGCCCGCTGATCGACCCCGACGCGGTGGAGAAGGTCTCCACGCTGGTCAGCGACGCCGCCCAGCGGGGTGCGGACGTGCTCACCGGTGGGGCCACCGTGGACGGGCCGGGCAACTTCTACCAGCCGACCGTGCTCACCGGGGTGCCCACGGACGCGCGGATGGCGAGCGAGGAGATCTTCGGCCCGGTCGCGCCGATCACCGAGTTCGACACCGAGGACGAGGCGCTGTCCGCCGCCAACGACACCGAGTACGGCCTGGTCGGCTACGTCTACACCCGCGACATCAAGCGCGCGCTGCGGGTCAGCGAGAAGCTGGAGACCGGCATGGTGGGCCTGAACCAGGGCGTGGTGTCCAACCCGGCCGCGCCGTTCGGGGGCGTCAAGCAGTCCGGCCTCGGGCGCGAGGGCGGCACCGTCGGGATCGACGAGTTCCTGGAGACCAAGTACGTCGCGGTGAGCCTGTGACGGCCGGGGCTCCGGTGGACGGGGCTCCGGTGGACGGGGACACGCGCACGTACGGGATCGCCGCCGTCCCCGGCGACGGGATCGGGGTGGATGTCACCACCGAGGCCCGCCGGGTGTTGGACGCGGTCGCGGCGGCACACGGTTTCGCCCTGCGCTGGACCGAGTTCGACTACAGTTGCGAGCGGTACCTGCGCACCGGCGCGATGATTCCCGACGACGGCGTCGCCACGCTGGCCGGATTCGACGCGATCCTGCTCGGCGCGGTCGGCTTCCCGGGCGTGGCCGACCACGTGTCGCTGTGGGGGCTGCTGATCCCGCTGCGCCGTGCGTTCTCCCAGTACGTCAACCTGCGGCCGGTGCGGCTGCTGCCCGGCACCACCTCCGCGCTGGCCGGGCGCGGGGCCGACGAGCTGGAGATGGTCGTCGTCCGGGAGAACGCGGAGGGCGAGTACTCCACTCTCGGCGGCAGGCACAACGCGGGACACCCGGGCGAGTTCGCCCTGCAGGAGTCGGTGTTCACCCGCGTCGGTGTCGAACGCGTCGTCCGCTACGCCTTCGAACTGGCGCGCACCCGGTCGAAGCGGGTGTGCTCGGCGACCAAGTCGAACGGCATCATCCACACGATGCCGTTCTGGGACGAGGTCTTCGACGCGGTCGCGGCCGAGTACCCCGACGTGGTCGCCGAGTCGTGCCACGTCGACGCCCTGGCGGCCCGGATGGTGCAGGCTCCCGACCGGCTCGACGTCGTCGTGGGCTCCAACCTGTTCGGTGACATCCTCAGCGACCTCGCCGCCGCCGTCACCGGTGGGCTCGGCATGGCCCCGTCCGGCAACCTCAACCCGGAGCACACGCACCCGTCGATGTTCGAGGCGGTGCACGGCAGCGCCCCGGACATCGCCGGGAAGGGCATCGCGAACCCGGTGGCGCAGATCCTCGCGGGCGCGATGCTGCTCGACCACCTCGGCGAAGGCGCGGCGGCCCGCGCCGTGGAGGCGGCCGTGGAGAAGGTGCTGACCGAGGGCCGGGTCGTCACCCCGGATCTCGGCGGCACGGCGACCACGGCGGAAGTCGGCGCGGCCGTGGCCGGGGCACTCTGATCCCTGATCGGGACAGTGCGCTGTGCGCACTGTCCCGATCAGGCCGGAATACCGGGGAACCATTCGACGTCCGTGGTCGTCCCACCGTCAGCGACCACCGACGAAGGGCAACGCGATGCCGGACGGCTACGGGCTCGATCAATCGGAGATCGAGACTCTCGATCGGTACCTGCAAAAAGCCAGTACGGCCCTGGGGATGGAGAACTTCCGGGAGCAGGCCTCCGTCGAGGGCTTCCTCACGACGGAGGCCGTTTCCCAATACCAGAACGTGGAGGAGACCGTCGAAGAGACGGTCGTCGCCCTTACCAAGTTCATCGACATCCATTACGCGAATGTGGTGGAAGCGACGCAGAACTTCATCAATCGCGCGCACGCCACCATCACGACCACGGCGGAAGGGGTCGCTCGGGCGGGGGTCGAGTACCGGGTGGCCGAGGAAGAGGTGGCCGAATGGGTGAACAGGCACGCTCCGGACGGCGATTGAGGGTAGGGGCATGGCACCGCTGAGTGAAATGATCGACGAACAGGTTCTCGCCGACGCGGGGAAGGTCGACTCGTTCGTGCGGGAACACGGCGAGAACCTGCCGTCGGTCGAGAACACACTCCGGCTCGTCCGCGACATCGACACCGATCGGCTGCGTGCGGTGGCCACGTCGGTGTGGGGCGTGGGCGGTGAGGACGGAGCGGGAGACTTCGGCAAGAATGTCGAGAGCTGTGTCACCGAACTCGACGAGGCCGTGAGCAGGGCCGCTTCGTGGACGGGGGAGGCCAAGAACGCCTACTCCGAACGGATCGAGAAGATCAAGACCGCGCTCGGCGACATGAAGCCACCCGCGGAAGACGTGGGCATCGCCCTCCGGGAGGTCGCGGACAGCTGGGACCAGCTCTTCGGGCGGAGTGTGGCCGACATCCTCGCCCTGATCGGTGCGGCGGTTTCGGTCATCGGCCTGATCGCGACGGTGGTGATCGAGGTCGCCGCGGGGTGGACCGGTGTGGGCGCCGTCATCGGCCTCGTCATCGGAATCATCAGTGTGCTCGTCGGAGTCGCCTCGATCTGGTGGACCATCCGGAGCAATGAGCAGTCCAAGATCGAGGCTCTGGAGACGGCCTCCGCCGAGGCACAGGAGACCATGACGTCGGCTCAGGGTGCCACGCCCTGACGCACTGACTCCGGGAGGGGAACGCGGCGATGGAACGGCATCAGGACGTCCGGACGATGAAGGACCGCCTGCACAAGATCAAGCAGGACCCCGAACGTGCGTTGTTCAGTGAGTTCAAGGGCGTGTCCCGCACCGGAGTCGTCACCGCGTGGGTCGACATGCTGGGTCGCCAGAAGCGGGTGCACATCGCCCCGGGCACGGTGCGCGAAGGGGACGAGCAGTGGCTGACCGAGGAAATCAACAGCGCCTGCGAACAGGCGCGGGAGGCGGCTACCCTGCTCGACTTCGACCTCGCCGAGTTGGCGCGGGAATTGGAGGAGACCCCGGAGCTGCGCGGTCGGATCGCGGAGGCCACGGAGACACCGCGCGAGTCACGACCACAGCGGGGGCCCTCGGACGACGACTGGTTCGACGGGTTCGACATCCGTCGATGAGCACTTCCACACCGGGCCGACCCGGTGGGATCGGGGCGGTACGGGCATCCACGCTGCTCATCGTGGTCTGGTCGTTCGCGGCGTTGACCGCGGTGTTGTGCGCCGGGCTGCTGCACTTCTGGGAGGTCCACCGGGACTGCGCGGGTGTGGCGACCACCCGCTTCGCGGAGAACGTCGAGATCCACTGCAGCGGTGCCGGAGACACGACCGCGACCGTACCGATGAGTGGGGCCGCCGTCGTCGTGTTCTTCGCCGCAGCCGGCCTTCTCGTGCTCACCGGGGCCACGATCTGGTACGCGGCCGCGCGGCGCCGGGAGCAGTACCGGGTCTGGTGACCGGGACCGGTGACGGGTGCTGCCCGGCCCGTGGCGGCGATCCCGTCCGACGGCACCCCTCCACCGGTGTGGTGACCCGGTGTCGTCCGGGGCGGATCGGGGCATCCCGGCCGCATGAACGTGTTCGGCCTGCCGGTGCCGGGCCCGCTGACGGTGGTGGGCACGGCGCTCGGCACCGCACGGGGTGTGGCCTCGGTGGCGAGCAGGCCGCGCCGGCACGTGTGGTCCTCGCCGGGGCGCCACTACATCGAGGTCCACGGGGTGCACGGTGCCCAGGGCCCGTCCGTGGCCCGTCGGATCGAGGCCGCCGTCGAGGCGCACCCCGGGGTGCGCTGGGCACGGGTCAACGCGCCGTCGTCCCGGGTGGTGGTGGCCCTGTCCGACCCCGGGCTGCGGAGCGCGCCGCTGGTGGACCGGGTG
>NZ_KB912528.1:84940-88275 GCF_000383775.1 Saccharomonospora halophila 8
GGGCCGACGATCGGCAGGTCCATCCGCCGCAGGCACGCCCACATGGTGAGCTGATTCGCGGTCAGCACCGGCTTGCCGAGGGCGGTCTCCAGCGGTTCGATGACGTCGTAGGTGGGCAGGTTCGTACAGCTCACGAAGATGGCTTCGGCGCCCTCGTGGTCGGCGGCGAGGATCCGTTCGGCGATGGTGCGGTAGTTGACCTTCCAGATCCCCCCGCCGAGACCGAGGTGGTCACTCGCCATGGTCTTGACTCCGAGCTCGTCGAGGAAGTCGTGCAGTCTTCCGGTCAGGTCGGCGTCGTACGGGGTCAGCACCGCCAGCTTGCGCAGGTTCAGCAGACGCAGCACCTCCGCGAGTGCCCCGGACGTCGTCACCGCCGCGGGGGCGCCCGCCTCCCGGATGACCGCGCACAGGTCCCGTTCGGCGGGTACGCCGTTGACGAAGCTGCCCGAGCTGCACAGATAGGCCACCACCTCCGGCTCCACGTGCAGCACGTCCCGTGTGGCCGCCGCGAGGTGGGCCGCGTTGCTGACCAGATGGGCCATCTCCATGCTGACCGGCACGGGCTCGTACGGGGTCCGGGCCAGATGCAGCGAGACCTCCATCGGCACCCAGCGCCACAGCTCCCGTTCGAGGGCGAGATCGAACGGGGCGATCACCCCGACGCCGCGCTGCGCCAGCGGGCCGTCGAACACGGGGAAGTCCAGGGCGGCGAAATCCAAGGCTCGCACCTCCGACGGCGATTCTGCAGGAGAGGGCCTCCGGGGTGACTCCTCGGATTGTTGACAATCATACGGCGTACACATACCGTGTCAACGGTGACTGGCAGTCAACCGCCGGTGCTCGCCGTACTCTGCGGTGAGAAGCGCCCCCCGGATATGGAAGCCATGGAGCGGGCGGCGTCGGTCCGTTACACCGACGCCGACGGCCTCGCCGACGCCCTGCACGGGGCCGATGCCCTGTTCGTCTACGACTTCGTTTCCACCGCCGTGCCCGGTGCCTGGCACGCGGCCGACCGTCTGCGATGGCTGCACATCGCCAGCGCCGGGGTCGACCCGGTCATGTTCGACGGTCTGCGGGACAGCGACGTCGTCCTGACCAACTCGCGCGGGGTGTTCGACGGGCCGATCGCCGAGTACGTCCTCGGGGTCGTGCTCGCCTTCGCCAAGGATTTCGCCGGGTCACTGCGGTTACAGGACCAGCATAGGTGGCAGCACCGCGAGACGGAACGGGTGGCGGGCAGGCCGGTGCTGGTCGTGGGTACCGGGCCGATCGGCCGGGCCACCGCCCGGTTGCTCCGTGCGGCGGGACTGCGGGTGACCGGGGCGGGCAGGCGGGCACGCGACGACGACCCGGATTTCGGCACCGTCGTGCCCACCGACGAGTTGACCGAACACCTGCCCGGGTACGACTTCGTGGTGGCGGTGGCGCCGCTGACCGGGGCGACCCGGCACCTCTTCGACGCGCGCACGCTGGGTGCCATGCGGCCCGGTGCGCGCTTCGTCAACGTGGGCCGGGGCGAACTCGTCGTCACCGACGACCTGATCGGGGTCCTGCGATCGGGCCATCTCGGTGGCGCCGCGCTCGACGTGTTCGAGACCGAGCCGCTGCCCGCGGACAGTCCTCTCTGGACGATGCAGAACGTGGTGCTCACCCCGCACATGTCCGGGGACATCGTCGGCTGGCGTAACGCGCTGGTCGAGGTCTTCGCCGACAACTTCGCACGATGGGTGGACGGGCGGCCGCTGCGCAACGTCGTCGACAAGCGACTCGGCTATGTACCCTCACCCGTGACGTGACCGGCGTGCCGTGCGGTCCGCCGCGGGCGTGACACGAGGAGAGTTATGCCGACGCCACCCCTGCTCACCGCGAGCGAACTCGTGGCGGCGTTCTCGTCGGGCGAGCTGTCGCCGGTCGAGGCGACCCGCACCGCGCTCACCACGATCGCCGAGCGCGACGTCGAGCACGGGGCGTTCACTCTGGTCGACCCCGAGTCGGCACTGGAGCAGGCACGCGCCTCCGAGGAACGCTGGCGCGAAGGCAATCCGATCGGCTGGCTCGACGGGGTCCCGGCGTCGATCAAGGACATGTTCCTCACCGAGGGCTGGCCGACGCTGCGGGGGTCGTTGTGCATCGACCGCGACCAGCCGTGGCGGGAGGACAGTCCGGTCACGGCGCGGATGCGCGAGCACGGGCTCGTCCTGCTGGGCAAGACGACCACACCGGAACTGGCCTGGAAGGCGGTCACCGACAGCCCGCTCGACGGGATCACCCGCAATCCGTGGAATCCCGCGCTGACGCCGGGCGGGTCCAGCGGGGGGAGCGCGGTGGCGGTCGCCACCGGGATGGGGGACCTCTCGGTGGGTACCGACGGGGGCGGGTCGGTGCGCATCCCGGCGTCGTTCTGCGGGATCGTCGGCTTCAAGCCGACCGCTGGGCGCATCCCGCTGTACCCGGCCAGCCCGTTCGGGCCGCTGTCGCACGCCGGGCCGATGGCGCGGTCGGTGGACGACGTGGCGCTGCTGCTCGACGTCCTGGCGATCACGGACCCCCGCGATCCCGCCGCGTTGCCGCCGGTGCCCGGTACCTTTCGCGAGGCCGTGCGGCGTGACGTGCGCGGCCTGCGGGCGGCGTACTCCCCGACGCTGGGATACGTCGACGTGGACCCGGAGATCGCCCGGCTGGTCGCCTCCGTGGTCGCGCTGCTCGACGAGGCCGGCCTGACCGTGGAGGAGACGGACCCCGGCTTCGGCGACCCCGCGGAGGCGTTCGGGGTGCTGTGGTCCACCGGTGCGGCGAAGTGGCTCGACTCCTTCCCCGACGGCGCGGCCGAACGCGTGGATCCGGGCCTGCGGGCGGTGTGGGAACAGGGACACACCTATTCGGCGGGCGACTACCTCGACGCGAGCGCGGCCAGGGCGAACCTGGGCATCCACATGGGGGAGTTCCACACCCGGCACGACGTGCTGCTCACCCCGACCCTGCCGATTCCCCCGTTCGAGGCGGGCCACGACGTGCCCCCGGGCAGCGGCTACGAGACCTGGCCGCAGTGGACGCGGTTCTCCTACCCGTTCAATCTGACCCAGCAACCCGCGATCACGGTCCCGGCCGGCTTCACCTCGGCCGGCCTGCCGGTGGGCCTGCAGATCGTCGGCCCCCGCCACTCCGACGACCTGGTCCTCGCGGTCGCCAAACTGGTCGAGGAGATCAACCCCTGGCCCACCGACCGCCCCGCGACCCCCGCGAGTTGACCCGCGGGAACCGCGAGTTGACGCCCGGGACCCGCGAGTCGGCAGTCCGGGACGGCGCGAGCAGGCGCCGCCCGGCAGCACGCG
>NZ_KB912529.1:0-2885 GCF_000383775.1 Saccharomonospora halophila 8
GGCAGCGCCACCCCCGCCCGCACGTCCGTGGCGAGCACGAGCCCGGCGCAGTCGGCCGTCGGGCGGTGCCCGACCGGCCGGACGCCGAGCAGGTCGGTGACGGCGGCACGGTGCTGTTCGACGGAGATCACGTGCACCATCCTCCCGCCCCGGGCCGGTCGTGCCAAACTCATGGCGCCGCAACATCGGGATCGAGAAAACAGGGGGAGTCCGGGTGCAGGTCCAGATGCGTCACCAGCCGTCGTTCACGGTGGCCCGACTCGCGCTCGCACCGCAGGAACCCGTCCAGGTCGAGGCGGGCGGGATGGTCGCGACCAGCTACGGCGTCCACCTGCAGTCCCAGTCGCAGGGTGGGCTGATGAAGGGACTCGGACGGGCGGTCCTCGGCGGGGAGTCGCTGTTCGTGTCGACCTTCACCGCGCCCCCGAACGGCGGGTGGGTGGACGTCGCCCCCGGGCTGCCCGGCGACGTCCGGATCGTCGAGATGGACGGCCGCGCGGGTTGGTGTGTCACCAACGGGTCCTGGCTGGCCAACTCGCACGGCATCACGCTCGACACGAAATGGGGCGGATTCGGCAACCTGTTCGGGGGAGAGGGTGGCTTCCTGTCCCACGCCACCGGGCAGGGACAGCTGGTGGTGGCCTGCTACGGGGCGATGGACCTGGTGACCCTGCAGCAGGGTGAGATGATCACCGTCGACGCCGGGCACGTCGTCGCCTACGCCGACACCGTGCAGCACCAGACCCGCAGGATCTCCTCCGGCATGGTGCAGTCGCTCAAGAGCGGTGAGGGCCTGGTCTTCGACTTCGCGGGGCCCGGCCAGGTGCTGACGCAGACCCGGGACCCGTCCGCGTTGCTGGCCTGGCTGGTGGCGAGGATGCCGAGCCGGTAGCCGATGCGGGTCCTCACACGCCACACGCCCACGTCCGGGGTGGCCCGGGTCGTGCTCGCCGCGGGGGAGGCTGTCGAGGCCCCCGCGGACTCGCTGCTCGCGGCGAGCTACGGAATCGCGGACACCCGGGAGGGAAAGTGGTCGTCCGTGTTCACCGCGCCCGCCCGGGGCGGCTGGGTGGATCTCGCACCCGAGGTGGCCGGGGACGTCCACCCGCTCGAACTGGACGGGCGGACCGGCTGGTCGGTCGCCCGGGACGCGGTGCTCGCGCGACCGGTGACGGTCCGACAGGACCACCCGTGGCCCGCGCTGCGGACGCTGTTCGGCAACGACTCCGGTTTCCTCCGGCACTACAGCGGGGCCGGCCCGCTGGTGCTGGCGGCACGCGGACCGGTGGATCCCCTGAAGGTCGAACCGGCGGAGATCATCACGGTGAATCCGCTGTTCCTGCTCGCGTACCCGGACGGCGCCGAGGTCCGGCTGCGGGCGGTCGACCCCGCCCGGCCGCAGTCCGTGCGCACCGGTGCGGGGCTGGCGCTGGACGTCGCCGGACCGGCGACGGTGCTGGTACAGACGCGCAGACGTCCGTGACGCCCGTCGCGGTCGGGCCGAGATTCCCGCGAATTGACCATTGCCTCCGTGTGTTTCTCCGGTAGCGTGATCGACGCTTTGAGAACGCGGCAGGCGGCGCTCTGGCGCGTTGGTTTGTCACAAGGAGGACGCCGTGGCAGTCGGCACGGTCAAATGGTTCAACGCGGAAAAGGGCTACGGGTTCATCTCCTCCCCCGAGGGGCCCGATGTCTTCGTACACTACTCCGCCATCCAGGCGGAGGGTTTCCGCACCCTCGACGAGGGTGACCGGGTGGAGTTCGAGATCACCGCGGGGCGGGACGGTCGCAGCCAGGCCGCGGACGTCCGCAAGATGTCGTAGCGGACCGGACGGCGCCGGCGCCCGCGGACGTCGCGGGTCGACGGGCGACGCCGGCGCCGTCCGTTCCCGGTACGTCCGCGCCGTCCCGCCGGGCCGGATGCGGACACGTCACGTCCCGGTACCGCGCGGACGTTAGGCTTCGACCGTGGCAGGCGAGGTGTCGGCCGACCTCACGGGGCGGCGGCTGGGCAACTACCGGATCGACGGGGTGCTCGGCCAGGGTGGCATGAGCGTGATGTACCGGGCCACGGACGTGCGGCTGGGACGCAAGGTGGCCTTGAAGGTCATCGGTGAGCACCTCGGGGCCGACGCCGAGTTCCGCGAACGGTTCGTCGACGAGGCGCGGAACACCTCGGCGATCGACCACCCGAACATCGTGCCGCTGTACGACTTCGGCGAGCTCGACGACATGCTCTACATCGCGATGCGGTTGGTCGACGGCTCGGACCTGGCCAGCCTCATCGCGGACGGCGGGATGGGGCCGCAGCGTGCCGTCGGACTGCTCGACCAGGTCGCCGACGCGCTGGACACCCTGCACGAACGCGGTCTGGTCCACCTCGACGTCAAACCGGCGAACGTGTTGGTGACCAGCAAGGAGGCGGTCCGCGAGCACGTCTACATCGCCGACTTCGGGCTCACCCGCCGGGGCACCACGGGACACCGCACCCGGGCGGGCGACTTCCTCGGCTCCCCCACCTACGCCGCGCCGGAGCATCTGCGGGGCGAACCACTGGACGGCCGGACCGACCAGTACGCGCTCGGGTGCATGCTCTACGCCTGTCTGACCGGGAAGCCGCCGTTCACCGGCGATGTGGAGGCCGTGATCAAGGGCCACCTCGGCGGGGAGGTTCCCTCGGTCCGCGCGGTGGCCGGGGTGCCCGCCGCGATCAACGACGTGGTGCGCACGGGGATGGCCAAGGACCCCGACGCGCGGTACGGAAGCTGTGTCGAACTGATCGCGGCCGCCCGCGCCGTGCTCGCCGGGGAGGAGTCCCGTTCCCCGGGGGCGCCGCCTCCACCGGGCCCGTCCGGCCCGGTACCGGGAGCACCCGCGACCCCGCC
>NZ_KB912529.1:2985-12244 GCF_000383775.1 Saccharomonospora halophila 8
GACTCACCGGGCCCCCGCGCGGGTCCGGTGAGTCCCCGTCGCGGCGGACCGCGTCGTGGATCGTATGGGCGCTCGCGGCGCTGATCGTGCTGGCGGCCGGGATCGTCACGCTGGTGGTCGTGCTCGGCGAAAACGACGGTGGCGGCGGAACCGCGCCGGCCACCGCGGGCAACTCGCCCGCTCCGGAGATCCCGATCGGACCGGGTGACGAGCGGCCCGCCGGGACCTCCGAGATGGGGGGCACCGGCGCCGAGGGCCTCCCGCCCGAGTCGATCCCGATCCGCCCGGACACCTGAGCCTTCCGGGACACCTGAGCCTCCCGGGACACCTGAGCGAGGCGTCATCCATCGGTGTGGTGTCCGCGTGACGTGCCGCCGGAGGCCGCCCCCGCGCTTGCACTCGCCTCGCGAGAGTGCTAAACACGGTATTGGCACTCGGCACCGTCGAGTGCCAGGCGGCGGTCGCCGACCGCCGCCTGAAGGTCGGGACGGTGAGGCCACGTCCACCACGAGTGGACTGGTCGTCCGTCGCGGGCACCGAGCCTGGCCGAGGACGTGTCCTGACTACCGGAGGACCCACCGACAATGGCCAAACAGATTGCGTTCGACGAGGACGCCCGCCGCGGTCTCGAGCGCGGCTTGAACACCCTCGCGGAGGCCGTGAAGGTGACGCTCGGCCCCCGCGGCCGCAACGTCGTGCTCGAGAAGAAGTGGGGCGCGCCGACGATCACCAATGACGGCGTCTCGATCGCGAAGGAGATCGAGCTCGAGGACGCCTGGGAGAAGATCGGCGCGGAACTCGTCAAGGAAGTTGCCAAGAAGACCGACGACGTCGCCGGTGACGGCACCACCACCGCCACCGTGCTCGCGCAGGCCCTGGTCAAGGAGGGGCTGCGGAACGTCGCCGCCGGCGCCGACCCGATCGCGCTGAAGCGCGGCATCGAGCAGGCCGTCGAGGCTGTCACCGAGCAGCTGCACAAGATGGCCAACGAGGTCGAGACCAAGGAGCAGATCGCCGCCACGGCGTCGATCTCCGCGGCCGACCGCACCATCGGTGACCTGATCGCCGAGGCCCTCGACAAGGTCGGCAAGGAAGGCGTCGTCACCGTCGAGGAGTCGAACACCTTCGGTCTCGAGCTGGAGCTCACCGAAGGCATGCGCTTCGACAAGGGCTACGTCTCCGGCTACTTCGCCACCGACGCGGAGCGCCAGGAGGCCGTCCTCGAGGACCCGTACATCCTGCTGTTCGGATCGAAGATCTCGAACGTGAAGGACATGCTGCAGGTCCTCGAGAAGGTCATGCAGACCAACAAGCCGCTGCTGATCATCGCCGAGGACGTCGAGGGCGAGGCCCTGGCCACCCTGGTCGTCAACAAGATCCGCGGCACCTTCAAGTCCGTCGCCGTCAAGGCCCCGGGCTTCGGTGACCGCCGGAAGGCGATGCTGCAGGACATGGCCATCCTGACCGGTGGCCAGGTCATCAGCGAGGACGTCGGCCTCAAGCTGGAGAACGCCGACATCTCCCTGCTGGGGCAGGCCCGCAAGGTCGTCGTGACCAAGGACGAGACCACCATCGTCGAGGGCGCGGGCGACGCGGACCAGATCCAGGGCCGGGTCAACCAGATCCGCGCCGAGATCGAGAACAGCGACTCCGACTACGACCGCGAGAAGCTGCAGGAGCGGCTGGCCAAGCTGGCCGGCGGTGTCGCGGTCATCAAGGCCGGCGCCGCGACCGAGGTCGAGCTGAAGGAGCGCAAGCACCGCATCGAGGACGCGGTGCGCAACGCCAAGGCCGCCGTCGAGGAGGGCATCGTCGCCGGTGGCGGCGTCTCGCTGCTCCAGGCGTCCAAGGCCGCCTTCGACAGCCTGTCGCTCTCCGGTGACGAGTCCACCGGCGCGAACATCGTCAAGGTCGCCGTCGAGGGCCCGCTCAAGCAGATCGCCGTCAACAGCGGTCTCGAGGGCGGCGTCGTGGTGGAGAAGGTCAAGGGCCTGCCGCAGGGCCAGGGCCTCAACGCCGCGACCGGCGAGTACGAGGACCTCATCAACGCGGGCGTCATCGACCCCGCCAAGGTGACCCGGTCCGCGCTGCAGAACGCCGCGTCGATCGCCGGCCTGTTCCTGACCACGGAGGCCGTGGTCGCCGACAAGCCGGAGAAGAACGGTGGTGGTGGCGGCGGCGCCGACCCCACCGGCGGCATGGGTGGCATGGAAGGCATGATGTGATCCTGCCCTGAGCCCGAGAAGCCCGGCCCCACCACGGGGCCGGGCTTTTTCATGCCCGCGAGTCGCCACTTCATGCCCGCGAGTCGCCACTTCATGCCCGCGAGTCGCCACTTCATGCCCGCGAGTCGCCACTTCGAGGTCAGAGCCGTCCCGGTTCGCTCCATCGGACCAGAGGACGTAGGGAACGTGGCCCGCCCCGCGCATATCAGGCCGAGCTGGAGTACGGAATCGACAGCCACCGGCGTCGGCGGTGGGGACCGGGCGCGTACCAGTGCCGCCCACGTGTGGGACGGCGGGTTCGTGCCCTCGTCGACCCGCGCAATGCCGGTGTGCCCGTTACGTTCCCGATGGGCCCGTCTCTCGTCGCCGCCGTCTTCGGGTTGGCGCCGACCGTGGTCGGATCCCTCGCATTCACCGGACCCTGTCATCACGCGACGGGGTGATCCGCCCCGTGCGCACCGGGCGGCGCGGGGATCGTGCGGTGCGGCCCGACACGGTCGTTTCACCCGCTCGCACGGATGGGTAATCCCGGACGGCGAGTGGAAGGAGTGATGAGTGTGGCGGACACACTGACCAATCGCCGGGTCGCGTTCGTGGTGGCGCCGGAGGGGACCGAGCAGGTGGAGCTCACCCGGCCGTGGCAGGCGGTGAAGGACGCGGGCGGTACCCCCGAGCTGATCTCGATGAAGGCGGGGGAGATCCAGGCGTTCAACCACCTCGACAAGGGGGACACGTTCCCCGTCGACAAGGTGGTCACCGACGCCTCGGTGGACGACTACGACGGGCTCGTCCTGCCGGGTGGCGTGGCGAATCCGGACCTGCTGCGGACGGACCCGAACGTGGTGAACTTCGTCCACGAGTTCTTCTCGAGGCGCAAGCCCGTCGCCGTGATCTGCCACGGACCGTGGACGCTGATCGAGGCCGATGTCGTGCGCGGACGGCGGATGACGTCGTACCCGAGCCTGCGGACCGACCTGCGCAACGCGGGGGCCGAGTGGGTCGACGAGGAGGTCGTCACCGACGGCGGCCTGGTCTCCAGCCGCAACCCCGACGATCTGCCTGCGTTCTGCGACAAGCTCGTCGAGGAGATCGCCGAGGGAGAACACAGCAGGCAGGCGACCAGCGCCTGACCCGCTCCGTCAGGGTCGATCCGACCCACCGCCCGGGGACGTGCCGGGCACCCCGACCAGGTCGGCGAGTGCCCGTGCGTCCCCGGGCGCCTTCACCTTGACGTCGTTGTCGAAGTAGACGAACACGTCGAGCCCGTCGGCGTGCCAGTGTTCGATCCGCCGGGCCCACCTCCGCAGGGCCGTGTCGGTGTAGCCGCTCGCGTAGAGCTCGACGTCGCCGTGCAGCCGCACGTAGACGAAGTCGGCCGTGACCTTCTCCAGGAACGGCCAGGTACCCGCGGTGTCCGCGGTGACCAGCGCGACGTCGTGCTGGCGTAGCAGAGCGGAGCAGCGTGGGTCGTCGAAGCTCGGGTGGCGCACTTCCAGCGCGTGACGCAGGGGCCGCTCGGCGGCCACGGTCAGGTAGGGCTCGGCGGGGAGTTTGTCGTCGTGGTGGCGGCCCAGTTCGGCCGCCTCGGTCGTCGTGCGGGGCAACAGGGCCAGAAACGCCGCCAGCCGGTCCGGGTCGAAGGACATTCGCGGGGGCAGTTGCCACAGCACCGGACCGAGCTTGTCGCCGAGTGCGAGGATCCCGGAGGCGAGGAAGTTCGCCAGTGCGGCGTCGACGTCGCGCAGGCGCTTCATGTGGGTGAGGAAGCGCCCGCCCTTGACGGCGAACACGAAGTCGTCGGGCGTCTCGTCGTACCAGCGGCGGTACCGTTCCGGCCGCTGGAGTGAGTAGAACGAGCCGTTGATCTCCACGGTGTTCACCCGCCGGGAGAGGTATTCCAGCTCGCGCCGCTGCGCCAACCCTTCCGGGTAGAACACGCCCCGCCATCCCGGGTAGATCCAGCCCGAGGTCCCGATCCGCACGTCCGCCCGGCGCACCGCTCCCCGCCTCTCCCCGCCTCTCCCCGCTCACCCTGTCGTCCACGCCCGCCCCGCCGGTCACTCACCCGGGCGGGTTACAGGGGGCGGAGGAGGTCGTCGGCGTCGACGATGCGGTAGGCGTAGCCCTGTTCGGCCAGGAAGCGCTGGCGGTGGGCGGCGTAGTCGGTGTCCACCGTGTCGCGGGCGACCACCGAGTAGAAGTGGGCCTGCCTGCCGTCGCCCTTCGGGCGCAACAGCCTGCCCAGGCGTTGCGCCTCCTCCTGGCGGGAGCCGAAGGTACCGGACACCTGGATCGCCACCGAGGCCTCCGGCAGGTCGATGGAGAAGTTGGCGACCTTCGACACGACCAGCTTGTCGATCTCACCGGAGCGGAACCGCTCGAACAGCGCCTCACGTTCCTTGTTCCTCGTCGACCCCTGGATCACCGGCGCGTCCAGGGCCTGTCCGAGCTCCTCCAGCTGGTCCAGGTACGCGCCGATCACCAGGGTCGGTTCGCCCGCGTGCTTGTCGACGATCGACCGGATGACCCCCGACTTGGTGTGTGCCGTCGACGCCAGCCGGTAGCGCTCCTCGGCCTCCGCGGTGGCGTAGGCGAGGCGCTCGCTGTCGGTCAGGGTCACCCGGACCTCGGTGCACTCGGCGGGGGCGATCCAGCCCTGCTGCTCGATGTCCCGCCAGGGGATGTCGTAGCGCTTCGGCCCGATCAGGGAGAACACGTCGCCCTCCCGGCCGTCCTCCCGCACCAGGGTGGCCGTCAGACCCAGCCTGCGCCGGGACTGCAGGTCCGCGGTCATCCGGAACACCGGCGCGGGCAGTAGATGCACCTCGTCGTAGATCACCAGACCCCAGTCGCGGGAGTCGAACAGCTCCAGGTGCTTGTACTCGCCCTTGCTCTTCCGCGTGATCACCTGATAGGTCGCGATCGTGACCGGGCGGATCTCCTTCTTCTCCCCCGAGTACTCGCCGATCTCGTCCTCGGTCAGCGACGTCCGGGCCAGCAGTTCCCGCTTCCACTGCCTGCCCGCGACCGTGTTGGTCACCAGGATCAGCGTGGTCGCCTCCGCCTTGGCCATCGCCGCCGCGCCGACCAGCGTCTTGCCCGCACCGCACGGCAGGACGACCACCCCGGAGCCACCCGCCCAGAACGTCTCGGTGGCCCGGCGCTGGTAGTCGCGCAGGGCCCAGCCCTCCTCGGACAGCGACATCGGGTGCGCCTCGCCGTCCACGTATCCGGCGAGGTCCTCGGCCGGCCACCCGACCTTGACCAGCGCCTGCTTGAGCCGCCCGCGTTCGGACGGGTGCACCGCGACCGTGTCCGGGTCGAGCCGGGCGCCCAGCATCGGGGCGATCTTCTTGCTGCGCAGCACCTCCTCCAGCACCGCGCGGTCGGTGGCGACCATGACCAGCCCGTGCGCCGGGTCGTGCTGCAGCTGGAGCCGGCCGAACCGGCCCATCGTGTCGACGATGTCGATCAACAACGGCTGCGGCACCGGGAACCGCGAGTACGTGGTGAGCGCGTCCACCACCTGCTCGGCGTCGTGGCCGGCCGCGCGCGCGTTCCACAACGCGAGCGGGGTCACCCGGTAGGTGTGCACGTGCTCGGGAGCGCGCTCCAGCTCGGCGAACGGCGCGATCGCGGTCCGGGCGTCCTCGGCGCGGTCGTGGTCGACCTCGAGCAGCACCGTCTTGTCCGACTGGACGATCAGGGGGCCATCAGTCACGCCCTCCTTTATACGTGCTCTCGTCAGGAGAGTTCCGGTTCGGGAACCAGGGCCCGCACATCGAGTCGCTCGTCCAGCAGTCCGGCCCCCTGCATGAGGTCGGCGACCCGCTGCAGCCGCACGGCATTGGCGACCTGTGGATAGGACCCGAGCGACACCAGTGCGGCCGTGACCTCGTCGACATCGGTCAGGTCGGGCAGTGCCTCCCGGACCCGGGTCTCGTCGGTCGCCAGTCGCTGGGCCTCGGCCAGTGCCCGCCGGAACGCCGCCACGGTGCGCGGGTGCTCGTCGGCGAACTCCCGGGTGGTCGCGTAGCCCGACATCGGGAACGCCTCGGTGGCTCCCCGTGCCGAATCGGCCAGCAGCCGTGCCCCGTGGTCCTTCTGGGCGAGGGTGATGTAGGGCTCGACCATCCACGCCACGTCGACCTCCCGGCGGCGGAGTGCCTCGACCCGCTCCGGGGCGGGGGTGGGCACGAACGTGATCGTCTCCGGGGCGAGCCCGGCGGTGTCGAGCACCGATCGGGTGGTCAGCGTCCCGAGACTTTCCGGACCGTCGACCGCGATGCTCGGCCAGGCCAGGTCGGTGGGTTCGGTCGGCCCCGGGTCCGGCAGGGTGACCAGCGCCATCGAGTCGGCCCCGGCCACGTAGGCCTCACCCTGCACCTGAAGCGGCACACCCCGGGCCGCGGCACGGAACAGCGGAACGTTCCGGGCGAAGGCGACGTCGAGTTCCCCGTTCGCCAACGATTCCACGGTCGCCTTTCCGCTCGGTTGTTCAACCAGTTCCACATCCAGCCCGGCCCGGCGGAAGACGCCGTTCCGCACGGCGATTCGCACGGGTGCCGTCTCGATCACGTTGCCGACCCCGAGGCGGATCGTGTCCTTCTCCGGTGCCGCCCGCTCCGGCGGATCCGGGTCCGACACCACTGAGCAGGCGGTCAACAGCAGGGTCGCGGCGAGCAGGGGCAGTGGGTGCCCACGGGTTCGCACCGATCGCCTCCAACGTCACAGGCGATTTTCGCCAACGGTGTGGAGCTTATGCCGACCGAAGCAATACCATCACCGGCAACCCTTCTCCAGCCGCGAGCGTCCTCGTGGAGCGTGGCGGGTGCGTCGCGCTACCCTCCGTCGGTTTTCGGGAGATGTCCGCGGACTGCGATATGAAACAAAGGAAGCCCAGGTGACCCGTCGCAGCGAACGCCCCGGCCGGGGTGCCGCGGCAGGTACGGGCCGTGTCGGCGGCCGGTGGCGGTTACGCAACTGGCGCCTGCGTACCAAGCTGCTCGTGATGCTGCTGATCCCCTCCGTGGCGGTGCTGGTGCTGGTGGGGCTGCGGGCGAAGGCGGACCTGGACCGGGCGGCGGGCTTCGCCGAGGCCGCCGAGCGGGTCCGCGTGGACGGCACGGTCGCCGAGGTGGTGCATCAGCTCCAGCGCGAACGGGATCTCACCGTGCGCCACGTCGCCGAGGGAAGGCAGCGGCCGAGGGAACGGCTGTTGACACAACAGGACCGCGTCGACGCCGCCATCGGGGCGTTCGACCGGACGCTCACCGCGTCGCGACACGGGTTGTCCGCCGCCGCGGTGGACGCCTTCCGGCGGATCTCGCAACGTCTGGACCAGTTGACGGGACTGCGCTACGCCGGTCGCAACACCGACCTGCCCGCGGAGGCCGTGCTGCGTGCGTACAGCGAGATGATCTCGGGCGTGCTGGACGTCGGCGACCGGGCCGTGTCCCGGGTCGCCGACGGCGATCTGGCGCGCAGCAGGCTCGCGGCGAACGCGCTCGCGCGGGTCAAGGACCAGATGTCGGTCAAGCGGGCGATCGTCGCCGAGGCACTGGCCCGGGGACGGCTGCCCGAGGACCGGGAACGCGCGCTCCTCGCGGCGGAGGCGGAGCTGGACGCCGCCCGCGGTGACTTCCTGGCCCTGGCCACCCCGCGGCAGCAGCGGATGTACACCGACACCGTGATCGGGCTGGTGGTGGACATCGGCAACGGCATCGTGGAGTCGGTGCTCACCCAGGCCGGGACGGACGCCGGGTTCGAGAACCTGTCCGCGCGGGAGTGGGACACCTCGGCCACCTACACCGTCAACCTGGCCGACCAGGTCCAGGAGGCGATGCTGGCGCAGATCCAGCGGCGCTCCGACGCGCTGGCCGCCGACGCCCGGCGTTCGGCCGCGCTGGACGCGGGGATCGTCCTCGGCGCACTGCTCGTCGCCGCCGTGTTGGCGGTGGTCATCACCCGTTCGCTGGTGCGTCCGGTCCGTGCCCTGCGGGCCAGCGCACTGGACGTCGCGGAGAACCGGCTCCCCGCCGCGGTCGAGGACATTCTGACCGAGGAGCACCCGAGACCCGAGGACACGGCGACCCGGGCCGTCGATCCGGTGCCCGTGCACACCCGCGAGGAACTGGGCGAGGTGGCCCGGGCGTTCGACGCGGTACACGGCGAGGCGGTGCGACTCGCCGGGGAACAGGCGATGCTGCGGGAGAACGTGAACTCGATGTTCGTCAATCTCTCCCGCCGGAGTCAGGACCTGGTGGAGCGGCAACTCGGTGTGCTCGACCGGATGGAGGAGCACGAGCAGGATCCGGACATCCTCGGCGGGCTGTTCGAACTCGACCATCTGGCGACCCGGATGCGGCGCAACAGCGAGAACCTGCTGGTGCTCGCCGGGGAGGACGCCGGACGGCCGCTGCCGGGGTCGGTGCCCGCCGACGAGATCATCGGCGCGGCACTGTCCGAGGTGGAGAACTACAAGCGGATCAAGGTCGCGGTGACGCCGAACCTGTCGGTGCCGGGGGACGCGGCGGCCGACCTGATCCACGTCGTCTCGGAGCTGTTCGAGAACGCCACCGCCTACTCACCGGAGCACGAGCCGGTCTCGGTGGTGAGTTCGGTCGGCGCCGACCGCGAGTGGCGCATCGACATCACCGACCGGGGCGCGGGCATGCCGGACACCGAGATCCGCAGGGCGAACGAGCGCCTCGCCGATCCACCCGAGGTGGACGTGGAGGTCTCCCGCCGGATGGGGCTCTACGTCGTCGGCAGGCTGGCCCGGCGGCACCGGATCGGCGTGCGCCTGGCGGCCGCCGACCTGCGCGGACTGACCGCGACGGTGGTGGTGCCCGCCGAGCTGGTGGAGTTCGATCCGGAGACCGCCCTCGGACGTCCGCAGCGGGTGCAGGCCCCGCAGGTCCGCCTCACCCCGGTGGAGCTGGGGCCGCCGAGGAGCACCGAACCCTTCCTCACCGCGGTCCCGGACGGGGCCGGCCCCGGCGGGGAGACCACGGAGGACGCCGGGGCCGGCC
>NZ_KB912529.1:12344-19204 GCF_000383775.1 Saccharomonospora halophila 8
CGCGGGCACCGCGGAGGACCCGGCCGCCGTGGCCGACGAGGACGCCCCGGGCGCGCTGGAGGACGAGGTCCCGACCGACCGGCTCCCCGCCTACCAGGCGGTGCTGTCCCGGTGGTTCCCGGACGCGGACCCCGGGAGCGGGACGGACGGAGGGGCCGACGTCGGCGAGGAGGGCCCGACCGAGCGGACCGATGAGCTGCACATCGACGGGATCGTGCCCGGGCCGCCACGAAGGGACGGTGCCCACGTGCGTCCGCCGGAGGAGGTCCCACCCGCGGTGAGCCGCGATCCCGAATCCGTCCGCCGACGCATGACCAGCCTGCAACGCGGCGCCCGCCGCGGCCGCCACGCGCGGACGGATTGACCGGGTACGCGCCCCGTCCGTGGTGCCGTGAAGGGCACATTCCCCGCGCCGGAGGCAGCGAGGGGCACTTTCCCGGCATCCCCCGCAGGGAATGTGCCCTTCACGGTCAACCCGACGGGGAAGGGGAGGGGGTCGGGGTCGGGTTGTGCAGGAGTCGGGCGACCTCGGCGCGGAGGGAGACGAACTCCGCCGATTCCCGGGTGGTGATCTGGTCGCGGTCGGCGGGCAGGTCGACGGTGAGGTCGGCGACGATCGACGCGGGCGCGCGGGACAGCACCAGCACCCGGTCGCCGAGATACACGCTCTCGTCGATGTCGTGGGTGACCAGCAGGATCGTGCTCCCGTTCTGCCGCTGCACGTCGCGGAGCAGATCCTCCAGCTCGAACCGGGTCTGCGCGTCGACCGACGCGAACGGTTCGTCCATCAGCAACAGCGCCGGGCGGCGGGCGAGTGCGCGGGCGAGGGACACCCGCTGCTGCATGCCCCCGGACAGCTGCCACGGGTACTTGGCGCCGACCCCGCCAAGGCTCACCCATTCGAGCGCCTCCTCCGCGCGGCGGCGCCGTTCGGCGCGGCTCATCGGCCGCCACCGCAGCGGGAACTCGACGTTCTGCCGCACCGACAGCCAGGGAAACAGCGAGCGGTTGTAGTCCTGGAAGACCACCGCGAGGTCGTCGGGAACCCCGTCGACCGGATCACCGTGCAGCGACACCGCCCCGCCGCTCGGGCGGACGAGCCCGGAGAGGCACCGCAGCAGCGTCGACTTGCCGCAGCCGGACGGCCCGACGATGCAGGCGAGCTGGCCGGTCCCGACCGTGAAGGTCAGGTCCCGCACCGCGGTGTGCGGGCCGTCCCCGCCCGTATAGCGGTGGTGGAGGCCGGACACCGCCAGCATGGTTGTCATGACACCACTCCTGTTCGTCTCGACGTGCGCACCGAGCCGGTCACCAGCGCAGCAGGCGGCGCTGAATCGCGAGCAGCAGGGCGTTCAGGCCGTAGCCGAGCACGCCGAGCAGCACGATCCACGCCCACATCGTGGGGAACTCGAAGCTCTGCTGGGCGAAGATGAGCTGGTAGCCGATGCCGTCGGTGGTCCCGACCATCTCCGCGATCACCATGAGGATCAACGACAGCGACAGACTGAGCCGGAGCCCCGCGAAGATTTTCGGGGCGGCGGCGGGCAGCACGATCATCGTGATCCAGTAACGCCGCGGCGTGCCGAACGAGCGCGCCGTCTCCCGTTGCAGCGGGCCGACCGAGCGCACGCCGTCGACCGTGTTGAGCAGGATCGGCCAGATCGCGCCGAACACGATGGTCACGAGTTTCATGGTGTTGTCGATGCCGAACAGCACGAGGAACACCGGGATCAGGGCCGGGGGAGGGACCGCCCGCAGGAACGCGAACAGCGGCCCGACGTAGTCCATTCCGGTCCGCGACCGGCCCAGCGCGGTTCCCAGCGTCACGCCCACGAGGGCGGCGATCGCCCAGCCGCCGAACACCCGGCCCAGGCTGGGCAGCACGTCCTCGTACACGGTGGCCGTGAGGAACCCCTCCGCGGCGGGTGCGGAGACGAACAGGTCGACGGCGGTGCCCACGATCTCGGTCGGCCGCGGGAAGAACGGGCTGTCCGCGGCGGCGGTGGCCAGCTCCCACAGCAGCACGGCCGCCGCGAACACCGACCACTTCGTCACCAGCGCCCGGAGACCGCGCCCGACCGCCCGCAACGGTTCGCCGGCCCGGCCCGCCGGGGCTTGCCCGGTGTCGCTCACACGGCCTCCTGTGTCTTGCGGGGCACCCGCACCCGGTCGGCCTGTTGTGAGCGCTGGCTCAGTGTCGCTCACACGGCCTCCTGTGTCTTGCGGGGCACCCGCACCCGGTCGGCCTGTTGTGAGCGCAGGTTCAGTGTCGCTCACACGGCCTCCTGGGAGTCCGTCCCCGTGGCCGCGTGCCAGCGGAACAGGCGTGCCCCGAGGCGTTCGAGTCCGTCGTTGGCCAGGTAGCCGAGTGCGCCGGCGACCAGGGTCCCGGCGAGGACGAGGTCCATCCGGCCCGCGCCCGCGGCGGCTTCGAGGACGAAGCTGCCGATACCGACGTCGGCTCCGGCGATGAATTCGGTGGAGACCACCACGATCAGCCCGATGGCGGCGGAGATCCGGATGCCGGTGAACACGAACGGTGCCGAGTGCGGCAGTGCGACCGTCACGAGTGTGGCGATCCGGCCCGCGCCGGACGACCGGGCCGTGTCGAGCAGCAGCGGGTCGATCTCGTCGAAGGCGTAGATGGTGTTGTAGAGGATCGGCCAGACCGCCGCGTAGACCGCGAGCGTGATCTTGGCCTCCGGACCGCCGCCGATCGCGACGAGTACCAGCGGGATCAGCGCCACCGACGGGATCGGCCGCAGGAACTCGACCAGTGCCATGGTGGCGCTGCGGACCCGGGGCAGACTGCCGAGCACCAGGCCGAGCGGGACGGCCCCGGCCGCCGCGATACCCAGGGCGAGGGCCGAGGCGAGCACGGTCGCCACGACGTCCCGGAGGAACGGCTCCGTGCCGAGCATCTCGACGGTCCGGCCGAGAACGACGGACGCGGGCGGCACGTCGGTGGCCGGTACCAGGCCGGACCTGGCCGCGCACTCCCAGAGCCCCAGGAATGCGGCCAGGCCGGCCAGATTCCGTACGACCGGACGCACGTCAGTCGGCGTTCGGACGCGCGATCATCGCGGAGGCGTCGATCTTCGAGTCGACCAGACCGAACTCCACCATCAGGTCCGGTACCCGCTGCAGACGCGAGGCGTCCAGGCTGGAGTGGAACGTCGGCAGGTTGACCAGGGACGCCGTCTCCGCGTCGATCTTCGCCGTCTTCTGGATGATCGGCTCGATGACGGAGCGGTCCTGCGCGTCGGCGGTCGCCTTCTCCATCGCGCGCTGGAAGGCGGCCACCGTCTTCGGGTTGTTCTCGGTGAACTCGGCCAGTGCCCCGTACCCGGCGAGCGGGAAGCTCTCCGTCGGCCCGGTGGCGACGTCGGCGATCGGGCGGACGCCGTGCTCCTGGGCACCACTGGTCAGGAACGGTTCGATGAGCGTGCCCGCGGCGACGTCGCCCCGGGCCACGGCCGCCGCGGTGTCCGGGAACGAGACCTGGACCCACTCCACGGACCCGTAGTCGAGCCCGTTCGTCTTCATCAGCGACTTGACGATCGTGTCGGCGATGGTGTTGGTCGCCGATACGGCGATCTTCTTGCCCTCCAGGTCCTCGACGCCGGTGATCTCGCCGTCCTTCCTGGCGACGAGGCTGAAGGTGTCCGGCGCCGCGGCGACCGCGTCGGCCACGATCCGGACCTCGGCGGTGCCCTTGGCCTGGGCGAGGAAGTACGGCACGTAGCTCGACTGGACGATGTCGGCGTCCCCGCCGATCATCTTCTGGGTGGCCGCCTGCCCGCTCGCGGCCTGTTCGATCTTGACGTCGAGGCCCTCGTCGGCGAAGTAACCCTTCTCCTGCGCCAGGTACAGCGGGGCGACGTCGATGGACGGCAGATGCGCCACGGTGATCGAGGACCGCTCCAGGTCGGAGTCGCCGCCGCCGGACGACGCGGAGTCGTCCTCCCCGCCGAGCAGCCCGCAACCGCTGACGGAGGCGAGCAGACCCAGTGAGGTCATGACGGCGGCCAGCCGGCCGCGTCTCGAGTGCGTTCGCGTGGTGCCGTGTCGAAGCAATGCCACTCCTCGGTGGGGCGATATGCCGGTTGTCTGCGTGGGTGAGGCGCTGACTGAGCGCGACACCTCCCCGATCGCTCAGCGAGCCACGGCTACTGTAGAGATTGATCGTCCTCATCACAATGAGTGCCGAGTCGCAATCATCGAGTGCTTTGCACCACTCGATCGGGTGGACGCGCGTGTGGTCTAATTAACGCTTGGTTCCAGCTGCGCGCGCGGTTGATCGCTGCCACCACGGTGAGGGCCAGCTCGGACGTGACAACGATTGATCAATCAGGGTTACGTCGGTGTCACGGTGTTCGCTACATCCTGTGTTCCCGTGATGTAGTGAGCCCCCCGAAGTAGTGACAGGACACGGCGAGTGGGTGGAACAGACCACGACATGGCGTACTTCGGTGTGCTGAGTCCGTGTGTTGACCCGTGTGGGGGGATGACGCCATGCTTCCGCTGTTTGGCGTCCACTGGGGGTGACAGGCGGTCACATGAACGCGTGCAGTGCGTAGCAAGTGCTCGGCTCAGGAAGCCGGCGGTGGATCCGGCTCGGACGACAATGGTGGTAGAGATCGGTGCCGAAGAGTGAGATCCCGGACGAGAACGGGCGGCTCTCCGACCAGGACCGGGTCGCACACAACGAGGCGGCCGTCGGGGACACGTCGGACGGACCGGGCCGTTCCGGCCGGGAGGGTGACGGGCAGGGTAGGCGGTGGCGCCTGAGCAATTGGCCGTTGCGCTACAAGATGGCCGTGGTCCTGATCGTGCCCCTGCTCACCGCGGTGATCTTCGGTGGTCTGCGCGCGAGCGAGTCCCTGTCGGACGCAGGCGAGCTCCGTGAGGGTGTCGACCAGATCGGGGTGGCCGAGCGCGTCGCCGTGCTGATGCACGAGATCCAACGCGAACGCACCCTCATGGTGGCGGCCATGTCCGGCGCGCCGGTCGGGTCCGAGGGCGTGAACCGGCAACGGGCCAGGGTCGACGACGCGGTGCGCGCACTGTCCGAGATGGCGGATACCGGCGACGGGGAGTCCTCACGTGCGGCCGTCTTCTCGCACGGGCTCCAGCGGCTGTCCGCACTGCGGACGAAGATCGACACCACCCCGTTGCCCGCGCTGTCGGCCTACACCATCTACAACTCGATCATCGAGTCGTTCGTGGGTGGCAGCGGCATCAATCCGCTGGTGGCGGATCAGGAACTGTTGCGCCGCAGTGACCTGGTGCGGCAGATCAACGAGATCAAGGAATACACCGCACGGCAGAACGCGGTACTCCAGATGGCGGTGGGGTACGACGAATTCGTCGCCGACCTGCTCGACCGAGCCCGGAGTGCGGGAGCCAGAGCGGAGGCCGCCGTCGAGGCCCTGGTCGCCGAGGCGAGGATCGGGGAGCAGGAGCTCTACCGGGACAGCGTGTCCGGTGCCGAGGTGGACAATCGCGCCCGGCTGA
This sequence comes from Saccharomonospora halophila 8, assembly GCF_000383775.1. Lineage (GTDB taxonomy): Bacteria > Actinomycetota > Actinomycetes > Mycobacteriales > Pseudonocardiaceae > Saccharomonospora > Saccharomonospora halophila. Next base: position 17,862 of record NZ_KB912529.1, read on the forward strand.
TCACCACCGCGTACAACGGTGCGGACAGGCCCGGTGGTCCGGGCATCAACGGCAGCCAGCTCCGGGCCGACAGCATCCTGACCGTCGACAAGATGCGCGCGGTCGAGGTCGAACTGCTGGATCGGTTGAAGGAACACAACGAGGAACTGGCCGCCGAGGCGACCACGACCGCGTGGGTGTTCCTCGCGATCACGCTGGCGACGCTGATCGCCGCGGTCGTGTTCACCCTCCTCGTCGCCCGCGCGCTCGCCCGCCCGCTGCGCGACCTGCGGTCGAGTGCACTGGAGGTCGCCTACGTCCGGTTGCCCGAGGCGGTGCGGCGCATCCTGGCCGACCCGAACCCCATCGAGGCCTCCCGGAACGCGGTCACCCCCGTGCCCGTGCACACACGGGAGGAGATCGGCGAGCTCGCCCGGTCGTTCGACGTGGTGCACGAGCGGGCGATCCGGCTGGCCGCCGAGCAGGCCCTCCTGCGGGAGAACGTCAACGGCATCTTCGTCAATCTCTCCCGCCGCAGTCAGCGGCTCGTGGAGCGCCAGCTCGGGATCATCGATCGGCTGGAGTCCGACGAGCAGGATCCGGACCAGCTCGCCAGTCTGTTCGAACTGGACCACCTGGCGACCCGGCTGCGCCGCAACGGTGAGAGTCTGCTGGTGCTCTCCGGGGCGGGGCTGACCAAGTCGATGTCCAAACCGGTGCCCGCGGCGGACGTGATCGGTGCCGCGGTCTCGGAGATCGAACAGTACTCCCGAGTGGAGCTGGGCACCATCCCGGAGGTGTCCGTGCACGGCCGCGCGGTACACGACCTGGTGCATCTGCTCGCCGAACTGCTGGACAACGCGACCTACTTCTCGGAGCCGGAGACGGCGATCAGCGTCCGTGCCGTGGTGACGCGGCGCAACTCGCTCGCGGTGCAGATCACCGACCGCGGGGTCGGAATGTCCGACCAGCAGCTCACCGAGGCCAACGACCGGCTGGCCGACCCGCCCGACCTGGACGTGTCGGTGACCCGGCGGATGGGTCTGTACGTGGTCGCGCGGCTGGCCAAGCGACACGGCATCGAGGTGCGCCTGCGCGAGAACGAGGACATCGAGGGTGGTGTGATCGCGCGCGTGGTGGTCCCGACCGACCTGCTCACCGGAGCCGTGCGGCCCACCGGAACCACCGCCACCGTGCCGCCGTACGACTCCGGGACGGGCTCGGCCTCCGGCCCGTCGCACGCCGAGGTGTCGTCGCCGTCGTTGTTCCCCTCCACACCGGACCTCGCGTCGGGCGGCGTGGCGCCGGGCACGACGATCCCGCCGCTACCCGCACCGCGCGGCTCGGCCGAGCAGAACCCCCCG
>NZ_KB912529.1:19304-23035 GCF_000383775.1 Saccharomonospora halophila 8
GCCGGTACCGCGGACCGCGCCGGATCGGACCGTTCCGGCGGACCGGACGGTGCCGCGGCGGACAAAGCAGCGGCGGACGGTGCAGCGGCGGACAGGGCCGTGCCGGACGCCGGCTCCCCGGACCGGGGGCAGGAGGACGGTCTGCGTCCGCTGGACGAACCGATCAGTCTCGACGACCTCATCGGCGGCCGGAGTCCGGCGGCGGGCCCGTTCTTGACCCCGGACACCGGCGCGGAGACCGGGTCGCGCCCCGGCGGGGAGCGCCGACCGGGATCCGGCGGTACGGAACCCGCGACCCGGTTCGTCAGCGGGCCCGCGGGCGATCCCCCGACCCAGCTGGTGCGTCCCGCGGGAGCGACCTCTCCGGGGGCGGAGGAGCCGGTGTGGCCGGCGGAGTCCCCGGACGGGGACACCGCCGACGCCGACGGATCCGCTCTGGAGGACGATGCGCCCACGAGAAGACTGCCGATCTACCAGTCCGTGCTGTCGCGCTGGTTCAGCGAGGAGAGCGCCTTCGAACCCGACGACGACCACGATACGGCGGAGTCCGGCGATCCGGCCGTGGGCGGTCCCGCGGAGTGGGTTACGTCGGACGGTCGCGGGGACACCGGACCGGCGGAGGCGGCGATGAACGGTTCCCGGGACGGTGCCGGAGGCGGCGGTGCGGCGGGCGCGCCGGACGAAATCGTCGGCGACTGGCACAGCGCCTCGGACCTGGGGTGGCAGGCGGCGCACGCGCTGCTGGAGGACAAGAACGAGGAGGTCACCCCCGCCGGTCTGCCGAAGCGCGTGCCCAACGCGTATCTCGTGCCGGGATCGGTGGGTGCGCCGAGCAGGGGTGACGGGTTCACCGACACGACCGCCGGGGAGCCGGGGCAGGGGGCCATCGCGAGGTCGGCCGAATCGGCGCGGAACCGGATGAAGAGTTTTCAGCGTGGCTACCAGAGTGGTCGCCACGCGCTCAACGAGCCGCAGGTTCGCGGCGAGCAAGTCGACGAGACGGGGGCGACCCCCCGTTCCAACGGGGCGAAGGAGTAAGAGTTGACACGGGCGGGTTCAGAACGTCCGGGAGCGCCGAATCAGGGCAACTCCGGGCAGACGGGTAGCTTCGCGTGGCTCATCACGGACTTCGTGCATCGCGTCCCGGGCGCGGCGCACGCCGTGGTGGTCTCCGCCGACGGCCTGTTGCTCGCGGCCTCACGGGGGCTGCCCAAGGACAGGGCCGACCAGCTCGCCGCGGTGGCGTCCGGCCTCACGAGTCTCGCCCGCGGCGCCGCGCAGGTGTTCGAGGGCGGCACGGTGGCACAGACCGTGGTCGAGATGGCCAACGGGTTCCTGTTCCTGATGTCGGTCTCGGACGGCTCGTGCCTGGCGGTGCTCGGGTCCCCGGATTCGGACATCGGGCTGGTGGTGTACGAGATGACGCTGCTGGTGGACCGGGTCGGCCAGCAGATGACACCGGAGTTGCGTGCGCAGTTGCAGGGCGCGCAGCGCTGACCGGTTCCCGACGGTGGAGCGCGGACGGGGGCGACGCAGACGGTGAGACAACGCCAGACGGTGAGACAACGCAGACGGTGAGAAGACACTGAGGAGACCGCCGTGAATTCCGGGCAGTCACGAGGCGATCGATGGCTCGACGGTGCGGCTTGGCGCCGGACGACCGAGCCGGGCGACGGGGCCGGGTACCGCGACCGTGCCGACCCGGATCCCCGTCCGGGACGGGCGGGCGGTCCGCCGTCCGACACCCTCGACACGGGCGAGTGGTTGCGCGCGGGTGGTGCCGATGTCGGCCCGTTCGCCCCCGACATCACCGAATCCGGCCAGACGCTGTTCAGCGGACCCGGTGCCGAGCTGTACGGCATGGGGGGCGGCGGAGCGGGATGGGACGGCACCCCGTCCTCCGACAGGGCGCGGCACGATCCCGGTCCGTCGTCCCGGGATCACGGGCCCGAGTCCCGGGATCCCGGTCCGTCCTCCTGGGACCCGGGCCCGTCGTCGTGGGACTCCGGCCCGCCGTCGTGGGACCTCCCGTCCCCGGTGCCGCGCCGTCCGGGGGAGACCGCCACCGAGCCCGAGGACACCTCGTCCGGGCTGGTGCGCCCGTACTTCCGTACCCGGGGCAGGACGAAGCCGGACTACGACCTTGCCGTCGAGGCGCTGATCTCCACCAGCGAGCGGGGCAGGCGGCTGGACCGGGTCCGCGTGCCGGAGCACCGCTCCATCTGCGGCCTGTGCCTGGACACCCGGTCGGTCGCCGAGGTGGCGGCGCTACTCGGGATGCCGCTGGGGGTCGTCCGGATTCTGGTTGGTGACGTTGCCGGTCTCGGGCTCGTGCTCGTGCACTCCGCGTCCTCCATGGTGGGAGACCGGCCCAGTATCGAGTTCATGGAAAGGGTGCTCAGTGGGCTTCGGAGAATTTGACGCCCCCTCCTCGCCGGCGGTGTCCGGCCCGACCCAGTCGACCAAGATCCTGGTCGCGGGCGGGTTCGGCGTCGGGAAGACGACGCTCGTGGGCGCGGTGTCCGAGATCGATCCGCTGACCACGGAGGCCTCGATGACGGAGGCCAGCGTGTCGGTTGACGACCTGTCGCAGACCCCGGACAAGGCGACCACCACCGTGGCGATGGACTTCGGGCGGATCACGCTGGACTCGGACGTGGTCCTGTACGTCTTCGGCACACCGGGGCAGCACCGGTTCTGGTTCATGTGGGACGACCTCGCCCAGGGGGCGATCGGTGCGGTCGTCATGGTGGACACCCGCAGGCTCGCCGACGCCTTCCCGTCGATCGACTTCTTCGAGAACCGCAAGCTGCCGTACATCGTGGCGATCAACTGCTTCGACCGGTTGCTGCACCACCAGATCGAGGACGTGCGGCACGCGCTGACCATCGCCCCCTCGGTACCGATCATGGCGTGCGACGCGCGGGACCGGGAGTCGACCAAGCAGGTACTGATCTCGGTCGTGCAACACGCGATCGCGCACGACTCGACCCTGACGGCGGGGTGAGCCCGGTCACGTTCTCCGGGGTGGGCACCGCGGCCGACGTGTGCCGTCGCCTGCGCCGACGGCGTGATTCCCGGCGCGGAACCGGGGGAACGGCTACCGGTGGTTTGACCCGGCTAATAGTCTTGCGCGCAGGCTCGCGAGGTGAGGAGGGACAGTGACGGCAGCGACTCACCGCGGTTTCGGCTGGCTCCTCACCGACTTCGTGCGCCGGGTGCCCGGTGCCGCCCACGCGGTGGTCGTCTCCGCCGACGGGCTCCTGCTCGCGGCCTCGGACGGACTCCCGCAGGACCGGGCGGAGCAGCTCTCCGCCGTCGCCTCGGGGCTGGTGTCGTTGACCTACGGGGCCGCCCGCTGCTTCGAGGGCGGGGAGGTGACCCAGACGGTCGTCGAGATGGAGAAGGGCTACCTGTTCCTGATGTCGGTCAGCGACGGCTCGTGCCTCGCCGTGCTGGCCGCGCCCACGGCCGACATCGGCACCGTCGCCTACGAGATGACGTTGCTGGTCGACCGGGTCGGCCAGCAGATGACCCCGGAGCTCCGTGCCCAGCTGCAGGGCGGCGCGCGTGACTGAGGACGACGAGTGGGAGAAGCTGAACCGGCCGACGGGGAGGGAGGAGTTCGACTCCCCGAACCGGTTCGACCTGAGCAGTGTCGCGCAGGTCACCGAGCTGGCGCGCCGGGTGCGTCCGCAGGGCCCGCCCCGGCCGCCGACCCCGCCCGCGTC
>NZ_KB912529.1:23135-25938 GCF_000383775.1 Saccharomonospora halophila 8
CACGCCGGAGTCGGCGGGCGGCGGGGTCGCGAGGTCGCGCCGGTCGCGCAGCAGCGCGGCCAGCTCGTCGTCGGGACGCGAGCTCAGCCAGTCCGCGAGGGAGACAGCGACCATCGTCACCACGATATCCGTCGGCCGGGCCCATCCGGCACACTGTGGTCAGTCGTTGGTCGAGTGAGGAGGACACCGTGGCGAAGGCGGGCAAGCGGAACCGGATCGACCCGGAGTGGCCGGAGGCGGGTGGCGAAGCGCACCCGGTCTCGGAACTGGCGGCCGCCCGGCAGGGGGCGCTGTCGCCGTACGGGGACGACATGACCTTCCCGCTGGAGCGGGTGCCCTACGAGCACCCGGAGACCGAGATCAACAAGTCGGCGTAGCCGCGGGCCCGTCGGACACGGGACCGGCCCGACGGGGCCGAAGTTACTGGTCAGTCACCCCTCCGCGCCGGGAGTCGAGGCCCCGCGGGGATAGGCTTCCCCCGTTCGTCGGTCGATCTCGATGCGGGGGTGCCTGTCATGCCGGTTCCCGGGCCCGGTTACTCGATCACCGTGCGGCTGGCGGCTCCGCCGTCGGCCAGCGCGGCCGGTGACCTGACCACGGCGGTCGGCAGGGTCGGCGGGGTGCTCACCGCGTTCGACGTGGTGGAGTCGCACGCCGACGCGATCGTCGTGGACATCACGGCGAACGTGTCGTCGGCCGACCACGCCGACGACATCACCTCCGCGCTGGACGCGCTGCCGGGGGTGCGGGTGCGGAAGGTCTCCGACCGGACGTTTCTGATGCACCTCGGCGGGAAGCTGGAGGTCTCGCCGAAGGTCGACCTGCGCAACCGGGACGACCTCTCCCGCGCGTACACCCCCGGGGTCGCGCGGGTGTGCCAGGCCATCGCGGCCGACCCGGAGAACGCGCGCAGGCTGACCATCAAGCGCAACACCGTGGCCGTGGTCTCCGACGGGTCCGCCGTCCTGGGCCTGGGCAACGTGGGCCCGTCGGCGGCGCTGCCGGTGATGGAGGGCAAGGCGGCCCTGTTCAAGAAGTTCGCCGGCGTGGACGCCTGGCCGGTGTGCCTGGACACACAGGACACCGAGGAGATCATCCGCACGGTGCGGGCGCTGGCTCCCGGGTACGCGGGCATCAACCTGGAGGACATCGCCGCGCCGCGGTGCTTCGAGATCGAGGCGCGGCTGCGCGAGCAGCTCGACATCCCCGTGTTCCACGACGACCAGCACGGCACGGCGATCGTGGTGGTCGCCGCGTTGCGCAACGCTCTGCGGGTGGTGGGCAAGCCGCTTCAGGAGTGCCGGGTCGTGGTCAGCGGGGTCGGTGCGGCGGGGTCGGCGATCATTCGGCTGCTGCGCCGCAAGGTGCCCGCCGACATCGTCGCGGTCGACATCGACGGTGTCGTCCACCCCGGCCGGGAGGGCCTGGACGACAACCTGCGCTGGGTCGCCGAGCACACCAACGCGCACGGGATGACCGGGACGCTGCACGACGCGCTGGTCGGTGCGGACGTGTTCATCGGGGTCTCGGCCCCCGACCTGTTCGGGGCCGAGCAGGTGGCGACCATGGCCGACGACGCGGTGGTGTTCGCGCTGGCCAACCCGGACCCGGAGATCGACCCGCTGGAGGCCCAGCGGCACGCCGCCGTCGTGGCCACCGGGCGCAGCGACTACCCGAACCAGATCAACAACGTCCTCGCCTTCCCCGGCGTGTTCCGCGGGCTGCTCGACGCGCACGCCCACCACATCGACGACGGGATGCTGGTGGCGGCCGCCGACGCGATCGCCGACGTGGTGGACGATCGACTCAACGCGTCGTTCATCGTGCCGAGCGTGTTCGACGCGGCGGTGGCCCCGGCCGTGGCCGAGGCGGTGCGGGAGGTCGCCCGCGGTGGCGAGGTGTCCGGGATCACCGCGGACGCCGTAACCTCGACCGCGTGAGCGGACAGGACGGCGCGCAGCACGCCACGCAACAGCACGCCACGGGACAGCGCGAGACGGGACAGCGCGAGACGGGACAGCGCGAGACGGAACAGCGCGGCACCGCCCCGGACGGACGGCTCAGCCACGTCGACGAGTCGGGCACCGCGCGGATGGTCGACGTCTCCGGCAAGGACGTCACGGCGCGGACCGCCGTGGCCCGCGGGACACTCCGCACCACGGCCGAGGTGATCGGCCTGCTGACGGCCGGGGAGCTACCCAAGGGGGACGCGCTCGCCACGGCCCGCATCGCCGGGGTGATGGGCGCCAAACGGACCTCGGAGCTCATCCCGTTGTGTCACCAGATCGCGCTGTCGAAGGTCGACCTCGACTTCGACCCGGGCCCGGACCACGTCGTGATCACCGCGACCGCGCGTACCAGCGACCGCACCGGGGTCGAGATGGAGGCGCTGACCGCCGTGGCCGTCGCGGGCCTGACGTTGCACGACATGGTGAAGGCCGTGGACCCCGCCGCCGCACTCGACGAGGTGCGGTTGATGGCCAAGGACGGGGGGAATTCCGGGGCCTGGCGGCGGGAGGAGAACCGATGAAGCGCACGGCGCGGGTCGTCGTCGCGTCCAACCGCGCGGCGGACGGCGTCTACGCCGACACGACCGGGCCGGTCATCGCCGACTGGCTCGCCGCACGGTCGTTCGAGGTCGCCGAACCGGTCGTGGTCGCCGACGGCGCGCCGGTGGAGCGGGCCCTGCGCGGGTTCGTCACCGACGGCGTCGATCTGGTGGTGACCACCGGGGGCACCGGCGTGGCACCCACCGACCGGACGCCGGAGGCCACGGCGGCGCTGCTGGACCGCGAACTGCCGG
>NZ_KB912530.1:0-5414 GCF_000383775.1 Saccharomonospora halophila 8
TGCGCGGCGGTGCCTGGTCGGCACCGCCGCGCACCGGTAGCCTCCCGTGCAGCGCGTGTCATCCCGAGCGCAGACAGGGGGCACCGAGCGTGACCGAGCAGCCCGACCCGGCGTTCTTCGCCCGCCCGGCCGATTGGCGCGGTTGGCTGGAGGAAAATTACGACACGGCGACGGAACTCTGGGTCGGATTTCACCGGAGATCCGCCGACCCCTCCGGGATGACCTGGTCGGAGGCCGTGGACGAGGCGCTGTGCCTCGGATGGGTCGACGGACAGCGCCGTAAGGTGGACGACGAGCGGTACATGATCCGTTTCACTCCGCGCAAGTCGGGAAGCGTGTGGAGCGCGGTGAACACCGACCGGGTCGGGCAGCTGCGGCAGCAGGGCCGGATGCGCCCCGCGGGCGAGAACGCCTTCGCACAGCGGAGCGAGTCCCGCGCGGGTTCGTACTCCTACGAGCAGGACGCGGACTCGGTCGCGTTCGATCCCGAGCAGGAACGGCGGCTCCGTGCCGACGAGGCCGCCTGGACCTTCTTCACCAGCCAACCCGCTTCGTACCGCAAGGCGGCGACGTGGTGGGTGGTCGGTGCGAAGAAGGAGCAGACCCGGGCCAAGCGGTTCGAACAGCTGCTCTCCGACTCGGCGAACGGCCGCACGGTCCCGCCGCTGACCCGCCGGAGGTAGCGGGCTTCACCGCCGGAGCGGTACGTCGGTGCGGGCTGACGGGTCCCCCACCGGGGACCCGTCAGCCGGAGACCGGGGCGGTCGGCCCGCAGAGCACGTCGAGGTCGACGCCCGCCTCGGCCATCCGGTCGCGGGGTGCGGGCACGAGCTTGCGGGCGCCCAGGTCCATCAGCCCGAGCGTGCAACTGATCTCGGCGGACAGCGTCCCGTCCGTCCGGATGATCTCGTTGGCCATCCAGAACACCTTGCCGTCGCCGAACGTGGCGTGACAGGTCACGTCGACCTCGTCGCCGTCGCGCAGTTCGCGCCGGTAACGGATGTGCGACTCCAGCAGCACGGGCGCGATCCCGCCCTTGCGCATCTCGTCGTGCCCACCCGCCCGGTGGAACAGGTCCAGCCGGGCGACCTCGGCGTACTGGTGGTAGACGGCCTGGTTGACGTGGCCAAGGGTGTCCAGCTCGTAGTGCCGCACCTTGATCCGGGTGCGCGACGGCTCCTGCTCAGTCACGCGATCACCCTAAGCCGCCCGCCCCGTCCCGCCCACGCCGGTGACCACGACTGTGACACTGCTGACCCGGGGGCACCGCTGACCCGGGGACACTGCTTGCCCGGAAACAGTCACGACTCGTAGAACAGACGCTGCACCACCGCGTGGGCGCGTCGCGTGGTCCGGCGGTAGGTGTCCAGGAACTCGCCCGGATCGTCGTCGGCGGAGTAGCCGAACACCCGCGCCACCGCCGCCAGTTCGCGACCGGAGGTCGGCAGCTGGTCGACCGCCTTCCCCCGCACCAGCATCGCCACGTTGCGCGCCCGGGTGGCCAGCTCCCACGCCTCGATCAGCACCGCCACGTCGTCCGCCCCGGCCAGGTCCGCGTCGGCGAGCGCGCGCAACGCCCCCGGGGTCGACGTCGTCCGCAGGGCGGGGACGGCGTGCGCGTGCCGCAGCTGCATCAGCTGCGCCGTCCACTCCACGTCGGCGAGGCCACCGCGGCCGAGTTTCGCGTGCGTGGTCCGGTCGGCGCCACGGGGCATCCGCTCCGTCTCCACCCGTGCCTTGATCCGGCGCACCTCGCGCACGTGGTCGGCAGCCAACCCGCCGTCCGGGTAGCGCAGGTGCTCGATCCCGGAGAGGAAGCGCGCGCCCAGGTCGGCATCCCCCGCCACGAACCGTGCCCGCAGGAGTGCCTGGGCCTCCCACACCGCGCTCCACCGGGCGTAGTACGTCAGGTACGAGTCGAGGGTGCGCACCAGCGGCCCACTGCGCCCCTCGGGGCGCAGGTCCGCGTCCACGTCGAGGGCCGGGTCCTGGCTGGGTGCGCCCAGCGCCCGGCGCACCGTCTCCGCGACGGCCGTCGCGAACCGCACCGCCTCGGTCTCGCTCGCGCCCCCGGTCGGTTCGCACACGAACAGCACGTCGGCGTCGGATCCGTACCCGAGCTCGGCACCGCCGAGCCGGCCCATCCCGATCACCGCGAGGGTCGCCGGCGGGCTCCCCGTCCCGTCGGCGCGCTCCCGGACCGCCGCCTCGAAGGCGCTGCGGAGCACCGCCGCCCACACCGACGACAGGGCGTGGCAGACGTCGGCCACGTCGAGCAGTCCCAGCAGGTCCGCACTCGCCACGCGCAGCAGTTCGTGTCTGCGCAGCGAGCGGGCCGCCACGACGGCGGCCTTCATCCCGTGCTGCCGTCCGGCGGCGGCGCGCAACGAGCGGGCGACCTCGGCGGGATCCCGACCCGCGAGCCGCTGCGGGTCACCCAGCAGCTGCAGCACCTCCGGGGCGCGCACCAGCAGGTCCGGCACCAGCCGGGACGTGCCCAACAGGGTGGCCAGACTCTCCACGACCGCGGCCTCGTCCCGCAGCACCCGCAGATACCACGGTGTCTCGGCCAGCGCCTCGGACACCCGCCGGTAGGCGAGCAGGCCGCCGTCCGGATCGGGCGTGTCCGCGAGCAGGTCGAGCAGCACCGGCAACAACGTCTGCTGGATCGACGCGCGGCGGGAGACCCCGGAGGTGAGCGCCTCGATATGGCGGAGCGCGCCCTCCGGGGCGAGGTAGCCCAGCGCCGCGAGCCGGCTCTGGGCCTGTGCCGTGGACAGGCCCAGAGCCGCGGTCGGTACGCGGGCGACGGCCCCGAGCAACGGCCGGTAGAAGAGCTTCTCGTGCAGCCTGCGGATGCGCTGGACGTGCCTGCGGAACTCGGCGAGCAGGATCGCGTCGACCGTCCGGCCGCGGGTGGGCGCGATACCCGACGCCTTCGCCAGCCACCGCAGTTGCTCCACGGCGCCGGGATCGGGGAACAGGTGGGTGCGGCGCAGACCCCGGAGCTGGAGCCGGTGTTCGAGGACGCGCAGGAACTCGTACGAGGCACGCAGCTCGGCGGCGTCGGCCCGGCCGACGTACCCGCCGGCACCGAGCGCCTCCAGCGCCTCGGTGGTGGAGGCGGACCGCAGCTCCGGATCGGCGCGCCCGTGGACGAGCTGCAGCAGTTGCACCGCGAACTCGACGTCCCGGAGGCCGCCCCGGCCGAGCTTCAGCTCCCGCTCGGCGAGTTCGGCGGGCACGTGTTTCTCCACCCGGCGGCGCATGTGCCGCACGTCGTCGACGAAGTTGTCCCGTTCGGCCGCCGACCACACCAGCGGAGCGACCAGTTCGGCGTAGCGGCGGCCGAGCTCGGGGTCACCGGCGATCGGGCGCGCCTTGAGCAGGGCCTGGAACTCCCAGGTCCGGGCCCATTTCCGGTAGTACGTCTCGTGCCCGTCCAGCGTGCGCACCAGTGCGCCGGTGCGGCCCTCCGGCCGGAGCCCGGCATCGACCTCGAAACAGGCCTGCCCGACGACCCGCATCATCGTCGTCGCCAGCCGGGTCGCGGTCGCGACGTCGTCGCCGCCGACGAAGACCACGTCGACGTCGCTGACGTAGTTCAGTTCGCGTCCGCCACACTTGCCCATCGCGATGACCGCGACGGTGCCGTCGGCCGGGGTGCCGACCTCCCGCTCGGCGACGCGCAGGCCCGCCCGCACCGACGCCTCGGCGAGTGCGGTCAACCGCTCCGTGATCCGGGCCAGGTCGAGGCGCTCCAGCGTCGGCTCGACGAGGGGACCGAGGTCCGCGGCGGCGATCTCCAGCACGATCGCCCGGTACGCGCGGCGCAGCGCCTGCTCCACCGCCGATCCGGTGACCGGGGCACCGTCCTCCCCGTCGCCGACGGCGTCGGCCAGCACCCGGTCGTACGACTCCGGGGCGGTGAGGTCGTCGCCGGCCAGTGCGCGCCACAGGCCCGGCTCGGTCACCAGCAGATCGCTCAGCGCCGTCGACGACCCCGCGATCGCCAGCAGCCGCCCACGCAGCACCGGGTCGTCCGCGAGTGCCGCGGCGAGTTCGTCCCAGGTGGCGTCGTCGGCGGTGCGGATCCGGTCCAGCACGATCAGCGCCGTGTCCGGGTCCGGGGTGCGGGAGAACGCGGTCAGGACGGGCGTCGCCCCGCCGGTGGGTCCGGTGGCACCCCACCATCCGGCGGCACGGAGCAGTTCCTCGGCCCGGTCGTCGGCGAACCCGTACCGGGCCGCCGACACCGCAGGCCGGATCCCCTCACCCATCGCCGCCCACCCGGACCCCGGTCACGCCATCGGAAGCGTGTAGCGGGTTTCGACCGGGTCGATGCGGGAGGCCGCGAGGTCGGCGAACCGATGCGCGAAGGTCCGCCAGGTCTCCGCGATGTCCGTGTGCACCCGGGCGAGGTTGTCCTCGTCCAGCGCACCCGGACGCGCGGTCGCCGCCTTCTCCGGTGCGTCGCTCGCCCACCGCGACACCACCTCCGGTGTGGTCTCGATGTGGAACTGGATCCCGTACACCCGGCGCCGCAGACGGTAGGCCTGGTTCGCCGCACGGGGTGACGACGCGAGCAGTTCGGCCCCGGCGGGCAGCTGCTCGATCGTGTCCTCGCGGAACTGGAGTACGTCCTGCATGAGCGGCAGGTCGGAGAACAGCGGGTCGACCCACGCGGCGTCCTTCTTCGACACCAGGGCCGGTCCGACGTCCGGGCCCCGCGGATCGGCGCCCACACGCCCACCCGCGGTCACCGCGAGCAACTGTGCACCCAGGCAGATCCCGAGCGTGGGGACGTCCCCGGCCACCGCGGCGCTCAGCAGGCCGCGGACCGACGACAGCCACGGGTGTCCGGGCGCGTCCCCGGCCCGCATCGTTCCGCCGAGGACCAGCAAACCGTCCCAGTTCTCGAGGTTCTCGGGGAGATCGTCGTCCGGCGGCCGGCGGGTGTCCAACGCCGCCCCCTGCTCGGTCAGCCATGCGTCGAGCGAGCCGATCGGCACGGTGGGGTCGGGCTGCACGACGAGAATCCGGGGGGAGATCACGACCTCCACCCTACGACCTCACCCCGGGACACAAAAAAGGGAGAGGACCGACCCTGTCCGGGTCGATCCTCTCCCTGTCGTTGTGTGTTCGGCGGTGTCCTACTCTCCCACACCCGTGCGGGTGCAGTACCATCGGCGCTGGTGGGCTTAGCTTCCGGGTTCGGAATGGGACCGGGCGTGTCCCCTACCGCTGTGACCACCGAACAACCCCGTGAAACAGTCCCCGCGCGGGCGTGTCGAGGGGGTGTGTTTCAGAGTTGCAGATGGGTGCGTAGCATTTTTGTGGTCAAGCCCTCGGCCGATTAGTACCAGTCCACTCGAGAACACATTGCTGTGCGTCCATGTCTGGCCTATCAACCC
>NZ_KB912530.1:5514-8161 GCF_000383775.1 Saccharomonospora halophila 8
CCGCCTGCGCGCGCTTTACGCCCAATGATTCCGAACAACGCTTGCATCCTTCGTATTACCGCGGCTGCTGGCACGAAGTTAGCCGGTGCTTATTCTTTAGGTACCATCACTTTACAGGGTATTAGCTCTGTAATCATTTTTCCCTAAAAAAGAGTTTTACAATCCGAAGACCTTCCTCACTCACGCGGCGTCGCTGCATCAGGCTTCCGCCCATTGTGCAATATTCCCTACTGCTGCCTCCCGTAGGAGTCTGGGCCGTGTCTCAGTCCCAGTGTGGCCGGTCACCCTCTCAGGCCGGCTACCCGTCGTCGCCTTGGTAGGCCATCACCCCACCAACAAGCTGATAGGCCGCGGGCTCATCCCGTACCGCCGAAGCTTTCCACACCACCCCATGCGAAGCAGTGTCCCATCCGGTATTAGACCCCGTTTCCAAGGCTTATCCCAGAGTACAGGGCAGATTGCCCACGTGTTACTCACCCGTTCGCCACTCATCCACCACCCGAAAGCGGCTTCAGCGTTCGACTTGCATGTGTTAAGCACGCCGCCAGCGTTCGTCCTGAGCCAGGATCAAACTCTCCAACAATGAATTCAATCCGAGACCCACTGTCTCAAAGAAACCCACAAAAAAAGGGGCAAACCCCACCCACCAAAACAGGTGAGGCATCAAAGCTCTACTAGCTGACAATCACTAGCGCACTGTTGAGTTCTCAAACAACACCACAAAGTGTTACCCGGTTATTCCCTCCGAGCGACACCCACCCTAACAACAACCCCGGAGGGCTCTTTCAAGGGGGTGACCCGCTCTCTCTGGAGAGGGCCGACCAGCAACGTTACCCGACCAGACTCCCGGAAGCAACCTCTGTGGGTCTCTCCCGTTCGCCCCGGCCGTCCCTGGCGACAAGAAGAAGATTACACACCCGCCGAACCCCGCTGTGCAGGGGGGTCTACTTTCGGGTGAACCCGCAGGTCAGAGCGGGTTAACCCGGCGTCGACGCCCCCTTCACCGGCCACGGTGTCAGAGGACCGGCAGCAGGGTCCGGAGTTCGTAGGGCGTGACCGCGCTGCGGTAGCTGTCCCACTCCACCCGCTTGTTCCGGAGGAAGAAGTCGTACACGTGCTCGCCGAGCGCCTCCGGCAACAACTCCGACCGTTCCATCTCGACGAGCGCCTCGCCCAGGTTCTGCGGCAGCTCCGCGTACCCCGCGGCCTTGCGCTCCGAGTCGGACAGGTCCCAGATGTTGTCCTCGGCCGCGGGCGGCAGCTCGTAGCCCTGCTCGATCCCCTTGAGCCCCGCGGCGAGAATGACCGAGTAGGCCAGGTACGGGTTGCACGCCGAGTCGAGACTGCGCAGTTCGACCCGCCGGGACGACGCCTTGCCCGGCGAGTACATCGGTACCCGGACCAGCGCGGAGCGGTTGGCGTGCCCCCACGACACCGCGGTCGGCGCCTCCCCACCCCGGATCAACCGCTTGTACGAGTTGACCCACTGGTTGGTGACCGCGGAGAGCTCGCGGGCGTGCCGCAGGAGGCCGGCCACGAACGCCTTCCCGGTGTCCGAGAGCTCGTACGGGTCCTCCGGGCTGTAGAAGGCGTTCTGGTCCCCCTCGAACAGCGACACGTGCGTGTGCATTCCCGAACCGGCCTGGCCGGTGAACGGTTTGGGCATGAAGGTGGCGCGGACGCCCTGCATCAGCGCGACCTCCTTGACCACGTACCGGAACGTCATGACGTTGTCGGCCATGGTCAGCGCGTCGGCGTAGCGCAGGTCGATCTCCTGCTGGCCCGGGGCACCCTCGTGATGGGAGAACTCCACGGAGATGCCCATCTCCTCCAACGCCTCGATGGCGTTGCGGCGGAAGTGGGTGGCCGTGGCGTGGCTCGCCTGGTCGAAGTATCCCCCGTTGTCCGCCGGTTCCGGCTCACTGCCGTCCTCCGGCAGGGTCGCCAGCAGGAAGAACTCGATCTCGGGATGGACGTAGCAGGTGAACCCGGCCTCGGCCGCCCTGGAGAGCTGGCGGCGCAACACGTGCCGGGGGTCGGCCCACGACGGCGAGCCGTCCGGCATGCCGATGTCACAGAACATGCGCGCCGAGTACCGATCCCCGTCCGGGGTCTCCCACGGCAGGACCTGGAACGTGGACGGGTCCGGCTTCGCGATCATGTCCGACTCGTAGACCCGGGCGAAGCCCTCGATGGCGGACCCGTCGAAGCCGATGCCCTCGCTGAAGGCGCCTTCCAGTTCGGCGGGTGCCACGGCCACCGACTTGAGATACCCGAGCACGTCGGTGAACCAGAGCCGCACGAAGCGGATGTCCCGTTCCTCCAGCGTGCGCAGCACGAACTCCTGCTGGCGATCCATGCCGCGACTCTAGGCGCGAGACGTTAACTCGGTGTTTCGGGGGCGTGCGGATCTCCCCCGTCCGGTCGACGCCGGGAGGCTCGTGCCCGTCACAACCGTCCGTCCACCTGGCCGGGCGGCGGAGGCCTGCCCGATACCGTGGGCGCCATGCCGATCCGTCGCCTCGCGGTCGTTCTCGTCGCCGCGCTGACCGTCGTGGGCGGGTGTGCCGCCTCGCCGGACACGACCGGCCCGCTCCCGGACGGACGCGAGCTGGTCGACACCGCGACCGGGGCGCTTGCCGACGTG
>NZ_KB912530.1:8261-13340 GCF_000383775.1 Saccharomonospora halophila 8
CCGCGTCCGGGGCCGCGCCGGAGGTCGGACGGCGGGCCGCCGTGGGGCCGGTGCTCGGCGAGCCACTGTCCGACGAGGCCGAGGTGTGGTCGGCGTTGGTGCTCGGGCTGCGCGACTACGTCTCCAAGAACAACTTCGGGTCGGTGCTGCTGGGCCTGTCCGGGGGGATCGACTCGGCCGTCAGCGCGGCGCTGGCGGTGGACGCGCTCGGCGCGGACGCCGTGTACGGGGTGTCCATGCCGTCGAAGTACTCCTCGGACCATTCCCGGACCGACGCGGCCGAACTGGCCCGGCGGACCGGCTGCCACTACCGGGTGGAGCCGGTCGAGGCGATGGTCGCGCTGTACGTGGACCAGCTCGGGCTCGCGGGGAGCGGGCTCGCGGAGGAGAACATCCAGGCCCGGGTCCGCGGCATGCTGCTGATGGCGCTGTCGAACCTGAACGGGCACCTGGTGCTGGCGCCCGGGAACAAGACCGAGCTGGCCGTGGGCTACTCGACCATCTACGGGGACGCGGTCGGCGGGTTCGCCCCGATCAAGGACGTGTTCAAGACGCAGGTGTGGGAGCTCGCGCGCTGGCGCAACGCGGAGGCGGACAAGCGCGGCGAGACACCGCCGATCCCCCCGAACTCGATCGACAAGGCCCCGTCGGCGGAGCTGCGGCCCGGCCAGCTCGACACGGACTCGCTGCCGGACTATGCGCTGCTCGACGACATCCTGGACGACTACGTGGAGGGTGACCGGGGGTTCGCGGACCTGCGCGACGCCGGGTTCGACGCCGAGGTGATCGACCGCGTGGTGCGCATGGTGGACCGGGCCGAGTACAAGCGACGCCAGTACCCACCGGGCACCAAGATCACCTTCAAGGCGTTCGGCCGGGACCGCAGACTCCCGATGACCAACGCCTGGCGCGAACGCCACCAGAGGTAACGGCGCGGGGTGGTGCCGTGAAGGCCCCCTTCCCTGCCCCGAGTGCCGTGAGGGACTCCTTCACTGCATTGGACGCAGGCAGGGAGTCCTTCACGGCCACCACACACGGTGACCGGTGTCGTCAGCGGGATTGGCCGGGGCCCGGGGGGCGCCACGGGCGCAGCCACGGTGTCTCGGGCCATCCCTCGGCGGCGGCCATGAGGGGGAAGGCCGTCGCACCGTCGAGGGACTCCCGGACGAGGTCGGCGTGTCCGGCGTGCCGGGCGGTCTCCTCGATCAGGTGCAGCAGCACCCACCGCACCGACCACGCCTCGACGTCGTCCGGGAACCACGGGACGTCCCGCGGCACCGGCACCGGTCTGCCGAGGTCGTCGATCAGCGAGACGATCTCCTCGGTGCGGGTGGCGACGCACTCGTACTCGCGGATGATCTCGTGCAGCGTCACGTCCGGTGCCGTGCCCGGCTCCGGCCCGGGGCGGGGGGACCGGCCGAGCACGGTGTCCAGCCACCCGCGTTCGGTGGCGGCGACGTGCCGGATGATGCCGCCGACGCTGAGCGGGGCTGCCGTGGGCGTGGCGCGGGCCTGTTCGTCGGTGAGGCCGTAGGCCGCCAGGCACAGCACGTACCGCTGCTGCGCGAGGTAGTCGAGCAGCCCCTCCCGCTCGTCGGAGACCGGACCGATCAGGCCGGGCACCGCACACCTCCCGGCCCCACCGCGGCACGGCCCGGCCGGTGGGTCCCCCTCACGTTCGTGACCACGGTGTCCCTTCCCTGCCGTGCACCCGCCGTCCGACCGCGACCAGGTAGGCCATGCCGGCGCAGAGCAGGACCGACATCGCCACCAGCTGCACCCGGGCGGCCACCCCCGCGAATCGTGAGATCCCGGTCACGACCCCCGTCGCGAGCGCCACCCCCGCCGCGGACTCGATCCCCACGACGCACCGGGCGACGAGGCCCCACCCGCCGTGCCACCAGAGCGCGAGGACCGCCGGGCCGACGACGTACTGCACGGCGAGCAGGGCCGAGGCCACGACATTCACCCGGTGGGCGAGCGAGAGATCCCCGCGGGGAGCGCACACTTCGGACAGTGCCGGGACGCAGTCCGGGGGGTACCCGGCCCGCACGAGCATCAGGGCGCCGAACGAGAAGACCGCCGCGACGGTGAGCCTGCCCTGCGGGTGGACCGGCGCCAGCCGCAGCAACGGCGGGGTGGACAGCATGAACGCCACCCCGGCGATCGCCTCCGCGAGACGGAACAGCGTCCGGTACGGCCGGCCCTCCGCGCTGAGCCCCACCGGCAGGTCGTGCAGCGGGGACAGGCCGGTGTCCAGCACCAGCTCGGCCAGCCATCCGAGGTGCGCGGCGGTCCCCACACCGAGCAGGAGGACGGTCGCCGTCCGGACCACGCCGAACGGCGCGGAACGGGGCAGGGCCGAGAGCATGGCGAACTACTTATCACGCCGCACCCGGCGAGCACAGCCGTTCGCCGTCCGTGCCGGCGGAGAAGCCCCCTGTGAAGCTCATCGCAGCCGCTTGGGCGCCGTCCCGGCCGGTGCGACGCTGAAGGTGTCCAACGATCACGACCCGGGGACCTCGTGGAGGCCTCGAGGGAAGGACGGTCGACGACGATGTCGCGAGACGACGCGCGTTCCACGCCGGACGCGGCCGGTCCCGGCCCGGCCGCCGGGCACACCGACGACACCGCACCCACCACCGGCGCCACACGGGACGAGGCGGGTCCGCCGTACGCCGGGGCACCCGCGCCGGAGGCGCCCCGCAGGCGGATCCGGGTGCACCACCTGCGGGAGATGAAGCAGCGGGGCGAGACCTGGCCCATGCTGACCACGTACGACACCCACACCGCCGCACTGTTCGACGAGGCCGGGATCCCGGTGCTGCTCGTGGGCGACTCGGCGGCCAACACGGTGTACGGCTACGAGAGCTCGCTGCCGGTGACGGTGGACGAGATGCTGCCGCTGGTGCGGTCGGTGACCCGTTCGGCCCGCAGCGCACTGGTGGTCGCCGACCTGCCGTTCGGGTCGTTCCAGGCCTCGCCCGCGCAGGCGTTCGACACGGCGGTGCGGTTCATGAAGGAGGGCCGCGCGCACGCCGTCAAGCTGGAGGGCGGTCGCCGCTTCGCACCGCACGTGGAGATGCTCACGGCCGCCGGGATCCCGGTCATGGGCCACCTCGGCTTCACGCCGCAGAGTGAGCACAACCTCGGGGGCTACCGGGTCCAGGGGCGCGGCACGGCCGCGGACGAGCTGGTCACCGACGCGCTGGCACTGCAGGACGCGGGCGCGTTCGCCGTGGTGCTGGAGATGGTGCCCGCCGAGGTCGCGAAGCAGGTCACCCACGAACTGCGCATTCCCACGGTCGGGATCGGCGCGGGGCCGGACTGCGACGCGCAGGTGCTCGTGTGGCAGGACATGGCCGGAATGAGCGGCGGCAGAACTCCCCGGTTCGTCAAGCGCTACGCCGACGTGGGCGGGATGGTGGCGCAGGCGGCGCGGGACTTCGCCGCGGAGGTCCGAAACGGCACGTTCCCGTCGTCCGAACACACCTTCCACTGACCGGTCCGACGACACCGGTCGTCCGCGTGCTCCGGGCGGCTGCCAGGATCCGGTGTGTGCCGGGCGGGTGACCGCGCCCGGCACACGCCACGGGCGTCGACGAGCGGAGGCACGGTGGAGGGGCTGTATCCGGCGATCGGGCCGTACGACGGGGGCATGCTCGACGTCGGCGGGGGCCACCACGTCCACTGGGAGGTCAGCGGCGATCCGGAGGGCCTGCCCGCGGTCGTCGTCCACGGTGGTCCGGGCGGTGCGAGCGACCCGCTGACGCGGCGGCACTTCGATCCGTCGGCGTACCGGATCGTGCAGTTCGACCAGCGCGGATGTGGCCGCAGCACGCCGCACGTGGCCGGCAGCCACACCGACCCGACCGCCGACGACCCCGCCGCCGCACTCTCCGGCAACACCACCTGGGACCTCGTGGCCGACCTGGAACTGTTGCGCGCACACCTCGGGATCGAGCGGTGGCTGCTGCTGGGCGGGTCGTGGGGCGCCACACTGGCGCTGGCCTACGCCGAGACGCACCCGGACCGGGTGTCCGGGCTGGTGCTGCGCGGGGTGTTCACCGCGCGACGGCGCGAGCTGGACTGGCTCTACGCCGGCGGGGCCGCGTGGCTGTTCCCGGAGGACTGGCAGCGTTTCCTGGACCCGGTGCCGGACGAGCGGCGGGACGACCCGCTCGCGGCGTACGACGCACTGCTGTCCGATCCCGACCCGGCGGTGCGACAGCGGGCCGCGGTGGCCTGGAGCGAGTGGGAGGGCGCACTCGTGTCGATCACACCCCGGCCCGTCCACCGGGCCCGCTACGCGGACCCCGCCTTCGCGGTGCCGTTCGCCCGGCTGGCGGTGCACTACTTCACCCACGGCGCGTGGCTCGACGACGGCGCCCTCCTCCGGGACGCGGACCGGCTAGCCGGAATCCCGGGCGCGATCGTGCAGGGTCGCTACGACGCCGTGTGCCCCCCGGCCACGGCCCACGCCCTGCACCGCGCGTGGCCGGACTCCACCCTGACCGTCCTGGACACGGCAGGCCACGCCGTCACCGACCCGGGAATCCTCCCCGCCCTGCGCACCGCCACCGACCGCTTCGCGGCCGGTGGGTGAGCGTGAGGGGCACTTTCCCTGCGTCAGACGCCGCGAGGGGCACTTTCACTGCGTCACACGCAGGAAATGTGCCCTTCACGGCACACCCGACAGGGTGTGCAGGAGGGTGGGGTGGGCTTCTCCGAGGGAGGGGCCGTACCAGGTGAGGTGGCGGCCGTTGACGAGGACGTAGGGGACTCCGGGGAAGTGGTCGGGGCCGTCGTCGTCGGTGAAGGCGTACGGCTCGTCCGGCAGGACGAGCAGGTCCGCCTCGCCGTCGGCGAAGCGGGCGCGCAGCTCGTCGCGTGTCGGCCGGGGGTAGCGGTCGGCATGGTCGGCGTAGACGTGGGCGACGCCGACCCGGCGCAGGACGTCCCCGGCGAAGGTGTCCCGGCCCAGCACGACCCACGGTCTGCGCCACACCGGCACCACGGCGTGCGCGCGCACGGGCGCGGTGTCGCTCCACACGCGGCGCGCCGAGGTGAGCCACTCCG
>NZ_KB912530.1:13440-14922 GCF_000383775.1 Saccharomonospora halophila 8
GGTCGCGCCCGCCGGAGAGCACCCCGCCCGCACCCCGGGTGTCCGCGCCACCCGCGGTCCGGTCCTCCTCGGACACCGTGCGCCAGAACTCGTCCTGCGGGCTCGGCTCGCCGTTGCCGCGGCGCATGCGGGAGAACAGGCCCCCGGTGGGCGTCGGCACCGCCGACGACGCCATGCCCACCGACATCTCGACCATCTGCCACAACCGGCGGCCCGGGCGGCCCACCATGAACAGCAGCACGGTGACCAGCCCGGCCACCACCATCTGGGTCAGCATCGACAACGTGCCGCCCGCCGAGAAGATGGCGCGCAGCAGCAGGGCCTGCACCCCGGCCAGCACGGACAGCACCAGCAGGTTGAACGCGACCGTGCCGACGACCTTGCCGACCCGGCGCAGGACGTCGTGGTGCACGATCGCGATCAGTCCGACCAGGGGTGCGGTGAGGGTGAACAGCCGCACGAGAATCTGCGCCAGCAGCACCGCCGCCTTCGCGAACAACTGGAACAGCGCGTAACACAGGCTCTGCAGGAAGGCCAGGAACCCGACGCCGGTGCGGCTGCCGTCCTCGCCGGTGAAGTACCCCGTGGCCGGGCCGAGTTCCCCCGCGATGCGGACGTAGGCCCGCTTCTTCTCCTCGATGACGGCCTCGTCGGCGTCCGCGCCGGAGCGCATCTCCTGCCAGGTGAACGCCTGGGCGTCCAGCAGCTCCCGGCCGTACTCCTCGGCCTGCGGCGCGTCCGGCGCCCCGAACTCGCCGCGCGCCCAGTTGTTGTAGATCACCTCGGTGTGCAGGTCGGTGGGCAGGACGTCACGCACGATCCGGTCTTGCGTCTCGTCGACGAAACCCGCCTGGATGTTCGTGGTGGTCTGCACGATGGCGTTGTCGATATCGTCGTAGTAGCGCAGCAGCGCCATCGACGACGCCGCCAGCCACACGCCGCCGAGCGCGAACAGCGACCGTTTGCCCACCGTGGACAGATCCCCGCGCCAGATGTTGCGGAACAGCAGGACGGCGAGGACCAGGGCGGCCAGCCCGAACAACTGGGTGTAGATGTTGTCGTAGACCGTCTCGGCGCCCTGCCGCACGGCGTTGTAGATCGGGGTGAGCAGCCCGCCTTCCAGCACGGTGTAGTGCAGCGAGTTGGTCGCACCCACGATGTTCTTGCCGATGTTGAACAGCTGGTTGCCCGCCCAGGTGTCGATCGTGGACTCCGGGTCGGACACCCCCGGGCCGAAGGAGACCGCACCGTCGTCGCACTCGTAGACGTGCCAGACCATGCCCGCGTAGCCGTAGTCGAGGTAGGCACTCCCGTCCGCGCCGTTGCCGGTCGGCGGGTCGATCGCACCCACCATGCCCGAACCGGGCCGCTCCGGGTTCGGTGCGCACTCCCCAGGGGTCTGGGCCGCGGCGGGGGCGGTGAGCACGAGTTGGGTGCCCAGCAGCGCCACCGCCGCGAGCAGGGCGGGCAGTCGGCGCTGCG
>NZ_KB912530.1:15022-25200 GCF_000383775.1 Saccharomonospora halophila 8
CGCGCGCCGGTCGACGGTCGCGCCCGGCGCCGTGTCCAGCGCGTCGCGCAGGTGCTCGAGATGCGGGCCGGAGAAGTCGACGCGGATGCGTTCCACGCCCCCGGCTCCGTCGGCGAACAGGAACTGCCTCGGCTCGGTGTCGCGTTCGACGTCGCGCCGCGACCCCGGCCTGCGGCCGAGCGCGGAGACCACCGACTCGTACCCCACCCCGGTGGGCACCTTCAGCAGCCGCAGCGCGTCCGACTGGGTCTCCTCGTCGTCGAGCCTGCCGACGAAGACCGAGTCGAGCAGGGCCACGAACCCCTGGATGTTCAGGAAGTCGGCGGGGATCTGGGACGACAGCAGCACGCGGACGTTCCACTTGCGCGAGTCACGGGCGAACCGGTTCATCAGCACCCGGCCCGTGGGCACCTCGGACAGGAAGAACGCCTCGTCGATCCAGACGCCCTTGCGCAGCTCCTTCGGCTTCTCGTACACCGAACGCTGGGTCAGCCACGCCGCGAGGTTGAGCATCTCGATGCCGAGCGCCTCGGCGTCGGTCCAGTGCTCCCGGCCCACGCCCTCCTTGGGCAGCGTCAGCCCGGCCATGGTGAGCACGGTCATCCGGTCGTCCCGGGTCTCCGAGTACGGGTCGGCGTCGCTCTCCGGGATCAGCAGCGACATGCGCTCCCGGAGCTCGTCGAGGAAGTCGGCCACGACGATCGCGTGCTCGTGGTGTTCGCTGGAGTCCCGGCGCAGGGCGTCGATCACCTGCCCCGGGTCGGCGTCGTAGCGCCCGCCCACCGCGCGGACCGCGCGCAGCAGCACGATCCGGGTCTGCGGCATCCGCGCCACCTCGTAGGGGAGCACACCGGTGAGCACGTCGAGCACCAGCCGACGACGGGTGGCACCGGCCAGCGCCCGCTCGCGGCGCCAGGCACGCTCCGGGTCGTCCTCGTCGAGGAAGTGTTCGAGCTGCGGCTCGGCCACCACCCGGTACGGGTTGAGGATGCCGGGTTGGGCGTTGAGCAGGTTGATCGGGCGTGCGTACGGGCGGATCTCGGGCAGCTCGCACAACTGGGACAGCGGCCCGGACGGGTCGAGGATCGTCCAGTGCGCCCCCGCGCGCAGGGTCTTGTAGACGATGCCGCCGCCGAGGAACGACTTGCCGCCGCCGAGTCCGGCCACCAGCGCCGACAGGCCCGAGCCGTCCCGGACCTCCTGGGCCATCCACGGGTCCCAGGCCACCGGGCGGCGCGTGGCGGTGCAGGTCTCGCCGAGCAGGATGCCGCGCCGGTCGCCGACCTCGGCGGTGGCCGTGGGGACGGACGACGCGGCCCAGACCACCGACCCACGCCGGAGGTAGGCACCGGAGGACAGTGCCTCCCCGGGGATGAACTCCCGGGCCAGCGCGTACTGCGCCTCGGGATGTTCGATCGCGACCTTCGGCTTGTAGAGGTCGAGCATCTGCTGCGCCAGTTTCAGGGCGTCCCGCTCGGTGGGGCCGGACACGGCGAGCCGCCACCACGACCGCACCCTGGTGGCCAGCGCGGTGAAGCCGGTGGTCATCTCGTCGTCGATCTCGAGCACCCGGGAGGCCTGCCGGGCCAGCGACTGCGGCGGTTCCAGGTCGTGTTCGTCGGTGTAGTGCTTGACCTGCGAGCGCACCTTGTTCATCTGCCGTTGCAGTTCCCCGGAGACCTCCTCGGGCCTGCGCACGTAGATGCGGGCCGACCACTCGACGGGCGAGGGCAGGCGGTCGGCGTGCTGCACCCACGGGTCGTCGACCTCGGGGATCTGCAGGCCGTGCATCTGCCCCACCGTCAGCACGGCGACGTGCCGGGTCAGGCCGGCGTTGGAGCCCGTGCGCCCGCGCACGGTGACCGTGGGCGCGTAGGGCTCGCTGTGCATGTCCGCCGCGTCGGTGAAGCTGGCCAGATCCTCCGGCTCCCACGCCGCGCCGGGCACGGCGGGCAGGTTGCGCGGCGCGGGCAGCCCCAGCGAGCACGAACGGTGCATCAACCAGGAGATCTCCTCGGCCTGCACCGGCCTGCCCTCCAGCCCCGCTGAGCCGATCACCTGGTCGAGGTGCTCGATCTCGGAGTCGAGCGCGGCGAGCTCGGCGTCGACCGCCTCGGGCAGCACCTTGCGCAGCAGCGGGGCGGCACGCTCGACGGCACGGTCCATGACCCGGCGGGTCTGGACCTGCACCCCGAGGTAGACCTCCTTCTCGGCCATCGAACGGCCCAACAGCTGCTGCTGTTCGCCGACGAGGTAGTCGTCGAACGACAGCGCGCCCGGTACGTCCTCCGGCCGGTGATGGGCGTTGTGGACGTGCGCCTCGGCCCACATCCTGATGGGATAGGGCCTGGTCGTGACCCGCAGGTGCATCCACCGGCCCTGGAGTTCGGCGTACTGGCCCGCGATGGCGGCGATCAGGTCGCGGCGCTGCGCGTCGGAACGGAACGACCAGCGTTGCGGCGCCAGCCGGTACCAGGCGTAGACCTCGTTCCCGGTGCGGAGCAGATGGCCGTCGATGGACCGGGCCGCGATGGACGGGGTGTAGTGGGGTATGGCCTCCTCGCCGGGCAGTCTCCTGCCGCGGTGCGCGCTTTCCGCCTGTTGAGCTGGTGCCGAGGGCTGCACTTTCCGGCTCCGGCCGCGACCGAACAACGACTACCTCCCCAGCGTCGCCGGTGGGCGACGGCGTGCTCGTGGTGGGCTGTCTGACGGAGGGGCGGCAGGGGACGGAGGCGCCGTGTCCTCCCGGGCGCGGTGGCGGTGTCCGTCCCGCGGCCGGGGTCTCTCCGTCCGCACCCGGACCCGGCTCGCACCGGCCGCTCCGCCCGTCCCGGTTCGACGCTCCCTCGGGGCGTGGAGTTCGCGTACCCACATGGTCAGCACCGCCCCCAACGGTCGCTCGTGGCTGATCTTCGACGTGATGACGCGGGTGAGCGCGATGGTGATGACGAACGCCCACGCCGTGGAGAAGAACCCGAACCCGATGCCGATCTGCCGTTCGACGGCGAGCACCACCAGGAACAGCGGGATGCCCACACCCCAGGCCACGTACCGGGCCCGCCACGGGAACGTCGCCTTGGGCGGCCCCAACCACACCGCGTCGACGCGGTAGATCTCGTCGTCCGTCCGGATGCGCACCGCGCGAGCCCTACGTCAGGTCGTGGTGGTGAACAGGCCGGCGAGCCACTCACCGACGTCCACACCGAGACCGCTCACCGCGAGGCCGACGATGGCCAGAGCCACCACCACGCCGGCCAGCCTCCGCATGACACCGGCGTTGTCGCCCTTGCCCCCTCCGAGCCACAGCAACAGCAGGGCGACGGCGAGCAGGACCAGCGGGATGATGTTGTCCAGGATCCAGCCCTGGACGTTGTTCGTGTCGAGCTCGGCCTGCGCCAGTGTCGCAAGCGTCAACGTGGTCATCGCGTACTCCCGAGCGCCCGGGGGGTGGTGCGCCGCGCACCGGTGTGCGCCGCGCCGGGTTTCCGGCACAAGCCGTGTTCAAACAACATCATGGCGTGATGCGAGGTGGGGGTCAAAGGTGCGGAACCGGATGACCGCTGCGGCATTCGACCTCCCTCGGCGCTGTCGCACACGCAGCCCGTGCGTCCACTTCCGTCGAGCGTGACCACTCACCCACGTGTGTCGATCCCTCTCACAGTCTGTGCCAGAACTCCCTCGGTCGGTGACCGCTGGAACAGTGAATCATGCCCGGGCCAGGGGCCGGGGAGGACTTCGGCCAGT
This sequence comes from Saccharomonospora halophila 8, assembly GCF_000383775.1. Taxonomy (GTDB): domain Bacteria; phylum Actinomycetota; class Actinomycetes; order Mycobacteriales; family Pseudonocardiaceae; genus Saccharomonospora; species Saccharomonospora halophila. The sequence goes on from NZ_KB912530.1 coordinate 18,767, forward strand.
GGCGTCCGCCACTCCGTCCCTCCGACCCACCGTTCTCCACCCGTTCGGGCGACTTGCCCCACCGGGGTCACTCGTCCTCCCTGACAGCGAGCAACACCCCCACCCCCAACAATCACCCGTTCGAGTCGCGCCCCGGGTGTGCCGTGAAGGCCCCCTTACCTGCGTCCGACGCAGCGAGGGACCCCTTCACTGCATCCGGGGCAGCGAAGGGGTCCTTCACGGCACATTCCGGTGGCGTGGGGTCAGGAGCGGCCGAACAGTTCGCGGGGGATGGCTCCGGCCTTGAGGGCGGTGCGGGCGAAGTCCCGGCCGAGTTCGGCGATGCGGGCGGCCTTCTCCGGGCCGATGCGCTGGTACGGACCGGTCGCCGCGGCATTGGTGTGCTCCTCGATCCGCGCACGCCACGCGCGACCGCGCTCGGTGAGCCCGCCCGCGGTGTCCAGGACACCCTGCTCACGCAGCTCGGTCTCGGCCGCCGCCCACTCCTCGTCCGACCAGCCGCGGGTCGCCTTGGCGGCCTGCTCGGTGAAGCCTTCCCCCGTGGCGGTGTGCGTCACCAGCGCGTGCAGCCCGGACATTTCCTCCGCGACGAGCGCGGCGATATGCCCGTCCCCGCGGAACTCGCGCAACAGGGTGATGTCGTGCCACACCGCGGTGACCGGGTCGGTGGGCCGGTCGAGGTCCGCGTGCGCGGCGTACAGCGGGCGACCCTGCGGGGTGCAGCCCTCGGCCGCCTCGCGCACCAGACCCGCCAGCTCGGCCAGCTCCGCCGAGTCGGCGGCCTCGTCCCCGAGCAGCCTGCGCAGCGCCTCACCGGCCTTGGCGAAACGCAGCTTGACCACCTCGTCCGGCTCGGCCAGACCCCACGCGCGCGGCACGTGCCGCGCCACCAATTCCGGGCTGAAGTTGTAGAACGTCGCGGTCACCACACCGGCACCCACCGGCCCCAAAGGCGCGGCCCGGCCCGCGAAGTAGCACATGCGCCCCTGCTTCAGGCCCGCGTCGACGAAGGCCTGTTCGACCTCCGGCGCGAAGTACACCATCGAGTGCAGGGGTTCGAGAGTCTGGTGACACCGCAGTGCCACGGCTTCGGCGTCGGCGCGATCCATGCGCGCACCCTATGCGCGCGCACCCGTACGGCGGAAGGTGGCTGGCAGGGCACGGGGCCGTCGCGTGCCCTGCGTCACGGGGCCGGGCGGTCGGTGTCGGCAATTCGGCGGACAGGACCGCTGACGCTGGTGTAGAACTCGATCTCCCCGCACACCGCTGAGAGGGAACCGGTGACCACACCCGCACCCGCCCCGCACGATCCCGGGGCCGCGCACCCCACGGGACGACATCGCCCGATCGGTGGCCTCGGAACCGCCTCGTCCGTCCTGATCGGCCTGATGGCCTCGTACGGTGTGGTGACCACGTGGCTGGGCTGGGAGCAGTACACGCTGGTGTCCGACGCCGTCACCGGGGCCCGGACGGTCACCCTCGCCGAGATCGAGGCGCTGGACAGCCTGTCGCTGACCCTGACACTGCTCTACCTGGCGCTCGGCGTGGTGACCGGCGTGACGTTCCTCGTGTGGCTGTGGCGCACACGGGGCAACGCCGAACTGGCCTCCACGGCACCGCACCGCCGCGCGCGCGGCTGGGTGCTGGGCGGGTGGTTCGTGCCCGTGGTGAACTTCTGGTTCCCGTACCAGATCGTGGCCGACATCTACCGGGCGAGCGCCCCGAACGGGTCGCGCGGCACCCCGTGGCTCGCGTGGTGGTGGGCCTCGTGGCTCGTCGTGCTCGTCCTCGACCGTGGAGCCTCGGCCGCGATCGAGGAGGCGGAACTCACCGTGGACACGTTCCGCACCCTCGCGATCGCCCAGACGCTCACGGGCGTGGCGCTGGTGAGCGCGGCGATCCCCCTCGTCTTCGTGCTGCAGCGCATCACCGCGTGGCAGAACGGGGCCGGGATGCCGCAGGCCTCGGCCGGTCCGGGCGCGACCGCGGGCTGACCCGGACACCGTCCCGCCACCGGGTGGTGCGGGCGCGGATCCCCGCGGCCCACCCGGTGCCGGGACGGGCCGGGTGACACCGCGCGTCAGAGCAACCGGGTCCCGTCCGGGACGGGGTGGTCGAAACCGGCCAGCACCACCCGGCCGTCCGCGTCGTGCGCGCCGGTCACCAGCACCTCGGACTTCACCCCGGCCACCCGCTTCGGCTCGAAGTTGCACACGCACAGCACCTGACGGCCGACGAGTTCCTCCGCACCGTAGTGCTCGGTGACCTGCGCGCTCGAGGTGCGTCGGCCGAGCTCCGGCCCGAGGTCCACGGTGAGTACGTACGCGGGTTTCCGGGCCTTCCCGTTGACTTCGGCCGCCACCACCGTGCCGACCCGCAGCTCGACCTTCTCGAAGTCCGCCCACTCGATCACGGGCACACCCGGTCACCTCGCCTTCTGTCCACACCGACACCGACGACGCCACGGACAGACGCGGGCCGGTGGCGTCGTCGACGATCCTGCCACCCTCTGATCGTCCCGCCACACGGCACCCGCCGACCCACGGCGACGGGAAAGCGGACCCACCGACGGCACCCGACGGTCACAATCGGCTCATGGAACAGCTCACCGTGCGCCCTCCCGAGGAGGAGGAACTTCCCGCCCTCGCCGAACTGCGGTGGGAATGGATCCGGGAGAAGGGGGAGACCCCCGCGATCGATCGCGACGAGTTCCGCACGGAATTCGTCCGGTGGACCCTCCGGAACACCGCATCCCACCGCCCGATGGTCCTGCTCCGGGGCCGGGAGGTGATCGGCATGGCGTGGTTGGCGCTGCTGCCGCGGGTCCCGACGCCCCACTCGGTCGAACGGTGGGCTGGTGACGTGCAGTGCGTGTACGTCGTCCCACAGGAACGGAACCGGGGCCACGGTGGTCGGCTCGTCACCGCCGTCCTGCGACTGGCGGAGGAACTCGGACTGGTCCGGGTGACGGTGCATTCCAGCGACCGGGCGATCCCGGTGTACCAGCGCCACGGCTTCTCCGCCCGGCCCCGACTCCTCCAGGCCGATGTCCCGACTCCCACTTCGTGAGCCATGAGCGGGCGGTGGGATCGGGACGCTAGCGAGCATCGGCGAGACGCCTCCGAAGATCCGCGCACCGCCTCAGCGCGTGCGGGGACTTCCGCTACGGGTCGAACGTCGGGTGCGCTTCCGGTCCGGGAACTTCGGGCCGGGACCGTAGCGCACGGCTACGCCACGTCTCTGCGTCGAGCTCCGCGTGATGATCTCTCTCCCGACGAGGTCCCGGAGGATGTCCCGTGCCTGATAGACATCCACATCGAACAGTCGCTGAATCGTGCGATTATTGATTTCCCCGTAGTCGTTGATGTGCTCGATCACCTTCTTGTCGATGTCGTCCATGGCCCGACTGTGATAGCTCACCGCGTGCCCGAGCTGGGCGACCACCTCCGCACGGAGCCGGTACGACGGGAAGCGGCGGCTCACCGTGCCGCGGGTCGGTTCGAGCATGTCGACGGGTTCCGCGGACAAACGCTTCAACGCGGCCTGTGCCTCTTCAGGAGTTCTCTGCAGTGTCTCGGCGATCGAGTCGGCTCGAACGGTCTTTTTGCGACAGAGACAGTGCACGATCAACAACGTGTCCGTGTCGTCCTGCTCGGTCTCCGGCAGTGTAGCCAGAAACTTCGTGATGCGGACCTTCGGCGGCTGTCCGCGGAAGAGCACCGATACCCGGCTGGCACTCTCCGTGATGACGGGAATGTCGCGGCCGGAACGGATCATCTCCCGATACATCCGGTCGACCCCCTGCCCGACCTCTTCCGCGAGCCCCAGCACGCGGAACGCGGTCGTCAGTGCGGGGAAGCGAGCACGCGAACCGTGGGTGAGGATGTTGTGCGTGGTGATCCCGGACACGAGCGGCCCGGCAGAGTCGATGCGCAGGTACTGCGGCGAATGTTCCACCTGGATGGGAATGCCCAGGCGCCAATCACCGTGGATGAAGGCATTCGCGAGCGCCTCCCGAACAGCCCCCGAAGGATAATCCTCGATCTGCAACTGCTGCCCGTCCGGCAGCGTCACCGGGGTCATGGACTGCCGTGTCCGGATCAGCTGCAGCACCTCTTCGAACGCGGTGACGGCGGGGCCCGGGACCCGCACGATGGTGTCGTTCTCGCCGGACTGCGTCCTCCTGTGCTGATATACGACCATGTCTTCCGAAGCGCCCGCCACCCGAGGGCAGAGCATGATCTCTCCCGACCTCGTCAACGACCCGTCCGGCGCGACCATCTTCAGTGCGCGGAGCAGATCCGGGTCGGTGAAATCGGCGTACTTGCGACGTGCCGCGTCCGTCGACGTCGACAACAGACGACGCACGTAGCGCAGAGCGAGCGGATCGATATCCTCGACCGCACGCCCACTCGCATGGGAGGACCAGTCGACACCACGCCGCTCCTCCGAGAGCCGAGCGACATCCAACGGCCGCATGGGTACGCAGTCGGTACTGATCCGCTGGTATGTGTAACCCTTGACGGTCGCGTGAACCTCCAGCCCTTCCGGGACCCGGATCTCGAGTAGTCGTCGATCGGCGAAGAACACTTCGTCCACCTCGACGAGCAGCCCGGGGTCGGTCAACTGGTGGACCCGCGAACGCAACTCCCCGGCGTCGAGGTCGCACCCCACGAAGGCATCCGGACCGGACTTGTTGTCGGCCACCCCGACCACGATCGTTCCGCCTCGTGAATTGGCGAAGCACACCGCCGCCTCCGCCAGATCCGAGCAGGCGTCCTTGAACTGCGGCTTCTGCTCCTTGAAGTCGAGAACCTCGTTCTCCACCTTCGAAGCCGACCTGCCGTTCGCGACCGCGGTCAACGCAGTCTGGACACTGCTCACTGTGAAGCCCCCTTTGAGGAAGGTAACGGACTTACTGTATCTCCAAAGTCGACTCGAAGCACACCGCTCCACACTTCCGTGAGCAGGACGGACGACTGAGAAGCCCGAGTCGGGTGGATGGTTTGGCGACAAGGTGAGGGCCTCTTCGCAGGACATGACCGGACGGAGACCTGAGGCCGCACTGTCCGCACGATTGCCGCCCGAGAGGGGTGGACGAGTTGGCATGTAAGCCGGATTCTGTCCTCCGTCCCGCCGAGGCGGGACGGGAGGCGGCCATCCCTCTGGGCCTGCCGTCACCGACAGGCTCAAGCGGCCTACCCGCAGGCATCGGACGGGCCGCCCTCGAACGCCTGCGCAGGAGCTCGCGCTCCCTCTTGGCCTTGCTCCGGGTGGGGTTTGCCGAGCCGTCCCGGTCACCCGGGACGCTGGTGGTCTCTTACACCACCGTTTCACCCTTACCCGGCCGTCAGGGGCCGGGCGGTCTGTTTTCTGTGGCACTTTCCCGCGGGTCACCCCGGGTTGCGGTTAGCAACCACCCTGCCCTGTGGAGTCCGGACTTTCCTCGACCGGGAACAGCGTCCCGGCCGCGGCCGCCCTGCCAACTCGTCCACGTTCAGGATACCCGCCGCCCTGTGCCCGCACGCCAACGGTGTGTCAGCGGCACCGAACCGACCCGGATGGAGCGAGCGGGGCGACCCGTTGATTCGCGCTCATTTCCCGTAATGGTAGCGACATGCCGCGATCCGGATCTCGGTTCCGACGACCTTGTGGACGAGCCGGTGTTCATCGCCTGATGCGACGGGACCAGTATCCTTTCAAACCGTGTTTGAGGGGTTCAGGCTTACCGATACGCTCGTTGCCGTTCCGGTCGCTGTCCTTGATCAACGTGTTGATGCGCGTGAGAACCTTGCGGTCGTCCGCTTGCCACCGGACGTAGTCGTCCCAGGCACTCTCGTCCCAGACGATTTTCATCCAACGAGGTTCCGCTCGACGCCGCCACCGCTTTCCAACCTGTCATGGAATTTCCCGCCTTGGCGACTGGCGGTGGCAAGGTCCGAAGACCATCAACGGAGGTCAGCCACGAGCGGCGGGGCCGAACGATCCGCCGTCAGGGCAGGTGGCTGGTGTCGTTGACCAGGCGGACGGAGGTGTTGTCGTCCGGGTAGAAGTCGACCAGCGACAGCGAGGCCAGGTCCAGGTGCAGCCGGAACAGCAGCGCCGGGCCCGAGTCGAGCGCGGTGCGCAGCACCGACTTGATCGGGGTGACGTGGCTGACCATGACGACGGTGCGGCCGGCGTAGCGGTCGAGGATGTCGTCCAGTGCCGTGCGGATGCGGGCGTGCACCTCGTCGAAGCTCTCCCCGCCGGGCGGGCGCACCGAGGTGTCGCCGAGCCAGCGGCCGTGCACGTCGGGATCACGGCGCGCGGCCTCGCCGAAGGTGAGGCCCTCCCACTCGCCGAAGTCGGTCTCGATCAGCCCGCGGTGGGTGACGACCCGGCCGCCGAGGGCGTCGGCCACGGCCCGCGCCGTCTCCGTCGCGCGGGTCAGC
>NZ_KB912530.1:25300-30637 GCF_000383775.1 Saccharomonospora halophila 8
GGGGCGCGGCGGTGCTCATCCCGCGGTGCTCATCCCGCGGTGCTCATCCCGCGGTGCTCATCCCGCGGTGCTCATCCCGCGGTGCTCATCCCGCGGTGCTCATCCCGCGGTGCTCACCCCGCGGGTGCTCACCCCGCGGCGCTCACCCCGCGGTGCTCACACCGCGGTGGGCGTGAAGGTGACCGGGAGTTGGGTCAGCCCGCGCATCCACACCGACGGATGCCACACCAGATCCTCGGCGGGCAGCCCCAGGTTCAGGTCGGGCAACCGGTCGAGCAGGACCTCGACACTGGTCTTCGCGATCACCTCGGCCACCTCCGGCGCCGGGTACGGACAGCCGTGCTCGCCGTGCCCGAACGACATGTGCGCCCGGTTGCCCGTCGTGTCCGGCAGTGCCAGCCGCACGTTCGGGTCGGTGTTGGCCGCCGACAGGCCGAGGACGAGCATGTCCCCCGCGCGGATGCGCCTGCCCGCCAGTTCGGTGTCCCGGGCCGCGAACCGCCCGATGAAGTTCTGCGTCGGCGTGTCGTGCCACAGCACCTCGGTCAGCGCCTGCCCGACACTCTCCCGGCCCCCCGCCAGCGTCAGGGCGAACCGCTCGTCGGTGAGCATCAGCCGCAGCGTGTTGCCGATCCAGTTCGCGGTCGGCTGCTGCGCCGCCGAGGCCACCACCAGCAGGTCGAGGGAGATCTCCTCATCGGTCAGCCCGGCGGGGTGCTCAAGCAGGGTCGACGGCACGTCCGGGCCGGGCAGCGACCGTTTCCGCGTCAGCAGCTCCGCCATCGCCTGCTGCACCCGCCCGTAGGCGGGGCCCGCGTCCGGGCCGACGTCCAGCGACGTGCGGATGTCGTGCACCAGCGTCGGGATGTCGCCCTCGGGCAGGCCGTACATGGTCGCCAGCACCGACAACGGCATCTTGAGCACGTACTCGCTCATCAGCTCCGCCTCGCCGCGGCCGGCGAAGGTGTCGATGAGCGCGTCGGCGATGCGTTCGCAGTTCATGCCGATCTCGAACTGGTCGAACGCGCCGAGGGCGTCCCCGAGCGCCCCGGCGCGGCGCCGGTGTTCCTCCGCCTCGGCGAACATCACCGACGGGTTGTGCATCACGTACGGCATCAGGGGCCAGTCCTCGGGCACCCGGTCCCACATGTTCCACCGTCGGGTGTCCCGGGCGAACAGGTCCGAATTGGACGCCACCTGGTGCAGTTCCCGGTAGCCGATCACGAACCACGCCGGGATGTCCCCGTCGAGCAGGACCGGGGCGACGGGGCCGTGCCGGCTGCGGATGTCGGCGTACAGCACGGCCGGGTCGTGACGGAACCGCTCGCCGTAGAGCGGTTCGGCGTTGTCCAGCGACGACCGGAGGTCGGTCATGACGTACTTCCCTGGGTCGACATCGTGTACAGGTGGTCGACGAGGGTGATCAGGACCCGCTTGGACGACTCCCGGTCACGGGCGTCGCAGTCGATCAGCGGCACCTCGTCGGCGAGGCTCAGCGCCTCACGCAACTCGTCGAGATCGTGCGTGGCACCCGGGAAGTTGTTCCGGACCACGATGAAGGGGGTGCCGTGGTGCTCCAACCGGTCGATGGCGTACCAGGAGTCCTCCACCCGGCGCGTGTCCACCAGCACGACCGCGCCGAGGGTGCCCGCGAACAACCGGTCCCAGAGGAACCAGAAGCGTTGCTGCCCGGGGGCGCCGAACAGGTACAGCACCATCTCCTCGTTGAGGGTGATGCGACCGAAGTCGAACGCCACCGTGGTGGTGTTCTTCGCGTCGACCTCGCCGTTCTCGTCGACTCCGAGGCCGGCCTGGGTCATCGTCTCCTCGGTGTTGAGCGGGCGGATCTCGCTCACCGAGCGCACCATCGTGGTCTTGCCGACACCGAACCCGCCGACGACGACGATCTTCACGCCGTCCGCCGCCGTGCTGTGCAGCGGCGTGCGGTCGGTGGCGGGACCGGCGGTGGGATCGGAGGAGGTGGGATCAGAGATTGTGGAGTCCAACGAGCACCTTTTCGAGGAAGGCCGGGTCGGGCAGTTCGGCCGTGGTCCGGCGCGCGCTGGGATGGCGGGCCGTGACCTGGCCGGTGCCCAGCAGGTCCGTGATCAGGATCTTCACGACGCTGACCGGCAGGTCGAGTTCCGAGGCGATCTCCACGACCGCGGTGGGATACCGGCAGATCCGCAGGATCCGCGCGTGTTCGGACTGCATCCCGGGGGCCGGATCCGACTCACCCACGATCAGCGTGACGAGGTCGAGGTCGCTGTCGTCGGCGCGGCTGCGCCCCCCGGTCACGGTGTAGAGCCGGTCCGGGTCCTCACTGTCGATCGCGTGCCGGATCATGCCGGTCGACCGTCGGGTCCGGGCCTGCGGGGCGGGGCCGTCAGGAACGGTCCGAGCTGTTCGACCAGCTCGTTCAGCTTGTGCCCCACGAGACCGACGTCGGAATCCTCCTCGGCGAGCAGGGCCAGGTGCGCCCCCTCCCCCGCCTCCACGATGAACAGCAGCCCGCCGTGGAACTCGGTCATCGACTGGCGTACTCCCCCGGAGCCGTCCCCGAACTCCATCGACGCGCTCTGCGCGAGCGCCTGCACGCCCGCGGCGACGGCGGAGAGCTGGTCGGCCCGGTCGACGCCGAGCCCCTGGGTGTGACACAGCTTCAGTCCGTCCCTGGAGAGCACCAGCGCGTGGTGCGCGCCCGGCGTCTGCTCCAGCAGACGCTCCAGTAACCATTCGAGACTCTGGTTGGTGGTAGTCATCACGCGATCCTTGTCAGCTGCGGTCGGGTGGTGCGGCCGGTGCGGATCAGTCGGAATCCGGCCGCGATTCCGGGGATGCGGTGTCCTGTTTGTCTGAACGCAGAGCCTGGCGGAACGCCCCGAACCGCGCTCCCGCGTCGCCGCGAGGCCGGTCGGACCCGGCGCGGGGCTGCCGGGGCGGCTGGGGAGCCGAAGCCAGGGTCTCGCCCCGGCGCCGCTTCGGCAGCTTCCGCAACGCCGAGTTCCGCTGTGGCTCCGACGGTGGTTCGTCATCGGCGTCCTGCCCGGGCCACGGGTTCGCGGTGCCCGGCGCTCCGGGGGGAACCGCCCCACCCGGCGCGGCACTCCCGGGGGTCGTGGTCCCGGGTGCCGTGCTCGTCCCGGGTGTCGTGGTTTCGGACGGACCGGCACCGGCGGTGGGGTCCGCGGTCGTGCCCTTTGGTCGCCGCGTCCCCGGCAGCGTCGCCGTGGCGGACGACGCACCGGCCACCGCGGAGCGGTCCCGCACGGTGGCCTCGGCCCGGGACGTGCGGGTGTCCGACAGGGTGTTCCGGGCGGTCTGCCCCGAAGGGGCGGGAACCTGCTCCTGGCGGGGCTGGGTCACCAGGTGGTTCGGGATCCGCAGCACCACACCGGTGCCACCGCGGGACGAGGGCCGGAAGTACACCTGGAGCTTGTGCTTGCGGGCCAGGCACCCGACGACGGCGAGGCCGAGCCTGCTGCCGGACAGCTTGGTCAGATCGAGCCCGACGGTACTCGAGACCGACCGCTCGGCCCGCTCCAGCGCCTGCGGCTTCATCCCCAGCCCACCGTCCTCCACCGTGATGACGATGCCGGTGTGCAGCTGCTCGACGTAGACGTGCACCTCCTCCGACGGCGCGGAGAACTTGGTGGCGTTGTCCATCAGCTCGGCCAGCGCGTGCATCACGTCCTCGGCCGCGTACCCGACGATCGCCGAGGTGCTCGTCGAGTGCAGGCGCACCCGTTGGTAGGCGCGGATCCGGCCCATCGCACCGCGGAGGATGCTCTCCATGACGATCGGCTTCGTCCAGCGCCGTCCGGACCGGGCACCGGTCAGCACGGCGATGCTGTCCGCGAGCCTGCCCGCCTGCGCGGTGCTGTGGTCCAGGCTGAGCAGATCCCCGAGCACATCCTCGGAGTGCCGGTGCTCCATCTCGCGCAGATCGGCGAGCATGCTGGTCGCCATCGCCTGCACGCGCCCGGCCGCGTTGGCACACGCCGACATCGCCGCCGCGCGCTGGCGTTCCCCGACACTGATCTCCCGGACCAGCAGCCGCAGCAGGCGCGCGTGGACCTCGTCCGACGGTCGCGGCATCTCGGCCAGCACGGTGTCCGCCGAGGCGCCCTCGCGCAGTCGGTCCACCGCGGCGGGGAGCGTGTCGTCGGCCAGTCGCTCCAGTTCGGTGCGCCGGTCGGCCGCCTCGCCGCGGGCGGACGACAACCACCCGTCCCGGTACACCGCGAACGCCGCCGCGGCACACGCCAGTAGTGCCGTCACACCGCCCACAGTGGCCACCAGCGGTCGTTGCGCCACGGGTGTTTCCCATGCCACCCACAGCCACACGCCCCCGGTGACGAGCACCGAGACGAGCAGGACGAGCGAAGCTCGGACCAGCGGCGAGCGCGAACCGGTGTCGCGCCACCCTTCGGACAGGGAAATGGGAGCCCCCAAATGTACCTGTGACATCAGTATGGCCTCGCGCCGACGACCGCCCCTCGAATCGCGTCGACGAGACCGAGAGCCTAGTAGGTCGTGCCCCGCCCCGGCCAGAGAGGTGGCACCGCGAGTCGCGAAAAAGGCACGCCACGTCATCGGCGCGGTGTCCGGGACGGCACGCGGACACGACGGGCGGTACCCGGCACCGACGGTGGACCCGGGAGCGGCACACTGGGGGACATGGTCGACGACACGGGGATCCCGCGGACGGATGCCGACACGGCGGGAGCGGACGGGGGCGGCGCCGCGCGCGGCCGTCCGTTGACGATCGCCTTCGTGTGCACCGGCAACATCTGCCGGTCGCCGATGGCGGCGTCGGTGTTCACCGAACACCTGCGCGCCGCCGGGCTGGACGACGGGGTGGAGATCGTCAGCGCCGGGCTCGGCTCGTGGCACGTCGGCGAACGGGCCGACCCGAGGGCGCGGGCGACCCTGGTCGAGCACGGCTACCCGGACGACCACGTCGCCGCACAGGTCGGCCCCCGGCATCTGGACGCCGACCTCCTGCTCGCCGCCGACGGCGGCCACCTGGACGAACTGCGGGCACTGGCGGGACCGTACGCCGACGTGCGGCTCCTGCGCGGCTTCGACCCGACGGCGCCGCCGGGCGCCGAGATTCCCGACCCGTACTACGGCGCGGGGGACGGGTTCACCGACGTCCTCGGCATGATCGAGCGTTCCGTGGCCGGGCTGCTCGACTGGGTGCGGGAGAACCGGTGACGACCGGGAGCCCGACCGACGCCGAGGAGGCGATCACGCGGCACGTCGGCACCGCCCCCACCGGCACGGGGGCGCTCGGCGGTGGCGCGGTGGTCGCGACCCTGCCGAACGGCCGCC
>NZ_KB912530.1:30737-33487 GCF_000383775.1 Saccharomonospora halophila 8
CGCTCGGCGATGCGGTCGGCCTCCCGGGCGACCTCGGCGTCCGGGTGGGACGCCTCGGTGAGCACGTCGGCCAGCACGTCGAGCAGCGTGGGCAGGCCCGAGGCCAGGGCGCTGCCGGAGAGCCCGAGGTGCTCCGGGTCGACCATCGGGCCGAGTTCGCCGCCGATCAGCGCCAGGTCGGTGTCGATGGCCACCCGGTCGCGGCGCCGGGTGCCGGTCAGCAGCGTCTCCGCGAGCACCTCCGCCGTGGCGGGGTGCCGCGGGTCGTCCCCGGCGAACGGGATGGTCAGCCGCATCTCCACCATCGGCACGGTCTGCTTGCGCACCGCCAGCACCCGCAGCCCGTTCGGCAGCACCGTGTCGGTGTGCGCGAGGTCGGCCGCGGCGCGCTGTTCGCCGAGGCCCGGAACGTCGCGGGGACCGGTCGCGGTACGGCCGATCTCGTCCGCGTCGCGGTGTCGGGGACCGGTCGTGTCGGTCGCGCTCACTGGGTACCTCCCTGGTCGGGCTCCACCACGAGCACTGCGCGCGAGTCGGGGCGCAGCGCCTCCGCGGCCTCGGACACCTGCTTCGCCGTCACGGCCGCGATCCGCTCGGGCAGCTCGTACACCAGCGCGGCGTCGCCGTGGAGCAGTTCCATCGAGCCCAGCGCGAGGGTGCGGGAGACCAGCCGGTCGTGGTCGGCGTGCAGGTTCGCGCTCCACCGCGCGGTCACCTTCGCCAGCTCGGACTCCCCGGGCGGGGTCGCGGCGAGCTCGCCGAGCTCCGCGTCGAGGGCCCCGAGCACCGTCTCGGGGGCCACGTCCGGTGCGTGGACGGCCGTCACCGAGAACGTGTCCGGGTCCCGCGCCTCGAACGGGCCGAACAGCCCCGCGCCCGCGTTGATGTCGGTGACCAGTGGCTCCCGGTGCACCATGCGCTGCTGCAACCGGGAGGAGTCCCCCTCGGTGAGCACCCCGGCGAGCACCAGGTTGGCCAGGTAGCCGTCCAGCTCGTTGACCGGGTCGGGCATCCGGTAGCCGACGGCCAGCGCGGGCAGCGGCGCGTGCGGGTCGGTGTGCGTGGCGCGCAGCTCCGAGTCCGGCGCCGGTTCCGCGAACGAGGGACGGTGCGGCCGCGCCCGTGCGGGTACGTCCCCGAAGTGCTCGTCCACCAGATCCCGGGTGCGGTCGACGTCGAGGTCACCCGCCACGGTGAGCACCGCGTTCGCCGGGGCGTAGTAGGTGTCGAAGAAGGCCGCGCAGTCGTCGAGGGTGGCCTGTTCGAGGTCGGTGAAGTCGCCGTAGCCGTTGTGCGCGTTCGGGAACGTCGAGTACAGCACCGGAGGGAGCAGGATCCACGGGAACCCGCCGTAGGGCCGGTTCAGCACGTTGAGCCGGATCTCCTCCTTGACCACGTCGATCTGGTTGGCGAGGTTCTCCCGCGTCAGCTTCGGCGCGCGCATCCGGTCGGCCTCGAGGAACAACGCGCGCTCCAGCGCCGCCGACGGCAGCACCTCGAAATAGTCCGTGTAGTCCGGATGGGTGGATCCGTTGAACGTGCCGCCGCTGCTCTGCACGTGCCGGAAGTGCGCGAGTTTCTCGAGACTCTCGCTGCCCTGGAACATCAGATGCTCGAACAGGTGCGCGAACCCCGTGCGTCCCTCCGGTTCGGAGCGGAAGCCCACGTCGTAGTGCACGCTGACACCGACGACCGGCGCCGTCGGATCCGGCGCGAGCACGACCCGCAGGCCGTTGTCGAGGGTGAATCGGTGTAACTCGGAGACGGCCATGGCCACACCCTACGGGTACTCTCACAGGCAGGGGTATGAGACCACTCAGCGAGCAGACCATCCTCATCACCGGCGCCACCGACGGCCTCGGCAGGCATCTGGTGCGCGAACTCGCGGCACGGGGCGCCCGGGTGATCGCGCACGGCCGCAGTGCGGACAAGTTGCGCGATTTGCGGGACGAGACCCGTGCGAACTGCGGGGCCGAGGTGGAGTCCGTGCGGGCCGACCTGTCCGACCTGCATCAGGTCGAGCGCCTGGCCCGAGAGACCCGGCAGCGGTACGACCGGATCGACGTGCTGGTCAACAACGCCGGGGTCGGCACCGGGTCGGATCCGACGGTCCGGCGGGAGAGCGTGGACGGTATCGAACTCCGCCTGGCGGTGAACTACGTGGCCGGCTACCACCTCACCCGCAGGCTGCTGCCGCTGCTGCGTTCCCCCGCCCGCATCGTCAACGTCGCCTCGGCGGGGCAACAGGAGATCTCGTTCAGCGACCTCCAGTGCCGTCGGCAGTACAGCGGGGCCTCGGCCTACATGCGCAGCAAGCTCGCCCAGGTAATGTTCACCCTCGACCTGGCGGAGGAACTGCGCGGCAGCGGTATCACGGTCAACGCCCTGCACCCGGCGACGTTCATGGACACCTCGATGGTGCGCCAGTCCGGGCGGACCCCGGCGAGCAGCGTCGCCGACGGGGCCGCCGCGACGCTGCGGCTGATCTGCGGCGAGGAGGTCGAGGGGGTGACCGGCCGGTTCTTCAACGGGACCGAGGAGTCCGAACCGCACCCCCAGGCGTACAAGCGCAACGCCCGGGCGCGCCTGCGCGAACTCACCGACGAACTGATCGCCGACGCGCTCAGCCGGGAGGCGTGAACGGCCCGGGCCGCCGGTCGTCCGCGGTGTCCCGGTGACCGGGGTCCCCCGGCCGGGTGTCGTCCGTGGCGACTCCGTGGGACGCGCCGCCGTCGGACACACCCGGCCGG
>NZ_KB912531.1:0-2658 GCF_000383775.1 Saccharomonospora halophila 8
CGCCACCACGACGTCGGCCCCGCGCACCTCGGCGGCGAGGTCGCGCGTGCCGGTGTGGCACAGCGTCACCGTGGCGTTCTCGCTGCGGCGGGTCAGCAGCAGTCCCAGGGTCCGGCCCACGGTGATCCCCCGGCCGATGACGGCGACCCGCGCGCCGTTCAGCGGCACGTCGTAGCGGCGCAGCAGTTCGAGGATGCCCAGCGGCGTGCACGGCAGCGCACCCGGCTGGTTCAGCACGAGTCTGCCCAGGCTGATCGGGGCCAGCCCGTCGGCGTCCTTGTCCGGGTCGATCCGTTCGAGCACGGCGCCCGGGTCGATGTGGTCGGGCAACGGGAGCTGCACGATGTAGCCGGTGCAGGCCGGGTCGGCGTTCAGTTCGTCGATGACGCCGAGCAGGTCGTCCTGGGAGATGTCCGCGGGCAGGTCCCGGCGGATCGAGGTGATCCCGACCTTCTCGCAGTCCGCGTGCTTCATCCGCACGTACTGGGCCGAGCCCGGATTGTCGCCCACGAGCACGGTGGCCAGCCCCGGTGTGGCGCCCTGTCCGGCCAACGCCGTCACGCGGGCGGAGAGTTCGGAGTAGATCGCGTCCTTGGTGGCTCTGCCGTCCAGAATCGTCGCCGTCACGTGCGCGATTCTCGCAGAACCGCGCCGGTTCGGCCGCGCCCGCCCACGGAGGCCACGGCGACGGCGAGCAGGGCGACGGCACAGCCGAGGACGGTGCTCGCCCCGACCCCGACGTCGGCGGCGGGCACGAACAGGTCGAGCAGCACCGACCCGACGAGTTGCCCGGCCACCGAGGCCAGCCCCAGCAGCAACACGCCGATCCGGGGCACCAGCAGCGCGGCCGTGGCGATGAACACCACGCCCACCAGGCCGCCGAGGTACAGCACGGGGTTGGCGGGCCAGGTGACGGGACCGCCCCCCAGCGCCAGCGTGCCGAGCCAGGCCGGCACCAGCACGGCCGTGCCCGCGGTGAAGTTCACCAGCGCGGCCGTGAGGGGACTGCCCGCGACGGCACCGACGTGGCCGTTGAACGCCTGCTGCAGCGCCATCCCGCCCCCGGCGACCAAGGGCAGAACCAGCAGCCACGCGCTCCCGGCCTCCGCGTCGCCGAGGCCACCGGTCACCGTGCCCGCGATGGCGAGCACCGTGAGCACCGCGCCGACGACCCGTGGCCGGGACGGCGCCTGCGCACCCCCCGGGCCGAGTCCGGCCTTGTCGACGAACAGCCCGCTGACCGTCTGTCCCGCGACCACCCCCACGGTGAACAGGGCGACCCCGATCACCACCACCGTGACCGACTGCCCCAGCACGAGCGTCGCACCGGCCAGCCCGCCGAGCAGGTGCCACGGCCGCAGTCCGCCCGTCCGCAGTGCCGAGGTGACGCGACCGACCCCGCGGCGCATCCGGGGTGCTGCCGCGAGCGCGCCCAGCAACACCACCAGCCCCCCGCCGAAGGAGATCACCGCGGCGAGCACCGGGTCGGCCAGCTCCGCGGCGAGCTGGCCGTTGATCCTGCTCTGGACCGCCATCCCCACGCCGACGAGGACGGCGAGACCGGTCCCGAGGATCTGCTTCGCGCGTACGGACGGCAGGTTTGCGGCGTTCGGGGGAGGTTCGGCGTCGCCGGGGGCACGCGGAGTAGTCATCAGGGCCGATTGTCCGCGAGGGTTGCGCGGTCAGGTTGCCTCGTTGAGGTGAACTGTGGCGCTCCGCACTCGATGTGCCGCCCAACGGGACGTAGGTTCGTTCCGCTACGGCGACGTTGTCCACATGTGCCGTGCATCCGTGGCGTTCTTTGGTCAAGATGTGGGCGTGGCACTACCGACCCAGCTGAACGCAACCGAGCAGGACACCCTGGTCAAGCAGATCGGCCTCTCCTTGCTGCGGGCGGCCCCGAGCGACTGGCGCCGGGTGACCGTCGAGTACCGCGCCGTGGGGAGGTACCACGAACTCACCGGGGAACTCGTCCTCGCGGACGACACCGCCCGGGAGTGGGTCGCGACCCACGACATCGCCGACCTGTTCGGCCGTCTGCGCACCGGCATGTACCGGGAGGGCCGGGGGACGTGGTTCAACGCCCGCTACCAGCTCGACCACCCCTCCAGCTACAACCTGGAGTACGACCGGGACGAGCCGCAGTGGGACCTGACCCCGCCGCCGCAGGCCTACGCCGACGAACTCCGGATGTTCCCCCGGGACGAGGAGAACGTGCCCGACTGGCTGATGCGCCGGATGGCGGGGATCGGCCCGGAACGCCCCGGGCCGCGGTTCCGGGCCGCGCGGATCTTCGACGGCACGGACGAGGCCGGACGGCCCGTGCTCGACCGTCCCGACCCCGACCCCGCCGAGACGGACCGGCTGCTCGCCTACCTCGACGGCGCTCCGGTGGTGGTGCCCGGACGCGGTCTCGACATCGACCGGCTGTCCCCGGCCGCGGAGAGCGCCGTCCCCATCGCCTTCCACAGCGACGGCAGCTGGATCTGGCCCGCGGCCGTGAACTACTACCTGCGTGAGCACGGCGTGTGTCCCGAGCCGGAGCTGCTGGACCACATCCGCGCGAACGGGTACGCGGTCCCCGAGGCCGACGACGCCACGCTCCGGGCGGCGGCCGCCCACATCACCCAGGGCGCGGGCGCGGCGCCCCAGCGGCCC
>NZ_KB912531.1:2758-6346 GCF_000383775.1 Saccharomonospora halophila 8
TGCGCCACGCCGTCACCGGGGGTCCGGCTGCGACGCGGGTCACCCGGAGGGGCAGGCCCTCCGCGGCACCGACCGGGACGCCGGCGGCGGGTGCGGACTCAACTGTTCTGCTGCTCGCCCGGGTTGTCGTTCCACTGCGGTGCCGGTGCCGCGTCGGGTGTCTGCCCGCCGAGGAACTGGCCCTGCTGTGCGGCGTACTGGGTGGGCGCCTGGGCCTGCGGTTGCTGACCCTGCTGGCCCTGCTGGCCGGGCTGACCCGATTGACCGGCGGGACCGGCGTGCTGGTGGCCGGGCTGCGGAGCAGGCTGGCCCGCCTGGCCGGACGGCGGCATCGGATGCGCGAACGCGGTCGGTTGCGGGACACCTCCCGACTGCTCGCCCTGCTGACCGCCCTGCTGACCGGGCTGCTGGCCGGGGTGCTGCTGGCCCGGCTGGCCGAAACCGGGGTGGCCGGACTGCGGCCCGGGAGCCCCGGGATATCCCCCGGGCTGTCCCGGACCGCCGAAACCCGCCGGACCGGGCTGCTGACCGAATCCGGGTCCGCCGGACTGCCCGGGCCCCGCGGTGGGCATCGGGACGATGCCCGAGTCGAACAGGTAGGCGGCCACCGCGGCGAGCATCTGCAGGATCGCGAAGACGAGCACCAGGATCCCGCCGACCGCGAGGTCGCCGTTCAACTGGAAGATCGCGAACAGGAAAGGGACGGTGGCCCCGACCGAGAAGACCGCGGGCCACACCCCCGGTTCCTGATCACCGGGGAGCAGCGACAGCGCCGCGGTCAGCCCGGCGACCAGCAGCAGCGCCGGGACCCAGGACAGGGGCGACTCGTAGAAGCTGAATCCCCCTCCCAGCGAGGTGAACCCGAGGAACAGGTTCAGCGCACCCAGCCCGGCGGTGACCGACAACAGGAGCTGCGGCAGGGACAGCTTCAGGCCCCCACCGCCGGGCGAGGGGGCCGCCCCCGGATAGGGCTGCTGCGGCTGTTGACGCTGCTGCGGTTGGTGCGGCTGCGGCTGCTGGGGGGCCTGGCCCGGGTATCCACCCGGCGCGCCGCCTGGGAAGGTCATCCGTTTCTCCTGTCTGCGGGGCTCGTCGGCACGCGGAACGCCCGCGTCACCGGCGTGATCCGACGACGTGTCCGATCGTGTGACGCGGCACCACGCCGTCGGGTTTCGCGTGCGAGCGCATTTCTACAGGAGAAGGGCCGGGCTCCGCGTGAAGCCCGGCCCCTCGACCGCTCACCGGGTCCGGCCCGGCGTCCCGTCTCCGTTCAGCGCGCCTTGTACAGCTCCCGCGCCAGCTCGGCCGTCTCGGTCGGGGTTTTGCCGACCTTCACGCCCGAGGCCTCCAGCGCCTCCTTCTTGGCCTGCGCGGTGCCCGACGAGCCGGACACGATCGCGCCCGCGTGACCCATCGTCTTGCCCTCGGGGGCGGTGAAGCCCGCGACGTAGCCGACGACCGGCTTGGTCACGTGGGCCTCGACGTACTCGGCGGCGCGCTCCTCGGCGTCCCCGCCGATCTCCCCGATCATCACGATGACGTCGGTCTCCGGGTCCGCCTCGAACGCCTCCAGCGCATCGATGTGCGTGGTGCCGATGACCGGGTCACCACCGATGCCGATGGCGGTGGAGAAACCGATGTCGCGCAGCTCGTACATCATCTGGTACGTCAGCGTGCCGGACTTGGACACCAGCCCGATCCGGCCCCTGCGGGTGATGTCGGCCGGGATGATGCCCGCGTTGGACTGTTCCGGCGAGATGATGCCCGGGCAGTTCGGGCCGATGATCCGCGTCTTGTTGCCCTTGGCGCAGGCGTGCGCCCAGAACGCGGCCGAGTCGTGCACCGGAATGCCCTCGGTGATCACGACCGCGAGGCCGATCCCCGCGTCGACCGCCTCGATGACGGCGTCCTTGGCGAACTTCGGCGGGACGAAGATGACGCTGACGTCGGCACCGGTGGCCTCCATCGCCTCGGACACGCTGCCGAAGACGCTGAGGTCCTTGCCGCCGACGGTGACCGTCTGCCCGGCCTTGCGGGCGTTCACCCCGCCGACGATGTTCGTGCCCGCCGCGAGCATCTTGGTGGCGTGCTTGGTGCCCTCGGAGCCGGTGAGGCCCTGGACGACGACCTTGGAATCGCTGTTCAGAAAAATCGACATGTTGTTCACGCACCTGCCGCGGCGAGTTCGGCGGCTTTGTCGGCCGCGCTGTCCATCGTGTCCACCAGCGTCACCAACGGGTGCCCGGCCTCGGCGAGGATGCGCCGGCCCTGTTCGACGTTGTTGCCGTCGAGTCGCACGACCAGAGGCTTGCTCGCCTCGTCGCCGAGCATCCGAAGCGCCTCGACGATGCCGTTGGCCACCGCGTCGCAGGCGGTGATGCCGCCGAAGACGTTGACGAACACGCTCTTGACGTCGGGGTCGCCGAGGACGACGTCCAGCCCCGCGGCCATCACGTCGGCGGACGCGCCGCCGCCGATGTCGAGGAAGTTCGCGGGCTTCACGTCGCCGTGCCGCTCACCCGCGTAGGCCACGACGTCCAGCGTGGACATGACGAGCCCGGCACCGTTGCCGATGATGCCGACCTGGCCGTCCAGCTTCACGTAGTTGAGGTCCTTGGCCTTCGCCTTGGCCTCCAGGGGGTCCTCGGCCCGCTCGTCGACGAGCTCCGCGTGCGCCGGGTGACGGAAGGCGGCGTTCTCGTCGAGGGTCACCTTGCCGTCGAGGGCGATGACCTCGTCCTTCGGGTCCCGCACCAGGGGATTCACCTCGACCAGCGTCGCGTCCTCGGCGACGAAGGTCTCCCACAGCTTCACCACGACCTCGGCGGCCCGCTCCCGCACGGCCTCGGGGAAGTTCGCCCGGGCCACAATGTCCCGCGCGGCGTCAAGATCCACGCCGACCAGCGGGTTCACCGGCACCCGCGCCAGCGCCTCGGGCCGCTCGACGGCCAGCTGCTCGATCTCCACCCCGCCCTCGGCGGAGGCCATGGCCAGGAACGTGCGGTTCGCCCGGTCCAGCAGGAACGAGAAGTAGTACTCCTCGGAGATCTCGGACGCTTCGGTGACCAGCACCCGGCGCGTCACATGTCCCTTGATGTCGAGCCCCAGGATCGCCCGGGCCTTCTCCACCGCCTCGGCCGGATCGGTGGCGAGCTTGACACCACCCGCCTTACCCCGGCCGCCTGTCTTCACCTGGGCCTTCACCACGACCTGGTTGCCGATCCGCTCGGCGACGCCGCGGGCCTGTTCTGCCTCGTCGACCACTTCGCCGGGGAACACCGGCACACCGTGGGCGGCGAAGAGTTCCTTCGCCTGATACTCGTAGAGGTCCACTACTTCAGTCTCCTGACGACACACGCCACTGTGGTTACGCAAACCGTGCTGCCGGACGGTCACGACCCTATCGATCCGCTCCGCGCCCGCGTCGCCCGCATCCGGTGAACTCGGTCACGAGACCGCCGCTGAGCAGGGCGATGTGGTGCAGATCGCGCCTCGCGCGCCGTCCGCACCCGACCCGGCCGGGGGATGTCCGGGGCAGGGCCGGAGGCTCAGGAGCGCCCGGTGCGGCGGGCCGACACCGCGATCCAC
>NZ_KB912531.1:6446-11294 GCF_000383775.1 Saccharomonospora halophila 8
AGGGCGATCAGCCACCCGGCGGCCGCGAAGCCGGGCTCGGCACCACGCACGACCGGCAGGACGGCACCGAGGGAGAGCAGCAGCGCGCTGATCCCCCCGCAGGCGAGCGCGGGGATCAGCGCGACCCCGTGCGGCGCGTCCCGCTCGTCCCCCGGTGGATCATCGGGGACGGACGGCTCCGGTGGACGCGGATCGGCCCCGGTCCCACGTCGTGCTGCGATCGTTCACCTCCGTTCCCGGTGCCGGGCTCGCGGCCCCGGCACCGTCGGCCTCGGCGGATGCGCCGACGAGAGTAGCCAGACCGCTTCCCGGACGCCCGCTCGTCGGGTCACGGGCGGGACTGGTCCCCTCCACCGACGGACGGCGTCCGGCCCCGCCGAACGGCGGTCCAGACCCTCGGTTGCCAAACTGTGACCCACCTCACTCTACCCTGAGAAAACCCCGTCTACCGTGCGCTGTTGCTCCGCCACCAAAGCGACGCGCACACGACTCGACCGTCCGGACGCGACCGGCGTCTTGCCCCCGGCGCGACCGTCTGGTTACTGTCCCGCAGTCCCCATTACGGTCAGGTCACGAACAGGCTGGCCCGGCGAGACCTTCGGGACTCGCCGTGTCACGAGCGGTACCCCGACACCGCTCACCGGGATCCCCCGCCCGGCGTCTGGACCTGACTTCCCCGAGTAACGGAAGGCGCAGTCTTGGCTCGACACCGCTCCCCCGGCGGCCAAGCTACTTCCCCGGCGCTCGAAGAAGCACTGGACGGTGCGGTCGTTCGGGTCCGGGGTTCGCACCGGCTTCCCGCACCCTCGTCCGCACTGCGGGGCCGGGTCGTCGTCGCCGCCGTCGCGGCGGGCGCATTCGCCGCGGCAGCCGCCGGTCAGACCCTGCAGAACTCCCGCGATTCCGCGGAGTCGCACACCGACGTCACTCCGCTGGCCAACGCCAGTGACGCGAGTCGCCGCACTCGACCGCCGAACCCGAGGCGTCGGGCACCGGCGGCGACGGCACGAGCGNGCCCGTCCTGCTCCAGCAGTCCCGCAGCACCGACGCCGACGCCGAGGCCCGCAAGCTCGCCGAGAGCGCCGAGGTCACCCAGGCCCGGCTCGAGCGCGAGGCCGAGGCGGCCCGGAAGGCCGCGGAAGAGGCCGCCCGACCGAAGACCGTCGCCCCCGCCCAGGGCCTGTTCACCTCCGGTTTCGGCGCCCGGTGGGGCACGACCCACTACGGCATCGACATCGCCAACATGATCGGGACCCCGATCCTCTCCGCAGGCGACGGCACCGTCATCGAGGCCGGACCGGCCAGTGGCTTCGGCCTGTGGGTCAAGGTGCAGCAGGACGACGGCACCATTCACGTGTACGGGCACGTCGACAGCTACTCGGTCTCCGTCGGCCAGCGGGTCAAGGCGGGCGAGCAGATCGCCACGATGGGCAACCGGGGCCAGTCCACCGGACCGCACCTGCACTTCGAGGTGTGGATCGGTGGGTCCAAGGTGGACCCGAGGGCCTGGCTGGCCGAACGCGGCGTGTACATCTGAACCACCGACCGGCCTCGGCCGCCCCGTCACCGCCGTCCCCGCGCCACGGACCCCGTGTGCCACCGCGCGCCCCCTTCGCCTCCGATGCTCGAACCTCTGTTCGATCGCCACTCTAGCGAAGGGGGCCGACAGAATCGTCTCTCCGGACCGGCTTCACCGGATAGGACCACGTCGGATCCGGTGAGCCGGCCCCGGTGAAGGCCGCGCCCGCACAGCGGGAGCCCGGGGTCAGAGCTTGGTCAGCGGGACGCTGCCGATCAGCATCAGCCGGACGGTGCCCGCGGCACCGAAATCGATCGTCGCCGTCGCCCTGGGGCCGCTGCCCTCCGTGGCCACGACGGTGCCGAGCCCGTACTTGTCGTGGTTGACCCGGTCACCGACGTCCAGTTTGAGCGCCACGGTGTTCTTCCAGTCGGTGCGGCCCGGGCCACCGAACGTCGTCCGGGAGCCGTTCCCGGTACCGCCCGCGGACCCGGCACCGGCCCCGAGCCTGCTGCTCCAGGTGCTCGCCGCCCTGGGGGAGCCGTTCCCCCCGCCCGACGGCTCGCGCCTGCGCCAGTCCAGGAATTCCTCCGGGAGTTCGTCCAGGAAGCGGGACGCCGGGTTGCTCACCGGCTGCCCCCAGGCCGTGCGCACCAGCGCGCGGGAGACGTACAGCCTGCGCTGGGCGCGGGTGATCGCCACGTAGGCCAGCCTGCGTTCCTCGGCCAGTTCCTTCGGCTCCCCCAGCGCCCGCAGGTGCGGGAACACGCCGTCCTCCCAGCCGGTGCAGAACACCACCGGGTACTCCAGTCCCTTGGCCGTGTGCACGGTCATCAACGTGACCACGCCCCGGTCGTCGTCCGGTTCGCCCTCGGCCTCGTCGGCACCGTCCGATCGGGGCACCGAGTCCGCGTCGGCCACCAGCGAGACCCGCTCCAGGAAGGCGGCCAGCGAACCGGGTTCGGGCACCCCCACGGTGTCGTCCCCGTCGGCGGTGGCGTCCCCACCGGCGGCGTCCCCACCGGCGTCCCCACCGGGGGCGTCCCCGTCGACGGTTCCGTCCCCGCCCCCGTCCCCGGCGGTCTCCCCGTCCGCGGTTCCGGCCGCGGCGTCGCGGGCGAACTCGGTGAACTCGCGCGCGACGGTGATCAGCTCGTCGAGGTTCTCGACGCGCGAGGCGTCCTGCGGGTCGTTCGACTCCTCCAGCGCCGCGCGGTAGCCGGTGCGGTCCAGCACCGCCTGAAGCACCTCGGCCACCTCGGTGCCCGCGTCGACGAGTTCGGCCAGCCCGTCCAGCAGCTCCACGAAGGCGGTGACCGCCTTCCGGGAGCGGGGGTTGAGCGGCTCCACCCCACCGTTCGCCGCCTCCCGCAGCGCGGCGGCGAACGAGATCCGTTCCCGGTCGGCGTGCGTGGCGAGCACCGCCTCCGCACGGTCGCCGATCCCGCGCTTGGGCACGTTGAGGATGCGCCGCAGGCTCACCGTGTCCTCCGGGTTGGCCAGCACCCGCAGGTAGGCCAGCGCGTCGCGGACCTCGCGCCGTTCGTAGAACCGCACCCCGCCGACCACCCGGTAGGGCAGGCCGAGCCGGATGAAGATCTCCTCGAACACCCGGGACTGGTTGTTGGTGCGGTAGAACACGGCGACGTCGGAGTAGTCCGTGTCGCCCTCGTCGACGAGCGCGTCGATCTCCGAGGCCACGAACGCCGCCTCGTCGTGCTCGGTGTCGGCGACGTAGCCGACCACGCGCTCGCCCTCGCCCGCGTCCGTCCACAGGCGCTTGTCCCGCCGGTTCGGGTTCCGGGCGATGACCGCGTTGGCGGCCGACAGGATGGTCTGCGTCGAGCGGTAGTTCTGTTCCAGCAGGATCGTGCGCGCCGACGGGAAGTCGCGTTCGAACTCCTCGATGTTGCGGATGGTGGCGCCGCGGAAGGCGTAGATCGATTGGTCGGCGTCCCCGACGACGCACAGTTCCGCGGGCTGCACCCCGGATTCCGTGGCGGCGGTGCCCACCAGCTCCCGGACCAGCGTGTACTGCGCGTGGTTGGTGTCCTGGTACTCGTCCACCAGCACGTGCCGGAACCGGCGCCGGTAGTGCTCGGCCACCGCGGGGAACGCCCGGAACAGCTCGACCGTGCGCATGATGAGGTCGTCGAAGTCCATCGCGTTCGCCTGCGCCAGCCTGCGCTGGTACTCGCGGTAGGCCTCGGCGGCCCGGCGCTCGAAGTCCGTGGTGGCGGACTCCGCCGCGGCGTCGGCGTCGATCAGCTCGTTCTTCAGGTTCGACACGTGCGTGGTCAGCGCCCTGGCCGTGTACCGCTTGGGGTCCAGGTCGAGATCCCTGCCGACCAGCGTCATCAGCCGTCTGCTGTCGTCGGCGTCGTAGATGGAGAAGCTCGACGACATCTCCAGCGTCGCGGCCTCCCGCCGCAGCAGGCGCACGCACATCGCGTGGAACGTCGACACCCACATGGCGTTCGCGCGCCTGCCGACCAGCTCGGCCACCCGCTCCCGCATCTGCGCCGCGGCCTTGTTGGTGAACGTGATCGCCATGATCTGACCGGGGTGCACCCCGCGCTCGGCGAGCAGGTACGCGATGCGCCGGGTCAGCACGCGGGTCTTGCCCGAGCCCGCGCCCGCGACCACCAGCAGCGGCGAGCCCGCGTGCTCCACCGCGGCACGCTGCGCGGGGTTGAGGTCGTCGAGCAGGCCGGGGTGCCGACGGGGTTCCGGGGGGAGGTCGAACAGGGTGCTCATCGTGGCGTCCAACCTACCTGGGGCCCCCGACACCGGGACTCCCGTGTGGCATACTGGCCCTGTGCGGTACGACGCGTTCCGATTTTTCTACGGGAACCGGGCTCCGGCTCCCGTGATCGCGTAGTGCCCAGCAGTCATCACGAAGCCCCGGAGTCCACGGACCCGGGGCTTTCCTCGCCTCGGGCCGAGACACGGACTCCGCGATCAGCGGAGGTCACGATGAACGCGAGGGTCGACGAGACGGCAGAGACCCCCGAAAGCCCCGGAGTCCCCGAAAGCCCCGGTATCCCCGAGACCCCCGAGGAGATCGACGCGCTCCGGCAGGAGATCGATCAGCTCGACGCGGACATCCTGCGGCTGGTGAAGCGCCGGGCCGAGGTCTCCCGACGGATCGGTGCCGCGCGGATGGCGGCGGGCGGCACCCGCATCGTCTACAACCGCGAGATGGACGTGCTGGCGCGCTACCGGGAACTGGGGTCGGAGGGCAGGCAGCTCGCGATGGCCCTGCTCGAACTCGGCCGCGGGCGCCTCGGCCGCTGACCCGGCCGTCCGGGGCGCGGCCACCGGTCCGC
>NZ_KB912532.1:0-2713 GCF_000383775.1 Saccharomonospora halophila 8
GGCTGGCCGCCGACGGCTGGCGGCACCTGGCCGGGCGGAGGATCGGGGTGGTGTCCAACCCGACCGGCGTGCTGACCGACGGGGACCACGTCGTCGACTCACTGGTCGCGGCGGGAGTCCGCCCGCGGGCGGTGTTCGGCCCCGAGCACGGGTTCCGCGGCAGCTCCCAGGCGGGCTCCTCCGAGCGCGACGGCACCGACCCGCGCACCGGCCTGCCGGTCCACGACATCTACCGCGCCGACGCGGACACCATCGCGGCACTGTTCACCGACGCGGGGGTGGACACGGTCGTGTTCGACATCGCCGACGTCGGCGCCCGCTTCTACACCTACATCTGGACGATGTATCAGGCGATGGTGGCCGCCGCCCGCGTCGGGGCGGCGTTCGTCGTGCCGGACCGGCCGAACCCGCTCGGCGGGCACGCGGCGGGGCCGGTGCTGGACCCCGCGTTCCGCTCGTTCGTGGGGCTGCGCCCGATCGCGCAGCAGCACGGGATGACCGTGGGCGAACTGGCACGGTTCTTCGACGCCGAGTTCCTGCCGGACGACGGGGGCCGGGTACCCGAGCTCGACGTGGTGCCGGTCGCGGGCTGGCGCCGGGACGTCCGGTTCGGCGACACCGGCCTGCCGTGGACCCCGCCGAGCCCGAACATGCCCACCCCGGACACCGCGCTCGTGTATCCGGGGACGTGCCTGTTCGAGGGCACGGTGTTCTCCGAGGGGCGCGGCACGACCCGGCCGTTCGAGACGGTGGGCGCGCCCGGGCTGGACTGGCGCTGGCGTGCGCGGCTGGTGGAGCGGAACCTGCCCGGCGTGCGGTTCCGGGAGACCTACTTCGTGCCGACCTTCGGCACGTTCGCGGGCGAGACCTGTGGCGGGGTGCAACTGACGGTGACCGACCCGTCCTCGTTCGACCCGATCGGCACCGCCATCGAGATGCTCGTGACCGCGGCACGTCACCATCCCGACCTGTTCGCCTGGCGGGACGACCACTTCATCGACAAGCTCACCGGTTCGGACACCGTCCGCCGGATGGTGGACGCGGGGGCGGGAGCCGACGAGATCGTCGCCTCCTGGCAGGACGGGCTCGAGGACTTCCGGCGCCGACGCCGTCCCCACCTGCTCTACCGGTGAGCGCCGGCACCCGGGTCCGGCCGGATCACACGGACCCGACACGACAACCACGATCATCACGGACGACACGGACGATCACGGCGATACGGACGTAACCGGACGGCCCGGAGCGCACGGACGAAGCGGACGGCACGGAGCGCGGGCCGGCCCGACGGCCGCGGCCGGGCCGGGGCAGCATGGAGGTGAACGGCGACGATGCGGGCGAAGGGGACGACGGCACCCCCGGCGCGCCCGACGTGCCCGGGGGCTTCCGCCGGGGCACGGGGCAGGAGAAAGCCGGTCACCGTGCTGCTCGCGCTACTGACGCTGACGGGGGTGACCGCGATGACCGCGGTGGAGACCGGCTCCGGGCGGTTCGACCGGCCCCGCCCCGGCTTCTCCTCCGCCGGTTCGGGCGTGCTCACCGACTCCACCCCGGAACGGGCGGGGCTCGACCCGGAGCCGATCCGGGCCGCCGAGCGGCGTCTCGACCGGTGGACCGAACCGGGCCCGGCCGGGGTGGACGGCCGCCCACTCTTCCCCGGTGCGGTGGGGCTGCTCGCCCACGACGGCGAGATCGTGGCCACGCACGCGACGGGCGATGCCGTGCGCTACGCCGACGGCACGGGCACCGAACTGCCGCCGGAGGAACGGGTCCCGATGCGGGAGGACACCGTCTTCGACATCGCCTCGGTGACGAAGTTGTTCACCTCGGTCGCGGCCCTGCAGCTCGTCGAGCGCGGGCGGATCGGACTCGACACCCCCGTGGCGCGGTACCTGCCCGGGTTCGCGGCCCACGGGAAACACGACGTCACGGTCCGCCAGCTGCTCACACACACCTCGGGCCTCCCGCCGACGCTGCTGCTCTGGCGCGACCACCCGGACGAGGAATCCCGCATCCGAGCGGTCCTCGAGGTCGAGCCACGCTCCGCCCCCGGGTCCGGATACTCCTACTCGGACCTCAACCTGATCACGCTGGGCGTGCTGATCGAACGCACCACCGGCGAGCCGTTGGACACGGTGATCGCCGAGCGCATCACCGGCCCGCTCGGGATGTCCGACACCGGATTCACGCCCCCACCGGACGAACGGGACCGCATCGCCGCCACGGAGTTCCAGACACGGCCCGCCCGCGGCATGGTGCACGGCGAGGTCCACGACGAGAACGCGTGGGCCCTGAACGGGGTGGCCGGACACGCCGGGCTGTTCTCCACGGCGCGCGACCTCGCCGTGCTCGGCCGGACGCTGCTGGCCGGCGGCATTTACGACGGCACCCGCATCCTCCGCCCGGAGACCGTGCGGACCATGCTCACCGACCAGACCCCCGGGGAGGAGAACCACGGGCTCGGCTTCGACCTCGACGAGATCCGGTACATGGGCGGTCTGACCTCCCCGTCCACGGCGGGGCACACCGGCTACACGGGGACGTCGCTGGTGCTCGACCCGCTGTCCGGGTCGGTCGCGGTGCTGCTCACGAACCGGGTGCACCCGTCCCGTTCGTGGGGCTCGCCCAATCCCGCCCGCCGGGCGTGGGCGACCGCGCTGGCGCGGTCGCTCGCCGTCGCCCCGGTCCACGGCACGCACTCGTGGTTCAGCGCACC
>NZ_KB912532.1:2813-9380 GCF_000383775.1 Saccharomonospora halophila 8
GGCCTGCGGTCGGCGGCGGGGCCGGGGTGTGCCGTCGGTCGCCACCGGTCGCCGCCGGTGCCCCGCGACCGCGTTCGTGTACCGCTCGTCGGCCGCTCGTCCGCCGTCACTTGTCGACCGTCGTGGCGTGGCTGCACTCTTGTGAGATGCGGTACTAACGTCGCCACCGGCGTGCGTGCGCGGACCCTGTATGTCGGACCTGGAAGAGGACTCGCAACCATGACAGAGCAGTCACCGGCACTCGACAACCTCCTGACCGAGAGCCGTACGTTCCCGCCGGGCGAGGGGTTCGCTTCGCGGGCGAACGTCACCGGGCAGGCCTACACCGAGGCCGACGCGGACCGGGAGGCCTTCTGGGCCCGGCAGGCCGAGCGCCTGCACTGGGAGACGAGGTGGTCGGAGGTACTCGACTGGTCCGACGCCCCGTTCGCCAAATGGTTCGTCGGCGGCAGGCTCAACGTCGCCTACAACTGCGTCGACCGGCACGTCGAGAACGGGTACGGCGACCAGGTGGCCATCCACTGGGTCGGCGAGCCGGGCGACACCCGGGACATCACCTACGCCGAGCTGCAGGCGGAGGTCAGCCGCGCCGCGAACGCGTTGACCTCGCTCGGGGTCGGCGCGCACGACCGGGTGGCCATCCAGCTCCAGATGATCCCCGAGGCGATCGTGGCGATGCTGGCCTGCGCCCGGATCGGCGCACTGCACAGTGTCGTCTTCGGTGGGTTCTCCCCGACCGCGTTGCGCTCCCGGGTGGACGACGCCCGCGCGAAGGTGGTGATCACGTCGGACGGGCAGTACCGCCGGGGTAAGGCCGCGCCGATGAAGGCCAACGTCGACGACGCGCTGGCCGGCGCGGAGAGCGTGGAGAAGGTGCTCGTGGTGCGCCGCACGGGCGAAGAGGACGTCCCCTGGACCGAGGGGCGCGACCTCTGGTGGCACGAGCTGCTGGACGCGCAGTCCGATCAGCACACCCCGGAGGCGTTCGACTCCGAGCACCCGCTCTACATCCTCTACACCTCCGGAACGACCGGGAAGCCGAAGGGGATCCTGCACACCTCCGGCGGCTACCTGACCCAGGCCGCCTACACGCACGACGCGGTGTTCGACCACAAGCCCGGCGAGGACGTCTACTGGTGCACCGCCGACATCGGCTGGGTCACCGGGCACACGTACATCGTGTACGGACCGCTGGCCAACCGCGCCACCCAGGTCGTCTACGAGGGCACGCCGAACACGCCGCACGAGGGCAGGCACTGGGAGATCGTGCAGAACTACGGGGTCAGCCTCTACTACACGGCGCCCACGCTGATCCGGACGTTCATGAAGTGGGGCTCCGACATCCCCGCGCGGTACGACCTGTCCTCGCTGCGGGTGCTCGGCTCGGTCGGTGAGCCCATCAACCCCGAGGCGTGGATGTGGTACCGCGAGCACATCGGTGGCAACCGCTGCCCGATCGTGGACACCTGGTGGCAGACCGAGACCGGCGCGATCATGATCTCTCCGCTGCCCGGGGTGACCCACGCCAAGCCTGGTTCGGCCCAGCGCCCACTGCCCGGGATCTCCGCCAAGGTCGTGGACGACCACGGTGTCGAGGTCGGCAAGGGCGGCGGCGGTTACCTGGTGCTGGACAAGCCGTGGCCCGCCATGCTGCGTGGCATCTGGGGCGACGACGAGCGCTACCGCGAGACCTACTGGTCGCGCTTCGCCGAGCAGGGCTTCTACTTCGCCGGGGACGGCGCCAAGTACGACACCGACGGCGACATCTGGCTACTCGGCCGGGTGGACGACGTGATGAACATTTCCGGGCACCGCATCTCCACCACGGAGGTCGAGTCCGCGCTGGTCTCGCACCCGAGCGTCGCCGAGGCCGCCGTCGTGGGGGCCACGGACCCGACCACGGGTCAGGGCATCGTCGCGTTCGTCATCCTGCGCGGCGGGGGAGCCGAGGACGACGCGGGCGGGGCCGAGGCCATCCAGGCGCTGCGGGACCACGTCGCCGCGGAGATCGGCCCGATCGCCAAGCCCCGGCAGATCATGGTGGTTCCGGAACTGCCGAAGACCCGCTCGGGCAAGATCATGCGCAGGCTGCTGCGGGACGTCGCCGAGAACCGGGAGGTCGGGGACGTGACGACGCTGGCGGACAGCTCCGTCATGGACCTCATCTCCAGTGGACTGAAGTCGGGCGCGGACGACGAGTGAGCGTCGGGTCCGGGGCCCCGCACCACGGTGCCGGGGCCCCGGACCCGACGGACACGACGAAGCGGCCCCCACCCGCTCGGGGTGGGGGCCGCTCCCTCAGCTGTGCCGGTGTGACCGGCGTGCCGGTCTCGACCGGTCAGGTCAGCCGGTCACCTCGAGGTTGCCCGGCTGCGGGGTCGGCTTCGGGGCCTTGCCGTCCTCGCCGGCCTCGTCGCCGTCGTCGGCACCGTTGTCGCCGTCGCCGCCGTCGTCGCCGCCGTTGTTGCCGTCGTCGCCGTTGTTGCCGTCGTCGCCGTTGTCGCCGTCGTCGCCGTTGTCGCCGTCGTCGCCGTCGTCACCCGGGTCGGTCGGCTCGGTCGGCTCGGTCGGGCCCTCGTCGCTCATCGCGCAGGTGGCCTGCGAGATGTCCACGGTCTGCGCGCTGCCCAGCAGGTCGACGGCGATCGCGGTGACGGTGGTGGAGCCGTCCTCGTTTTCCACCTGCTCGTTCAGCGTGAGCTGGGCGACGCCCTCCAGCGCCTCCGGAACAATCTTCGTGTTCGGCTTGAGCTGGTCGATCGCGATCTTCTCGGTCCCGATCTGGAGGTCCACCAGCGAGGTCCGGGCCTCGCCGTCCAGGCACTCGGCCTTGATCAGCGAGGCGTTGATCAGCGGAGCGGCGGGCAGGTTGATGCCCACGTCCGCGGTGCTCGCGCTGGCGAAGCCGTCGTCGGCGGCGGCGTTGAAGACACCGGCGGACAGGATCGCCTGGTCGCCGGGGGGCAGCTCGGTGTAGACCACGTGGTCCTTGCCCTCACCCTGCACGTGCGGCATCTTGCTGACGTTCAGCAGCCCCTCCGCGCCCAGCGCGAAGGCCGAGTCCTGGACCGGCTCCTGAGCGGTGGCGACGGGGGTGAACGCGACACCGCCCGCGACGAGCGCGGACAGGACGGTGGCGCCGACGGCCGTCGTCTTCTTCTTCGACAAGGGAATACCTTTCGTTCTCGTATCAGTGGGAACTGGGTCGTGCGGTGTTACGGAGACCGTTCGGCCGATCAGGTGATGTTGACCATCGTGCCGAGCGGCAGTTCGGCGAGTGCGTCCAGCCCGGCCTTGTTGACCCGGATGCACCCGTCGCTGGAGGGCTGACCGAAGACGCTGTCGTCCGGCCAGGTGTGGATCCCGACGGTGCCGGGGCCACCGCCGTAGGTCTCGTGCGAGCTGGAGTGGGCGCTCAGCGGGAGGACGATGGGACTGTAGTCCTTCACCTGGTCCTGGATGGACGCCATGATGTAGGCACGTCCGGCCGGGGTCGGGTGCTCCTCCTTGCCGATACCGACCGTGTACTCACCGGTCTGCTCGCCGCTCTCGAGGATCTCGAGGGTGAACGACTCCCGGTCCACGTTGACCACGTAGTCGTTCTGCGCGGTCTCGACGTCGCTCTTGCCCGCCTTGATCCACCCGGCCGCACCGTTCGGCCTGGTGGGCAGCAGGACCTGCGCCCAATCACCGTCACGCTCGATGACCGGGACCCACGTCGGGGACGAGATCTGCTGTTCCGGCAGACGCGCGAACGCATCCCCGTCGACCTCGTCGTAGATCTTCAGCTCGCGCTTGGGGTGGACCACCTCCCCGTCGGTGGACCCCTGGGGGTCCGGGTCCTTCGGGGCGTCCTCGAGGGTGGTGTAGGTGGTCGCCTCGGGAAGCTTGCCCGCGTCTCCGGAACTCCCCTCGGCGTCGGCGGCATCCCCACCGCCGCCCTCACCGCAGCCGGACGCGAGCAGCGCCATCGTGGTCGCGGCCGCGGCGGCGACCACTTTGTGGGATGACGGCCTGCGGCCGGCCCCACGAGCCGGGTGCTCCCGGCGAATCTCGGTACTTTCCATTTCACTGTCCCTGGGGCGTAGATCAACTGGGCGAGGTGGGCACTATTAAAACAAAGCCCGTTTCCCCGGCCGACAGCAGGTTCCCTTTTTCGACAAAAGTGCACGTGAGCCGAGGGAACCGCCACCGATGACGGGCGGCACCTTCTCCGGGGCGCCCGGCACCGTCCACACGGCGCCGCCCGGACGCGCCGGGATCCGCCGTGTGCCAGGGAGAAACAGGGAACATCGTTTCGGAGGGCACGAGTGTTACCGAGGGTTTGTTTGAACCGGCACACCCCGCTCCGACAACCCGTGCGGCGCTCCGCGGAATCACTCTCGGCAGCCGACGCAACGGCCCGGAAGGCGCCTCGCGTGACGTTTCACCCCTTCGAGTGGAACGGTGTAACACGGGAAGAAGCGACACCCGGGAAAGAAATTCGTTTCACAAAGGTCTCGATACAGTTACGGGCGCAACCCCGGGCGATTCCGTTCGTCTTTTCCTCGACGTGCCGTGGGGACCCGGGGGGTCCGCACTCGAACGCACGTTCTATCCTCACCGCTCGTATCGACATCCAGCCGCCTCAAGGAGACGACACCGACGATGACCGTTGATTCCGCTGGTTCCGCCACCCAGACGACGGACGAGGACCCGCAGGTCCGGGCCGCCGACGACGGACCCGCAGGCGAACAGGGACCGCAGGGACAGCCCGAGGACGGCGGCACGGAGGACGCCACCGGCGACACCGGTGACACCGGCGCGGCACCGGAGCAGGAGACGTCCAGGACCACGCGCGGGAAGGGCACCGGCAAGGGCAAGGCCGGCGCACGCAAGACGAGGACGGTCGAACTGACACTGACCGTCACGGGCACGGCCGACGGCGAGTGGCAGGCCGAACTCAAACACGGCAGCAAGTGGGTCGCCAAGGGACTGGACATCCCGGCCGCCGCCGTCTCCCGTGCGGCCCGCGAGCTGCACGAGGACCTCTCCGCGCCGATCGACGAGGTCATCGACGCCGCGCGGGAGCAGCAGCAGGCGAAGGTCGCCCAGCTGGAGGCCGAGCTGGAGCAGGCGCGGCAGGCGCTGGCCGACCTGGAGAGCTGACCCACCCCTTCCGGACCGTACGACGCCGCGGGCCGTCTCCCGACGCACCGTCCGTGTTGCCCCGCCGCGGGCGGTGCGTTGGGATGACGGGGTGAGCGATGCCGGACACCCGCACCCGGAGGAACCGCACAACGACGACGTCGGCGGGAAGCTGAACTGGTTGCGTGCGGGCGTGCTCGGCGCCAACGACGGCATCGTCTCCACGGCGGGACTCGTGGTGGGCGTCGCCGGCGCCACGACCGACCGCACGGCACTGTTGCTCGCCGGGATCGCCGGCCTGGTCGCGGGGGCACTGTCGATGGCGGGCGGCGAGTACGTGTCCGTGTCCACCCAGCGGGACACCGAACGCGCCCTGCTCCGGCTCGAACGGCAGGAGCTGCGCACGATGCCCGACGAGGAGGAGCGCGAGCTCGCCGGGATCTACGAGAGCAAGGGCCTGTCGCGGAAGCTGGCCGCCGAGGTCGCCCGCGAACTCACCGCCCGGGATCCGTTGCGCGCCCACGCCGAGGCCGAGCTGCGGATCGACCCGGACCAGCTGACGAGTCCGTGGCAGGCCGCGTGGGCGTCGATGCTGGCGTTCACGGTCGGTGCGCTGCTGCCGCTGCTGGCCATCACCCTCACCCCGCTCTCGATCCGGGTGCTGACCACCGCCGGAGCGGTCGCCGTGGCCCTCGGCATCACGGGGTGGGTCGGTGCCCGCCTCGGCGACGCACCTCCCGCCCGCGCGGCGGTCCGCAATGTGGGCGTGGGGGCACTGACGATGTCGGTGACGTACGCGGTCGGGCTCCTCTCCGGAACGGCGGTGGGCTGACCCCGTCCCGCGCCCGGCGCGCCCCGGGTTTGATCACGTGGCACGATGAGGCGCGTGAGCAGCCCCAAACACCACCCAGGTGACAGCGACGGGACGGGCGCCGTCCGGTACATCCCGCTGTCGTCGGACGACGGAACCGCCACCGACTCCGCGTCGATCGGCTCGCTGGTCCACGACGCGACCCAGCAGGTGTCCACGCTGGTCAGAGCCGAGGTCGAGCTCATCAAGGCCGAGGCCGTCGGCGAGGCGAAGAAGGCGTTCAAGGGCAGTGTCTTCTTCGTCGTGGCCGCGGTCATCGCGCTGTACAGCTCGTTCTTCCTGTTCTTCTTCCTCGGCGAGCTGCTGGCGCAGTGGCTGCCGCGCTGGGCCGCGTTCGGCATCGTGTTCCTCGCGATGCTGGTGGTCGCGGGCGTGTTCGGCTACCTCGGTCTGCGCAAGGTCAGGCGGGTGCGCAAACCGCAGCGCTCCCTCGACTCCCTCCGGGACACCGCCGAGACACTGCGGCACCGGGGGCATGCCGCGCACCCGGACGCCGACCCGGACGCCGACGCGGGCTCCGACGCCGCGGCTTCCGACACCCCCGGCTCCGGGAGCGGCAGGCGTCCCGT
>NZ_KB912532.1:9480-13049 GCF_000383775.1 Saccharomonospora halophila 8
CCCGCGCCTCGGCCAGTCCGTCGCCGTTCCGGCCCGCTCCCGCCCCCGGCTCGTCGACCGGGTCGCCCCCGATCCGCGGCAGCAACGCCACGAGAAGGGCCAGCGCGAGGATGCCCACCCCCAGCGCCCACTTCGTCGCCCCGGTCACGACCCCGTCACCAGCCCGAGCAGGTGGTCCCGCTCCGGCCCCCGGACCAGCTTCGCCGCCGTGTCGAACTCCGTCGGACCGGTCCCGTAGGACGGGCAGTCGCGCGCCAGCGGGCAGGCGCCGCAGGCGGGTCTGCGCGAGTGACACACCCGCCTGCCGTGGAAGATCACCCGGTGCGACAGCATGGTCCACTCCTTACCCGGGAAAAGGCCACCGACCTCGTGTTCGACCTTCACGGGATCGTCGGCGGTGGTCCACCCCCAGCGCCGCACCAGCCTGCCGAAATGGGTGTCGACGGTGATGCCCGGCACCGCGAACGCCTCACCGAGCACCACGTTGGCCGTCTTGCGCCCCACCCCGGGCAGCTTGACCAGCGCGTCGAGCGATCCGGGGACGGCGCCGTCGTGCCGTTCGACGAGCGCGGCGCCGAGCCTCATCAGCGACGACGCCTTGTTGCGGTAGAAGCCGGTCGGCCGGATCAGCTCCTCCAGCTCGACCCGGTCGGCCCCGGCGTAGTCGGCCGCCGTGGGGTGCCGGGCGAACAGCGCCGGCGTGACCTGGTTGACCCGTTCGTCGGTGGTCTGCGCCGACAGGATGACCGCGACCAGCAGTTCCAGCGGTGTGCCGAAATCCAGCTCGCAGTGGGCGTTTGGGTAGGCGGTGTCGAGGCAACGCTTCATACGCCGCGCGCGTCTGACCAACGACAACCGGCTCTCTTCAGCGAACGTGCGCCCCCTCCGGGGGCCCTGACCGACCGACGACGACACCCCGCTAGCCTACGTGCGCCGTCCGGGGAGTCGACCACACGTGCGTCGCTGACGTCGGGCCAACACCGGACGTGGCAACGACGACCGAGCCGGGCGTGAGCGAATGACCGGGAGTGATATGACCGTCTGGTTCGTGATCCTCGTGCCGATCGTGGTGATGGGCTTCGCCCTGTTCATGGAACGTGTCGAGAACCATCTCCGGCACGTCTCGGTGCGCGGTGAGGACGTGGAGGAGTTCCTCGAACAGGCCCGGCCCGACGAGGTCAGGGCACTGTACGGACACGGTATCGGCCGCGCGCTCGAACTTTTCCGGCTGCGTCGTCTCGCCGGGAAGACGGCCAAGGGCAGGGGTCGGGGGATGCGGCGTTAGGCTTGCCTGTCGGACGGGATTCCTCCGCCGACCCCTCGGACGTGCGAATTCGGCCGAGGGGACAGTGCGTGTCCGGGTGTACGCACTGCGTTCGCGAGGGTCAGGATACCTCCTGGCCCGCACTCGCGCGAGCGGCCCGAGCGGGGAGCGATCTCGAGGGCACGCCCTACACTGCATGTAGTGATCGGCGTCATCCTCCTCCACCCGGGGGATGGATGGTCGCTACCCGAAGGAGGCACGAGGTGGACGAGACCCTGGCCCGCGCGGGCATCTTCCAGGGTGTGGAACCGGCGGCGGCCGAGGCGCTCGCGCAGACCTTGGAGACAACGGAGTTTCCCCGGGGCCACGTCATCTTCAACGAGGGCGAGCCCGGGGACAAGCTCTACATCATCAAGTCGGGCAAGGTGAAGATCGGCCGCAAGTCCGCGGACGGCCGCGAGAACCTGTTCCAGATCATGGGACCGTCGGACATGTTCGGCGAGCTGTCGATCTTCGACCCCGGTCCGCGCACGTCGACCGCCACGACGGTGACCGAGGTCAGCTCGGTCACGATGGACCGTCCCGCCCTGCGGCAGTGGATCTCGACTCGGCCGGAGATCGCCGAGCAGCTGCTGCGTGTGGTGGCCCGCAGGCTGCGCCGCACGAACAACATGGTCGCCGAACTGATCTTCACCGACGTCCCCGGCCGGGTGGCCAGGGCACTGCTGCAGCTCGCGCAGCGGTTCGGCAGTCAGGAGGCGGGCCTGCTGCGGGTCACCCACGACCTGACGCAGGAGGAGATCGCCCAGTACGTCGGCGCGTCGCGGGAGACCGTGAACAAGGCACTGGCCGATTTCGCCCACCGCGGTTGGCTGCGGCTCGAAGGCAAGAGTGTGCTGATCCTCGACCCGGAGCGACTGGCCCGCCGGGCCCGCTGACCCGGGCGCACCCGCCGGAACACGCCCCGGGTCAGCGTCGACCCCGGGCGGTCACCGGACCGGCGCGGCCAGCGTCCGTGTCCTCGACACACCACGTCTCCCGAGGCCTGTCCCCGACGCGCTGTGTTCGCCGAGGCGTGGAAATTTCGACGCACGCCCCGCGCGCACATGCTCCGCAGGGCGCGTCCCGCCAGGTGGCGACATACATTCGGGCAACAGCGTCGAACCGGCATCCGGACACACGAACAAGGGACCGGGTGCCACCCCCGACGTGGCACTGTCCGGCCCCTTGTCCGTTCGCGCGGACCGTCCCCCGACCGCCCGCGCTCCCCGCCCTCCGGTCTAGGCCCCGACCCGAAACCCGGAGGGAGTCTCACGCGGCGCCACCATCCATGGCGCCGCACCGTTTCTCGTTGTTCGGCACTCCGCCGCACGGCGGATGTCTCGGCGTCCCGTGCGTCCGAGGGTGCCGTCCCGATTCGACCGGGACCAGGGTCGCACGACCCGTACCGGTCGCCTCAAGAACTTTCACCCCTATAGACGCCCGGAACGCCCGTGGGATGCTCGAATTCCGGCACCGTTACCGGTCCGTTATGCGAATACCCGACCAAGGGGGGCCTTACACCTCGATCGGGCGAAATTTGTCCCTTTCATCCCCGGCTCGGCGCACCTCGGGGCCTGGAGCGGTACTGCCGTACCACCTCCAGCATACTGGTACGCATGTCCCAGACGTCGGCCCACGGACGGACAACCCTGTCCGACTACCGGGTGGCCCTGAGCACACCCGGGGCGCGCGGGCCGGTGGCCGCCTCGGTGCTCGCACGGTTGCCGATCGCGATGATCGGGCTGTCCGCCCTGTTGTACGTGCAGCAACGCACACACGACTTCGCGATCGCCGGTCTCGTCTCGGCGGGCACCCTCGTGGGGGTCTCCATCGGGTCGGTGGCCCAGGGACGACTCATCGACCGGTTCGGCCCCACCCGGCCGCTGCTGGTCGCCTCCGCCCTGTTCTCCGCACTTCTCGCCCTGCTCATCGGTGCGATCGAAGCGGGAAGCGCCGCGGCCGTCCTGATCGCCGCGGCCGTCGGGATCGGGGTCACCGAACCGATGACCGGTTCCGCGTCCCGCGCGTTGTGGGGCAGGCTGCTCCCGGCCGGTCCCGCGCGGGACGCCGCCTTCGCCTACGAGGCGATCAGCATGGAGGTCTTCTTCATCCTCGGCCCGGGACTCGCGGGCGTGCTGGTCACCGCGCCGTGGCCGGGTACGGGACTCGTCGTGGGCGGTGCGTGCCTGGTCGCCGGTTCGGTCGCGTTCGCGCTGAGCACACCGGTGCGGGCCTGGGGGCCGGCCCCGGGTCCCCGCGGGCC
>NZ_KB912532.1:13149-17624 GCF_000383775.1 Saccharomonospora halophila 8
CAGCGCGTCGTCGACCCGGAAGGCGACCGCGGGCGGGTGTGCCTCCGGGCCGATCTCGATGAGCACCACCCGCTGCGGCAGCGGCCCGGGCACGGCCCCCGCCGGGGTGTTGCGCCACACCGCGTGGACCGACCGCAGGTCGGGAAGCACCTGGAGGATGCGGTCCAGCGCCTCCGCCATGCCGCGGTCCGGCTGGTCCGCGCCGGAGAACCGGTGTGCGGGTTCCGTGCCGGACTCGCCCACGGTGAGGTCCTCGGCCAGCGCGGAGTCGGACCGGCTCATCTCCAGCACCAGCGCGAGCTCCCGTTGCTCCGCGGGCCGCACCGGGATCCGGCCGGCGATCAGGGCACCGACCGCGAGTTCCGCGGCCTCGTCGAGATGTGAGCGTGCGACGAGCTCACGGGCGTCCGACAGCGCGCTGTCGTCGAGTCTGCCCGCCAGTGCCAGCAGGACGTTGTGCAGACGCAGCGGCACGGCGAAGCCGTCCTTCGGCATGCCCTCGTGCACGTCCACCATCGCCGTTCTCCCTCCAGCCCGCGAAAGCGAGCGTCACGCGGGTACGAGCCTGTGGTGTCCGGCGTCCACGGCGCCCACGCACACGAACCGGGAGGTCGCGAGCGCGGCCCGGTGGTAGGGGGGCGGTTCCGCCTGCGCGGGCAGGACCTCCACTCCGGGTTCCTCCTCCCCCAGCACGCGCAGAACCCGCTGCAACTCCCCGGCCAGACGCGGCAGCCCGGACACCGCGGTGACCAGGAGTATCCGCTTGGCCTCCCGGTCGGCGGACTCGTGGTCGTACCGCCAGCTCTCCCGGACCTCGCCCACGTCCGGGCGCCCACGCAGCGTCGCGGGGACCACCACGGACACCGAATCGACGGTGTTCACCCGTTCGGGTGCTTCCGGGGTGAATGTGTACCTGCTCTCGGCCGAGGCGTCCACCCCGAGCGTCGAACTGACCTCGTGCCAATCGGCCCCGTAAGGGATGAGACCGGCGACGAGCAGCCGGTACTCCGACTGGTCGAGGTCGACCCGGTGCTTGAGCAGGGCCTTGGGCAGCGTCCTCGCGAGCGTGGCCATCGCACCCTCGCCGAACCAGTCGCGGAACCGCCACAGCATCCGGTCGGGCATCCGGCCCGCCAGGCGGAGGAGCAGTTCGTGGGACGCCTCCTCGACGTCCGGGTCCATCAGGACACCTCCACGACGAGCTCCACCTCGACGGGCGCGCCCAGCGGCAGTTCGGCCACCCCGACGGCCGAGCGGGCGTGTGCCCCCGCGTCCCCGAACACCTCACCGAGCAGCTCGGACGCTCCGTTGATCACCGCGGGCTGGCCACCGAAGCCCTCCCCCGAGGCGACGAACCCGACGACCTTCACCACCCGGACGACGGAGTCGATACCCACGACCGAGTCGACGGCCGCGAGACCGTTCAGGGTCGCCGTCCGGGCGTGCCGCTTGGCCTCCTCCGGACTGACCTCCGCGCCGACCTTGCCGGTCGCGGCCAGCTCGCCCGCGACGAACGGCAGCTGGCCCGAGGTGTACACGTACCGCCCGGTGCGGACGGCAGGCACGTAGGCCGCGACCGGGGTCGCGACGGCGGGCAGGTCGATGCCGAGTTCCGCGAGTCTCGTGCTCCAGCTCATCGCCGGCCCCGTCATTCCTTCTCGCGCCGGAGGTAGGCGACGTGCTGCTCACCGCTGGGGTTCGGCAGCACCGTCACCAGCTCCCAACCGTCCTCGCCCCACTGGTCGAGGATCTGCTTCGTCGCGTGGATCAGCAGGGGGACGGAGGCGTACTCCCACTTCGTAGTGCTCATGGTCCGACACCCTAGCCACTACCGTCGGGTCTCGTGGAAGCATGGCGCATCCTGGCGACGGTTCTGCTGGCCGTCCCCGGACTGGTGGGGGTGGCGATCGTGATGGCCCTGGCACGGGACCGCACCGGCAGGCCGGGCACGGTGACGGTGGCCGGCCTCGTCTCGTTCACCGCCCTCGCCGTGGCGTGTGTGCTCACTCTCACGGTGCTACCCGTCCCGGCGACCTGGGCACTGGCCGGGGGTGTGGCACTGATGGTGAGCGTCGCGGCCCTGGTGAGCTGAACGGTGGCTTAGGCTCTGGGAGTGTGACCACGCTGCCTGGCTGGACCGAGGAACTCGAACGGAGCCGCCTGCACTTCGTGACCGGGAAGGGCGGGACCGGCAAAACCACGCTCGCCGCGTCCCTGGGTCTCGCCCTGGCCCGGGACGGGCGCCGCGTCCTGCTCGTCGAGGTCGAGGGGCGGCAGGGATTCGCCCAGGTGTTCGACACCGAACCCCTGCCCTACGCCGAGCAACGCATCGCCGCCGCGCCCGGCGGGGGTGAGCTGCGGGCGCTGCACGTGGACGTCGAGGCGGCCCTGCTCGAGTACTTCGAGATGTTCTACAACCTCGGTTTCGCGGGACGGACCCTGCGCCGGATGGGCGCCATCGAGTTCGCCACCACCCTCGCGCCGGGGCTGCGCGACGTCCTGCTGACCGGCAAGATCAAGGAGTGTGTCGGGCGCACCGAGTCGAACGGCAGGCACACCTACGACGCCGTGGTCGTGGACGCACCGCCCACCGGGCGGGTGGTGCGCTTCCTGGATGTCACCCGTGCGCTCACGGACGTCGCCAAGACCGGCCCCATCCGGGGGCAGGCCGATGGGGTGGTCCGGCTGCTGCACTCGGGTGAGACGGCCGTCCACATCGTCACACTGCTGGAGGAGATGCCGGTGCGCGAAACGCTCGACGCGGTGGCCGAGCTGGACGGCGCGGATCTGCGCCCCGGGGCGGTCCTGGTCAACCGCGTCCGGCCCTCGCGGTTGCCCGCCCCCGCCCTGCTCCCCGCCGCCGACGGCAGGGTGGACGCCGAGCGCGTACGGTCCGGACTCGCGACCGCGGGCCTGGAACTGCCCGGGAGCACGGTGGACGCGCTCGCCGCGGAGACCGTGGAGCACGCCGTCGGCATCGCCGCGGAGCAGCGCTCCCGCGAACAGCTCGCCGAGGCCGACCTGCCCACGCTGGAGCTGGCGGACTTCGCGGGCGGCGTGGACGTGGCCGCGCTCTACGAACTCGCCGACGCGCTCGTGGATCAAGGTGTGCGATGACCGACACCTTCGACGTCGACGGCCTGCTGGACGACCCGGCGACCCGGGTGGTGGTGTGCTGCGGCTCCGGCGGGGTCGGCAAGACCACCACCGCGGCGGCACTGGCACTGCGCGCCGCCGAACGCGGCAGGCAGACCGTGGTGCTCACGATCGACCCGGCGCGCAGGCTCGCCCAGGCCCTCGGCCTGCGCGAACTGGGCAACCACCCGCGTCAGGTGTCCGTGCCCGGGTTCGAGCCCACGGGCGAACTGTGGGCGATGATGCTGGACATGCGGCGCACCTTCGACGACATGGTGCGCAGGCACGCGGGCCCGGAGCGCTCGGAGCAGCTGCTGGCGAACCCCTTCTACCAGACGATCTCCACGTCGTTCTCCGGAACGCAGGAGTACATGGCGATGGAGAAACTGGGACAGCTCGCGGCGACCGGCGAGTGGGATCTGATCATCGTCGACACCCCGCCCAGCCGCTCGGCGCTGGACTTCCTGGATGCGCCCAACCGGCTCTCGGCCGCGCTGGACGGCCGGATGATCCGGCTGCTGACCAGCCCGGCCCGCGCGGGCAGTTGGGGGCTGCGCAAGGTCGTCGGCGCGGGCTTCTCCCTGTTCGCCAAGGCGGTGTCGACCATTCTCGGTGGGCAGCTGCTGGCCGACGCCTCGGCGTTCGTGCAGGCGTTCGACTCCACCTTCGGCGGGTTCCGCGAGCGCGCGGAGAAGACGGCCGAGCTGCTGCGCTCCCGCGGCACGTCGTTCCTGGTCGTGGCCGCGCCGGAACCCGACGCGCTGCGGGAGGCCAGCTACTTCGTCGACCGGCTCTCCACCGAGTCCATGCCGCTGGACGGCCTCGTCGCCAACCGCACCCACCCCGTGCTCGCCGACGTCTCCGAGATCTCCGCCATCGACGCACTGGCCGCGGCCGAGTCCCTGGAACGCCGGACGGCGACGGGGCACGACGACGAGGGTTCCGCCGACAGTGCCGACAGTGCCGACAGTGCCGACAGTGCCGACGCGCTGGCCGCGGCGGTGTTGCGGCTGCACGCCGACCGGATCGCGATGGCGGCCCGGGAGGAGCGGCTGCTCGCCCGGTTCACCAGGGCGCATCCGCACGTGCCGGTGACCGCGGTGCCCGCGTTGCCGAGCGACGTCCACGACCTCGACGGGCTCCGGGATATCGGAAACCGCCTCGCGCGCGGCTGATCCGTCGTAGAATCACCCGAGCCGTGAGGCACACACCCGGAACGGATCACCGGACGAGACGGCGGAGGCGGCGTGAGGCACGGTCGGCACGGCCCTGCGGCAGGGCGAGCACGCGCCCCGGTGACAAAGCGGGCACGCGCCCCGGTGACACGGCGGGCGCAGGCC
>NZ_KB912533.1:0-3107 GCF_000383775.1 Saccharomonospora halophila 8
TGGCCTGCTCTACGGCCTGTCGTCCTTCGGGGAAAGAGGCGGCGGGCACCCGGTGCCGCCGTGGGCACCCGGGGCCGGAAATCACCGCCGCCCGCGTGCAACGCGCCGCGCGCGTTCCCACGTCGATACCGGAGAACGGTTTCTTCCGGCCGACACACTCCGTGTCCGAAATAAGGTTTTCAGCGGTCACGTCACCTGTTCGCCATATCGGAACAAACTATCGTCGTCCGCCATCGGCCAATTCCCGACGATCGTCGGCGTCCATTGAGCGGCTGTGCCCGCCGGTTTCGATCCGGATACTTCCATTCCTGTCCGTTGGACGTAACTCACGTCACAGGGAGATGGAATGACCTCACGAAAGCGCAGGGTCGCGGCACGCCTGAGCACCACCGCGGTATTGGCCACCGGAATGGCGGCGGCGCTCGCCATTCCGGCGACCGCGGGCTCCGGAGCACCGGTCACCCCGGCAGGAGACAACGACCCGATGATCCAGGCGATGCAGCGGGATCTCGGGATGAACGCCGCGCAGGCCGAGCAACGACTTCAGCAGGAGGCCGAGGCCCGCGGGGCCGTCGACACCGTCCGCGCCGAACTCGGGGACAGCTTCGGTGGCGCCCACTTCGACGCCGAGCGCGACACGCTGGTCGTCGGGGTGACCGACGCCGCGAAGGCGGACGAGGTCCGCGCCGCCGGTGCCGAGGCACGGGTGGTCGACGCCAGTTCGGCCGAACTCGAAAGCATCACCGAACGGCTGAACCGCGCCGAGAGCGACGCCCCCGACGCGGTCACCGGCTGGTACGTCGACATCGAGAGCAACTCGGTGGTCGTCACCACGGCACCGAAGACCCGCGGGCAGGCCACCGCGTTCGTGAACTCCACCGGCGCCGACCGCAGCCAGGTCGAGGTCGTCGAGTCCCGCGAACAGCCCCGGGCGCTGATGAAC
This sequence comes from Saccharomonospora halophila 8, assembly GCF_000383775.1. Classification (GTDB taxonomy): domain Bacteria; phylum Actinomycetota; class Actinomycetes; order Mycobacteriales; family Pseudonocardiaceae; genus Saccharomonospora; species Saccharomonospora halophila. The sequence continues at coordinate 944 of NZ_KB912533.1, forward strand.
ATCTACGGCGGCAACGCCTACTACATGGGCAGCGGCGGGCGCTGCTCGATCGGGTTCTCCGTGAACGGCGGGTTCGTCACCGCCGGGCACTGCGGCTCCACCGGCGAATCCACCTCGCAGCCCAGCGGCACCTTCGCCGGCTCGTCGTTCCCCGGCAACGACTACGCCTACGTGCGGACCGGCTCGGACGACACCCCGCAGCCGCTGGTGAACATGTACAACGGCTACGGCCGCACCGTGTCCGGGTCGAGTGAGGCGCCGGTGGGCTCGTCGATCTGCCGGTCCGGTTCCACCACCGGCTGGCACTGCGGCACGGTCGAGGCCAAGAACCAGACCGTGCGCTACTCCCAGGGCACCGTCTACGGTCTCACCCGCACCGACGTCTGCGCCGAACCCGGCGACTCCGGCGGCTCGTTCATCTCGGGCAACCAGGCCCAGGGCATGACCTCCGGCGGCTCCGGAAACTGCACCTGGGGCGGCACCACCTACTTCCAGCCCGTCAACGAGGCACTCAACGCCTACGGACTCAGCCTGGTCACCGGCTGACCCACCGACCGGCCGGACCGGTCCGCTCCTTGAACACCGCGACGTGGTGGCGGGGGACACCTCCGCCACCACGTTCGTGTGTGCGGTCCGTGGGCGCACACGTGTCCTCCCTCACAGGCCCTGTCCGCGGTAATTGCGTCGCCCGCCCGCCCACGCGGAGGCTAACCTGGCATTCACCCGGTGACGCACGCACCGCGACACCGTCGTCGTCCCTCTCGCGGTCTCCGGGTCCGGCCCGGCACAGCACCTCCGTTCCCTTGGAGCCGCACCCTCCCATGACCGACACCGTGCACCCGCCGACCACGGATCCCGACCGGGAAACGCCCGCGCCGAAGACGACCCTGCTGATCGGCGTGCTGGTGGTCTCGGCCTTCGTGATGATCCTCAACGAGACCATCCTCAGCGTCGCGCTGCGCGACCTCAGTGTCGATCTGAACGTGCCGACCACGACGGCACAGTGGCTGACCAGTGGGTTCCTGCTGACGATGGCGGTGGTCATCCCGACGACCGGGTTCCTGCTGGAGCGGTTCACCCCGCGCCAGATCTTCCTCGCCTCGCTGACCCTGTTCTCCACGGGCACGGTGGTCGCCGCCCTCGCACCGAGCTTCGGATTCCTGCTCGCCGGGCGCGTGGTGCAGGCCACCGGCACGGCCGTGATGCTGCCGCTGCTGATGACCTCGGTGATGCGCCTGGTGCCGGAGACCCGGCGCGGCGCGACGATGGGCACCATCACCATCGTCATCGCGGTCGCGCCCGCGGTGGGGCCGACGATCGGCGGAGCGGTCCTGGCATCGCTGGGCTGGCGCTGGATGTTCTGGATCGTACTGCCGTTGGCGCTGACCGCCCTGGCCCTCGGGGCGCTGTGGCTGCACCTCGACAGCCCGACGCGGCGGCTGCCGCTCGACCTCGTCTCGGTCGTGCTGTCCGCGATCGGGTTCGGTGGCCTGCTCTACGGCCTGTCGTCCTTCGGGGAAAGAGGCGGCGGGCACCCGGTGCCGCCGTGGGCACCGATCGTGGTCGGTCTCGCCGCGCTGACCGTGTTCGTGCTGCGCCAGACCCGGCTGCAACGGCGCGACCGCGCGCTGCTGGACCTCCGCCCGTTCACCCACCGCAGCTTCACGGTCGCGTTGGTGCTGGCCGCGCTGCTGTTCATGTGCCTGCTCGGCGCGGGCGCGATCATGCTGCCGCTGTTTTTGCAGACCGTGCTGGACACCAGCACGTTCGTCAGCGGCCTCGCGGTACTGCCCGGTGGTCTGGTTCTCGGGCTGCTCGGCCGCCCGGTGGGTGCGTTGTTCGACCGCGTCGGGGCCCGGCCGCTGGTGATCCCCGGCGCATCGGCGATGGCCGTGTCGCTGTGGCTGTTCACCCTGCTCGGGCCGGGTTCGCCGCTGGTGCTGGTGATCGGCATCCACATCGTGCTGATGACCGGGCTCGCCCTGATGATGACGCCGCTGATGACCGAGTCACTCGGGAGCCTGCCCGACCATCTCTACTCGCACGGCAGCGCCATCCTCACCACGCTGCAACAGCTCGCGGGCGCACTCGGCACGGCGGTCTTCGTGACCGTGGCCGCCCTCGGCAGCGCCGACGGCGGCGGCGCGGGCCCCGACGCCGACGG
>NZ_KB912533.1:3207-5263 GCF_000383775.1 Saccharomonospora halophila 8
GCCGCGGGCGACGGCGGGCTCGACCACTCGGGCCTGCTGCGCGGCGTCGAGCGGCTCAGCGGCCGCACCGACAGATGACCACCCGCGGGGGCCGGTGGGCCCCCGCCGCCAGAGACGGAGGGTACACATGGCACGCATGCGAGCCGTCGACGCCGCGGTCCTCATCCTGGAGAAGGAGGGGGCGACGCAGACCTTCGGGCTGCCGGGCGCCGCGATCAACCCGTTCTACAGCGCGATGCGGGCACACGGTGGGATCCGGCACGTGCTGGCCCGCCACGTCGAGGGCGCCTCCCACATGGCCGAGGGCTACACCCGGGCCGCGCCGGGCAACATCGGCGTGTGCGTGGGCACCTCCGGCCCGGCGGGCACCGACATGATCACCGGGCTGTACTCGGCGTCGGCCGACTCGATCCCGATCCTGTGCCTCACCGGGCAGGCCCCGGTCGACAAACTGCACAAGGAGGACTTCCAGGCCGTCGACATCTCCTCGGTCGCCGCACCGGTGGCGAAGTGGGCGGTCACCGTCCTGGAGGCCGCCCAGGTGCCGGGCGCCTTCCAGAAGGCGTTCCAGCTCATGCGCCAGGGCCGCCCGGGGCCGGTGCTGATCGACCTGCCGCTCGACGTGCAGCAGGCCGAGATCGAGTTCGACCCGGACACCTACGAACCGCTGCCGGTGGCGACCCCGGCGGCGAGCCGGGCGCAGGCCGAACGGGCACTGACGATGCTGTGCGAGGCGGAGCGCCCGCTGATCGTGGCCGGGGGTGGGGTGGTCAACGCCGACGCCGCCGACACGCTGGTCGAGTTCGCCGAGCTGGTCGACGTGCCCGTGGTGCCCACGCTGATGGCGTGGGGCGCGATCCCGGACGACCACCCGCTGACCGCGGGCATGGTCGGACTGCAGACCTCGCACCGCTACGGCAACGCCACCCTGCTGGCGAGCGACTTCGTGCTCGGCATCGGCAACCGGTGGGCCAACCGGCACACCGGCGGGCTCGACACCTACACCGCCGGCCGTACGTTCGTGCACGTCGACGTCGAACCGACGCAGATCGGCCGGGTGTTCGCCCCCGACTACGGCATCGTCTCCGACGCGGGCGCCGCGCTGGAGCGGTTCGTCGAGGTGGCCCGCGAACGGAAGCGGGACGGGCGGCTGCCGGACCGGACCGACTGGGTGCGCGGGTGCCGACAGCGTCGACGGACCATGCTCCGCCGGACTCACTTCGACACCGTGCCGGTCAAACCCCAGCGGGTCTACGAGGAGTGCAACCGCGCCTTCGGTCCGGACGTGCGCTACGTCAGCACGATCGGCCTGTCCCAGATCCAGGCCGCGCAGCTGCTGCACGTCCACCGGCCCCGGCACTGGATCAACGCCGGCCAGGCCGGCCCGCTCGGATGGACGGTGCCCGCGGCACTCGGGGTGGCCACGGCCGAGCCGGACGCCACCGTGGTCGCCCTGTCCGGCGACTACGACTTCCAGTTCCTCGTCGAGGAACTGGCGGCGGGCGCGCAGTTCCGCATCCCGTACCTGCACGTGCTGGTGAACAACTCCTACCTGGGGCTGATCCGGCAGGCCCAGCGCGGGTTCGACATGGACTACTGCGTGCAACTGTCGTTCGACAACATCAACTCCCCCGAACTCGGCGGCTACGGCGTCGACCACGTCAAGACCGTCGAGGGCCTGGGCTGCAAGGCGATCCGGGTGTTCGAGCCGGACGACATCCTGCCCGCGTTCGAGAAGGCGCGGACACTGATGGCCGAACACCGCGTGCCCGTGGTCGTCGAGGTGATCCTGGAGCGCGTCACCAACGTGTCCATGGGCACCGAGATCGACAACGTGGTCGAGTTCGAGGACCTCGCCGAACATCCCGATCACGCCCCCACGGCGATCGCGCTCGCCGACTGACCGCACCAGCTCCACCGCACCGCGCCGGAAAGGAACGGACCCGCCATGCCCACCGTGCTCGTCGCGCCCGACAAGTTCAAAGGATCGGCCACCGCCGCCGAGGTGGCCGACGCGGTCGGCACGGGCCTGCGGCGGGTCCTGCCGCACGCGCGG
>NZ_KB912534.1:0-1398 GCF_000383775.1 Saccharomonospora halophila 8
CCCTGGCCACCGCGGCGTTCTTCCGCGAGCCCCGCCGGGTGCCGCCCGCCCGCACCGACCTGGTGCTCTCCGCCGCCGACGGCCTGGTCTCGCTGATCGAGCAGGCGTCGCCACCCCCCGAACTCGGCCTGCCCGACGGGCCGCGCACCCGGGTGAGCGTGTTCCTGTCCGTGCTCGACGTCCACGTCCAGCGCGCGCCCGCGACCGGGACCGTCGAGCAGGTCGCCTACCGGCCGGGCACGTTCCTCTCCGCCGATCTGGACAAGGCGAGTGAGGACAACGAGCGCAACACCCTGCTGCTGCGCACCGACGCCGGACACGACCTCGTCGTCGTGCAGATCGCCGGGCTTGTGGCCCGTCGTATCCTCTGCGACGTGTCCCCGGGTGCGAAGCTGGACGCGGGTGCGACCTACGGGTTGATCCGCTTCGGTTCGCGCGTGGACACCTACCTGCCGCCCGGCAGCCGACTGCTGGTGCGCGAGGGACAACGCACCATCGGCGGCGAGACCCCGCTCGCCGAGCTCCCAGCGACGAAGGACTGAACCCCATGGCCCGGACCACCCCCGGAGTCCGGTTGCTGCCGAACGCGGTCACCGTGCTCGCCCTGTGCGCGGGACTCTCCGCCGTGCAGTTCGCCCTGTTCGGCGAGCACCGGCTCGCGATCGGCGCGATCGGGATCGCCGCCGTGCTCGACAGTCTCGACGGCCGGATCGCCCGGCTGCTCGACGCCTCCTCGCGGATGGGTGCGGAGCTCGATTCGCTGTCCGACGCGATCTCGTTCGGGGTCGCCCCCGCGCTGGTCCTCTACGTCTGGTTCGGTGAGCCCAGCCGCCTCGGCTGGGTCGCCGCGCTCATCTTCGCGGTGTGCATGGTGCTGCGGCTCGCCCGGTTCAACACCCTGCTCGACGACGCGGAACAACCGCCGTACGCCAACGAGTTCTTCGTCGGGGTCCCCGCCCCGGCCGGTGGTCTGCTCGCGCTGCTGCCGGTCATCGCCACCCTGGCGTTCGGTCCGGGCTGGTGGTCGGCGGAAGCGACCGTGTGGCTGTGGACCGTCGCCATCGCGCTGCTGCTGATCAGCCGCGTGCCCACGCTGTCCCTGAAGAAGCTGCGGGTGCCCGCCAAGGCGGTGGCGCCCCTGCTGGTGTTCGTCGGCCTGGCCGCCGCCGCCACGATCCAGTACCCCCTGCTGGTCCTCACCAGCGTGCTGCTGCTGTATCTGGGGCACCTGCCGTACTCGGTGTACCGGTACCGGTGGCTGGCCCGCCATCCCGAGGCGTGGGAGGTGCCGTCGCGGGAACGCCGGGCGATCCGCCGGGGACGCACCCAGCGCAAGCTCGGGCTCCGCAGACCGCAGTTCCGCAGGGTCGCCGGGGTGGCCCGCCGCGCGGTGCGCAG
>NZ_KB912534.1:1498-8138 GCF_000383775.1 Saccharomonospora halophila 8
GCGGGCCCGGCCTGTGCGGGCCCGGTCTGCGGGGGCGGCCGCTCGTCCGGGGCCGTCGACTCCGCGGCGGCGTCCATCTGGCTCCTCGTCGGCTGTTCGGGCACGTCCGTATCCCGCGCGATCGTCGCGCACTGTCATTAGATCACGCCGAAGGGCCGAAACGCCGGAGCATGCCCGGCGCGTCCGGGTGGTGGGTCTCTCGCCTAGGATGACCCACCGTGACGATCCACCCCATCCGTATCGCGGGCGACCCGGTCCTGCACACGCGCACCCGCGAGGTCGAGACGTTCGACACCGACCTCGCCACACTCGTCGACGACATGTTCGAGACGATGTACGCGGCGGAGGGGGTCGGTCTCGCGGCCAACCAGATCGGTGTCGACCTGCGGCTGTTCGTCTACGACTGTCCGGACGACGAGGGTGTGCGGCACAAGGGGCTGGTGGTCAATCCCCGACTGGAGACCAGCGAGGTCCCGGAGACCATGCCGGACCCCGACGACGACTGGGAGGGCTGCCTGTCGGTGCCGGACGAGTCCTACCCGACCGGGCGGGCCTCCTGGGCGAAGGTCACCGGCTGTGACGTCGAGGGCACCCCGATCGAGGTGGAGGGCACCGGCTACTTCGCGCGCTGCCTCCAGCACGAGACCGACCATCTCGACGGCTACCTCTACCTGGACCGGCTCATCGGCCGTCACTCCCGAGCCGCGAAGAAGATGCTCAAATCGAACAAGTGGGGCGTGCCGGGCAACTCCTGGCTCCCACCCGCCCCCTGACGACCCCCTCACCCTCCGTAGTGCCGTGAGGGGCACCTTCGCTGCGTGTGACGCAGTGAAGGTGCCCCTCACGGCGTCCAGCGCAAGGAAGGTGCCCTTCACGGCACAGGTCGCGTCGTGACCCGGGTGGCGGGTTGTCGGTGGGGGTGGGGCGTGGCTAGGGTCGCTCGGGTAGGCAGATAACAGTACATCGCGGGAGCTCGCGCCCTGGCGGGCTGAGAGGGCGGCTGGTGTCCGGTTCGACCGGACCCGGTGCCGCCGACCGCAGAACCTGACCGGGTAATGCCGGCGTAGGGAGTGGATTCGTCGTGACGACGCTGGACAACGGCGCTACCGCAGAGCACAACGGCACTGGTGACGGCGCTGCCGGACCGGGGGTCACCACCGGACCGATCACCGGCTCACGCAAGATCTACCACTCGACCGCCTCGGGGCTGCGTGTCCCGGCGCGGCGCATCGACCTCTCGAACGGGGAGCACTTCGACGTCTACGACACCTCGGGGCCCTACACCGACCCCGGGGCCGCCATCGACGTCCACACCGGACTGGACCGCACCCGGGCGGCGTGGCGCGAGGGCTCCGAACACGACACCCAGCTCGGCCGGGCGAAGGCCGGGGTGATCACCCCGGAGATGGAGTTCGTCGCCGCACGCGAGCGCGTCGACCCCGAGTTCGTTTGCGCGGAGGTGGCGCGCGGACGGGCGGTGATCCCCGCCAACCGCTGCCACCCCGAGTCCGAACCGATGATCATCGGGAAGAACTTCCTGGTGAAGGTGAACGCCAACATGGGCAACTCGGCCGTGTGGTCGTCGGTCGAGGAGGAGGTGGACAAGCTGGTGTGGGCGACCCGCTGGGGCGCCGACACCGTGATGGACCTGTCCACGGGGAGCAACATCCACGCCACCCGCGAGCGGATCCTGCGCAACTCCCCCGTCCCGGTCGGTACCGTCCCGATCTACCAGGCGCTGGAGAAGGTCGGCGGCGAGCCGGAGAAGCTGTCCTGGGAGGTCTACCGGGACACCGTGGTCGAGCAGTGCGAGCAGGGCGTCGACTACATGACCGTGCACGCGGGCGTGCTGCTGCGCTACGTCCCGCTGACGGCCCAGCGGGTCACCGGCATCGTCTCCCGCGGCGGTTCGATCATGGCCGCGTGGTGCCTGGCCCACCACCGGGAATCGTTCCTGTACACGCACTTCTCCGAACTGTGCGAGATCCTGCGCGCTTACGACGTCACCTTCTCCCTCGGGGACGGGCTGCGCCCGGGGTCGATCGCCGACGCCAACGACCGGGCCCAGTTCGCCGAGCTGGAGACCCTCGGCGAGCTCACCCACCTCGCGCGCGAGCACGACGTGCAGGTGATGATCGAGGGCCCCGGACACGTGCCGATGCACAAGATCAAGAAGAACGTCGAGCTGGAGGAACAGCTCTGCGGGGAGGCGCCGTTCTACACGCTCGGTCCACTCGCGACGGACATCGCCCCCGCCTACGACCACATCACCTCGGCGATCGGTGCGGCGCAGATCGGCTGGTACGGCACCGCGATGCTGTGCTACGTCACCCCGAAGGAGCACCTGGGCCTGCCGAACCGGGACGACGTGAAGACCGGCGTGATCAGCTACAAGATCGCCGCGCACAGTGCCGATCTCGCCAAGGAGCACCCGTACGCGCAGGAATGGGACGACGCCGTGTCGCGGGCGCGGTTCGAGTTCCGCTGGCACGACCAGTTCAACCTCTCCCTCGACCCGGACACCGCGCGGGCGTTCCACGACGAGACCTTGCCCGCCGAACCCGCCAAGACCGCACACTTCTGCTCGATGTGCGGGCCGAAGTTCTGCTCGATGCGCATCACCCACGACGTCCGCCGCTACGCCGAGGAGCACGGATTGTCCAGTGTGGACGCCATCGAGGCCGGGATGCGGGACAAGGCACGAGAGTTCGGCGAACGCGGTAGCCAGGTCTACCTCCCGGTGGTCGAGCCGTGACCCGGACCCCGCGCACACCGACGACCCGGACCCCGGCGACCCCGGGAACCGCGCTGACCGTCGCCGGATCGGACTCCGGCGGCGGGGCGGGCATCCAGGCGGACCTGCGCACCTTCTTCGCCTGCGGGGTCCACGGCATGACGGCGGTCACCGCGGTCACCGTGCAGAACTCACTCGGGGTCGAGGGCTTCACCGAGATCCCACCGGAGCTCGTGACCGCGCAGATGCGCACCGTGGCCGGGGACATGGGTGTCGACGCGGCGAAGACCGGCATGCTCGCCACGGCCGACATCATCCGCACGGTCGCGGCCACGGCCGACGACCTCGGCATCGGGCGTGGACCGGGGCGGATCCCGCTCGTCGTCGACCCGGTGGCCGCGTCCATGCACGGGGACCCGCTCCTGCGGGACGAGGCGCTGGAGGCGATCCGCACCGAACTGTTCCCCCGCGCCACGCTGGTCACCCCGAACCTAGACGAGGTCCGGCTGCTGACCGGCGTCCGGGTGACCGACGCCGACAGCAGGCGTGCCGCCGCCGACGCCCTGCTCGAACTGGGGCCGCGGTGGGTCCTGGTCAAGGGCGGTCACCTGGCCGACGACCCGCAGTGTGTGGACCTCCTCGCGGACGGCACCGGGTACGTCGACCTCGAAGGCCCACGGTACGAGACCGAGCACACCCACGGCGGCGGGGACACGCTCGCCTCGGCGGTCACGGCTTACCTCGCGCGGGGGCTGGCCGTTCCCGACGCCGTGGCGCAGGGCAAGCGGTTCATCGAACGCTGCGTCGCCGAGGCGTATCCACTGGGTGCCGGGGTCGGTCCGGTGTCCCCGTTCTGGCGGTTGGCCCCGGAGGAGTGAGCCGGGCGCGGCGTGGGCCACCTCCGGGGGATCGGCCGGGCGTGGGTGAGACTGGAGGGATGAGCGACAAGCAGCCTCCCGCGGCGTTGACCATCGCCGGGTCCGATTCCGGGGGCGCCGCCGGTCTGGAGGCGGACCTGCGGACGTTTCTGACGTGTGGTGTCCACGGCCTGGTCGCCGTCACGGCGGTGACGGTGCAGAACACGCTCGGCGTGCACGACCGCTCCGACGTCCCGGCCCGGATCGTGGCCGGGCAGATCGAGGCGGTCGCCGCCGACATGGGGCTGCAGGCCGCCAAGACCGGGATGCTCGCCTCCGCCGGGATCATCCACGCGGTCGCCGGGGCGTGCGACCGGGCGGGCATCGGCGGCGCCGACGGCATCCCGTTCGTGGTCGACCCGGTCGCCGCCTCCATGCACGGGCACCCACTGTTCGACGACGCCGGGCTGGCGGCGCTGCGCGACGAACTGCTCCCCCGCGCCACGGCGGTCACACCGAACCTGGACGAGGTCCGGCTGCTCACCGGGATCGAGGTCACCCGGCGCGAGCACATGCGGAACGCCGCGCTCGCGCTACGGGAACTCGGCCCGCGGTACGTGCTGGTCAAGGGCGGGCACCTCGCCGACGACCCGGAGTGTGTGGACCTGCTGTACGACGGCGAGACGTTCACCGAACTGCCGGGGCCCCGGTTGGACACCCCGCACACCCACGGCGCGGGGGACGCGATGGCCTCGGCGTTCACCGCCGGTCTGGCCCGGGGCGAGAGCGTGCCGGACGCGGCCCGGCTGGCGAAGTGGTACGTGATCAACGCGGTGCGGAACTCGTACCCGATGGGCGCGAAGGTGGGCCCCGTGTCGGCGTTCTGGCGGGTCGCCGATGAGGACACCCAGCGCTGATCCGCCGGCACACGGTGGCGACTCGCGGGCCTGCGGTGGCGACTCGCGGGCGTGGAGTGTGGACTCGCGGATCGGGGTGGGTCAGACGTCGTCGTCGGCGAGGAGGGCTTCCAGGGCGGGGACGGCGGCGGCGAGGGCGTCGCGGTGTTCCGGGGTGAGCCGGCCGATCCGCCTGCTCAGCTCGTTGATGCGGGTGGCGGTGACGCCGGAGAGCAGGCTCTGCCCCTCGTCGGTGACCGTGACCAGCCACGCCCTGCGGTCCACCGGGTCCGACTCCCGCCGCACGTAGCCCTGTTCGGCCAGGGCGGAGACGATGCGGGACATGGTCGCCGCCGCGACGCCCTCCTTGGCGGCCAGATCGCCCAGCCGCAGCCTCCCACACGCCGCCAGTGTCGCCAACGCCGAGATCGCCCCGTGCCCGGGCCCGGGCGCGCCCGCCTGACGCAGCGACCGGGACAGCCTGCCGATCGTGAGGAACAGCCTGCCGGGAACGTCCTGTGCCGACGTGCTCACTTCTCGAACGCTCCTTCGGTCCACGTGCTCCCGCTTCCGCCCACCCGATTTCCCGCCGGGTGTCCGGAGTGCGGGTCACCTTACGTGGTCGGGCGGCCGCCGCGTCCGCGCTCCCCACACTCCCGCTCCCCTCCGTCCCCGCCGCCCGCGCGACGGCGGGTGTCAGCGGGGCGGACTCGACGCCTGGGCCCAGAACCGGCGGGGGATCCGCCCCGCCTCGCGTGCGAGACGTCCCGCGGTGACCGCCGAGGCCATCGCCCGCGCCATCCGTTCCGGTGCCTGTGCCCTGGTCACCGCCGTGGACAGCAGCACGGCGTCGCAGCCGAGCTCCATCGCCAGGGCGGCGTCGGAGGCGGTCCCGATCCCGGCGTCCAGGATGATCGGCACCCCGGCCCGCGACACGATCAGTTCCAGGTTGTGCGGATTACGGATGCCCAGCCCCGTCCCGATCGGCGAGCCCAGCGGCATCACGGCCGCGCACCCCGCTTCCTCCAGCCGCAGCGCCAGCACCGGGTCGTCGTTGGTGTAGGCCAGCACCGTGAACCCGTCGGCGACGAGCTGTTCGGCCGCCTCCAGGGTCTCCACCGGGTCCGGCAGCAGGGTCCGGTCGTCCGCGTGCACCTCCAGCTTCACCAGGTCCGTGTCCAGCGCCTCCCGCGCCAGCCGGGCGGTGAGGACGGCCTCGGCCGCCGTGCGGCAGCCCGCCGTGTTCGGCAGCACCGCGATGCCGAGCCGCCGCAGCAGGTCGAGCACGCCGGATCCACCCTCCGTGTCGGCACGGCGCAGGGCGACGGTGGTCAGCCCGGTCCCGGAGGCCACGAGGGCCCGTTCCAGAACGTCGAGGTTGCCCGCGCCACCCGTGCCGATGATCAGCCGGGAGTCGAGCTTGTGGTCGCCGAGGACCAGCGGGGCCTCGACGGCGGTCGTGTCGGTGAACGTCATCGTGGTCTGCTCAGCCTCCCTGCACCGCGGTCATGATCTCCATGCGCGCGCCGTCGCGCACGACGACGTCGCTCCAGCGCCCCCGCCGCACGACCTCCCCGTCGAGCGCCACGGCGATCCCCTTCGCCTCGCCCCACGCGGCCGCGAGCACGTCGGCGACGGTGCTGCCGTCCGGCACGCGCCGGGTGTCCCCGTTGACGTGAACGTCCATCACAGCGACTCCTCACTGTCCGATCCGGTCCGGGTGTGCGCCCGCCACACCCCTCGGCGGCACGGCGCCGGTGAGCCAGGCGAGTACGGCCGCCGCGGTGACCGGGGCCTGCAACAACCCGTTGCGGTGGTGTCCGGCCGCCGCGTACACGCCGTCGTCGAGCGGCCCGAGGTACGGCAGGTTGTCGGCGCTCCCGGCACGCAGCCCGGCCGTGCTCTCGGTGAGGGTGTACTCGGCGAGCGCCGGGAACACCCGCTCGGCCGCCTCCAGCAGCTCCCGCACCCCGCGCGCGGTCACGTCGGTGTCGAAGCCCGCCTCGTACTGGGTCGCGCCGAGCACGAGCTCGCCGTCGGCGCGGGGCACCAGATAGACCGGTCTGCCCTCGACCGTGGCCCGCACGGTGTGCCGGGGCGGTGGCAGGCTCGTCCGCCGCGGCCGCAGCCGCAGGATCTCGCCCTTCAGCGGA
>NZ_KB912534.1:8238-10886 GCF_000383775.1 Saccharomonospora halophila 8
CGGACCGCGGCGGGCGCCGCGAGCGCGAAGCACAGCACCGGCACCGCGGTGAGCAGTCCGGCGGTGGTCGCGGACAGCCCGACATCCGCCCGGATCTCCGGCAGCACCGGGGAGACCGCCGCGATCGCGCCGCGGAGATTGAGCGCGACCAGCAGGACAGCGAGGAGCGAGGAGGCCCCGCCCACCGGGAGCCGCCGCGTCCGCGACGGCTCCCCGACCCCGTGGGCCACGGTCAGGTGTCCGGTCCGACCGCGGCGGTGATCTGCGGGTCCTCCGGGGTCCGCTCCCCGGCCTTGGCCTGCTGGATGAGCTCCCACACGTGGGTGCGCAGCTCGCCGAAGCGCGACGTCGACCTGGTCGTGAGCTGATCACGCTCGTCCGGCAGGTCGACCGGCACGTCGGCCAGTACCAGTGTCGGGGCCATCGACAGGACGAGCACCCGTTCGCCGAGGTAGACGGCCTCGTCGATGTCGTGGGTGACGAACAGGACGGTGACGCCCAGCCGGCGCCACAGGCTGCGCACGAGGTCCTCCAGGTCGGCGCGGGTCTGCGCGTCGACGGCGGCGAACGGCTCGTCCATCAGCAGCACGCGCGGCTCGTACGCGACGGCACGCGCGATCGCGACCCGCTGTTGCATCCCGCCGGAGAGCTGCCACGGGTAGGAATCGGCCACGTGGGCGAGCTCGACCGCCTCCAGCGACTCGCGGACGAGGCGCCTGCGCTCACCGCGCGGGACCTTCTTCTCCTTCAACGGGAGCTCGACGTTGCCCCGCACGGTCATCCAGGGGAAGAGGCTGCGCCCGTACTCCTGGAACACCACGGCCATTCCCGGGGGCGGGGCGGTCACCCGCTCCCCCTCCAGGACGACCTCGCCGTCGGTCACCCCGAGCAGGCCGGCGACGCACTTGAGCAGCGTCGTCTTGCCCGCCCCGGACGGGCCGACGATGCAGGCGAGTTCCCCCGGGCGCACGGAGAACGTGAGCTCGCGGATCGCCTCGACGGTGCGGTTCCCGCCCTCGAAGACCTTGCGCACCCCGCGCACGTCGAGCATGGTCTCGGTCGTCACGTCAACCCTTTCCTCGCTGGGATTCGTGCAACCCGCGGTACCAGGCCAGTGCCCGGTACTCCACGAGTCGGAGGAGGAGCGCCAGCGTGATCCCGATCAGCCCGAGCAGGATGATCCCGCTCCACATCTGCGGGATCGCGAAACTGCGCTGAAACTGGATCACGGTGAAGCCGACGCCGTTGCTGGCGGCGAACATCTCGCTGATGACCATCAGGATGATGCCGACGGACAGCGCCTGGCGCGCGCCCGCCGCGATCTGCGGGCTGGCGCCCCGCAGCACGAGGTGCACCAGCCGGGACGAGCGGCGCATGCGGTAGCAGCGGGCGGTGTCCCGCAGGACCTCGTCGATGCCGCGCACGCCCTCGACCGTGTTGAGCAGGATCGGCCAGAGGCAGCCGGAGACGATCACCAGGACCTTCATCCAGTCCCCGATGCCGGCGAACAGGATGAGGATCGGCACCAGCACCGGTGGTGGGATCGCGCGGAAGAACTCGAGAACCGGTTCCACGACCGCGCGCAGCGTGGCCGAGGAACCGATCGCCGTTCCCAGACCGATCCCGAGCGCCAGCGCGATCAGATAGCCGGCCAGCAGGCGCAGCAGACTGGGCAGCACGTCGGCGGCCAGCCTGCCGCTGAACCATGTCTCCCCGAAGGTGCCGAGGATCTCCGACAGTGGCGGCCAGAAGAAGCTGGTGCTGTTCGCGGTGGCCACCCACCACAGGGTGATCAGCACGGCGGGCAGCCCGAGCGCGAGCAGCACGCGACGGGCGAATGAGACGATCACTTCGGCACCTCCCCGCGAACGGACGGGTGCCAGGCGAGGACGCGGCGCTCCGCGACCCGGGCCAGCAGGTTCACCAGAACCCCGAAGACCCCGGTGACGATCACCAGTGCGTACATCGTGTCCACCGCGCCCGAACTCTGCGCGACCTTGATCTGGGCACCGAGCCCCGGCGACCCGATGATCAGCTCACCGGTGATCTCCAGGATCAGTGCGACCGCCGCGGCCAGCCGGAACCCGGTCATCACGTACGGCAGGGCGGTCGGCCAGATCACCGTGCGCACCTGCGTCCACCGGCGGAACCGGTACGAGCGGGCGGTCTCCCGGGCCACCGGGTCCACGTCGCGCACCCCGTAGAGCACCTGCACCAGTACCTGCCAGAAACTCGCGTACACCACCAGGATCAGGGTCGCCCGCAGGTCACTGCCGTAGAGCAGCACCGCCAGCGGGATGAGCGCCACCGAGGGGATCGGGCGCAGGAACTCGATCGTCGAGTTCGTCGCCGCGCGCAGCAACGGGATGCTGCCGATGAGGATGCCGAGCACCACGCCCGCGGCCACGGCGATCGCCAGACCGATCGCCCAGCCCCGGATCGTCGCGACCAACGCGATCCAGAACTCCGCGGAGGACATCTGCCCGGCCAGCGCGGCGACCATCTCGCTGAACGGCGGGAGGAACCGGCGATCGACCACGCCCAGTCGCGGCACCAGTTCGAGCAGTGCCATCAGTCCGAGCACCCCCGCCGCGCCGAGCACGGGGGTCGGCACCGGGCCGCGGCTCCGCGTGGTCCGCGGGGCGCGC
>NZ_KB912535.1:0-2196 GCF_000383775.1 Saccharomonospora halophila 8
ACGGCCCCGGCGCCACCCCCGGCACCGCCGAACCCGGCTCCGGCACCACCGGCACCGGACCCGCCGATGCCGGACCCGCCGCCGGGGCCGAATCCACTGCCGCTGCCGTCGAGATCGGGGACGTTCGTCTTCGGGGGAGCCCAGCCGGAGGCGGAGGTACCGTCGTCCCACTGCCCGGGCCGGTGTGTGAATCCGTCGGTGCCGCCCGAGGTGCCCGGGGAGGTGTATCCGCCGCTACCGGGCACACTTCCGGCGCCGCCGCTCGCCGCCGGCGGGTAACTCCCCCCGCCGGGCGCGGAGAAGCCGGCGGAGTTCACCGAGCCGGAGCCACTACCGCCGGGACCCCCGGGCGTCCCGGCGGGTACCGGGCCGGTGCCGGACCCGCTCCCGGAGTCCGGACCGCCCTCCCCGGCGTTCTCGTCCACCTCGACCTCGCCGAGTTCGCCGTCGAGGGCGGTGTACTGCGGGATCGCGCGACTGTTGGCCGTGGTCGCCTCGTAGTAGGCGTTGAACGCGTCGACGTTCGTCTGAGCCTTCGCGTTGTAGCTGTTGATCGCCCGGTCGGTGTCGGTCTCGAACGGCCAAACGTCGTTGACGAAGTTGCTCTCCGGGGGTTTCGCGGGGACCGGCTGTACCTTCGATGCCGCGCTGGTGAAGGCCTCGGCCTGTGATCCCATCGCGCGATCACTGTCGTTCAGCTTGTACTCGGAGTCGAGCAACCAGTCCTTCAGCGGGCGGGCGCCCACCTTCGCCGCTTCGGCGGAGGCGCCCTGCCAGGCCTGGTCCATCTTCGTCGCCAGGTCCTCCATCTGCTGCACCCGCTCGCGGAAGGTTCCCTTCAGGCCGTTCGCCGCCTGCTGCCCCTCCTGCAGTGGTCCGGTGCCGGGCCCGGAGGTGAGCTGCTGGTGGATCTGGTGCGCGTCCAGTGACCGCGACCCGTCACCGGCGGCGTGTTCCCCGGCTTCGTCCTGAGTCGCGATTCCGTAGGCCGCGACGGCGGGGATGAGCCACAACGGCACCGCTGATCACCTTCCCAGATTCTGCACGACGGCCTCGCCACCCGGTCGGCGACGCCACACGGGTCCGACGTGTCGGCTGCGTCGCCGGAAAGGTCGGAAGCAACACGCCG
The DNA here is from genome assembly GCF_000383775.1 of Saccharomonospora halophila 8. Classification (GTDB taxonomy): domain Bacteria; phylum Actinomycetota; class Actinomycetes; order Mycobacteriales; family Pseudonocardiaceae; genus Saccharomonospora; species Saccharomonospora halophila. Next base: position 1,130 of record NZ_KB912535.1, read on the forward strand.
ACCGATGACGAGCAGTATTGCAAACGATTCGACGTGGGGTGGGTGGTTCGGGTTCCCCGGGCCGATATCGATCCGGCAAAGATCGACGGGACGGTGGTGCCCCGGCCCCCGGGACACGACTGCGGCGGGGCCCCGGGGGACCCCGCCGCAGTCGTGTCCCGGGGGCCGGCCGTGCTTGTCGGCTGTGTCTACGCCCTGGTGGGGACGACGTCCAGGTGGACGTCGACCGTCACGTTCGGGTGCAGGCGGGCACGGACGTCGTGCTTGCCGACGGTCTTGATGTGCTGCCGGAGTTCGATGACCCGCTTGTCGAGCTGCGGGCCCCCGGCCGCCTTGATCGCGTTGACCACGTCGGAGGGGGTGACCGAGCCGAACAGCTTCTTCGAGCCCTCGGCCGACTTCGCCGTGACCTCCACCGTGCCGAGGTTCTCGAGCGTCTGCTTGATCTCCTTGGCGTGGTCGAGGTCGCGGATCCGACGGGCCTCCTGGGTACGCCGGATGGTGCGGACGTTGCGCTCCGCACCCTTCGTCGCGGTCATCGCATAACCCCGCGGCAGCAGGTAGTTACGCGCGTAGCCGTCCTTCACCTCGACGATGTCGCCGGGGCCGCCGAGGTGGGCGACGTCGGTCGTCAGGATGATCCTCGCCATGACGGACTTCCTTCCTCAGCGAGCGGTCGAGGTGTAGGGCAGCAGAGCCATCTCCCGCGAGTTCTTGACCGCGATGGCGACGTCCCGCTGGTGCTGGCTGCAGTTGCCGGTGACCCGACGGGCACGGATCTTGCCGCGGTCGGAGATGTACTTCCGCAGCATGGTCGTGTCCTTGTAGTCGATCGGCTCGGGTTGCCCCTGCTTCTCGGCCTTGCAGAAAACGCAGACCTTCTTCTTCGGCTTGCGAACGGGTGGCTTGGCCACGGTGTACTCCTGGGGAACGTTTCGTGTGGTTGTTCGGGCGCGCTACCGCGCGGGAAGCGGCGTCGGACGGCTCAGAACGGCGGCTCGTCGGAGAACCCGCCGCCACCTCCGGCCGGCGGGGCCGAGCCCCACGGGTCGTCGGCGGGGGCCCCG
>NZ_KB912535.1:2296-5762 GCF_000383775.1 Saccharomonospora halophila 8
CCGCTCGCCGCTGTCCCGACCGGCACGATCTGAGTCCCGGGCCACCCCACCGAAGTGGTGATTAGTGTTTCGGCCTTGAAACACTCGTGGTAGCTTCAACTCAGACCTACAGAGGCAGGGCCCGCGCGCAGGCACAGCACGAACAGGGGGCCGAGCAGCAGCAGCGGGTACATCTTCGCGGCCGCACCGACGCCGAGCAGCACACCCGCCCACGCCGGTCTGTGCCGGGACCACGCGAGCAGGGCCGCCGCGGCCGCGGCCGTGGCGAGGGTGTCGAAGTTGGTGAAGGCGTGCACCACCGCGAGCGGAGACACCGCGACCAGAGCGGCGTCCCAGATCCGCCGTCGGGCCGTCCTGGCCACCGCCCAGACCGTGACCAGCCACGCCACGGCGAGGAAGAACGCGGTGATGTTGAAGTAGACGGCCACGGGCAGCGCTCCCGGCAGCCAGCCCGCGTCGGCCGCGTCCGTCCACTGGTGGGTGAGCGTGGCGTTCACCCACTGGAACAACCCGGTCAGCACCGGGTACTCCATGTAGCGCACCTGTTCCTGCGCCGTGCCCGCGTCCTCCACCCAGCTCGTGGCGTAGGGGAACGTGTCCGGCCGGTCCAACCGTTCGGCCGTGTACAACGGGACGATGTCCGAGTAGCACATCGCCACGTACTGCCGGTCGGAACGCCAGTCCAGGGTCGGGCCCCCGGCCGTGTCGTACTGCTGGATGCAGGCCGCCTTGCCGAACCACCCCGCGGTCAGGGCGAGCACGGCCAGCAGCAGGCAGACCCGCAACGGGGTCCAGAACCAGTGCCGCCCGATCACCGCGTGCGTGCCGAGCGGACCCCCGAGGGGACGGCCGGCCGCCTCGGCGAGCGGTTCCGTCCATGTCGGGACCGCCCGCCGGGCGACGTCCAGCGACGCGGTGTCGGGCGTCGTCGCCGAACGCGGATCATCTTTATCGCCGGACACGACGCGAATGTTACGGGTCGTTCAGTTCGGGACGGGTGGCGGTGAACCCGGGCGGGTCACCACCACGAGGTGTCCTCGGTCTGCCGCGCCTGGTTGCCGTCGTTGCCGGAACCGTTGCCGCCCTGGGTCTCGTCGCCGTCCCCGCCGCCGGTGTCCTCGTCGTCATCGTTGCCGGGCCACGGCCAGTTGTCGTTCGGGTTGTCGGTCGTCTCGGTCTCCTCCGTGGAGGTGGTCCCGGTGGGCTCGGACGACTCGGTCTCCGACGTCTCCGAGCTCTCCTCGGTCTCGTCCGAGGGGGAGGCGTCGTCCGTGGATGACGGCGGGGGTGTGGGCGGCTTGCCGATCAGCTCCACCTCGTCGAAGGATGCCCTCGGCTTGCCCTCCAGATAGGAGTCCATGAAGGTCTTCCAGATCTCGCCCGGAAGGCCACTGCCGTAGATCTTGGCACCGTTCGCCGTCCGGATGGGCTCGTTGCCCCCGGTGCCGACCCACGCCGCGGCCGAGATCTGCGGGTTGTAGCCGACCATCCAGGCCTCCGAGTTCTCCCCGGTGTGCCGCTCCCCCTCACCCGCGTACTGGTGCGTCCCGGTCTTGCCCGCGCATTCCCGGTCATCGGCGCACTCCAGGTCGGAGTAGGGCAGCACCGGTTCGAGCGACTCGGTGACGTTGCCCGCGATCTGCTTGCTCTTCTGCGGGTCGCCGGAGAAGGCCGGCTCGCCCTCGGTGGCGACGTCGGAGGTCTCGTCGAAGACCACCTCGCCGTCGGAGGTGGTCAGCTTGGCCACGAAATGGGTCCCGTGTCGCATACCCCCCGAAGCGAACGTCGCGTAGGCCGACGCCATCTGGGTGGGCGAGACCACGTTGCTGCCACCACCGATGGAGATGTTGCCGTCCGGGGCGGGCATGGTCTCCCGCGCATCGGGACCCGCTCCCTTCTCCGGGATCCCGGCCGCCCGCGCGGCCTCGGCGACGGCCTGCGGTCCGAGTTCGTTGAGCACCATGTCGTAGAACACGGTGTTGATGGACATCTCCATCGCCTTGGCGACGGTGCAGCGCTCGCACTGCGTGTTGCCCGAGTTGCGGACCTCGACGTCCCCGAACGTCCGTGGCGAGCTCCCGTCGTAGACCGCGCCGAGGCCCTTGCCCTGCTGCAGCAGTGCCACGAGGTCGAACGGCTTGAACGAGGAACCGGGGTTGCGCTGTGCGGAGGCCCAGTCGTACTCGTCGACACCGGGTTCGTTCGGACCGCCGTAGTAGGCCCGCACCGCGCCCGTGTCCGGGTCGACGGCCACGAGTGCCTCCCGGAGTTTCTCGGGCTGGCCCTCCATGACCTCGTTGACGGCCTCGGTGGCCTGCTTCTGCGCCTCCTGGTCGATGGTGAGATGCACCTGGTAACCACCCGACCGGAGCTTCTCCTCCGGGTATCCCTTCTCGGCGAGCTCGGCCTGCGCCCGCCGCTGGATGTAACTCTCGGGCCCGTCGATGGTGTTCGGCCGGGACCTCTCCTCCGGCACGATGTCCGGGAACTCGGCGGAGCGGCGGTCGGCCTCGGACAGCCAGCCGTTGGACACCATCTGGTTCATCACGAACGTCCAGCGCTCCTGGAGGACCTCGGTGTTGTCCGACCGGCCGGGCTGCTGGATCAGACCCGCCAGCAGTGCCGACTCGGACGCGGTGAGGTCCTGGGCGTCCTTGTCGAAGTACGCCTGGGCCGCGGTCTGGATGCCGTAGGCACCCCTGCCGAGGTAGATCGTGTTCAGGTAGGCGGTGATGATCTCCTGCTTGCTCAGCTGGTTGTTCATCTTGAACGACTTGACGATCTCCGTCCACTTCCGTGTGTAGGAGTAGGCGTCATCACCGGTCGCCACCTTGACGTACTGCTGGCTGATCGTGGAACCACCACCGACGCCCCCGGTCAGCTGGTTGTACACGGCGCGCAGGATGCCGGTGATGTCGAAGCCGGGGTTGGTCTCGAAGGTGGCGTCCTCCGCCGAGTAGACCGCGTGCCGGGTGACTTCCGGAATCTGGTCGTAGTCCAGCAGGACACGGTTCCCGCCGTCGGCGGGGATGTCCCGGCCCATCTCGGTCTGCCCGTCGGAGTAGAAGTAGGTCACCACCTTGGCCTGGTTCTGAGCCACGTCCTCCGGACTCGGGACCTCCACCAGGAAGTAGGTGATCGCGAACGCGGTGGCGGGAAGCACGAGGAAGAGCCCGACGAACGCGTACAGGCTCCGTCGGATGATCTTCCACCGGCGTTTCCTCCGTTGGGCCGGGGTCAGGTTCGCCTTCGACGTCCGCCGACGCGACGCCGGGGCGCCGTCGCCGTCCGGCCCGGATTCGTGCAGCCGTTGTTCGTCGCCGGGGTGGTCGTCGGGGTCCGTGCCGTGGTCCTCCGCCCCTGTGCCCGCGTAGGCACGATGGGTGATCAGTTCGGGTTCCCGCCGCTCGAACTCACCCGGTGCGGCACCGCCCGCGGCCGCGCCCGCACCCGCGGCGCCCCCGGC
>NZ_KB912535.1:5862-8613 GCF_000383775.1 Saccharomonospora halophila 8
CCGGCTCGCCGCCGAGCTGCCGGACGCGCGTCCGTGGCCGGTGGACCTCACCGACGACGCCGCGCTGGCCGAGGCGACGTCGTCACTCGACCGGCTGGATGTGCTGGTCCATTCGGCGGGGGTGGCCGGGCTGGGCAGCGTGGCGGAGTCGCCCGCCGCGGTGTGGCGGCACAATTTCGAGGTGAACACGGTCGCCGTGGTCGAATTGACGCGCCTGCTGCTTCCCGCGCTGCGGGCCGCCCGCGGACACGTGGTGTTTCTCAACTCCGGGCAGGGGCTGTCCGCGCGGGCCGGGTGGGGGCCGTACGCGGCGAGCAAGTTCGCGCTGCGCGCCTGTGCCGACGTGCTGCGGGCCGAGGAGGAGAGCCGGGGCGTGCGCGTGACCACCGTCTACCCGGGGCGCACCGATACGGAGATGCAGGAGGCCGTGATCGCGCACGAGGGCGGTTCCTACACGCCGGAGGACTACCTGCGCCCCGAGTCGGTCGCCGCGGCCGTGCACGCCGCCGTGACGGCGGGTCCGGACGCCCATCTGACGGAGCTGACCCTCCGCCCGCGTCCCCGCTGACAACCCACCGACTCCCGGCAGCGCCGTCCCCGCACCTCGCGGGGGCGGCGCTTTTTCGTGCTCGGCGGCCATTCCGACTTGACCTCCTCACCCATGTGGTGACATGGTTACCCACATGACTAATGAACCAGTGAGGAGCTGGGTGTTCGGACGGGGGCGGTGATGGACGACGGCAGGCCGCTGTTCCAGCAGATCGCCGAGCAGATCGAGGACTCGGTCATCGACGGCTCGCTGGAGGAGGAGACGAGGGCTCCGTCGACGAACGAGCTCGCCGCCTTCCACCGGATCAACCCGGCCACGGCGGCGAACGGCATCAACAAGCTGGTGACCGAAGGGACGCTCTACAAGAGAAGGGGGGTCGGGATGTTCGTCGCGACCGGGGCACGGGAGCGGTTGCTCGAACGCCGCCGCACCGAGTTCGGGGAGAAGTTCATCGCTCCGCTGCTGGCGGAGGCACACCGGCTCGGCATGGACGCCGACGACCTGAAGAAGATGATCGAAGTCTGGAGGGACGACGCATGAGCGTGGCCACCATGCGGGGGGTGACCAAGCGTTACGGCGACACCACGGCCGTGCACGACGTCTCCTTCGAACTGGGTGAGGACCGGATCCACGGCCTGCTCGGACGGAACGGCGCGGGCAAGAGCACCGCCATGCGGCTGCTCACCGGGCAGGAACGGCAGACCGACGGGGCGATCGAGGTCTTCGGGGCGAATCCGTACGAGAACGCCGCCGTGCTCGACCGGGTCTGCTTCATCCGGGAGTCGTTGAGATATCCCGACACGTTCAAGGTCCGGCACGCCTTCGCCGCGGCGGCACTGCGGTTCCCGCACTGGGACGCGGACTTCGCGGCCGAGCTGGCCGACGAGTTCGGCCTCCCGCTCCGCAAACGGATCAAGAAGCTCTCCCGGGGCCAGACCTCGGCGGTGGGCATCATCATCGGCCTGGCCGCCCGCGCGCCGCTGACCCTGTTCGACGAGCCCTACCTCGGCCTGGACGCGGTGGCGCGGCAGCGCTTCTACGACCGGCTGCTGGCCGACTACACCGCACACCCGCGCACGATCGTGCTGTCCACCCATCTGATCGACGAGGTCAGTGACCTGCTCGAACACGTGCTCGTGATCGACTCCGGGCGCATCCTCATGGACGAGGGCGCCGAGGACCTGCGGTCGCGGGCGGTCACGGTGAGCGGGCCGAGCGACGCGGTCGAACGGTTCGCGGCCGGGCACACCGAACTGCACCGGGAGGCGCTCGGTGGGTACCTCCGCCTCACCCTCTCCGGTGCCGTGCCCCGGCAGGGCACCGACAGCGTGAGTGTGGAACCGGTGTCCCTCCAGCAACTGGTGGTGCGCACGACCCAGCTCGGCGACGGGGGCCCGGTTCCGGCCGGTGCCACCGACGGGCACGACAACAGCAGGGAGGCCGGACGATGAACCGCATTTCCCGACTGGTCCGCATCCAACTGGTCAACGCACCCGCCGTGTTCGGCCTGCCGGTGCTCATCCTGGCACTGGTCATCGCGGCCAACATGCTGATCTTCGCCACGGTTCAGGGGGCCCGCGGGGGCGAGGTCACCGGAAACGCCACCGGGGCCCTCACCGCGATCTACGCCGTGATGCTGGTCGGGCATCTGCAGACGATGACGCAGATGTTCCCGTTCGCGGTGAGCCTTTCCGCCACCCGCCGGGACTTCTTCGGCGCCACCGTGCTGGTCGTGGGCGGGCAGTCGGTGGTCTACGGCGTGCTGCTGGCGGTGTTGGCCGTCGTCGAACGGGCCACCGGCGGGTGGGGCGTGAACATGACCCTGGTGACCCTGCCCCTCTTCGAGCAGGAGGGGCCCCTGCGACAGGTCCTGGCCTACGCCGCCCCCTTCGTGCTGGTGTCCTTCCTCGGCATCTGGTTCGGGATCGTGTTCCAGCGGTGGAAGCAGTTCGGCGTCTGGACGCTGGGCATCTCCTTCGGCGTGGTGGCCGTCGGTTTCGTCGCGGTGGTGAACTGGCTCGATGCGTGGTCGGCCGTCGGGGAGTTCTTCGCGAGCCAGCCCCCTCTGATGTGGCAGGCCGGATATCCGCTGCTGGCCGCGGTCGTGCTCGGCGCGGCCGCCTATCTCACGGCGCGACGCGCCGTGCCGTGAGGCGTGTGTGCGCCGGTCCCGGGGTGGGGGCGGGACCGGCGCACACACG
>NZ_KB912536.1 GCF_000383775.1 Saccharomonospora halophila 8
CGTGCTCCCGGAGCCGGGGCCGGGCGCCGCCCGGCCCGAGGTCCTGGCCGAGCGGGCGACCGTGGTCACGGTCTTCGGTACGGACACCGCCGCCCACCGGTCCGGTGTCGTTCCGGACGGGACCGGACCGGTGGGCGCCGACCCGCTGGCCCTGTTCGCCGTTCCCGAGGACGAGGCGCCGGAGGTGGCCGCCGCCTCGTTGGACCGCCCGGTCACGGTGCTGTGGGAGTGACGGCCCACGGGGACCGACGCCCGCCGGAGAGCCGCCGGGCCGACGGGACGCGGACGGTGCCGGCTCAGCGGTCGTGGTGCGGGGGCCGGTTGTCCCGGTACCAGTCGTCCGAGCTCTCCCGTGGCCGGTCCGACCCGGGGTCGCGTTCGTCGGCCGAGGTGCGGGGGAGCACCTCACCGAACACGTCGTCGATCCGTCCACGCCGGGCGTGGTCCGCCTCGTCCCGTCCCACCACTGTCGTCCGTTCCCGTCTCTCGTGGGTTCGCGGTCTCCCCCGGTTCGTGCCGCACCGTCCGCCGGCGCCGTCCGCCGGTCCCGCGTCCGGTCCGGGGCTCAGTTCGCGTCGAGGCCGGAGAGTTCGTCGATGACGTGCGGAACCAGCGAGGACAGTGTGGCCATACCGTCACGCACGGCGGCCCGCGACCCCGCGAGGTTGACCACGAGGGTGCTGCCGGAGACACCGACCAGGCCGCGGGAGATGCCGGCGTCGACGGCACCCGCGCTCAGACCGGAGGCCCGCAGCGCCTCCGCGATGCCGGGCACCGGCCGGTCGAGCACCCCGGAGGTGGCGTCCGGGGTGACGTCGCGCGGGGAGACCCCGGTCGCGCCCACCGTGACCACCACGTCGACACCACCGATCACAGCCGTGTTCAGCGCGTTGCGGATCTCGACGGTGTCCGCCCGCACCACCACGGTGCCGTCGACGATGAAACTGGCCTCCTCCAACAGTTCGGTGACCAGGGGGCCCATGCTGTCCTCGACCTCGCCCGACACGGCCCGGTCGTCCACGATCACCACCAGCGCGCGGCCCAGCCGCTGCGAATCCCGCTCCATGTGGACACCGTAGTACCCGCGACACCACGGGCGACAGGCAGCGAGCCGACACCGCGGCACCCGCGGACGACCCGGACCGGAGATCACCCGCACGTGTCCGCACGTGTCCGCCCTGCGGTCCGTCCGGGTGCGGCCTAGCGTGAGGCGAATGCGTGTTCTCGTCACCGGTGGAGCCGGATTCATCGGCTCCCACATCACGGACCTGCTCGCCGAGTCGGGCCACGAGCCGGTCCCGCTCGACGGGCTCGTGCCGACCGCCCACGGCCCGCACGACCCCGAGCCGCACGAGCACGGTCCGCACGAGCACGGTCCGGACACCGACCGTGGAGGTCCGGACCACATCGGTCCGCACCGATTCGTCCGCGGTGACGTCACGGACGGCGCGCTGGTCCGGGACCTGCTGTCCGGGGTGGACGCCGTCTGCCACCAGGCGGCGGTCGTCGGACACGGGCTCGACCCCTCCGACGCGCCGACCTACACCTTCAACAACGACCACGGCACCGCCGTGCTGCTGGCCGCCATGTACGAGGCGGGTGTGTCGCGGCTGGTGCTGGCCTCGTCGATGGTCGTCTACGGCGAAGGTCGGTACGTGTGCCCGGAGCACGGCGACGTCGAACCCGCGCCCCGGTCGCGCGCGGACGTGGACGCGGGTGTCTACGACCCGCGGTGTCCCGGTTGCGGGGAGATCCCGGAGTCCCGGCCGATCGGGGAGGACGCCCCGCTCCGCCCGCGGAGCGTCTACGCGGCCACCAAGCTGGCGCAGGAACACCTGGCGGCGGCGTGGGCGCGGCAGACCGGCGGCACCGTGTGGGCACTGCGGTACCACAACGTCTACGGGTCCCGGATGCCGTCGGACACCCCGTACGCCGGGGTCGCGTCGCTGTTCCGGTCGGCGCTGCGCCGGGGCGAGGCGCCCACGGTGCTGGAGGACGGACGCCAGCGCCGCGACTTCGTGCACGTCTCCGACGTCGCCCGGGCGAACCTGCTCGCCCTGCGCACCGCGCCCGCCCCGGGATCACTGACCCCGGTCAACGTCTGCTCCGGCGAACCGTGCACCGTGGGCGAACTGGCCACCGAACTTGCCGCGGCCTGCGGCGGCCCCGCTCCGCGCGTCGTGGGTGGTGCCCGCCCGGCCGACGTCCG
>NZ_KB912537.1:0-2500 GCF_000383775.1 Saccharomonospora halophila 8
GCGCCTCCTACGGCGGCGCGCTCGGGGTGACCTCGACCTCGGGTCCGGGCATCGCGCTGAAATCGGAGACCATCGGGCTCGGCGTGATGATCGAGCTGCCGCTGGTGGTCATCGACGTACAGCGCGGCGGCCCGTCCACGGGGCTGCCCACCAAGACCGAGCAGGCCGACCTGCTGCAGGCGATGTTCGGCCGCAACAGCGAGTCGCCGGTGGCGGTCGTGGCGCCGTCCACGCCCGCGGACTGCTTCGACGTCGCGCTGGAGGCCGCGCGCATCGCGCTGACCTACCGCACCCCGGTGCTGCTGCTGTCCGACGGTGCGGTCGCCAACGGCTCCGAGCCGTGGCTGATCCCGGACGTCGAGAACCTGCCGGACCTGCGGGTGCGGTTCGCCTCGGAGACCAACGCCGCCGACGGGTCGGAGGAGTTCTGGCCGTACGTGCGGGACCCGGAGACGCTGGCCCGCGAGTGGGCCGTGCCGGGGACGCCCGGCCTGCAGCACCGGGTCGGCGGGCTGGAGAAGGCCGACGGCAAGGGCAACATCTCCTATGACCCGGACAACCACGACCACATGGTGCGGCTGCGGCAGAACAAGATCGACGGCATCGACGTGCCGGACGTCACCGTCGACGATCCCGGCGACGGGCAGGCGCGGGTGCTGGTGCTCGGCTGGGGATCCTCCTACGGGCCGATCGGCGCCGCGTGCCGCCGCGTGCGCAGCCGGGGTATGGCGGTGGCGCAGGCGCACCTGCGACACCTCAATCCGCTGCCCGGCAACCTCGGCGACGTCCTGCGCTCCTACGACACGGTCGTGGTGCCCGAGATGAACATGGGCCAGCTCGCCATGCTGCTGCGGTCGAGATACCTGGTCGACATCCGCTCGCACACCAAGGTCGCCGGTCTGCCGTTCAAGGCCGAGGAGCTGGAAGAAGTCTTCACCGATGTGATCAAGGGGGTCGTGGCCGCATGACCGCCGACGTACTCGTGACCGCGGAGGCAGCGAAGTGACCGCCACCGATCTCGGTCTGCCGGCCATCGGCGGACTGGACCTGGTACCCAGCACCGACGAGCAGCAGAAGGCCAAGGACTACAAGTCCGACCAGGAGGTGCGCTGGTGCCCCGGGTGCGGCGACTACGTCGTGCTCAACACCATCCAGTCGTTCCTGCCGAACCTGGGCCTCAAGCGTGAGAACATCGTGTTCGTCTCCGGGATCGGGTGCTCGTCGCGCTTCCCGTACTACATGAACACCTACGGGATGCACTCCATCCACGGCCGGGCGCCCACGATCGCCACCGGGCTGGCCACCACCAGGCCCGACCTGTCGGTGTGGGTGGTGACCGGCGACGGGGACGCGCTGTCCATCGGCGGCAACCACCTGATCCACGCGCTGCGGCGCAACGTCAACGTCACGATCCTGCTGTTCAACAACCGGATCTACGGGCTGACCAAGGGCCAGTACTCGCCCACCTCCGACCAGGGGATGGTCACCAAGTCCACCCCGATGGGCTCGGTGGACACCCCGTTCAACCCGGTCTCGCTCGCGCTCGGGGCCGAGGCGACGTTCGTGGGCCGGGCACTGGACTCCGACCGCAAGGGTCTGAACGAGGTGCTCGGCGCCGCCGCACAACACCGCGGCTCGGCGCTGGTGGAGATCTACCAGAACTGCCCGATCTTCAACGACGGCGCGTTCGAGGTGCTCAAGGACTCCGACGAGGCGGCCCGCCGGATCATCCCGCTCACCACCGGGGAGCCGATCCGGTTCGGCCCGGAGGGCGAGTTCGGCGTCACCCGCAGCGGCTGGGGCGGCCTGGAGGTCGGCAAGGTCTCCGAGATCGGGGAGGACAACCTCGTCGTCCACGACCCCACGATCACCGACACCTCGTACGCCTTCGCGCTGTCCCGGCTGGGTGACCAGAACCTGACCAACACGCCCACCGGCATCTTCCGGCAGGTCCAGCGCCCCACCTACGACGACCAGGCGCGCGAGCAGGTCGCGCAGGCCCGGCACGCCAAGGAGCCGGACCTGCAGGCGCTGCTGCGCGGCAAGGACACCTGGACCGTCGAGTAGGCCGAATTTCGGATGCCCGGAGTCCGTGCCCGTGCGGCGGCGGACTCCGGCACCCCGGCCACTCGGGCGGACGGGGCTGTCGGCCGGGTCTGCGTGGTCAGCCGTTCAACGGGCGGAAACCGACCCGTTCGGCGTCCTCCGGGGTCCGGAACCAGACCTCGGCGACCATCTTCGGGAAGTCCGGGGAGCGCTCGTCGCAGTACCGCAGTGCGGTGACGCTGGCCTTGACGGTGTAGTCCGCCGAGGGCCGTTCCCCGCCCGGCAGCGGCATCGCCGAGCCGGGCCCGAACGGGCCCGGGGTGCGCTCGGGCGAGCCCGGATTACCCCGTGCGGGTGGGTTCCCGCCCCCGGAGGGCGTGGGGTCGAACAGCGACCCGCCCCTGGACCGGGACGTCGGAGCGGCATCTCCGGCCGCGGGCCCGGTGCCGTCGGC
>NZ_KB912537.1:2600-5761 GCF_000383775.1 Saccharomonospora halophila 8
GGGGTCACGTCCGCGACGGCCCGGGTCAGCGCGGCCGACAGCAGCACGGCCACGCCGACGCCGAGCAGCCCGCCTGCGAGCCGCTGTCCGCGCAGGACCTCGACCACCGAGTCGGACGACTCCCGGCCGACCAGCATCAGCACGAACAGGAACAACATCATGATCGCGCCGGTGTAGACGATGATCTGGGTGAACCCGAGGAACTGTGCCTGCTGGGTGATGTACAGCAGCCCGAGGGAGAGCATCGTCAGCACCAGCCACAGTGCCGAGTGCACGGCGTTGCGGGCGAACACCATGCCGAGGGCCCCGGCGAGGGCGAGCGGTCCGAGAATCCAGAACGCGACCGCCTCCCCGGTGGACACCGTCGCCCCGGCACCCTCCTGGGCGAGAACCAGTGCGCTGCCTAGCGTCATCGCCTTGCCTTCTCCTCGGACGTCTCGACCGCCTCGCCGGACGGCACACCCCGGTCCCGGGCGAGTTCGGGGCCGCGGACGTAGTAGTCCTGCTCGTCGTCGCCGAGCCGCATCGGGTGCGGCGGCTGCTCCATGCCGGGCAGCAGGGGCGCGAGCAGGTCCTCCTTGGTGTAGATCAGCTTCTGCCGGTCGTCGTCGGCGAGCTCGTAGAAGTTGATCATCGTGAGGGACCGGGTCGGGCACGCCTCCACGCACAGTCCGCAGCCGATGCAGCGCAGATAGTTGATCTGGTAGTCCATGCCGTACCGCTCACCCGGGGAGTACCGCTCCTCCTCGGTGTTGTCCCCGCCCTCGACGAAGATCGCGTCGGCGGGACAGGCCCAGGCGCACAGCTCGCAGCCCACGCACTTCTCCAGCCCGTCCGGATGCCGGTTGAGCTGGTGGCGCCCGTGGTAGCGCGGCGCCGCGGGGGCCCCGATCTCCGGGTACTCCTCCGTGGACACCTTCCGGAACATGTTCGCGAAGGTGACACCGAAGCCCTTGACGGGATCAAACATCCCCATCGGCGTTCTCCTTACCTGAGGTGACCGAAGCGGGTCGCTTCTGCTCGGTCTTCTGCCGGGCCCGCAGTGCCTTCTGCCGTGGGGTCGTCTCCGGGACCTTCAGGTCCACCGGCGGCACCGGGTAGCCGCCACCGGTGACCGGGACCGAGTCCTCCGGCGGCACCTCCTTCTCGGGCAGCAGCAGCGACAGCAGCACCAGCACCGCGATGACGATGCCGCCGACGACGAGGATCTGACCGGTGGAGATGTCCGCCGAGGTGCGCACGGCCCGGACCGCGGAGATCACCACCACCCAGATGAGGCCGGCCGGGATGAGCACCTTCCAGCCGAGCTTCATGAACTGGTCGTAGCGGAAGCGGGGCAGCGTGCCGCGCAGCCACACGAAGCCGAACAGGACGACCAGCATCTTGCCGAAGAACCACAGCACCGGCCACCAGCCGGTGTTCAGCATCCCGTCGCCGACCGCGGACAGCGGCCACGGCGCCATCCAGCCGCCGAGAAACAGCGTGGTCGCGAACGCCGAGACGATGACCATGTTGGTGTACTCGGCGAGGAAGAACATGGCGAACTTCATCGAGCTGTACTCGGTGTGGAAGCCACCGACCAGCTCCGACTCGGCCTCCGGGAGGTCGAACGGGGCACGGTTGGTCTCGCCGACCATGGAGATCAGGTAGATGACGAAGCTCGGCAGCAGCAGCCAGAAGTACCAGCCGTTCTGCTGCGCGGCGACGATGTCCCCGGTGGCCAGCGACTGCGCGTACAGGGCGACACCGATGATGGACAGGCCCATCGCGATCTCGTAGGAGATCACCTGCGCGGCCGAGCGCAGCCCGCCGAGCAGCGGGTACGGGGACCCGGACGACCAGCCCGCGAGCACGATGCCGTACACCCCGATCGACGCGCCCGCCAGCACGAGCAGCACACTGACCGGCAGCTCGATCAGCTGGAGGACGGTGCGCTCCCCGAAGATGGTCACCTCGGGGCCGAACGGGATGGCGGCCAGACCGATCAGCGCGGGCACCACCGTGATCAGCGGCGCCATGAAGTAGATCTTGCGGTCCGCGGTGTCCGGGATGATCTGTTCCTTGAACGGGAGCTTGATCGCGTCCGCGAGGGACTGCCCCAGGCCGGCGGGCCCGACCCGGTTCGGGCCCGGCCGGTTCTGCATCCGGCCGACGACCTTGCGTTCCCCGACGATCAGACCGACCGTCATGACCGGGCCGATCAACATGACCACGACGACCTTCATCAGGATCAGCCACAGCGGGTCGTCGGCCAGCAGCTCGGCCCGGGTCATCGCCCCGTCCTGCGCCTGCGCGACCAGCGGGGTCACCGCCCGCACCGGACCCTCCACGGACGACACGACGGACGTCAGCGTCGACGCGCTCACCGTTCACCTCCGGCCGCGATCGAGACCTCGGCACCGTGCCCCACGCCGAGCGTGGCGCGGACCGCGGAGCCCGGGGAGTTGCCGGGCAGCCACACCACGCCGTCCGGCAGGTCGGCGACCTCCACCGGCAGGGTGATCGCCCCACGTCCGGTGGACACCGTCACCGTGTCCGCCCCGAGCGACTCGGCGGTGCCCTTCGACACCCGGGCCACCACCCGCCGCGCCGTCCCGGCCAGATGCGGCTCGTCCACCTGCAACGCCCCCTCGTCCAGCAACACCCGCCAGGTGGCCAGCAACGCCCGCCCGTCGCCGGGTGGTGCCGTGAAGGGCACATTCCCTGCGTCTGAGGCCGTGAGGGGCACATTCCCTGCGTCAGATGCAGGGAAAGTGCCCCTCACGGCAACCCTCGCCAGGTCGCCGGCGGCGGCGGCCGGGGTCTGGGTGAACAGGTCGGCGTCCATCTCGACGCCGAGGGTGTCCAGGATGCGGCAGTCCGGCAGGGCGCCGGTGCCCTCCAGGGTCACCGAGAACTCGCGGCGGCGGCCCTCCCAGTTGAGGAAGGTGCCGGACTTCTCGTCCACCGGCGCGATCGGCAGCACCACGTCGGCGCGTTCGGTGACCTCGCTGCGCAGCAGTTCGATGCTGACCACGAACCCACACCGATCGAGCGCCTCGCGCGCCAGTTCCGGGTCGGGCAGGTCCGCCGTCGCGACACCGCCGACGAGCAGGGCGTCCAGGTCGCCGTCGCGGGCGGCTGTCAGGATGCCGGTCGTGTCGCGGCCGGCGGCGTCGGGC
>NZ_KB912537.1:5861-9653 GCF_000383775.1 Saccharomonospora halophila 8
CACCACCGGCTCGGCGGGCGCGGCGGGCTGGGTGCCCTCCGGCCGCAGTTCCGGCTCCGCGCGCTCGGCGCTGGACTGTTCCCCGCCCGGGGAGGGTGCGGTCTCGTCGTCAGCCATGCCCATCACTTCTTCGCGTACTTGATCGACGACGGGATGATCTCCGTCTGCTGTCCGCTCTCCGCACGCAGCGCGGCGCGGCGCGGGCCCATCGGCTCGTCCTGCACCTTGGCGTGCAGCTTGAGGATCGCGTCGAGCAGCATCTCCGGCCGGGGCGGGCAGCCCGGCAGGTACATGTCCACCGGCACGATGTGGTCGACGCCCTGCACGACGGCGTAGTTGTTGAACATCCCGCCGGAGGAGGCGCACACGCCCATCGAGAGCACCCAGCGCGGTTCGGCCATCTGGTCGTAGATCTGGCGCAGGACCGGCGCCATCTTCTGGGTCACCCGCCCGGCGACGATCATGAGGTCGGCCTGCCGCGGGGTGGCGCTGAAGCGCTCCATCCCGAACCGGGCGAGGTCGTAGCGGGACCCGCCGGTGGTCATCATCTCGATGGCGCAGCAGGCCAACCCGAAGGTGGCGGGCCACATCGAGTTCTTCCGGGCCCAGTTGACCACGCCCTCCAGCGTCGTCAGCAGGATTCCGTTGGGGAGCTTCTCTTCGAGACCCATGGTTTCGTCAGTTCCAATCCAGCCCGCCACGCCGCCACACGTAGATGTCGGCGATGAAGAACGTCGCGATGAACAGCGTGATGGCGACCACACCCCACAACCCGAGGAAGTCCGCCGCGACGGCGTAGGGGAACAGGAACACCATCTCGATGTCGAAGAGGATGAACAGCATCGCCGTGACGTAGTAGGCGATCGGCATCCGGCCGGCACCGACCACCGGCTGCGGCGACGGTTCGATGCCGCACTCGTAGGCGGAGGTCTTCGCCCTGTTGTAGCGGCTGGGGCCGAGCAGCGGTCCGAGCAGCACCGAGAAGAGGCCGAACGCGAGCGCCAGCCCGAACAGCAGGACCAGTGGCAGGAAGACACCGAGGCCGGAACCCGCGTTCCCCTGCGCCAGCACTCCTGCCGCGGAAACCGAGGAGTTCACTGCGGCACCATCCTTTCCGCGCCACTGCGTAACGGACGTGATCTGAGTAATCGGTTGGGCGCGACCCTAAGGGACCTGCACCACACCCTGATGGGTAAGGGCCGCCTTACCTTGTGTGCTCAACCACCTCTGTCACGCACGACGCAACCGAGCTCGCTTGTGAAAGAGTTCACAAACCCGCCGACGCGGTTGTGAAGCCATTCACAAAACATGGGTGCAGTGTAGGACGCGACTCACAGCTTGTCGCTAGCCCCCACGGTCCCGATCTCGCGCCACCCGCCCACCGACACCCGTCCAGCCGCGGGCGGCCGTCGCCCACACGTGGCCGAGACCTGCGCCGACACCGCCCACGCGGACGTCCGGGCGCCGTAAAAGGACAGGCGTACTGTGAGGTTTCCCACGGCCCGAACACCCACCGGACCCGCGAGTCGACGCCCAGTGCCCGGGAGTCAACGCGCGGTGCCGACGAGTCGACGGCGCGGTGCTCGCAAAGGGGCACACCCGGCGACAGCTCGCCGTCGCGAAGCGTCGACTCGCCGTCCTGAGGTGGCGACTCGCGGGGTGGCGACTCGCGGGGTGGAGAGGCGGGGTCAGCGGGGGGTGGGGGCCGCCCGGGACAGGGCCGTCACGAGGCGGTCGACGGCGTCGCCGCCGCGGGCGTCGTAGCAGCCGGACATGCCCTTGAACACCAGCGGGATCAGCGGTTTGATCCGGAGGCCGTACTTCGTGGCCAGCCGCATGATCCGGGGCTTGCCGATGGCGCGGGCGAACTGGTTGCCGAGCTGGTAGTAGCCGCCCATCAGGTCGGCGACGGCACGGGGGTAGCCGCGCAGCGCGCGCTCCCGCGACGGCCCCTCCGGCCGGGCCAACGCCTGCACGACGTGCTCGGCGGCCAGACTGGCCGACTCCATCGCGGCGGCGATGCCCTCCCCGTTGAACGGGCTGACCATGCCGCCCGCGTCGCCGACCAGCAGCAGGCCGTCGCGGTAGTGCGGGGTGCGGTTGAAGCCCATCGGCAGCCCGGCGCCACCGATCCGGCCGACGGCGTTCTCCTCGCGGTAGCCCCACTCCTCGGGGGTCGAGTCGAGCCACGACCGCAGCAGCTCGCGGTAGTTGGTGTTACGGAAGGCGGCCGAGGTGGACAGTATCCCCAGCCCCACGTTCACGGTCCCGTCCCCGAGCGGGAACGCCCAGCCGTAGCCGGGCAGCAGCTTCGGCCCGGCCGGGTCCCGGCGGTCCCACAGTTCGAGGTGTCCCTCGATGTAGGCGTCGTCGTGCCGGGGGCTGCGGTAGTAGCGGCGCACCGCCACCCCCATCGGGCGGCGGTCGTCCTTCTCGATGCCCACCGACAGCGCCAGCCGTGCCGACACCCCGTCGCAGGCCAGCACCAACGGCGCGCGGTAGGAGACCGGTTCCTTGTCCGGCCCCTGCTTGGCCCGCACCCCGAGCACCCGCCCGGTGCGCTCGTCGGTGATCGCGCCGGTGACGGTGGTGCGCTCGGTCAGCCGTGCCCCCGCCTTGACGGCGGTCGCGGCGAGGACGTCGTCGAAGTCGTGCCGTGTGCGGGCCACCCCGTAGGGCGGGAAGTCGGTCAGCTCCGGCCAGTCGAGTTCGAGTGTCAGCTCGGCGGTACGGATGCGCAGCCCACGGTTGTGCACCCAGCCCGCGTCGGTGGAGGTGTCGATGCCGAGGTCGATGAGCTGTTTCACCCCGCGCGGGGTGAGGCCGTCCCCGCAGACCTTGTCCCGGGGGAACGTGCTCTTCTCCAGCAGCAGCACGTCCACACCCGCGCGGGCGAGGTGGGTGGCCGCGGTCGATCCGGCGGGGCCCGCACCGACGACGATGACCTCGGCGTCCTGAGTCATGCGCGCGAGTCTACGAGTCGGCGCCGGGCTTGCGTGCGCGGTGGATGGCCACGACCCCGAAGGTCAGGTTCAGCCACTCGACCCCGACCCACCCGGACTCGGCGATGAGCCGGCCGAACCGGCGCTGGTCCGGCCAGCTCAGCATGGATTCGGCCAGGTACGAGTAGGCCTCGGGGTTGGACGACACCCGCCGCCCGAGCCGGGTCAGCACCCGCAGCAGCACGGTGCGGTGCAGGAACCGGACGGGGGCGAGGGTCGGTGTGGAGACCTCGCAGATCACCAGCCGTCCCCCCGGCCGCACCACCCGGGCGATCTCGGTGAGCGCGGCCCGGGTGTCGACGAAGTTGCGGACGCCGAAACTCACCGTGGCGGCGTCGAAGCTCCCGTCGGCGAACGGGAGCCGGAGCGCGTCCGCGGCCACCCTGGGCACCCCCCGGTGCGCGCCGCCGCGCAGCATGCCGAGCGAGAAATCCGCGGCCACGCACCATGCCCCGTCCCGGGTGTACTCCTCGGTGGACACGCCGGTCCCCGCGGCGAGGTCGAGCACCCGCTCACCGGGGCCCGCTTCGAGGGCCTGTGCGGTGGCGCTGCGCCACCGCCGGTCGAAGCCGAAGGTCATGACCGAGTTGGCGCGGTCGTAGTTCTGGGCGACGTCGTCGAACATCGCCGCGACGTCGTTCGGATCCTTGTCCAGGCTCGCTCGGGCCATGCCCGCAGTGTAGTCGGAGCGGGTGAAACCTCCGTCCACCCGCGACCGGCCCCTGGGCCGGACCCGGCGCTCAGTCGCCGGTGCCGCCGTGCGCGCCCGGGACAGGGCTCGCGGCCGTGG
>NZ_KB912537.1:9753-15116 GCF_000383775.1 Saccharomonospora halophila 8
CACCGGCGCCCGCCCCGGACGCCCTGCGCGCACACGTGCGGGCCGAGCTGGGTGCGGCGGCGGCGCCGAAAGTGCTGCTCGTCGTGCCGGAACTACCGCTCACCGGTCCGGGCAAGGTACACCGCGACGCGGTGCGTGCCCAGCTCACCGCGCGCGAAAGCGATGCCGAACAATGAGCCCCATGGCGACCGCCGCGCAGTGGATCGAAGGGGCACGGCCCCGCACGTTGCCCAACGCCGTCGCCCCCGTGCTCGTCGGTGCGGGGCTGGCGGCCGAACTCTCCGCATTGTCCTGGCTGAAGTCGGCACTGGCGTTGCTGGTGTCGCTGTCCCTGATCCTCGGGGTCAACTTCGCCAACGACTACTCCGACGGTGTGCGCGGCACCGACGACGAGCGCACCGGGCCGCAACGGCTCGTCGGCTCGGGAGCGGCCACCGCGCGGTCGGTGCTGACGGCCGCCTGGACGTCGTTCGCGGTCGCGGCGGTCTTCGGGCTCGCGCTGGTGGCCCTGTCCGGCCGGTGGTGGCTGCTCGCGGTGGGTGCGGTGAGCATCGGGGCGGCCTGGTTCTACACCGGCGGCAGCAGGCCCTACGGCTACTCCGGCCTCGGTGAGCTCGCGGCGTTCACGTTCTTCGGGCCGGTCGCGGTGCTGGGCACCGTGTACGTCCAGGCCGGCACGGTGAACTGGGAGTCCGGCCTCAGCGCGGTCGCGGTGGGCTCGTGGTCGGCGGCCGTGCTCGTGGCGAACAACCTGCGGGACATCCCCACCGACCGCGAGACCGGCAAACACACCGTCGCCGTCCGGCTGGGCGACACCGCGACCCGCAGGCTCTGGCTCGCCCTGGTGATCCTGCCGTTCGCGGTCACCGCGGCGCTGGGCCTGGTGCATCCGTTGGCGTTCGTGGGGGTGATCGCCCTGGTGCTGATCGCCGCGCCCGCCCGCGCCGTCCTGACGGGGTACGAGGGCGAGGATCTGATCCCCGTGCTCCGCGACACCGGCATGTCCATGCTGGCCTGGGCCGCGCTCACCGGCGCGGCGCTCGGGCTGGCGAGCTGAGCACCCGGCCGGCGCCCGGTCTCAGGCCGGACCCGGTGTCTCCGGCGGCTCGAAGACGCCGGTGCTGGTGAACTGCTCGAACGCACGCAGGTGCGGGTCGGGGTCGAGGCCCTGCTCGGCGACCCAGGCGTCGTCGTAGTAGGTGTTCGCGTAGCGCTCACCGCCGTCGCACAGCAGCGTGACCACGCTGCCCCGCCTGCCCTCGGCGCGCATCCGCGAGATCAGGGTGAACGCGCCGTGCAGGTTGGTCCCGGTGGATCCCCCGGCCCAGTGGCCGGTGCGCTCGCGCAGGTACCGGATCGCGGCCAGGGACGCCGCGTCGGGCACGCGGATCATCTCGTCGATCACCTCGGGCACGAACGACGGCTCGACCCGGGGACGCCCGATGCCCTCGATCCGGGACGGCATCCCGGTGCTGTAGTCGCGGGCGCCGGTCTCCCAGGCGCCGGCGAACGCCGAGTTCTCCGGGTCGACCACCGCGATGCGGGTGTCGTGCCTGCGGTAGCGCACGTACCGGCCGAACGTCGCGCTCGTGCCGCCGGTGCCCGCGCCCACGACGATCCACGCCGGGACCGGGTGCCGCTCCGAACGCAGCTGGGTGAACACCGACTCGGCGATGTTGTTGTTGCCCCGCCAGTCGGTCGCGCGTTCCGCGTAGGTGAACTGGTCGAGGTAGTGCCCGCCGCACTCGGCGGCCAGCCGTTCGGCCTCCGAGTACATCTCCGGGCCGCTGTCCACGAAGTGGCAGCGACCGCCGTAGAACTCGATGAGGTCGATCTTCTCCTGGCTGGTCTTGCGCGGCACCACGGTGACGAACTCCAGACCCAGCATCCGTGCGAAGTACGCCTCGGACACCGCCGTCGAGCCGCTGGAGGCCTCCACGAGCACCGTTTCCGGACCGATCCGGCCGTTGACCAGCCCGTACAGCAGCAGCGAGCGGGCGAGGCGGTGCTTGAGCGAGCCGGTGGGATGCACCGACTCGTCCTTCAGGTAGAGGTCGATGCCCCAGTCCGGGGGGAGCGGGAACACGTGCAGGTGCGTGTCGGCGCTGCGGTTGGCGTCGGCCTCGATGATGCGGACGGCCTCCCGCACCCACTCGTGATTCACCGCGTGCCCTCCCCGTCGGTGTCGTCGGTGTCGTCGGTGTCGTCGGTGTCGTCCGTGTCGTCGGTGTCGTCGGTGCGCGCCGGGTCCCCGGTGTCCTGCTCCCCGGTGGTGTCCGTCCCCGGGGTGTCCGGGACGTCCTCGCCGCGCAGTTCGGCACGTAACCGGGCGCGTTCCGCGGCGCGGCGTTCGTTCCGGGCGGCGAGCCCCGCCGTCACGCGCTCGTTCAGCGACCGCAGCAGCAACAACCCGAAGGGCATACCGACGAAGAACCCGACGACGAGTGCCACCAGCAACGGCACCCCGGGGACCAGGGCCAACGGCACCGTGATGACCACGACCAGCGCCAACCGGGCGAGCACGTACAACACGAGGTCGCGGACGAAGGTGTCGCCCGTCCGCCGGTCGCTGTCGGATCCAGTCACGTCGGTGTCCACATCGTTCGAGGCTACGCGGGCAGGAAAGCGGTGCCGGAAGCCGGCCACGGCAGTGGTGACCCCGCCACGCCCGCCCGGACCGGGCGGTTTGTCCCTTACTACCTCTTTACTCTCCGACAACCGTTCGAGTACCCGACGGGGGAAGTGCCACGATTGCGTCGCGAATAACGAAGGAGGGCGGACAGTGACCACGAGCACTGGAGGACGGCTGCTCACCCCGGGTGAGGTCGCGACGTTGTTCCGGGTGGACCCGAAGACGGTGACACGCTGGGCCACGGCGGGCCGCATCGGCTCGATCCGGACGCCCGGCGGCCACCGGCGATTCCGGGAGTCGGAGGTCAACCAACTGCTGGAGGAACTGACCACGGACGCGGGCGAGGTCGTCCACGACTGAGCCGTCGCAACGCCGCTCGGGCCACCGGTCGGGACCGGTCGGGCACCGTGGGACGACCGGGGTGCCTCCGGCGCGGTGGGCACCCCGCGTCCCGGAACTCGACAACAGGGTTAATCTCGGAGGCGGTACCCATCCGCGCGTGCACACCGAAGGGAGCGGGCATGCTCTACCTGCTCGCGGCGATCGGCGCCCTCACCATCGCGGTCGTGTTGTGGCGGGCCTTCGGCGCAGACCGGGTCGGCGTGTCCACGCCCCGGTCCGAGGCACCGCTCGCCCCCGACGACGACCCCGAGTTCCTCCGCGAGCTCAACGAGCGGCAACGCAGGCAGGACGACGAGGGCGGCAGCTGAGCCCGGCTTCCGGGTCCGCCCTCCCGGCCCGGTTCAGCGGACGAACCGGTCGGTGTCGAAACCGTCCGCCACCGTCGCGGCCAGTTCGAGCAGCGCCCGCCGCGTGCCCGGATGGAGCCGGTCCAGGTCGATCTCGGCTCCCTCCTCCAGATGCGCGTCGAACGGGATCCTCGCCACCGCCCGCACCCGGGCCGCGAAGTGCGCGGCGAGCCGGTCCAGATCGACCGATCCCGCCTTCGGCCGCACGGAGTTGATCACCGCGACCGAGCGGGTCACCAGGTCCCCGTAGCCGTGGGCGTCCAGCCAGTCCAGGGTCGCCGACGCACTGCGCGCCCCGTCCAGGGACCCGGACGAGACCACCACCAGGGAGTCCGCGGAGTCCAGCACCCCCTTCATCGCCGAGTGCATCAGACCGGTGCCGCAGTCGGTGAGCACGACGTTGTAGAAGTGCTCCAGCAACGCGACCGCGCGCAGGTAGTCCTGTTCCGAGAACGCCTCGGACACGGCCGGATCGGACTCGCTGGCGAGAACCTCCAGCCTGCTCGGCCCCTGCGAGGTGTAGGCGCGCACGTCGCTGTAGTGGGTCACGCTCCCCGCGTCGCGCAGCAGATGCCGCACCGTCGCCGCGGTCTCGATCGGGATCTTCTGCGCGAGCGTGCCCCGGTCGGGGTTCGCGTCCACGGCGATCACCCGGTCGCCCCGCAGGGACGCGAACGTCGAGCCGAGCGCGGTCGTCATGGTGGTTTTCCCGACTCCGCCCTTCAGGCTCAGCATCGCGATGCGGTGGCAACCCCGCAGCGGCTGGTTGACCCGGTGGGACAGCTCCCGTTCGCGGCGTTCCGCGGGGCTCTCGCCCGGGTTCACGAGTCTGCCGGTACCGAGGTAGACCAGCCTGCGCCACCCGGACCGGGGTGCGCGCTTCATCCGCCGGACGAACCGGACGTTGTCCAGGTCGGAATCCGGGCCACCGGGACCGGGCGCGGAGCCGGGCGTGTGGTACCGCCCGCCGCGCGGCTGCGGTAGCGGCGTACCCCGCGGCAGCGGCTCACCCTGCGGGAACGGCTGTGCGGGGTACGGCGCGGAGTCCGTGCCCGCTCCGGGGAAACGTGGTTGTCCCCACCCGCCGTGCTCACTGGGTCCGGTCACCGCGTCGATCCTCCGATCGGTTGCGAACTCCCCCTTGTGCGTGTCCCCCGTGTGACGGTAGTCCCCGATCCGGCGGAACGTCAGCTGACTCCCGCGTACGAGTGAAGACCCGCCGTCACCAGGTTGACGAAGAACAGGTTGAACACCGTCACCGCGAACCCGACGACGTTGATTGCCGCCGCCCGGGTGCCGCGCCACCCGGCGGTGGAGCGCGAGTGCAGGTAGGCGGCGTAGACCACCCAGGCGATGAAGGCCACCGTCTCCTTGGGGTCCCATCCCCAGAACCGGCCCCAGGCGGCCTCTGCCCAGACCGCGCCGCACAGCACGCCGAACGTGAAGATCGGGAAGGCGAGGACCGTGGTGCGGTAGGCCACCCGGTCGAGGACGTCGAGCGCGGGCAGGCGCGGGCCGAACCGGGCGAACTTCGCGGGCTCGCGTTCGTGCGCGGCCCGGAAGAGGTACAGCAGGCTGGCCACACCGGGCACCAGGAACACCCCGGAGGAGATCGCCGCGGCGGCGACGTGGATGACCAGCCAGTACGACTGGAGCGCGGGCTGCACCGGTGCCGCGACGGCGTAGAGCATCGTGCCGCCGACGAACATCAGGATCACCACGGGCAGCAGCACGAACGCCGACAGGTGCCGGATCGGGTAGCGGCGCATCATCACGAGCCAGGCGACGACCGTGGCCAGGCAGATCGCCATGATGTACTCGTACATGTTGCCCCAGGGCGCCCGGCTCGTGGCCAGTCCCCGCAGCACCAGCGCGGACAGGTGCAGCAGCACGCCGAGCACGATGAGCGCCACGCCCATCCGGCCCGCCCGCTCGGCGCGGGTGCGTGCCCCGTGCGGCGGGTCCGGGGCGGTGCCGGTCAT
>NZ_KB912537.1:15216-25297 GCF_000383775.1 Saccharomonospora halophila 8
GGCGGCCCGGGCGGCGGCGGGCAGGGCCGCCTCGATGGTCTCGAAGGCGGCGTCGTCCATGGCGGCGTTGACGAACCACGCCTCGAACGCGCTCGGCGGCGGGTACACGCCCGCGTCCAGCAGGGCGTGGAAGAACGGCCGGTACCGCCACGTCGCCGAGGCCGCCGCGCTCTCGTAGTCGTGCACCGGCCGGTCGGTGAAGTAGACGCTGAGCAGGTTGCCCGCGTACGACACGGTGTGCTCGACACCCTCGGCGCTCAGCGCGGTACTGAGCAGCCCGCCGAGCCGGTGCGCGTTGGCGTCGAGCGTGCGGTACACCTCGGCGTCGGCCAGGCGCAGCGTGGTCAGTCCGGCCGCCACGGCGACGGGGTTCCCGGCGAGGGTGCCCGCCTGGTAGACGGGGCCGCTCGGGGCGAGCTTCGCCATGACGTCGGCCCGGCCGCCGAACGCGGCGGCGGGCAGGCCGCCGGACATCACCTTGCCGAACGTGTACAGGTCGCCGGCCACGCCGTCGACGCCGTACCAGCCCGCCTCGGACACCCGGAAGCCGGTCATCACCTCGTCCATGACCAGCAGGGCCCCGTGCGCGTGCGCGATCTCGCGCAGCTCGGCGTTGAAACCGTCCCGCGGGGCGACCGCGCCCATGTTGCCCGCCGCGGCCTCGGTGATCACCGCGGCGACCGAGTCGGGATTGTCCGCGAAGTACCGCTTGACGGCGTCGATGTCGTTGTAGGGCAGCACGACCGTGTCCGAGGCCTGCGCCCCGGTGACGCCGGGCGAGGTGGGCAGGCCGAGCGTGGCCACTCCCGGACCCGGCCTGGGCGAGCAGCGCGTCGACGTGCCCGTGGTAGCAGCCCGCGAACTTGACGACCCCGCTGCGGCCGGTGAACGCGCGCGCCAACCGGATGGCGCTCATCGTCGCCTCGGTGCCCGAGTTGACCAGGCGCACCTGCTCCACGGGCCCGACCCGGCGGATGATCTCCTCGGCGAGTTCCACCTCACCGGTGGTCGGAGTGCCGAAGGACAGCCCGGACGCCGCCGCCTCCTGCGTGGCGCGCACCACCTCGGGGTGGGCGTGGCCGAGGATCATCGGGCCCCAGGAGGACACCAGGTCGACGTAGCGGTGGCCGTCGGCGTCCCACAGGTGCGGCCCCTGCGCCCGCACCATGAACCGCGGGGTGCCACCCACCGAAGCGAACGCCCGCACCGGCGAGTTCACCCCGCCGGGCGTGGCGGCCTCGGCGCGTGCGAACCAGGACCTGGACTGCTCGACCGACTGCTCCACTGCTGAACTCACGTTCCCAGTCTCGCAAAGACGCCGTCGCGACGGTGCCCCGGCCGGGCCGCCCCGGGAGCGGTCGTTCGTCAGCGGCCGGGACCGCCGCGTCGCCGTCGGCGCGTCCGGGTGCCCAGCAGGGTCTGCCTGCCCGCGTCCACGAGGAGCAGCGCGGCGGCGGTGGCCAGGGCGAAGGCGAGTCCCACCCAGTTGCCCGCCACGGTGCGGGAGACCAGCTCGGTCCCGTCGTCGAGGTGGAACACGACCGTGCCCCAGGCCCGCGCCCAGGCCTGCGGGACCATCCATCCGGCGGCACCGGCCGCGAGCACTTCGAGCACCGCCACCACCAGCCGGGCGGGGTGATGCAACCGGGCCGCGGCACGCCCGTGCGACGCGGCGGCAGCGGGCGGAGCGACGTCACTCACGGGGTCGAGTCTGTCACGGCCGTCCGCAGCGCCCGACGCAGTGCGGCACCGTCCCGTGCCCAGGCCCGCACCGTCGTGTCGTCGTCCAGCCGCAGCGGGATCTCCTCGTACCCGCGCGGCACGTCGAACCCTCCCCCGAGGACGCGGCCCCTCCCGGTGCCCCGCCGGTCGGGGCCGTGGTCGGCACCCTCCCCGTCGACCTCGGTGATCCGGGTGCGGGGGAGCCACTCGGAGCCCTGGCGGAGGTGGGTGTCGTCGACCGCGACGGCGAGGAAACGTCGGCGTGCCGACACCCACAACCAGGTCAGCCCGAGCAGCCCGACCGCGACGACCACCCAGGTCACGGTGTGCGGGCGGAAGCCGTTCCCGACCTCCACGAGCCAGCCCCCGAGTGCGAAGACGGGACCCCAGAGCAGCGCGCGGAGACGCGCGCCCGGCTCGGCGTAGTGCGTGCGGCCGTCGGAGGGCCGGTCCCGCGGCCCGCTCAGTGCAGCGACCTCCCCACCTGCGGGAAGTAATCGGTCACGCTCGGCAGGTGCAACAGCACCGTCGCGAGCACGGCGGCGAACGCCGCGGCGATCGCCATCAGCCCGGGCAGCAGCAGCGCGACGAGGAGGAAGACGGCGGCGAGCACGGTCAGCACGGTGCGCGCCGAGCGGGTGCCCTGCCGCGCCTTGTACGCGAACAGCCAGGTGAACCCGGCCAGCGCGAGCGCCCCCATGAGCAGCAGCCAGAGGAAGTTGGTCACGCTGGTCTCGGCCTGCTCGCGGGTCAACCCGTCGACCTCCCGTTCGAGGAGGGAGTCGACCAGGCTCTCCTGCTGCGGGAACGTGAGTACGACGGCGGCCACCAGCACGAGGCCGGCCAGGACGTAGAGCCAGAATCCGGCCGTCACCGGGCCGGGGACGGCTGCGTCGTCCCGCTTCTCGCCGGGCACGGCGGGTTCGGGTGGGAGGCCGCGCTTGCGACGCTGGTCGTCCGACTCGGGTGGTTCCGTCACGGCGGGAGACTCTAGTCGAGCCAGGCCGCGGCCTCAGCCGCCCAGTAGGTGAGGATCAGGTCGGCCCCCGCCCGCCGGATGGAGGTCAGCGTCTCCAACACGGTGCGCTCACGGTCGATCCAGCCCTTCTCGGCGGCGGCCTCCACCATGGAGTACTCCCCCGAGATGTTGTACGCCGCGACCGGGACCGGGGAGTTCTCAGCGACCGCGCGGACGACGTCGAGGTAGGTCATCGCCGGTTTGATCATCACGGCGTCGGCGCCCTCGGCGACGTCCAGCTCCACCTCGCGCAGCGCCTCCCGGGCGTTGGCCGGGTCCTGCTGGTAGGTGTTGCGGTCGCCCCGCAGTTGCGAGTCCACGGCCTCGCGGAACGGGCCGTAGAAGGCGCTGGCGTACTTGGCGGAGTAGGCGAGGATGCCGACGTCGGTGCGCCCGGCGTCGTCCAGGGCGCGGCGGAGGACGCCGACCTGACCGTCCATCATCCCGCTCGGCCCGAGCAGGTGGGCGCCCGCCTCGGCCTGGGCGCGCGCCATGTCGGCGTAACGGTCGAGGGTGGCGTCGTTGTCCACACCGCCCGCGGCGTCCAGCACGCCGCAGTGCCCGTGGTCGGTGAACTCGTCGAGGCAGGTGTCGGCCATCAGCACCGTGTCGTCGCCGAGTTCGGCCCGCAGATCACGCAGGGCGACGTTGAGGATGCCGTTCTCGTTGGTGGCGCCGGACCCCCGCGCGTCGTGGGTGGCGGGCACGCCGAACAGCATCAGCCCACCCACCCCGGCGCGCACGGCGTCGACGGCGGCCTTGCGCAGGGACTCCCGCGTGTGCTGCACGACGCCGGGCATGCTGCCGATCGGCCGTGGCGCCTCGGCGCCCTCGGCGACGAACATCGGGAGAATCAGCTGGCGCGGCCGCAGCGTCGTCTCGGACACCAACCGCCGCACGGCGGCCGTACCCCGCAACCGACGAGGCCGATGCTCGGGAAACATTCCGCCACCCTACCCGCCGTCACCACCCGTGTGCCCCCGCACCGGCCGAGGTTGCCGTGAGGGGCACATTCCCTGCGTCAGACGCCGTGAGGGGCACATTCACTGCGTCACAGGCAGGGAATGTGCCCCTCACGGCACAACCCCGGCCCCGAGGGGTCAGGAGGAGCGGCGGGTGCGCTTGGCCTTGCGGGGTGGGGGGAGGGCGCCTTCGGCGCGGAGTTTGGCGGCGTGCTCGGCGAGGGCGTCCACCAGCTCCACGGCGTTCGGCTGCTCCGGGCGCACGTCCACGCGCAGGCCGAACTCGGTGGCGGTCTCCGCGGTTTTCGGGCCGATACAGGCCACCAGCGTGCGCGCGTGCGGCTTGCCCGCGATGCCGACCAGGTTGCGCACCGTGGACGACGACGTGAAACACACGGCGTCGAACCCGCCGGTCTTGATCATCTCGCGGGTCTCGGCGGGCGGCGGCGCGGCGCGCACCGTGCGGTACGCGGTCACGTCGTCGATCTCCCAGCCGCGTTCCTTCAGGCCCGCCGAGAGCGTCTCGGTGGCGATGTCGGCGCGCGGCAGCAGCACGCGGTCGACGGGGTCGAGCACCTCGTCGTAGGGCGGGAACTCCTCCAGCAGCCCCTCGCTGGACTGTTCCCCGGAGGGCACCAGCTCCGGGTAGATGCCGAACGAGCGCACCTTCTCCGCGGTGGCCTCGCCCACACAGGCGATCTTGACGCCGGAGAACGCCCGCGCGTCCAGCCCGAACTCGGCGAACTTCTCCAGCACCGCGCGCACCGCGTTGGTCGAGGTGAACACGATCCACTGGTAGCGCCCGTCGACGAGGCCCTTCACGGCGCGCTCCATCTGGGCGGGGCTGCGCGGCGGCTCCACCGAGATGGTCGGCACCTCGTGCGAGCTGGCACCGTGGCTGCGCAGCCGCTCGGCCATGTCCCCGGCCTGCTCCTTGGTGCGCGGCACGAGCACGTTCCACCCGTAGAGGGCGCGGGACTCCCACCAGGACAGCTTCTGCCGGTCGCCGACGGCCTCGCCGACGGTGACCATCAGCGGGCCCGCGACCTCACCGGCGTCCGAGGCCAGCGACGACAGCGTCGTCTCCACGGTGCGCTGGGTGTTGCTGGTGCCGTTCGAGGTGACCGCGACCGGCGTCTGCGCCGACAGACCGTGCTCCACCAGCGCCGACGCCGCCTCGGCGAGGTGGCTCGACGTCGCGTGCAGCACCACCGGGCCCGGCGTGGCGGCCAGTCCGGCCCAGTCGACCTCACCGCGCACGTCCACCTCGGTGTGCTGGCCCCCGAGGGCGACCCCGGCGTAGGCGGGCACGGCGGCGGCGGGCGAGACACCGGGGACCACGTCGTACACCGCGTTGGTACGGGCGACCGCGTGCACCTCGGACACCACGGCGGACTGGGTGAGCGGGTCCCCGGCCGTCAGGCGCAGGACCAGCCTGCCCGCCTCGGCCTCCGAGGTCAGGTCCTTGGCGACGTCCCCGGGCTCACCGACGGCGGGGCGAACCTCGGCCTCCGAACCGGCGTAGGTGAGCACACCGGAGGGCACGTCCGGGTCGGTCACCACGAGGTCGGCCTTCGCGAGCAGCTCCTGGGCACGGACCGTCAACAGTCCGGCGTCCCCGGGGCCCGAGCCCACGAAGGCGACGCGCCCCGTGGTCTTGCGTGCGGGGGTCATGTACGTCGTCTCTCCTCGTCCGTCCGCCGTCCGTGACGGCTTGCTGTCACCGCCGTCCGTGACGGCTTCGTGTCACCGCCGTCCGTGACGGCTTGCTGTCACCGCCGTCCGTGACGGCTTGGTCCGTCCGCCGTCCGTGACGGCTTGGTCCGTCCGCCGTCCGTGACGGCTCTGTCCCGGCCGCCCCTCAGGACGGCACTTGTGTCCGGCCGTCGAAGCGACGGCCCTCCGTCTCCCGCCGTCGATGCGGCGGCCCTTCGTCCACCGCGTCGAAGCGACGGCCCTCCGTCCTCGCGTCGTCCCGTCCGGACGGCCCACGTCCCGGCCGGAACGACCGGGACCTGCCCTGTCCGGGCTCAGTGCGACAGTGTGCCCGCGCCGAGGTCGAGCAGCTCCGCGGCCAGCGAGCGCCCGAGCGCGTCCGCGTCGGCGGTCTCCCCGACCACGGACGCGGAGAGCACCTCCACGGAATCGTCCTCGGCCTCGGTGGCGGCGATCCCGCGCAGCGAGAGCCGCTCGACGACCGCCCCGGCGTCGTCCAGGTCCTCCACGACGTCGGCCAGCGCGCCCACCGGGGCGCTGCACCCGGCCTCCAGCGCGGCCAGCACGGCACGCTCGGCGGTCACGGCGACCCGCGTCCGCTCATCGTGCACGATCGAGTAAAGCAGGTGCTCGGTGTCCACGTCGTCGACACGGGTCTCGATCGCGAGTGCCCCCTGTGCGGGAGCCGGAACCATCTGGCGCGGATCCAGCGTCTCGGTGATCTCGTCGGTCCGGCCGACACGGGCCAGCCCGGCCCGGGCGAGCACGATGGCGTCGAGCTCGCCCGAGGTCACCTTGCCGATCCGGGTGTCGATGTTGCCCCGGATGGGCACCACGTTCAGCCCGAGTCCGAGCGCCCGCAGCTGCGCCATCCGGCGCGGCGACCCGGTGCCCACGGTCGCCCCGGGCGGCAGCTCGCCCAGGGTGTGCCCGTCGCGGGCGATCAGCGCATCCCGCGGTCCTCCCGCGGCGGGACCGCGGCCAGGGCGAGGCCCTCCTCCGCGGCGGTGGGCAGGTCCTTGTAGGAGTGCACCGCGACGTCGACCTCCCCCTGCAGGAGCGCGTCGCGCAGTGCGGAGGTGAACACCCCCACCCCGATCTCCGCGATCGGGGCCGACGAGCGGTCCCCCGGCGTCGACACGGGGACGATCTCCACCCGCTGTCCCGCATCGGTCAGCCGCTGCGCGACCGTGCCCGTCTGGGCCATCGCGAGCCTGCTGCCGCGCGTGCCGATCCGAATAGTCCTGTCAGCCACTCTCGTCACCGTCGATCCGACTCGTCTCGGGGGCCGCGGACGGGGTGGACACCGCGGTCGGCGCCTGCGGGTCGAGCCCGAACAGCTCGCGCAGCGCGTTGGCGTAGTCGGTGCCCGCCTTCTGTTCGGCGGCCAGTTGTTTCACGCGCACGGTCGGCGCGTGCAGGAGCTTGTCCACGACCCGCCGTACCGTGCGGCCCACCTCGTCGCGGACGTCGGCGTCGAGGTCGGGGCGGCGGCGGTCGAGCCGCAGCAGTTCGGCGTCGACGACCTCGGCGGCCTGCTTGCGCAGGGCGGTCACCGTCGGGGTGACGGCGGCGCTGCGCTGCCCGGCCAGGTACTCGCGCACCTCGTCGAGCACCAGACCACCCGCGCGGGCGATCTGCTTCTCCGTGGTCGCCGTCCCGGAGTCGGCCATCCGCTGTCGGATCGTCTCCAGGTCCACCAGCGACACCCCGGGGATCTCGCCGACGGACGGCTCGACGTCCCGCGGCAGCCCGAGGTCGCAGACCACCAGCGGAGTGTCCGCGGCATCGCCGCGGTCGAGGTCGGAGAAGTGCCCCGCGCCGAGAACCGAGTCCTTCGCGCCGGTGCAGGAGACCACCACGTCGGCCCGGGCCAGTTCCGTGGTGAGCACACCCATCGACACCGCGCGGGCGAGGATGCCCTGCTCGGCGACCGAGTCCGCGAGCCGTTCGGCCTTCTCCACCGTGCGGTTGGCCACCACCAGGTCACCGATGCCGGCCTTGCGCAACTGCGAGGCCGCCAGCGCCCCCATCGACCCGGCACCGACGATCAGCGCACGCCTGCCCGCCAACTCGCCCGCCGCGGCCAGCGCCTCGGACACCACCGAGGCACCGAGCTGGTCGAGCCCCGTCTCGGTGTGGACGCGCTTGCCGACCCGCAGCGTCGTCTGGATCAGCTCGTGCAGGGTGCGGCCGACCGTGCCCGCCGCGCGCGCGGTGGCATAGGCCGACCGCACCTGCCCGAGGATCTGGGTCTCGCCGACGACCATCGAGTCGAGGCCGGAGGCGACCGAGAAGATGTGCTCCACCGCCGCGCCGGCGTAGTGCACGTAGAAGTTGTCGTAGAGCTCGCCCGGCTCCATGCCCGCCTGCCGGGCGAGCACGTCGGAGATGTCGGCGAGGCCGCCGTGGAAGGTCTCCACGACCGCGTAGACCTCGACGCGGTTGCACGTCGACAGCAGCATGACCTCGGAGACGTCCTCGGCCCGGTGCAGCTCGTCGAGGACCTTCACCACCTCGGCGGCCGGCACGGCGGCGCGCTCCAGCGTCACCAGGTCGGCCGTCCGGTGGGACAACCCGATCGCGAGGACACTCACGACGACATCACCGCACCTCCGAGACCCTCGGTGTCGGCGACCCGGCCCGCACCGGGCCCGCCGTCCGCCCTGCGCGCCACATGGAAGGACAGGATCTGTAACTCCACAGCCAGGTCGACCTTTCGCACCTCGACATGTTCGGGCACCTGCAACACCACGGGGGCGAAGTTGAGAATGCACTGCACCCCGCCCTCCACGAGCCGGTCGCACACCGACTGCGCCGCCGTGGACGGCGTGGCGATCACCCCGATGGAGATGCCCCGCTCGGCACACACCCGCGGGATCTCCTCCAGCCCGGAGACCGGGAGCCCGCCCACCGGGACCCCGATCAGGTCGGGGTCGACGTCGAACAGTGCCTCCACCGGGAAGCCACGTCCCGGGAAGCCGCCGTAGTTGGCCAGCGCGTGCCCGAGGTTGCCGATGCCCACCACGGCGACCCGGTGCTGGCGGGTGAGTCCCAGCGTCCGCTCGATCTGGCCGATGAGCACCTCGACCTCGTAGCCGACGCCGCGCGTGCCGTAGGAGCCGATGTAGGACAGGTCCTTGCGCAGCTTCGCGGAGTTCACCCCGGCCGCGTGCGAGAGCTCCTCGCTGGAGACGGTGGTCGAGCCCTGTTCGGCCAGTGTCGAGAGCACCCGCAGGTACACGGCGAGTCGCGCGACGGCCGCCTCGGGCACCGCCTTGACGGGCAACCCCCCGGCACCCGGATCCGTCGCGTCGGCGGGGTCCGCGGTCTCCACGGCGGGCAGCTCGGCGGTGGGCGCGTTGTCGGCGTCCGGTGCCCGCCGCCCCCGTCCCGAGGCGGACGAGGACCCGTTGCGCCGGCCACGCTGTGCCACCACGCTGGTCTCCTGTCGCCGACGAAGAATTCACTCTTGACCCCACGGGGGCGGGTGGTGTTCGATACCCGACCCCACACGGCATTGGCACTACGGTAGCCACCTGTGAACGTGGGCACAAAGTAGCTGGTCGTAACCTTGACGCAGGCCACACCGGGGCTTCGCCCGGCCACGGCGAGCCGTCCACCACCGTACCGATCGACGTCGGTGGGCGGCCCGACGAACGACGTGCGCCGGATCGCACTCCGCCCCGGGAGGAATCACCGCGCGGTGAACGACACCGTGTGCCATCCGGTCGCCCCGTCCGGCAGTACCGGGGCGCGCTCGCCCGTCTGTACCCGGCCCGCCGCGTCCACGGCGCGGCAGACCAACCGGTGCTGTCCGGGCGCGCCGACCCGGACGTCGGCCCGCCACATCCGCCACGTGTCGTCGCTGACGTCCGCGGCGAGGTCGGCGTCGACCCACGGCCCGTCGTCCAGCCGTACCTGCACCCGGTCGATCCCGGTGGGCTGGGCCCAGGCCACCCCCGCCGCGGTGAGCGTTCCGGGGGACACCTCGGCGCCCTCCCGGGGCGTGTCGACCCGCGACTGCGTCTTCACCGGCGCCTCGCGGGCCCAGTCCCGTTCGCGCCAGTACGCGGTCCGCGCGCCCCAGGTGGTGACCTCCAGGTCGACGACCCACTTGGTGGCGGAGACGTAGCCGTACAGGCCGGGGACGACCAGGCGGGCGGGGAAGCCGTGCTCCAGCGGCAGCGGCCGCCGGTTCATCCCGACCGCCAGCAGGGCACCGCGTGCGCGGTCGGTGACCGCGCCGATCGGGGTGCCGCAGGTCCAGCCGTCCGCGCTCGTCGAGAACAGCTGCTGCGCACCCGGCCGCACCCCCGCCTCGGCGAGCAGATCGGCCAGGGCCACGCCGGTGAACTCGGAGGTCGACACGTACGGACCGCCCACCGGGTTCGACACGCAGCACAGCGTCACCCGGCGTTCCACGAGCTCGCGCGCGCCGATGTCGTCCCAGGTGAGGGTGAGCTCGCGGTCGACCATGCCGTGGATGCGCAGCGACCAGTCCGCGGGGCGGACCTGCGGCACCACGAGGGCGGTGTCGATGCGGTAGAAGGCGTCGTTGCGCGTGACGAACGACGGGGTGCCCAGCCGCCGGAAGTCCGCCCCCGGGGGCAGGGGCGGCGCGGGGCGGTCCGGCCGGATCCGGCCCAGCGCGGTGCGCGAC
>NZ_KB912537.1:25397-28375 GCF_000383775.1 Saccharomonospora halophila 8
ATCCTGGACCCGGGCACCCACTGCGCGCCGCTGAAGCGCTCAGCGCGGCGCTCAGGCGCTCCGCGCGCGGCTCAGGCGCTCAGCGCGGCACGCAGCCGGGCCTCGTCGACCGACCAGTAGTCGTGCTCGGCGTCGTCCACGAGGATCACCGGGACCCGGTCGCCGTACTCGGCCCGCCACTCGGCGTCGGTGTCCACGTCGGCGACGGTGAACGGCACCCCGAGCTCTCCGCAGACCCGTTCCACGTCGCGTTCGGCGGTCTCGCACGCCGGGCAGCCCGCGCGGGTCATGACCGTCACCGAGTGCCGCGCCTGCGGCTGCACCACGTCAGACATCGCCCCCATCATCCCCGGTGTCCGCACCGACGGCGCCCCCGGCCGGGTTCCCGGCTGCGGTTCCTCCGGTGGAGCGCAGCTCCGCCCGGCGGACCTTGCCCGTCGGGGAGTGCGGCAGCTCGGTGACCAGATCGACCGTGCGGGGAACCTTGTACCCGGCCAGGCGCTCGGCGCAGTGCTCCTGCACGCGCTGCGCGGACAGCCCCGCCCCCGCCGCGGGCACCACGACCGCCTTCACCGCCTCGCCGGTGCGCTCGTCGAGGGTGCCCACCACGGCCACCTCGGCGACCTGCGGCATCGCGCCGATGACCTCCTCCACCTCGTGCGGGTACACGTTGAAGCCGTTCACGATGACGACGTCCGTGGCCCGGTCGACGAGGTGCAGGTCGCCGTCGACGTCGATGTAGCCGACGTCCCCGGTACGCAACCATCCCTCGGCGTCCGGTCCGTACGCCCCGTCCGGCCAGTACCCGGAGAAGAGGTTGTCCCCGCGCACCGCGACGAGCCCGGTGCCGTCGGCGTCGGTGTCGAAGGCGTCGTCGGGGTCGTCCGGGTCCAGCGGCACCGGCAGCGGGTCACCGTCGTTGTCCACCAGCCGCACCTCGACGCCGGGCAGCGGCCGGCCCACCGAGCCCGGTTTCGGGTAGCCGGTCCGCAGCGTGGAGGTCACCACGGGTGCGGTCTCGGTGAGCCCGTACCCCTCGTACACCCCCTGGCCGGTGGCCGAGCGGATCGCGGCCAGCACCCGGGGGTGCAGGGCGGCGGCCCCGGAGACCATCAGCCGCAGCGCCGACACACTCTCCCGGATGCGTTCGGGCGGTTGCTCGGCCAGCGCCGCGTACATCGCGGGCACACCCACCATCGCGGTCACCCCGTACGCGGTGAGGTCGGCCAGCGCCTGCCCGAGCTCGAACCGGGGCGAGAGCACGGTCGTGGCCCCCGCCGCCGCGGCCGAGAGCAGCCCCGGGCCCAGCCCGTAGATGTGGTGCAGCGGGATCGCCACGAACACCCGGTCGTCCGGAAGGGTGGCCGGCGGGTCGAGGGCGTGCAGCTGTCGGACGTTGGCCAGCAGCGCACGGTGGGACAGCATCGCGCCACGGGCGGGTCCGGCGGTGCCCGAGGTGTAGAAGATCGCGGCGATGTCCTCCCCGCCCCGGGAGGCGTTCCGGGCCACGGCGGCGTCCGGCTCCCCGTCCGGCCCCGGCTCCGACTCCCGGCCCGGATCCAGGTCCGAATCCGGGTCCGGCACCAGGAGGTCCGGTTCGTCCCCGGTCCGTGGTGCGCGGTCGGCGATCAGCAGTCGCGCCCCGCTGTGTTCGAGGACGGGAGTGGTCTCGCCGGACGGTGCCTGCGGGTTCAGCGGGACCGCGATCGCGTCCGCGCGCAGGATCGCGAAGAAGGCGACGGCGAAGCGTGCCGAGGTCGGCAGCCGCAGCGCGACCCGGTCGCCGGGACCGACGCCGGTGGCGGCGATCCGGGTCGCGAGCGCGTCGACGGCGCGGTCGACGACACGCCAGGTCAGTGTGGTGTGTGTCGCTGTATCGATCAACGCCGCGTCGTCGGGTCGGGCCCGCGCCGCGGCGGCGACGAGGTCGGCGACATTGCTGTCCTCACCGGTCACAAACAGCCCCTTTCCGAGTCCGGACAGTGTGCCAGCACTCCCCCGCCGGGCGTGATCAAGCCGGGCCGTGCTCAATTCGCAACAGGGACACCACTACCTACTTTTGGGTAACTACCCGTATGCTCCGTCGGGCGACGTAGTGGCGATGATCACGCGGAGGCCGGGAAAGGGCCCGGAGGAGGTGCGACACGTGAGCATGCCGATCGCTGTTGCGGCGGGGCCCGCACCCGCACGGTTGCGACCGGTCGGGGGCGCGGTGACCGAGCAGACGGCACGCGCCGAGCCCGTCGACGCCACCGTGGCGGAGAACTGGGATCTCGTCCGGCGGGCCCAGGCCGGCGACACGGCCGCGTTCGGCACGCTCTACGACCGGCACGTCGACGGCGTGTACCGGTACGTGCTCCTGCGGGTGGGCGACCGGCACCTGGCCGAGGACGTCACGAGCGAGACGTTCCTGCGTGCCCTGCGCCGGATCACCTCGATCTCCTACCAGGGGCGCGACGTCGGGGCCTGGTTCACCACCATCGCCCGCAACCTGGTGCTGGACCACGTGAAGTCCAGCCGGTTCCGGATGGAGGTCGTCACGGAGGAGATCGCGGAGGCCCCGCCGTCCGAGTCCGCGGGGTCCGGGCCCGAACAGCAGGTCCTCAACCGGAGCACGCACGACGAACTGCTCCGGTGCATCGCCGACCTCGGTGACGACCAGCGGGAATGCATCATCCTGCGGTTCATCCAGGGCTACTCCGTCTCGGAGACCGCCACGATCATGCAGCGCAACGAGGGGGCGGTGAAGGCGCTCCAGCACCGGGCGGTGCGCAGGCTGGCGCGCCTGCTGCCGACCGGCTTCCGGTGACGGTTCCCCGCGCGTAACCACGACCGGTCACCGGTCGTTGCCTCGACGACGGTGTCGATGACGATGTGGAGGCGTGCGCGTGGATTGGGGGCGCGGGTCCCGCGCAGGCCGCTCCCGGCCCGGAAGGCACCGGGCCGACCGGACCGGCAGGCGGCGCGAGCACGAGCGC